>NZ_JBFAQS010000010.1:0-263374 GCF_040678875.1 Micromonospora sp. NPDC049274
CAACCTCGACGCCATAACCACCCCAACGAAGAAAACGGAAGGGTGTTGCAACCACCAGTTGAGCCCGCCCTGAAGACGGAAACTGTCCAAGATCTGAGCGGGGCGGGAACATCGGGAGGGGTTGGCTGGTTGTGAAGCTGTGTCGGTGTGATCCAGTGTCCCCGGGCCTCACCTCAATGCCTTCGCGGAATACCGTTCGGCTGGAGCCGCGTCGCGCCACTCGCCGAGAGGCGACCTGCGCACCGACACCAGCGCCGCCCCCGGCCCAACCGGCCGGGGGCGGCGCTGTCTGTGCCGATCGGGCACCATGACCGGCCGGTGGTCGCGGCACAATGGGCCGGTGACTGTCGCTGGGACATGGTCGGAGCAGTCGGGGTTGCTCGTACTGCCCAGCGGGGCGTTGGTGCGCGGGCGTCGGGTCGCCGCGACCGCCCCACCGGCCGACTTCGCGCTGCTGTTGGCGCCCGGCCCGGAGCCGGCCTGGCCACACCGGCGGATCCGGTGGCCTGACTTCTGGGTGCCGCTCGATCGGGTGGACGCCCTCGATGCGTTGCGCGCGGCGCTGCGAAGGGCACACGACGGCGAACGCGTCGAAGTGGCCTGCCGGGGCGGAGTAGGCCGCACGGGAACGGCGTTGGCCGCGCTGGCGATCCTCGACGGCCTGCCGGCCGAGCGGGCGGTGACCTTTGTCCGGGCGGGCTACCACCCGAAGGCGGTCGAGACACCCTGGCAGCGACGCTGGCTGCGCCACATCGCCTGAGCATCGGCACCGCACGCCGCCTCGCGGGTGCGCCGCCACGCCGCTGGCACCGGAGGCCGCGCCGCCACGACGCTGGCACCGAACGCCGCGCCGCCTCGCCGCTGGCACCGGAGGCCGCGCCGGCTCGCCCCGGCCCGCCGCCCGCTGTGCAGCGACGGACGCCGGGCGGGCCGAGTCCGCGTCGACCGCCCCGCCGACCCCTCAACCTCGCGCCGCTGGCCGGTGGACGTACTCGCGCAGGTGGGTGGCGGTGAGGGTTTCCCCGTGGGCGACCAGGTCGGCCGGCGTGCCGGTGAAGACGACGCGCCCGCCGTCGTGCCCGGCGCCCGGACCCAGGTCGATGAGCCAGTCCGCGTGGGCCATCACGGCCTGGTGGTGCTCGATGACGATGACCGTGTTGCCGGCGTCCACCATGCGGTCCAGCAGGGCCAGCAGCTGGTCCACGTCGGCCAGGTGCAGGCCGGTGGTGGGCTCGTCGAGGACGTACGTGCTGCGCTTCTCCGCCAGGTGGATCGCGAGCTTGAGTCGTTGCCGCTCCCCGCCGGACAGGGTGGTCAGCGGCTGGCCGAGGCTGAGGTAGCCGAGCCCGACGTCGACCAGTCGGCGGAGAATGGGGTGCGGGAAGAAGTCGTACGCCTCGGTGACCGACATGGCCAGCACCTCGCCGATGTTCCTGCCGCGCAGCGTGTACGTGAGGACCTCGTCGGTGAACCGCCGCCCCTCGCACCGCTCGCAGACGCTCGCCACGCCGGCCATCATCGCCAGGTCCGTGTAGATCAGCCCGATGCCCTTGCAGGCCGGGCAGGCGCCCTCGGAGTTCGCGCTGAACAGCGCCGCCTTGACGCCGTTGGCCTTGGCGAAGGCGGTACGGATCGGGTCGAGCAACCCGCTGTACGTGGCCGGGTTGCTGCGTCGTGACCCGCGGATCGGGGACTGGTCCACGATCACGACGCCTGACCGGCCGCGTAGTGACCCGTGGATGAGCGAGCTCTTGCCGGAGCCGGCCACGCCGGTGACCACGGTGAGGACGCCGAGCGGGATGTCCACGTCCACGTCGCGCAGGTTGTGCAGGTCGGCGTGGCGGATGGTGAGCTGGCCGGTCGGTTGGCGTACCTCGTCGCGCAGTGTCACCCGGTGGTCCAGGTGCCGCCCGGTGAGCGTGTCGGAGCGGCGCAGGCCGGGGACGTCGCCGGTGAAGCAGATCTGCCCGCCGGCGCCGCCCGCGCCCGGCCCCAGGTCGACGACGTGGTCGGCGATGGCGATGGTCTCCGGCTTGTGCTCCACCACCAGCACCGTGTTGCCCTTGTCGCGCAGGCGCAGCAGCAGGTCGTTCATTCGGGCGATGTCATGCGGGTGCAGGCCGACGGTGGGTTCGTCGAAGACGTACGTGACGTCGGAGAGGCTGGAGCCGAGGTGTCGGACCATCTTCACCCGCTGTGCCTCGCCGCCGGAGAGGGTCGCGGACTCCCGGTCCAGGCTGAGGTAGCCCAACCCGATCTCGACAAGCGAGTCGAGCAGGTCACGCAGGTTGCCGACCAGCGGCGCCACCCCGGGGTCGTCGATGCTCCGCACGAACGCGGCCAGGTCGCTGATCTGCATGGCGGAGCACTCCGCGATGCTGCGTCCGGCGATCAGCGACGACAGGGCCGCGGCGTTGAGCCGGGTGCCGTCGCAGGTGGGGCAGGTGGTGAAGGTGACCGCCCGGTCGACGAAGGCGCGGATGTGCGGTTGCATCGAATCGCGGTCCTTGGCCAGGTAGAGCCGCTTCACCTTGACCGCGAGGCCCTCGTACGTCCAGTTGTTGCTGCCCATCTTGATCTTCGTGGCCGGCTTGTGGAGGAAGTCCTCCCACTGCTGTGGCGTGTAGTCCTGCAGTTTGACGTCCGGGTCGAACAGCCCGGAGCCGACGATGGTCTGCCAGTACCAGGAGTCCACAGCGAAGTTGGGCACGGTGATCGCGCCGTCGTTGAGCGAGCGCTCGACGTCCACCAGCTCGTTGACATCGAGG
The DNA here is from genome assembly GCF_040678875.1 of Micromonospora sp. NPDC049274. Taxonomy (NCBI): domain Bacteria; kingdom Bacillati; phylum Actinomycetota; class Actinomycetes; order Micromonosporales; family Micromonosporaceae; genus Micromonospora; species Micromonospora sp. NPDC049274. The sequence goes on from NZ_JBFAQS010000010.1 coordinate 2,769, forward strand.
TCGGAGACCCGGCCCAGCCCCTCGCAGGTGAGGCACATGCCCTCGGGCAGGTTGAAGCTGAACGCGCCGGCGCCACCGACCGACGGCTCGCCGAGCCGGCTGAAGAGGATCCGCAGCATGGCGTACGCGTCGGTGGCGGTGCCGACGGTCGAGCGGGAGTTGACGCCCATCCGCTCCTGGTCGACCACGATGGCCGTGCCGAGGTTGCGCAGCGAGTCGACGTCCGGTCGGTTGAGGTTCGGCATGAACGACTGGAGGAACGCGCTGTAGGTCTCGTTGATCAGGCGCTGGGACTCGGCGGCGATGGTGCCGAAGACGAGCGACGACTTGCCGGAGCCGGAGACGCCGGTGAAGACGGTCAACCGGCGCTTGGGAATGTCGACCGAGACGGCGGCGAGGTTGTTCTCCCGCGCACCCCGTACCTCGATCATGTCGTGGCTGTCGGCGGCGGACCTTGTTGGCTGCGACATGCGAACCCTTCACGAGGTCGTGGCGGGAGATCTCCCGCCGGACTGGCGGATTACATTGTCTCATTCGTCCTCCTGTAGAGCCTTTTGTCGATAGGGCAGCGGGGGTCGCGTCGAAACAAGCAGGAAAGTCTCAAATCACGTGTCAACCGGTACGGTGGCAGCGTGGAGACCGTGCCGAAGGATCGCCTGCGGGCCGTGGACCTCGCCGCCACCGTCGGGATCTCGGTGCAGCAGGTCCGCAACTACGTCGAGGAGGGCGTGCTGCCGCCGGTGCGGCGCACCGCGAGCGGCTACCGGATCTTCACGACCGCGCACGCCCGCGCGCTGACCGTGGCCCGGCGGCTGGCCGAGGGGCACGGCTGGGGCCGTACCCGGGAGATCATGGCGGCGGTGCACCGGGGCGACGTGCCGGCGGCCCTGGCGGCGCTCGACGGCGGCCATGCCGAACTGGACCGGGAACGCGCCGACATCCGCCGCGTGCTCGGCGCCTTCGAGACCGTGCTGGCCAACCCGCCCGCGACCCGGCCGGCCCCGCGCCGCGGCGTCCGCATCGGCGAGGTCGCCGCCCTGGTCGGGGTTCGGACCTCGCAGCTGCGCCTGTGGGAGGCGCGCGACCTGCTGCGGCCGGGCCGCGCGCCCGGCACCAACTACCGGGTGTACGACGAGACCGAGCTGCGGGCGGCGCAGGTCGTCGCGCTCCTGCGCCGGGGCGCCTACCCGTTCGAGATCATCGAGGCGGTGCTGGGCGAGTTGCGCACCACCGGCAGTGCCCAGCGGGTGCGTGCCGAGCTGGCCCGCCGTGAGCAGGACCTGCACGCCCGCAGCCTGCGCCGGCTGCGGGGCAGCGCCGCGCTGCACGACTACCTCGTGGAGCGGGCCGCCGCGGGATGGTCGAGCGGCCAACCGCTCCCGCCGGGCGATCTTGTTGACTAGGGTCGGGCGCATGAGAGCTGCGCTGCTGGCGGTCACGGCGTCCGCCGTCCTGCTCGCCCCCGCGCCGGTCCCGGCCGCCGCGGCAGCCCGCACACCAACGGCAGCCCCGGAGGCCACCGCCGCTGAGGGCAGTACCGCCACGGAGGCCACCGCCACGCCGAGCAGCACCGCCACGCCGGGCAGCACCGCCACGTCGAGCAGCACCGCCACGCCGGGCAGCACCGCCGCGCGGGCCGTGCGCTGCCCACGGGTGGCGGCGCCGGCGGTGTCCCGCCCGCCACGGCCCTCGCCCCCGCCCGCCGTGCCGCAGGCACGGGTGGTCGGCGGCGCCGCGCTGGCCAGCAGCGGCCTGGTCGTGCCGGCCGGAGCGGGCGCGCCACCGGCGATCACCGCCACCTCGTGGTTGGTCGCGGACCTGGACTCCGGCCAGGTGCTCGGGGGCTGCGGCCCGCACGAGTACGGCACCCCCGCCAGCGTCCAGAAGTTGCTGCTGGCGGCCACGATGATGCCCCGGCTCGACCCCGCCCAGACGGTGACCGTGACGGAGGCGGACATGAACATCGAGCCCGGCTCCTCGGCCGTGGGCCTGGTCGAGGGCGGCCGCTACACGATCGAGACGATCTGGCTGGGGCTGCTGCTCAACTCCGGCAACGAGGCGGCGAACGCGCTGGCCCGGCTGGGCGGCGGGCCCGACGGAGCGGCCGGGGGAGTCCGCGCCATGAACGAGCAGGCGCACCACCTCGGCGCGCTCCAGACGCACGCGGTCACCCCGTCCGGGCTGGACGGCCGGGGCCAGTTCACCAGCGCGTACGACCTGGCGCTGATCGCCCGGGCCTGCTTCGCCCAGCCGACCTTCCGGCGGTACGCGCTCACCGAGCAGGCGACGATTCCGGCCCAGCCGGCGCAGCGCACCAAGGGCTTCCAGATCCAGAACGAGAACCAGCTCATCTACCGGTATCCGGGCGCGTTGGGCGGCAAGACGGGCTTCACCGACCTGGCGCGGCACACCTACGTCGGCGCTGCGGAACGGGACGGCCGTCGGTTGGTGGTGACGCTGCTGGGCGCCGAGCCGGCCCCGATGCGTGGCTGGGAGCAGGGGGCGGCCCTGCTGGACTGGGGCTTCTCGCTGCCGCGTGACGCCAGCGTCGGCCGCCTGGTCGAGCCGGGCGAGTTGACCGCCACGCCGTCGGCCGTGCCGTCCGCGCTGGCCGCGCCCGGTGCGCCGCGCCCGGCGGCGGCCAGCGGCCCGGCGCGTACCGGCTCCGGATGGCTGTGGTGGGTGGTCGCGCTGAGTGGCGCGGGAGTGCTGGCGCTGCTGGGCGGGTTGCTGTGGCACCGCCGCCGCCGGTTGCCCGGTCAGATCGACAACGGCGCTCGGCATCCATAGACTCCGGTCTTTCTGGCCAGCACGAGCCCAGGAGGATCCCTGTGTCGAGTGAACTCGGAACGCCGTCCGGCGCGGCGGCACCCCGCCGGTCGGTGCGCGCGCTGACCCGCCTCGCGGGTGTGACGGCGTTCGCCGCAACGCTCATCGTCGGCGCGTCAGCTGCCGCGGTGGCCGCGCCGGTCCCGGCCGACGACGCGGTGAGCGCCGCCGCCGATGCCCGCCCGCCGCGCACCACCCACGGCCCGTGCGCCTACACCGAGACGCCCGACGAGCCGGCCGCCCGGCCGGTGCCGCTGCCGCCCGACCCGCGCCGCACCCCGGAGCGGGGCAGCGTCCGGGTGACCCTCTCCACGAACCAGGGGCCGATCGGATTGACCCTGGACCGGGCCGCCGCGCCGTGCACGGTCCAGAGCTTCCTGCACCTGGTCGGCAAGCGCTTCTACGACCGCACCCCGTGCCACCGGCTCACCGCGTACCCGACGTTGAGCGTGTTGCAGTGCGGCGACCCGTCCGGCACCGGCGAGGGTGGCCCCGGCTACCGGTACCGCGACGAGCTGCCGACCGACCTGCCGCCGGCTCCCACCGACCCGACCGGCGTACGCCGGCTCTACGCCCGAGGCGTGCTGGCGATGGCGAACGCCGGGCCGGACACCAACGGCAGCCAGTTCTTCCTGGTGTACGCCGACTCGGCGCTGCGCCCCAACTACACGATCTTCGGCACGGTCGACGCGGCCGGGCTCGCCACCCTGGACCGGATCGCCGCCCTGGGGATCGCGCCGACGGCCGAGGACCCGGCGCCGGTCGACGGCGCGCCCGCGCAGCCGGTGACCATCCGGCGTGCCGTACGCGCACACCACCACCACTGAGCCGCTCGGCGCGGTGGACGGCCCCCGGGTCGCCCACCGCGCCGCGAGGCGTCCACGTCCGTCGCCCTGACCCGCCCGGCGGTCCCGCGGGTTCGCCGGTCCGGCGGTCCGGCGGGTTCGACGGTTCGGCGGGTCCGGCGGTCCGGTGGGTGCGGCGGGCCGGCAGGCTGGAAGCCGGAATTTTCGCGGCTCGACCGGAACAGGTGGAACCGGAATCCGACCCGGTTCGGCCGTCGGAAGGGAGGGGGTCAGCCGGTCGGCGGGACGGCGGTGCTGTCCCGGACGACCAGCTCGGTGGCCAGCTCCACCCGGGGCGAGTCGATGCCCTCGCCCTGGGCCAGTCGCAGCACCGTCCGCACCGCCAGTCGGCCCATCTCGACCAGGGGCTGCCGGACGGTGGTCAGCGGCGGCGACGCCCAGCGGGCTTCCGGCAGGTCGTCGAAGCCGACCACGCTGACATCGTCCGGAACCCGCAGTCCGCGGCGACGGATGGCCTCGTAGACGCCGAACGCCATCTGGTCGCTGGCCGCGAAGATGCCTGTCGGCGGGTCGGCCAGATCGAGCAGCGCCGTGCCGCCGGCGAAGCCGGAGGCGTGGTAGAAGTCGCCGGGGTAGATCAGCGCGTCGTCCACCGGCACGCCGGCGGCCTCCAGCCCGGCGCGGTAGCCGTCGAGGCGGGCCCGGCTGCACAGCAGGTGCGTCGGCCCGGCCACGAACCCGATCCGCCGGTGCCCGACGGCCAGCAGGTGCTCGGTCGCGGCGAGCCCGCCGGCCCAGTTGGTGGCGCCGATCGTCGGGACGTCCATGGCCGGTACGCCGGCCGGGTCGACGACCACCACCGGCACGTTGAGGCGGCGCAGTTGCGCGTGCAGCGGCGGGCTCAGGTGCGACGTCACGAAGATGACGCCGTCGGTGGCGCGCGTACGCAGGTTCTGCAACCACTGCCGGGCGGCAGTGGGCTGCCGGTGGATCGCGGAGACGACGGTGCCCACCCCGGCGCCGTGCCCGACGTCCTCCACGCCCCGGATGATCTCCACGGCCCAGGGGCTGTCCAGGTCGTTGAAGACCAGGTCGACGAGGCCCGCGCGGCGGACGCTGCGGCTGGTGCGGCGCCGGTAGCCGTGGTGGCGCAGCAGTTCTTCGACACGTTCCCGGGTGCCGGGGGCCACATCGGACCGACCGTTGAGCACCCGTGACACGGTCGGCACCGAGACCCCGGCCTCCCGTGCGATCGCGGTGATGGTCACCCTGCGTCCGTCGTCCGCGTCCACCCGCGTCTCCTTCACCGCTCCGGATGGACGACCACGAGCGTCGTCCATCCAGTGTCCCGGAACGGCACGCCCGCCCCTCGCGCCATCTTGCCTCACGGACGGGGGTTGACGACACGCCAGGTCGGTTCTAGCGTTCGGCTGAGTTACGGAAATGTTCCGGTAATTTGTCGGATGCGTATCGGCGTACGGTCCCGTCTGTGCCGCCCGGCTGTCGGCGTCGGCCACGCTGTGGACGCACCCTGTTCAGTGCCACGTGACAGACAAGGGGCGCCATGCACACGGATCTGCCCGAGGCGCAGCTACGCGAGTACCGCGGCGTGGTGCCGGACCCCGCCGACTTCGACGAGTTCTGGGCCGCCACCCTGGCGCAGGCCCGCGACGCCAACTGGCCGGTCCGGCTCGAACCCGTGGTGACCGGTCTGACCGCCATCGACGTGTACGACGTGACCTTCCCCGGGTTCGCCGGTCAGCCCGTCCGGGCCTGGCTGCGGGTGCCGCACGGGTCCGGCACGGCGCTGCCGACAGTCGTGCAGTATGTGGGCTACGGCGGCGGGCGCGGGCACGCGCTGGAGAACCTGCTCTGGGCGTCGGCCGGGTTCGCCCACCTGCAGATGGACACCCGGGGGCAGGGCTCGGGCTGGAGCCGGGGCGTCACCGCGGACCCGGGCGCGGCCGGCCCGGAGGCGCCCGGCGTGGCGACGCGGGGCATCACCGACCCCCGCACCTACTACTACCGGCGGTTGATCACCGATGCGGTGCGAGCGGTGGACGCGGCCCGGACCCTGCCGATGGTCGACCCGACCCGGGTGGCGGTGCTCGGGCACAGCCAGGGTGGCGCCCTCGCTCTCGCGGCCGGTGCGTTGGCACGCGGTGTGCGCGCCGTGGTCGCCCTCGTGCCGTTCCTCTGCGACATCCCGCGAGCCGTGGTGATCACCGACGCCCATCCGTACCGGGAGATCCGCGACTACCTGGCGATCCACCGGGACGCCGAGGATCGGGTGCTGACCACCCTGTCGTACGTCGACGGCGTCAACTTCGCCCGACGCTGCCGCCGGCCGGCCCGGTACTCGGTGGCGTTGATGGACGACATCGTGCCGCCGTCGGGGGTCTACGCCGCCCACAACGCGCACGCCGGGCCGACCGAACTGTCGGTGTGGCGCTACAACGGCCACGAGGCCGGTGGGATCGACGACGACGAGGCGGCCCTGCGTTTCCTCGACGCGCACCTGGTCGACACCCGCGACGCGGCGCCGACCGTGCCAGCTCCGGCTCCGCTGGCGGCCGGGGGTTGAGCGGGCTCGCGGCGGCCGAGCGCTGATCCGGCGCGTAACCCGGACCGCTGCTGATAGACAGGACGTGTGCGCTGGTCAGGGCGGCTTGGTGGCGGCGTCGCGCTCGCGCTCGTCGCGGTGCTCGGCGGCTGCTCCCATCCGCAACCGCGTCCCCGCCCGGCGGCCCCGGTCCCCGCCTCGGCCCCGGTCGCCACCTCGGCGAGCCCTGCACAGCCGTCGGCCACCCCGTCCCCGTCGGCGACCGGCGGGTTGCCGGGTTTCGTGGTGCTGACCGACCTCGACCCGCGCATCCACGCCGACATCCGCTACGCCACGGCGCACAACTTCGTGGGCCGGCCGATCGTCGGCTACCGCGAGCCGCTGTGCCTGCTCACCCGGCAGGCCGCCGAGGCGCTGCGCCGGGTCCAGGACGCCGCGCTCGCCGGCGGCCACAGCATCAAGGCGTACGACTGCTACCGCCCCCAGCCGGCGGTGGACGACTTCGTCGCCTGGTCGAAGCGCCCCGGCGAGCAGCAGACCAAGGCCGAGTTCTATCCGGACCTGGCCAAGGACCGGCTCTTCGCCGACGGGTACATCGGCGCGCCGACCGCGCACAGTCGGGGCAGCACGCTGGACCTGACCCTCGTCGACGAGCCCCCCGCCAGCCAACCCGCGTACGTGCCCGGGCAGCGTCTCGTCGCCTGCACCGCCCCGCCGGGACGGCGCTTCGCCGACAACAGCATCGACATGGGCACCGGGTTCGACTGTTTCGACGCCCGGGCGCACACCGCCGACGCCCGCATAACCGGCACGGCACGGGAGAACCGACAGTTGCTGCGGCGGCTGATGACCGACGTCGGGTTCGTCAACTACGACCGCGAGTGGTGGCACTACAGCCTCCGCGAGGAGCCGTACCCGGACACCTTCTTCGCCGCTCCGGTGGCCCGCTCCTCGCTCGGCTGACGGTCAGGTCCAGTAGAGGATGCGGCAGGCCGGTACGCGGGCGGCCAGCTCGGCGGTGAACCAGCCGCGCAGCTCCGCCATCGTGTCGCGGGGGTAGACGTACTTCACCGCGCCGAACTTGCCGTGTTTGCGGCTGCGGGACTCCTCGTCCATCTCCAGCCGGGTGTGCGGGTACCAGCCGAGCAGCACCTCCTTGCTGCCCGGCGTGAACCGGTGCGTGATCAGCTCGGCGGTCAGGTCCAGCTGGGGAACCCCGTCGACCGCCGCGCGGACCTGGTCGAGCAGCTCGCCGTAGCGTTCGCGCCAGTCCGGCAGCGGCATGATCGGGGCGATGGTCAGCCCGACGGGGTAGCCGTCGAGCGCGAGGCGGCGCAGCGCGGCGAGCCGGTCCGGCACCCGCGCGGTGCCGCCCTCGAACCGCTCGCTCACCGGGGCGCAGTTGACGCTGAACCGGACCCGGGTGCGGCCGGCGTGCGGCAGCCCGACGAAGGTGTCCACGTCGGCGTACTTGGTGGTCCAGCGCAACTGCACGGGCGCGTCCCAGTCGGCGAAGTGCTGCACCGCCCGCCGCCAGCTGCCGGTCAGGTGTTCCAGCGCGAGCGGGTCGGTGTAGCAGGACGCCTCGAAGGTGGTGCCCTCGTCGGCGCGGCGCGCGTTGCGGCTGGTCACCGTTCCGCGCCCGGCGTACGCGGCCAGTCCGGCCAGGATGTCGTCGAGGTCCGCGTACACCCGGGTCACCGGCGGGCCGGAGAGCGAACCGGCGAGGTAGCAGTACTGACAGTGCGCGGGGCAGCCCTCGGCGAGGTCGACGCGCCAGTCGGCGCTGGGGGCGATGGGTTGCAGAGCACGTCGCGAGGGTGGGCTCACCACGATCGCCATGGTCGCCTTGGCGCGGGCGTACGTCTCCCGGTCGGTCTGCCCGCGTACGCCGGTGAGCCGGTTGGACCGCAGTCGTTCCACCTCGATGCCCAGCGCCCGCACCCGCTCGACGATCCGCTGCCCGTGCGGGTGGTCCAGGGCGGCCGGGGTGGCCACCACCCGGCTCGGGGTCCAGCGACGTGCCGGTCTCGCCGCCGGGGCGAGCCCGGCCAGGTCGCGAGTCGGCACCCGCTCGCCGCTGGCGTCGTGCGGCGCGGCGGGCACGTCCACGGCGAGCGGCATGTCGACGTCGACGGCGTCCGGGCTGGTCATCGGGCCGGGGTACCCGCTGCCGCAGGAATCCCACCCGATCGGCCGGCCCGTGATTGACGCACCGGTCGGCGGCGCATAACCTTTCATCTATCTGTAAACCTTGTGAACAGATAGTTCACGTCGACGCGTCGGCGCGCGTCCCGACCGAAGGGACGATCAGGTGATCGCAGAACTTCCCTCCCGTACCCGAAGGATCCTGGCGGTGTTCGTCGCCCTCGTCGTCGCCGTGAGCGCCGGGCTCGGCCTCGGGGTCGCGCGCAGCGCGCAGGCCGCGCCGACGTTCAAGGTCCTGGCCTTCTACAACGGCACCTGGGACCCCGCGCACATCGACTTCGACCGGGACGCCCGCGCCTGGTTCCCGCAGGCCGCCGCCCAGTACGGCTTCTCCTGGGAGGCCACCACCAACTGGAGCCTGCTGAACACGTCGAACCTGGCCCAGTACAGGGTCGTCATGTTCCTCGACGACGCGCCGCCCGCCGCACAGCGACCCGCCTTCGAGCAGTACATGCGCAACGGCGGGGCGTGGCTGGGCTTCCACGTCAGCGCCTGGACCGACAACCCGTCGAGCTGGAGCTGGTACTACAACACGTTCCTCGGCTCCGGCTCCTTCCAGACCAACACCTGGGAGCCGACCCGCGTCACGATGCGCGTCGACAACCGCACCCACCCGGCCACCCAGGCGCTCCCGGCGACCTTCGCGTCGTCGTTCAGCGAGTGGTACTCCTGGAGCAACGACCTGCGGCAGAACCCGGACATCGACATCCTGGCCTCCGTCGACCCGTCCAGCTTCCCGGTCGGCACGGACCCCAACCAGTCCTGGTACGGCGGCTACTACCCGCTGGTGTGGAGCAACAAGCGCTACAAGATGCTGTACGCCAACTTCGGGCACAACCGCATGAACTACAGCACCAACACCGGCCTGTCCTCGACCTTCGACAGCCCGCAGCAGAACAAGCTGCTGATCGACGGTCTGCACTGGCTCGCCGGTGCCGGCACGGCGCCCACGTCGACGCCGACGCCCACGCCGACGGGCAGCGCCGGCCCGATCTCGCCGACCGCCTGGCACACGGTCGTCAACCGGGGCAGCGGCAAGTGCGTGGACGCGCGGGCCGCCGGCACCGCCAACGGCACGGCCATCCAGCAGTACGCCTGCAACAGCAGCGCCGCCCAGCAGTACCAGTTCGCGCCGACCAGCGGGGGATACCTGCGGGTCAACAACCGTGGCAACAGCGCCCAGGTGCTCGACGTGACCGACCGGTCGACAGCCGACTCGGCGCCCATCCAGTTGTGGTCCTACAGCGGCGGCAACAACCAGCAGTGGCGGGCGGAATCCGAGGGCGGCGGCTACTACCGGCTGGTCAACCGCAGCAGCGGCAAGTGTCTGGACGTGCCGGGCGCATCCACGGCGGACAGCGTCCAACTCATCCAGTACACCTGCAACGGCACGGCCGCGCAGTCCTTCCGCCTGGTGCCGCAGCCGTAAATCGCGGGCGGTAGCGTCCGCGCATGGCCATCCCCGATCGCGTGCCCATCGCGTACGAGTCCGACTATCGCACCCGCTACATCGGTCGGTACGACAAGGGCCAGTTCTTCGGCTCCGTCACCGCGACACTCGCCGACGGTGCCGGAGCCGAAGACGACTGGTACCGACACAAGCGGTGGTACGCGGTGCTGCACCGCTTCGACGCCGACGGCGTGCACACCGACTCGGACATCTGGTTCGCCGGCACCAGCGAGGACGAGGAAGCCTCGGGCACCCGTGCCGAGGCTCGCCTCCTCGACTGGCTCGACGGGCTGCCCGGCCTGGCCTTCGGCGACATCGCCATCGGACTGTTCCAGGTCGAGGTCGACGGGCACGTCTTCGGGCTGGTCGACTGGTCCGCGGAGTACGACGGCGCGGACCACGCCGAGTTTCTCCCCGACGACCTGGGCTTCGACCCGCCCTGGGACGGCTGCTACGACACCTGAGCCACGCGGCGCGGCGCGGCGGCTACCCAGGCCGCCGCAATATCCTTTGCGGACAGCTCCTGTCCCGCCTACCGTGATGTGGAGTACTGCCGACCGAGCACACCCGGGGGGAGCACGCCATGTCGCAACGCACAACCACCGACGCCACCTGGCGCGTGCCGGGTGCCGGTGCCGTCTTGCCGTCCGGCGCGTCGTACCGGTGTCTTGGCCGGCCCGCTCAGAATCGCAACCAGGACCGGTATCCGGGGCGGCGACCTCGCTGACGCCACGCGCGTCGAGCGCGGCCGCCCACCCCGCAGGGGTCGGCGGCCCTTTTCGTATCCGACGAGCTTTCACGCCGGCTTTACCCGGCGCGCGATCATTTACGGTCACCAGGTAGCGCTGGTGTCGGCACAACACGAGGAGACCACGATGGGATTCACCCCTCTCGCCGGTACCCGGGCACCGGTCCGGGTCTGGACCGACCCGTACGCCATCGAGCCGCAGGCCGCTAAGCAGCTGCGCAACATCGGCGCGCTGCCCTGGGTGCAGGGCGTCGCCGTCATGCCCGACGTGCACTTCGGCAAGGGCGCCACGGTCGGCTCGGTGATCGCCATGCGGCAGGCCGTCTCACCGGCCGCCGTCGGCGTCGACATCGGCTGCGGCATGTCGGCGGTGCGGACGTCGCTGACCGCCGCCGACCTGCCGGACGACCTGGCCGGGCTGCGCTCGGCGATCGAGGCCACCATCCCGGTCGGCTTCAACCAGCGGCAGGAGGCGGTCAACCCGCGCCGGATCCGTGGTCTGGAGCAGGCCGGCTGGGACGACTTCTGGAGCCGGTTCGCCGGCCTGGACCGGCGGGTGGCGCAGCTGGAGACCCGGGCCCAGCGGCAGCTCGGGACGCTCGGCGGGGGCAACCACTTCATCGAGGTCTGCCTGGAGCAGGGCGGCGCCGACGAGGGTCGGGTGTGGCTGATGCTGCACTCCGGGTCGCGCAACATCGGCAAGGAGTTGGCCGAGCGGCACATCGGCGTGGCCCAGCGGCTGCCGCACAACGCCGACCTGCCCGATCGGGACCTGGCGGTGTTCCTCGCCGGAACACCCGAGATGGACGCGTACCGGCGGGACCTGTGGTGGGCGCAGGAGTACGCGCGGCGCAACCGGGCGGTCATGCTGGCGCTGCTCTGCGGCATCGTGCGCGAGCACTTCCCGCAGGTCGGCTACGACGAGCCGATCTCGTGTCACCACAACTACGTGTCCGAGGAGAGCTACGACGGGGTGGAGGTGCTGGTCACCCGCAAGGGCGCCATCCGGGCCGGGCGGGGTGACCTGGGGATCATCCCCGGGTCGATGGGCACCGGGTCGTACATCGTGCGGGGTCGGGGCAACCCGGCCGCGTACTGCTCGGCCTCACACGGGGCCGGGCGGCGGATGTCGCGGGCGCAGGCCAAGCGGACGTTCAGCACCGACGACCTGGCCGCGCAGACCGCCGGCGTCGAGTGCCGCAAGGACGCCGGGGTGGTCGACGAGATCCCCGGCGCGTACAAGGACATCACCGAGGTGATGGCCCAGCAGGAGGACCTGGTCGAGGTGGTCGCGCACCTCAAGCAGGTCGTCTGCGTGAAGGGCTGACGAGGGTACGCGCGGGCCGGGAGCACCGGCCCGCGCGTTACCCGTCAGAAGCCGACGAAGACCCGACGCAGGTCGTCCAGGGTCAGCGGACCGGTCACCTGCACGCCGTCCGGCGTGTACTGCGGCCCGAGCCGGCCAACCACCAGCCGCAGCCACGTCTCGGCCGGCAGGGACAGTTCGCCATCGGGCTGCTCCGGCGCGTCGGTCAGCTCGATGTGCTCGCCCAGCCGCAGTCCGAACGTCCGCTCCGGGTCCCGCAGCCGTACCAGCAGGGTGGCCTGGCGGCCGGCCAGCTCCTGCGGCCGGCTCGTCCAGCCCAGCATGCCGCCGATCTGCTCGATCAGCAGCGGCACCGCCTCCGGCGTCACCGCCGCGAACGAGTTGAACGCGACCTCGGCGTCCCACTGGTGCAGGGAGAACTCGCTGAGCCGGAACCGGGCGGCGGTGGCGACGTCGACCGGCTCCGGCAGGAAGCCGAGGTCGATCCGCAGCGTCGAGCGGGTGTCGGCGTCCAGTGCCTCGTACGCCTCGACGAGCCGCTGGTTGGACTCCAGGAAACCGGCAGCGTGCTCCTCGGGGGACATGGCGTCCCAGCGCGCCCAGACGGTGCGGTTGAAGTCGCCGTCGGGCGCGGCGGTGCCCGCACGGGCCGCGGTGAGCGCCGCGAGGCCGATCTCCGCGCCGCTGCCGAGGTGGCTGAGCACCTGGGAGACCTGCCACTCGCTGGCGCCGGAGGGGCGGCGCAGGTCGTCTTCCTTGAGGTCGCGCACGAGAGCGGCCAGCTCCTCGTGGCCGGAGCGTAGCGCGTGGATGATCTGGTCGGCAGCCGTGGACATGTGTCTCCTCAACGGATCTTCGACGATGGTCCGGACGCTACCGGACGGGTACGTCGGCCGGCCCGCTCCGGTCGGGAGCGGGCCGGCCGTGTCACCCGGCTCAGCCCATGTGCACGGCGTTGCCGGCGGGGATGTCCTCCTTGCGCACCTTCACCAGGACCAGGGTGACCACCCCGGCGAGCACGATCAGGGCCGCGCCCCAGGCGAACGCCACGCGGTAACCGTGCACGAGCGCCTCGACCTGGGTGACCGGGTTCGGGGCCCGACCGACCAGGTACGCGGCGACCGCGCTGGTGTAGAAGGTGTTCAGCAGCGCGGTGCCCAACGAGCCACCGATCTGCTGCGTCGCGTTCAGCGTCGCGCTGGCCGCACCGGCGTCGTGCTCCGGCACCCCGACCAGGGCCAGGCTGGACAGCGGCACGAAGGTGAAGCCGAGGCCCATGCCGAGGACGACCTGGGCGGGCAGCAGGAGGGTGAGGAACGAGGTGTCCACGTCGATCTGGGTGAGCGTCAGCATGGCCACGGCGGCGAGCACCGCGCCACCGACCATCAGCGGCTTGGCACCCACCTTCGGCATGAGCTGGCTGGCGCCACCCGCCGCGATCAACACGCCCGCGGTGACCGGCAGCGACGCGAGCCCCGCCTCGAGCGGCTTGTACTGCAACACCACCTGGAAGTAGAAGGTGAGAAAGAGGAACGCCCCGAACAGGCCGGCGCCGATCAGCGTGGAGGCGAGGTACGCCCCGCCCCGGTTGCGGTCCAGGATGATCCGCAGCGGCAGCAACGGGTGGTTGGAGCGCAGCTCGATCACCACGAAGGCGGCGAGCAGCACCACACCGGCGGCGATGAAGCCGAGCGTGGCGGTGGCGTCCCAACCGTCCTCGGCGGCCTTGGTGAAGCCGTACACCAGGGAGACCAGGCCGGCGGTGACGACTACCGCGCCGGGCACGTCGTAGCGGGTGTTGCCGTGCGCCCGGCTCTCCGGCACCAGCGGGATCGCGAAGGCGATCGCGATGGCGGCGACCGGGATGTTGACCAGCAGGCACCAGCGCCAGTGGGCGTACTCGGTCAGCACCCCGCCGAGCAGCAGCCCGACGGCGGACCCACCGCCGGCGATCGCGCCGTACACGGCGAACGCCTTGGCCCGCTCCGTGGCCTCGGTGAACAGCACCGTGAGCAGCGCCAACGCGGCCGGGGCGAGCAGCGCGCCGAAGGCACCCTGCAACGCGCGGGCGGCGAAGAGCATCTCGCCGCTGGTGGCGAGGCCGCCCAGCGCGGACGCCAAGGCGAAGCCGACCATGCCGACGATGAAGGTGCGCTTGCGGCCCCAGTAGTCGGCGATCCGGCCGCCGAGCAGAAGCAGACCACCGAAGGCCAGCGTGTACGCCGTGATCACCCACTGCCGGTTCGCGTCGGTGATCCCCAGGTCGGCCTGGGCCTTCGGGAGCGCGATGTTCACGATGGTGGCGTCCAGGACGACCATCAGCTGGGAGACCGCGATCACCGCCAGCGCGATCCAGCGCCGCGGGTGCGGCGCGCCTGTCGACGTTCCGGCGGCGGGTGCGCCGGGGGAGGTCGAGGTGGTTCCGGACATGGTGAAGCCTTCCGTGGTGCGGATGTCGATGGATCAGGCCTGGGACGGGCGGTCGTGCTGGTAGCGGAGTACCGGGATCAGCACCTGGTCGACGACCTGGGTGAGGAACGCGTCGTCGGCGGGTAGCCCGTGCGCGAGGACGCGGGACATGGTGAGGGCGGGCGCCAGGTCGTGGAACAGCTCCCGTTCGCCGGCGTCCGGGGGGATCTCCCCGCGGGCGGCGGCGCGGACGAGGACGGCGGTGCTGGCCACCCGCCCGGCGGGCAGCACCTGGTGGCGCACCAGGCGTTCCAGCTCCGGGCTGGTCCGCATGGCGAAGGTCAGTGCCTGCATCAGGTCGCAGTCGGCGACGCAGATGGCGGCGGTGGCGCGCAGCAGCTCGATCAGGTCGCCCCGCAGCGAGCCGGTGTCGGGCGGGTTGTGCACGCCGACCTGGCGGTCGCTCAGGGCGGCGACGACCAGCTCGGCCTTGCCGTCGAAGCGCCGGTAGATGGTGGCCTTGCTGATGTGGGCCCGGGCGGCGACGGCGTCGATGGTCATCCGGTCGTAGCCGACCTCACGTAACAGGTCGATCACCACGGCGAACAGGTCGTCGGCGGTGCACCGCGCGGCCCGGGCAGCCGGCACTCCGGCTCCCGCGCTCACCTGTCGACCATCCAGCACCCGTTGACCCCCCGTGAAACGATGTCGTACTGACCCTAGTTCGCGGCCGGCCGTTTCCGCAGGCTTTTATGAGGTGCGTCGCACTCGGTCGACGAAACGATTACGTTTCTGCCTGACGTCTGGCGGGTGAACCCCGTGCTCAACTCCCGCTCGGCGCGAGGATCACCGGCACGGCGACCGTGTGCGTGCGGGAGCCGTCGCGCGCGGACACCTCGTACACCTCGATCGTGCCGTGCTGCTCCCGGGCCGTGCGCCAGCCGACCACCAGCCGGTAGGCGCCCCGGCAGCCACTGCCGCAGCTGGCGGCGCCGAAGCCGGTGGCCACCTCCCGGCCGGCGGCGTCCAGCACCCGGATGCTCACCGTGGCCTCGAACACGTCGGCGGTGCCGGTGACGGTGAGCGGGGCGGTCACCCGGTCGCCGACGCTCGGAGCGGTGACCACGATCGGCGCGAGCAGGTCCGGATAGTCGGCCCGGCCGACGGGCGCGCCGCCGGGAAAGCGGACCTGCCGGACGGTGGGGAACTGGGTGAGCGTCCACACCACCTGCGCCTCGCGCAGTCGCCGACGCTCCGCCGGATCGTCACCCCACGGGACGGGACCGAGCGTCGCCACGCCGTCGGCGATCCGGGTGACCTCGACACCTGCCGGCAGAAGGGTGACCATGCCGGTGGCGGCCTCGGCCGGCGTGGGCCCGGCGGCCAGTTCGGTAAGCGCGAGCCGGGACGTGGTGACGGTGGCCGGCCGGGTGCGCCGGGTGGGAACGAGCAGGCCGGACCGCACGTACCACAGCTCGATCGTCACCGGCTCGGGCCGGCGGGTGCCGGCGGACGTCGGTGCCGGTGGACGGGGCGCGGTGCGGGTGGCCGCCGCCGACGGGGTTGGCCCGGTCGGCGGCCCGCTCGGCGGGGTGGACGCGGCCGACGGGCGGGCTGTGGGTGGAGGGCTCGGCGGCGGCGCGGTGGGCGCCGCGCCCAGGACGCCGGAGCGGGGGGTGCCGCACGCGCCGAGCAGGAGCGCGGCGACGAGCACCGGCACGCCCACCGCGCGCCACCCGCCGCGCCGGCCCACCCCGACCGCGCCGCGCCGGCTCATCCGACACCCTCCGACGGGCCGGCGGCGGCCGCGGCGTCCTCGTCGGGGTTCCCCGCCGGGCGTGGTACGCCGCTGGGTGGCCCGCCTGGGCCGAGCGCCGGCAGCTCCAGACGGAAACGAGTGCCGGCGCCCGGCGCGCTGCGGACGCTCAGCACCCCGCCGAGCAGGGCGGTGTGCTCCCGGGCGATGGCCAGGCCGAGCCCGCTGCCCGGCGCGGACCGCGACGCGTCGACCTTGTGGAACCTGTCGAACACGTGCGGCAGGTGCTCGGCGGGAATTCCCGGCCCCTGGTCGGTGACCTCGACGACGACGAGCGGGCCGGCCCCGGTCACTGTCGCCCGGATCTCGCCGCCGCCGTGCTCGACCGCGTTGACCACCAGGTTGGCCAGGACGCGCTCCAGGCGGCGAGGGTCCGTGCGCAGCGCCACCGGGTCGCCGATGACCAGCACGCGGTCCGACCAGCCGCGCGCCGCGACGATCTCGCGCAGCAGCGCGGGCGCATCCACCGGCTCGACGCTCGGCCGTTCCCGCCCGGCGTCCAGCCGCGAGACCTCCATGAGGTCCTCGACCAGGCGGCGCAGCCGGGCCACGCCGCCCACCAGCAGCCGCGCCGCCGGCCGGGCGTCGTCGGGTAGCCGGTCCAGCTGCTCGCCCAGCAGCGAGGCCGCGACCACCAGGGCGGTCACCGGGGTACGCAGCTCGTGCGCCACGTCGGCGGTGAACCGCCGCTCACGGGCCTGTGCGGCCGACAGGGCGGCGATCTTCGACTCCAGCGCCTCGGCCATCTCGTTGAACGACGCCGCCCAGACGCTGAACTCGTCGCGCCCGCGTACCGGCAGACGGGTGGCGAGCAGCCCCTCGGTGAGTGACCGGGCGGCGCGGCTGGCTCGACCCACCGGCTCCAGGGTGCGCCGGGCCAGGAGGTGACCCACCCCGGCGGCGACCAGCACGACGAGCACCCAGCCGGCCAGCAGCGCGGTGCGCACCTGACCCAGGTCGGCGGCGATGTCGTCCTCCACGGTGATCACGTACAGCTCAGCGGTCGAGCCGGGGATGCGTCCGCCGACCACCAGCAGTCGGGGTCGCTGGGCCGGCGTCGAACGCTGGTAGGCGAGCTGCCCGTCGGCGACCGCCGCCCGCAGTCGCGCGCCCAGGGCGGGAGCGTACGCCGGGTGGGAGGGGCGGACGGGGCCGTCGACGAGGAGGACGTGCCGGCCACTGCCCTCGAAGCTGGTGAGCAGCTCCGTGCCGCGCTGCTCGGTCAGGGGCAGGAACTCGCCGGCGAGCAGGAGCTGGTAGCGGGCGTCGGCGGCGGCCTGGTGCAGCGAGGCGTCCAACCAGGACTGCCGCAGCAGCAGCCCGGCCCCACCGGCGAGCAGTCCGGCGGACACCCCGGCGACCAGCACGAACGCGATCGTCAGCCGGCGCCGCAGGCGGCCCGGTGCCACCGCTCGTCCGGCCATCGCCGACCTCCCGTCAGCCCGTGGACAGCTTGTAGCCGACGCCGCGCACGGTGCGGATGCGCCGTGGGTGCGCCGGGTCGTCCTCGACCTTGGCGCGCAGCCGCTGCACCGCCACGTCGACGAGCCGCGAGTCGCCCAGGAAACGGTGGTCCCAGACCAGGTCCAGCAGCAGATCCCGGGTGAAGACCTGGCCGGGGCGTCGGGCCAGCTCGAGCAGCAGACGGAACTCGGTGGAGGTCAGGGTCACCTCCCGGCCGTCGCGGCGTACCACGAAACCGCCCGGATCGATCTCCAGGTCGCCGACGGCGATGGTGTGCGAACCGACAGGCGCGCTCGCCCGCCGCAGCACCGAGCGGACCCGGGCCACCAGTTCGGGCAGGTCGAAGGGTTTGCGCAGGTAGTCGTCGGCGCCGCACTCGAGGCCGACCACCACGTCGAGCGTGTCGGTGCGGGCGGTCAGCATGAGGATCGGCACCTGGCTCGTCCGCCGGATCTCCCGACAGACCTCCAGGCCGTCCAGGCCGGGCAGCATGACGTCGAGCACGATCGCGTCGACCGGGTGGGCTCGCCAGGTCAGCAGCGCCTGCCGCCCGTCGACGGCGGTGTCGACCCGGAAACCGGCGCGACGCAGGCCGAGGGCGGTGACCTCCCGGATGGAGGCGTCGTCCTCGACCACCAGTACGCGGCCCTCCACCATCTGAGGGTAGACCCGCCGCGACGCTGCGCGGCCCTGGCGAAACGGTCGGTGTCGGCGGCCGGTCGGGGCGGTGACATGGGAACGGTGGTCCTCGACCTCCGGGGGGTGCTCCACGATCTTGGCAACGGCTACCATCGGGTCGCCAACAGCGATGGCCGACCCGCCCGGACCGCCGCCACCGCGTGACCCGTTCACCTGAGAGGACACGACGTGCAACGTCATGGCTGCGTGATCCGGCTTCGCCCGGAGCACCGGGAGACCTACCTGCGCCTACACGCCGAGGTCTGGCCGAGCGTCGAGAAGACGCTGCGCGAGGCGAACTTCCGCAACTACACCATCTTCCTCCACGGCGACCTGCTCTTCGGCTACTACGAGTACGTCGGCGACGACTACGAGGCCGACCTGCGGCACATCGCCGCCGATCCGCAGACGCAGGAGTGGTGGAAGCTGACCGACCCGTGCCAGGAATCGGTGGCCGAACCCGGTTCGGGAGACTGGTGGGCCCCGATGCGGGAGGTCTGGCACCTGGCCGACGAGGCGGATGCAGAGGCGGGTTCCCGCGGCTAGGTGGTGTCTCGCGGAGCATGAATCTCGCTCGAATGACGTGACGTGGTGGACAGCGAGTGGAGGGTTACCGGGCCCGCCGGCCGAGGATCCACTTGTCGTCAACATGCGAAACCTATCGTTCGAGCATGAGCACCGCAGACGCCGACGGCCCTGTCCTCGACGCGGAGCAGTTCGACCGCCTCGCCAGCTACGGCACCGAGGAAGAGGTCCAGCCGGGACAGGATCTGTACGCCGCCGGCGACAACTCCTACGACTTCTTCCTGTTGCGGACGGCCACCGCGGAGGCGGTCCGCGACGCGACGGCGCTGGAGCCTGAGCGCCTCATCTACCGGCGCGGACCAGGCGAGTTCCTCGGCGAACTGAGTCTCCTGACCGGGCAGCAGGTCTTCCTCACGGTCCGTGTCGTCACGGCCGGGACTGTCGTCCGGATCTCGGCCCCGGAACTGCGCCGCGTGCTCGCCGAGCAGGTCGACATCGCCGACGTCCTGATCGAGACGTTCCGCGCTCGGCGTGAACTGATGCGCGGTGCCGCCGGCAACGCCCTGGAGATCGTCGGTCGGCCGCACGCGGCGGAATCGCTGGAGCTGCGCACGTACGTGACCCAGATGCTCCTGCCGCACGCCTGGCTCGACGCGGCCTCGCCGGCCGGGCGGGAGCTCATGCGGACGGCAGGCGTCGGCGAGGACGACCTTCCGGTCGCGGTCACGGCCGGCCGGGTACTGCATCGCGCCACCCCGGGCACTGTCGCGGAGGCGCTCGGCCTGACCTACGTCGCCACGGCGCGCAACCCAGACCTGATCGTGGTCGGCGCCGGGCCGGCGGGGCTGGCCGCTGCGGTCTACGGCGCGTCCGAGGGCCTCGTCACCGTGTTGCTGGACGGCGCCGGCCTGGGCGGCCAGGCGGCCAAGAGCGCGCGGATCGAGAACTACCTGGGCTTTCCCGCAGGTGTCAGCGGCGAGCAGTTGACCCGGCTGGCGATGATCCAGGCGCTGAAGTTCGGCGTCCAGATCTACGCGCCCTGCGCGGTGGTCGGCCTCGATGTCTCGGACGAGTCGCGGCCCGTCGTGGAGCTGGCGGACGGGACCCGAATCGAGACGTCCGCGGTCGTCGCCGCCACCGGAGCGCGGTACCGCCGCCTGGACATCGAGCGCTGGGCGGAGTTCGAGCAGAGCGGATGCATCAGGTACGCCGCGACCGAGCTGGACCTGCGCGGCTACGAGTCGCAGCCGGTGGCGGTCGTGGGCGGAGCCAACTCCGCAGGGCAGGCGGCCCTCTCCCTGGCCGCACGCGGCTGCACCGTGCATCTGGTGGTGCGCTCAGCCGACCTCGGGGCGAAGATGTCGACGTACCTGGCCGACCGGATTCACGCCCATCCGCAGATCCGCGTTCACACCCGCAGCACCCTGCGAGAGCTTCAGGGTGACGACACACTGGCGGCGATCGTCGTGGCGGCAGAGGGCGAGCGCGAGAGGCTGGTCTGCCGAGGCCTGTTCTGCTTCATCGGCGCCGACCCGGCGTCGGACTGGATGAAGGGCATCGCCACTGACGACAACGGTTTCGTGCTGACCGACAGCCGGCTGCCTTCCGGCACGCACCAGGCGCCGCTGCCGTTCCAGACCAGCGCCCCCCGTGTCTTCGCGGTCGGCGACATCCGCTCCGGCTCCACCAAGCGGGTGGCCACCGCTGTCGGTGAAGGCGCCGCCGCGGTCTCCGCGGTGCACGCCGTACGGGCCAGCTGAGCCTGGTCTCCGATCGGTGTCGACCGTCCGGCGGGCCCGCACAGTGGTCCCGCCGGACGGAGACGATCGAGGTTACGCGCCGGCCCGGCTCACCAGCGAGATCAGCTGATCCGCCGCCGGACCCGAGGAAGCCGGGTTCTGGCCGGTGATGAGCAGCCCTTCGCTCACCACGTAGGACTCGAAGTTGCCCGCCTTGGAAAATTCGGCACCCTTGGCGACCAACTCGTCCTCGACGAGGAAGGGCACGACCTTGGTCAGGCCCATGTACTCCTCCTCGCTGTCGGTGAACCCGGTGACCCGCTTCCCGGCGACCAGGGGCTTGCCCTCGGACGTCGCGCAGTGCCGCAACGCGCCCGGAGCGTGGCACACCAGCGCGATCGGCTTGCCCGCCGCGACGACCTGCTCGATCAGCCTGATCGAGTCGTTGTCCTCGGCGAGGTCCCAGAGGGGGCCGTGGCCGCCCGGGTAGAACACGGTGTCGAAGTCGTCGACGGACACCGAGTCGAGCCGTACCGTCGTCTCGAGCTGGCGTTGTGCCTCGGCGTCCGCCGTGAACCGGCGGGTCTGGTCGGTCTGGAAGTCCGGCTCGTCGCTCTTCGGGTCCAGGGGTGCCCGGCCGCCCCGGGGCGAGGCGAGCGACACGTCCCACCCCGCGTCGCGGAACCGGTAGTAGGGCGCGGCCAGTTCCTCGAGCCAGAAGCCGGTCTTGTGCCCGGTGTCGCCCAACTGGTCGTGCGAGGTCAACACCATCAGTACCCGTGTCATGTCCACTCCTTGCCTCATCAGTTGACTCTCACGTGCCCTGGTTCGCCGTGAACATTCCTGGGCCGAGGATGAGGCCCGTCACGGGCTTGGTAGTTGTACGTGCCCGTGGTTTACGAATAGTTGACGAGAGGCAAGGCTCGGCACCGATGTCGATGCGTACCCTCTGACCTGCCGTTGGTCAGTCGGAATCAAGCGAATGTGCACTGGCCCCCCGTAGCCTTTCGAATGTGCGAGGCTGGCCGGCCGAATGCCTTGAGGCGCGAGTAACTACGCCGGTGGCCGCATTGACACAAACTTTCTACGGAGTGGTCGAGCCACGTCATGCCCACGATCAAGAAACCCCGGACCACGGCCCGTCGCATCGAGCAGGCGTGGTCGGGCAGCCCCGGCACAACGTCATCCACCGACGATTCGGTAGCCGGTGAATACGGGAAACTGTTCGCCTCCTTCACCGTCGACCCGCAGGGCACTGTCTCGTTGACCGACCTTGCCAACCGGCTGCGCGCGTCGGGGATCTCGGAGGCTGATCCGCGTCTGGCCCAGGTCTGGGGCGAGCTGCGTCCCGCAGTGGGCGCCGAGGGGCCGGCACGCCTGGACCTGACCCGCTTCATCGCACTGTGCAGGGCGGGCGGCGGCGTCATCGAGAAGTCGCTTCGCGGGGATCTCGTCATTCCGGACTTCGCCGCGCTCCGAGCGGAGATATTCGCGATCTACGAAGGGCTCCGGGGTGTCGACGAGGGCCAGGTCGCCGACTACATCCCGCAACTGGGCCGCGTCGATCCGGAGAAGTTCGGGATCGCGTTGTGCACCACCGATGGGCAGCGCCTGGCGCTGGGAGACGCCGAGAGTGTCTTCTGCGTCCAGTCGGTCTGCAAACCCATCAACTACTGTCTCGCGCTGGAACAGCACGGCGCCGAGCAGGTCCACCGACATGTGGGGCGGGAGCCCAGCGGTCGCGGGTTCAACGAGCTGACGCTGAACAGCGAAGGGCTCCCGCACAATCCGATGATCAATTCTGGGGCCATCATGTGCTGCTCGCTGCTGCGCCCCAGTTGGGAGATGGCCGACCGCTTCGACCACGTTGCTGAGACGTGGCGCAGGTTGGCCGGTGGCGGGGCGGTCGGGTTCAACAACGCCGTCTACCTCTCGGAACGCCGTACGGCCGACCGGAACTTCGCCCTCGGCTACTTCATGCGTGAGCACCGTGCCTTCCCGGACGGGACGGACCTCACCGAGACGCTGGAGTTCTACTTCCAGTGCTGCTCGATCGAGGTCGACGCACGGTCGCTGTCGGTTGTCGCCGCCTCGCTTGCCAACGGCGGCGTCAATCCCCTCACCAGGGAGCGGATCTTCTCGGCCGACACCGTACGCAAGTGCCTGTCCCTGATGTCGTCGTGCGGGATGTACGACTACTCCGGGGAGTTCGCCTTCACGATCGGTCTGCCGGCGAAGAGCGGCGTCTCGGGCGGACTCATGATCGTGGTTCCCGGCGTGCTGGGGATCTGCGTCTGGTCGCCGCGCCTCGACGCGCTGGGCAACTCCGTCCGAGGGGTCGCCTTCTGCGAGGCCCTCGTCAACCGGTTCAACTTCCATGTCTACGACTCCCTGGCCACCGGCGAGGACTCCGGCAAACGCGACCCGCGGCGCGGGCGCAACGAGGAGGAGGTGGCGTCGACCACGCGGTTGCTGTGGGCCGCCAGCCACGGTGATCTGGAGTACGTCCGGCTCGCGCTGGCGGCGGGAAAGGACCCCGACTCCGCCGACTACGACAGACGTACGGCGCTGCATCTGGCCGCCTCCGAGGGAAACCTCGACGTGGTCCAGTACCTCCTGGACCGCGGGGCCGACCCAACTCTGCGGGACCGCTGGGGAGGCACCCCGCTCTACGACGCCGAGCGAGGCGCACACGATCGCGTCGTCACGGTGCTCACGTCGGCGCTGCGCGCTGCGAGTCCGGCAGCGGACACCCACCCCGTGCGAACGGACGCGCCGCTCGCGGCGGTCTGAGCCACGCACTCGTCCGATCACGATTTCGACTGGCCATCCGGCCCGTTCACAGGAGAAAGAGACACATGGCGTACAAGGCTGAATACATCTGGATCGACGGCACCGAGCCGACCGCGAAGCTGCGGTCGAAGACGAAGATCATCGCCGACGGCGTCGAGCCGGGTACCTGGGGCTTCGACGGCTCCAGCACCAACCAGGCCGAGGGCCGCAGCTCCGACCGGGTCCTGGAGCCGGTCGCCACCTACCCCGACCCGATCCGGGGTGGGGCACACCTGCTGGTGCTGTGCGAGGTGTTCAATATCGACGGCACTCCGCACGAGTCGAACGCCCGGGCCCTGCTGCGCCCGGTGGCCGACCGGTTCGCGGCCCAGCAGCCCCTGTTCGGCATCGAGCAGGAGTACACGTTCTTCCAGGGCTCCCGTCCCCTGGGCTTCCCCGACGGTGGCTACCCGGCCCCGCAGGGTGGCTACTACTGCGGTGTCGGCGCGGACGAGATCTACGGCCGCGCCGTGGTCGAGAAGCACCTGGACAACTGCCTGGCCGCCGGCCTGACCATCTCCGGCATCAACGCCGAGGTCATGCCCGGCCAGTGGGAGTTCCAGATCGGCCCGCTGTCGCCGCTGGAGGTCGCCGACCAGCTCTGGATCGCCCGTTGGCTGCTGCACCGCACGGCCGAGGACTTCGGCATCTCCGCCACCCTGGAGCCCAAGCCCGCGCGGGGTGACTGGAACGGCGCGGGCGCCCACACCAACTTCTCCACCGGCGCGATGCGCGAGAACTACGCCGCGATCATCGAGGCCTGCGAGTCCCTCGGTCGGGGCGACAAGCCCCTGAAGCACATCCGCAGCTACGGCGCCGGTGTCGAGGCCCGCCTTACCGGTGCCCACGAGACGGCGCCCTGGAGCGAGTACAGCTACGGCGTCTCCGACCGGGGCGCCTCCGTCCGCATTCCGTGGCAGGTGGAGATCGACAGGAAGGGCTACATCGAGGACCGTCGGCCCAACGCCAACGTCGATCCGTACACCGTCACCCGTCTCATCGTCGACACCTGCTGCACCGCACTGGAGGCGGCCGACCTCGCCTGAGGCACCGGCCCCTCTTCCTGTACGAAACCCAACCGCCGCCGCTGTGACGCGGCGGCGCTCAACACGTGGAGTGCACCTCGATGCCCGAAGGCTTCGACGCGGATGACACCGCATTCGTCCTGACCAGGAGGGAGCCGGACGTGCTGCGTCGACTGCGTACGGTCGGCTTCGCCGCATGGCTGCGAACGCCGGCGCAGGGGGACTGGGGCTACCACATCCACGCCATCGCGCCCTCCGACATCGATCGGTCGACAGGTGCGCGGAACCCGGCCGGCGACTATTACCTTGGCCGTAACGGCCCGGCCAACCGGGGGACCGACGATGGACCGGCAGTCAGTCCCGAG
Organism: Micromonospora sp. NPDC049274; assembly: GCF_040678875.1. NCBI lineage: Bacteria > Bacillati > Actinomycetota > Actinomycetes > Micromonosporales > Micromonosporaceae > Micromonospora > Micromonospora sp. NPDC049274. The sequence goes on from NZ_JBFAQS010000010.1 coordinate 27,553, forward strand.
CGGACCTGGGAGGTACCAGCGCACGCTCTGCGGCTCACTGGCTCTCCACACCGGTATACAGAGGAGCGAACGTGTCCATCCGTAGTAGCCGCATCCTGCGCGGCACCGTCGCCGTGCTCACCACGGCCCTCACGACCGCGGCGATCAGCGTCGTCAGTTCCACCGGAGCCCAGGCCGCCGTGAACACCTCAGCGAGTTACCTGGTGGTCTACAACAACAACATCGAGAACTGGCTGCCGAGCTCCTGCGCGGACGGTTACAGCTGGGACCGACTGATCACCTACATCAAGGGTCGGCCGCTGAGCCCGGACATCTTCACCGTGCAACAGGTGTCCAACCAGACGCAGCTCAACACCCTGACGCAGCGCCTCTCCGACGAGCTGCCCGGCACGTACACCGGGCAGATCGCGATCGCGAGCCCGGGTTCGATGGGTTACACCAGCACCTGCGGCAGGTTGAAGAACCAGCAGACCAACGCGGTCATCTACCGGTCCGACCGGTTCACCTTCGAGGACGCCACCCGTTGGCGGTCCGACGCCCCCGAGGACTACGACGCCGGCACCGGCGGGTGCCAGAACCTCGAACCCACCCGCAGCAGCCAGGACCGCGTGCACAACGTCGCCGTTCGGCTGCACGACAACGTCCGCAACGAGGACGTTTCGGTGGCGTCGATCCACTGGCCGACCAACACCTGGCACGGCCCCATGTGCGCCGACGAGAACATCAAGGAGGCGGACGAGGCGATGGACCGCCTCGGCGGCGGCCTGAAGATCGTCGCAGGTGACGCCAACGCCGAGCCCGAGGACGCGGGATGGTGGAACGACGGCAAGGCCGACGGGTACCGCGACCCGATCGCGGAGAAGTGCGGCAGCCGCGACTGCTCCTCGACGTACGACACCAACGGCAGCCGGCGGATCGACTTCCTGCTGGTCAAGAGCGGCACCGGCTTCAGTAACGTCGCGACCGTCACGCCCTCGATGACCGGCGGCGAGTACTCCGAGCACCGAGCCCTCACCGCCTACGTGAACTACTGACGATCTGGCTGAGCTGCCCCGTTGTCCGTACTCGGGTATGGCGTGCCGTGTTCCTCCGCGATGCGGATGATCGTCCTGCCCGGGGTGCGGCGGTGTCGGACGAACGCCGCGGCCGCTTCGGAGAGCGGCCGTACGGCGCCGACGACGGGCTTGAGCCGCCCGGTCCGGACGCGGTGGACGAGGTCGGCCAGCCGGGCGCGGTCGGGTTCGACGACGAAGAAGACGGCACGCCCGTCCCTCGGCTGGACGGTGGGCGGCGCGGCGATGGTGACGAGGGTGCCGCCCGGGCGTACCAGTTCGGTCGACCGCCGGAGGATGTCGCCGCCGATGACGTCGAGCACCACGTCCACCTCACCGACGTGCTCCAGGCCCTCGGCGTCCAGGTCGACGAAGGTCTGCGCGCCGAGGGTGCGAGCCAGTTCGCGGTCGTCGGCGCGGCCGGTGCCGATCACGTGGGCGCCCACCTCGCGGGCGAGCTGGACGGCGATCGAGCCGACCCCGCCGGCGACGCCGTGGACGAGGACGGTCTGACCGGTCGTGAGGTGGGCGTGGTCGAACAGCGCCTGCCACGCCGTCAGTCCGGAGATGGGCAGCGCCGCGGCCACGGTGTGGTCGATGTCGGCGGCGAGCGGAGCGAGGTTGCGAGCCTCCACCGCGGTGTACTCGGCCAGGGATCCGTTGCGCGCCCAGTCGGTCAGTCCGAACACCCGCTGACCCACGGTGAGACCTGTGGTCCCGTAGCCCAGCTCGACGACGACTCCGGACACCTCGTGCCCGGGGATGCTGGGTGTCCGGTCGCGGCCGGCACGATCGGTCCACGTCGCCGGCCAGTCGAGCTCGCCGGGGGTGAAGCCCGCGGCGTGCACGCGCACGATGACGTCGTTCTCCGCGGCGTGCGGGTACGGCATGTCGGTGAGGGTGAGCCCGTCGACACCCGCGTCACGGTCGTGCACGGTGATCGCTCGCATGATCGAGTCCTTTCGAACGGTTCGTCGGTGTGGCCGGCGGTGCGGGCCCGACGCCTGGCCGCCGCGTGACGCCGACCGCGTAAGCCCGCGTCCGGTCAGCTCGGCCAGGGTGAGCCGACGATCCGCTCGACAGTCGTCACGCGATCGAGATCGGGGATGAAGTGTTGCAGGATGTCGGAGTTCACGGTGCCGTTCGTGGTGTCCGGGCGGTTCCGCAGCCCGTCGAGGTGGGCCCGCAGGAACTCGTTCTTGAAGTCCCCGCGGGGATGAACGGCGAGGATCTCGTCCAGTTGATCGTGGTTCAGCTCGTCCAGGCCGAGGCCGAGCACGTCGGTCAGGACGCCGAGGTAGGTGGTGGCGATCTCCGGGCCCATCCGGTCGGGGATGCCCGGTGTGGTGTGCAGGGCGACCGCGGTCCAGACGGTCTCGGCGGCGGCCGTCGAGAAGCCCCGGTCGAGCAGAAATTTCCGCGCGTGGTCGGCGCCGTCGACCTCGAAGCGCTGTTCGACGTCGGAGAACGGTGTCAGGAGACCGCTGTCGTGAAACATGGACGCCAGATAGAGCAGTTCGGGATCCGGTTTCACGCCGAGCCTGTGCGCGTGCGTCAGGCCGAACAGAAAGACCCGTCGGGAGTGGTGATAGATGAGCGGTCTGGTCGTCTCCCGGATGTGCCTGGTCGCTTCGGCGACCGCCGCCGTATCGGGAATCTCGAACCCCGCGATGACCTCTGACATGCCCTCCGACCTTCCCGGCGTGATGTGCGAACGTCCTGGTGGCCTCCATGCTGCCCACCGATCGTCGTACGCTGCCGCCCTCATCCGGCCAGGAACCACTCACATCCGGACGGGGAAGTCGCGAGGTGGGCTACGGCTCCATGAGGATCACCGTCATCTCCGGTAGTGGCGTGCTACCAATACCCGGTGTCCATGCCGCCCCACCGCGTCGCGATCTTCGTCTACGACGGAGTGACGCTGCTGGATGTCGCAGGTCCGGCGGAGGTGTTCAAGGAGGCGAACCGCTTCGGCGCCGACTACCGAATCGTGCTGCTGTCGCCGACGGGCGCGGACGTCACGTCGAGTCTCGGCGTTCGGATGGCGGTCGACGGCGCCGTCTCCTCCGAGCCGGCCTTCGACACGCTGCTGGTTGCCGGGTCCGACCACTATCCGCGCGCCCACGTCCCCGCCGACCTGGCCGAGGCCGCACGGAGACCGGCGGCGGTGGCCGGAAGGGTCGCATCGATCTGCACCGGGGCGTTCGTCCTCGCGGCTGCCGGCATCCTCGACGGCAAGCGCGCCACCACGCACTGGCAGGTCGCGCACGAGTTGGCTGCCCGGCATCCGACCTGCCGCGTCGAGCCCGACGCGATCTACGTGCGCGACGGCAGCACGTACACCTCGGCGGGGGTGACGGCCGGCATCGACCTGGCCCTCGCTCTCGTCGAAGAGGACCACGGGCCCGACGTGGCGCGCGAGGTCGCACGCGCCCTGGTGGTGTACATGCAGCGAGCGGGCGGCCAGTCCCAGTTCTCCGCGCCGCTGCAGGGCCCGCCGCCCCGCTCGCCGGCGCTGCGGCGGATCGCCGACATGGTGACCGCGAACCCCCGCGGGGACCACTCGCTCGGTGAGCTCGCCAAACACCTCAACGTGAGCACCCGGCACCTCACCCGGCTCTTCCACGACGAGCTGTCCACGACACCGGCCCGCTACGTGGAGAACATCCGATTCGACCTGGCCCGGGCGTTCCTCGACCAGGGCCACACGGCGACGCAGGCCGCGACCCTCGCCGGGTTCCCCAGTTACGAGAGCATGCGGCGGGTCTTCGCCAGGAAGCTGTCGATCAGCCCCGCCGCCTACCAACGACGGTTCAGCACGGCCCGCCGCCCCCACCATGATTAGTGGGCGGTTCCGCTCACCACTGGTGGGCGACGTCCAGCACGACGCGGCTGTGCGCGCCGGGGCCGGCGAGCGTGAACGTGCGGAACGGCAACCGGGCCCGTACGCCTACCGCGAAGGTGCTGTAGCCCTCGAAGCTGCCGCCGAAGACGACGTCGCGCAGCGTCGAACAGCGCAGCACGTTCGCGATGTGCTCGCCCACCGCGTAGGGCACGGTGCCCTGGTGCTCGTCGTCGTACGCCGGGGCCCGCAGCGAGACCCGCAGCAGCGCGTCCCCGGCGGTGTACGGCGACAGCGCCAGCCCTTCGCCCTCGGTCCACGTCTCGCCGTAGCCGACCGCGTAACCGTCGACCGGGCCGGCGAACTCGAACACCACCCGGTCGTAGCAGTCCTGTCGCCCGGTCCGTACGCCGACCAGCGGGGCGTCGCTCAGCGCGCCGGCCGACTTCTCGCCGCTGCCCCAGGTGATCCCGCAGTACGCCGATCCGGTCGTGGTGCCCGCCGCGGTGCTGCTGCCCGCGCTGGCGACCAGACCGGCGACGACTACCGCCAACGCGGTCAGTGTGCTCCTGATCCTCATGGTGATCTCTCCGTTCGATGCCGGGGCCACGTCGCGGCAGCGTTGCCGGTGACCCTCAGCCGTCACGGTCGTCCTCTCGTGGCACGCGCGCTTCGCCGCCGCGTAACCGCCGGGTAACAGTGGCCGACGGTCGTCGGACGACCGCAGGGGAGCGCGTGAAGTCCGGATACCCTCCCCAGCCACGGCGTGGCCGGGTCACCCACGCCGTCCCACCATGCGGTACTGTGCCGGACAGTCGACACCTTCGAGGTGAGCCTGTGCCTGCCGTCGCCGCCCTCGTCCTGACCCTCGCCCTCGCGCCCACGCCGTCCCCGTCGGCCACCTCGGGCCCGGTCGGCGACATCCTCGGTGGCGTCGGCCGCATCGTCGACGGTGTGCTCGGCGGTCACGGTGCGCCGAGTGCGACGCCGACGCCTAGCGTCACCCCCACCGTGACGTCCGCGCCGGGCCGGCCACCCGCGACCGGCCAGCCCAGCCCGGCGGCGCCCGCCGTGCCCGCCGGGTCGTCGGCCGGTGTCCGGGGTCCGGCCACCCCCGACCGCCCGGCCGGTGGCTCCGGCACCGACGCCCAGGACGCGGCCGTGCCCCAGCGCACCGGTGACACCCCAGCGTCCGAGGTCCCGCCGACGCTCGCCAGCCCCGCCCGCGGTGGCTGGCCGCCCGTGTCCTACCTGCTGGTCGCGGCCGTCCTGGCGGTGCTGGCGCTGCTGCTCCTGCGTCGCCGCGCTCCCGAATCCTCCGCCGCTCCCACACCGGATCCCACTCCGCAGCCGGATCCCGCCCGGCAGCCGGATCCCGACCCCGGGCCGGACAATGTCCGTCGCCTGCCGACCACCCTCAACGGCATCTACGAGCTGGGTCGCCTGGATGAGCGACTCGAGCAGGAGCGCCGGCGCGGCACCTGACGTACGGCCTCCCGGTCGTCGGGGTCAATGCGCCGGATAGGCGCCCTCGCGCCGTGGGATCTCGTCGTCGTACGCCCCGACCGGCCCGCCGTAGCGGGTCGTGCCGTTCGGGTAGGGCCAGGCCCCGGCGCGGCACCCGTGCAGGCCCAACGTCTGCTGCTGCATCACCGGCGCCGGCCGGCCCCGCCCCGGGCAGCGTTCGTGACCGAACCCGAGTTTGTGCCCGACCTCGTGGTTGACCATGTACTGCCGGTAGGTGGCCAGGCTCGCGCCGTAGCCCGGCACCCCGGTGACCCAGCGCGCCACGTTGAGCACCACCCGGGCACCGTTGCGGCACGACGTGTAGCCGTCCGGCTGGTCCTGGCAGAGGGTGTCACGGGTGCCGGGGGTCGCCAGGTAGATGGTGAAGTCGGTCGCTTCGGTGGCACCGACCCGGCGCAGCCGCCACGTCCCGTCCGCCGTCCATCCGCGCCTGTCGTTCAACGTGGCGGAGACGGCCGTGGCGATGTCGCCGGCCGTGAGGCCCCGGATGTCGCGCTCCACGGCGACCCGGTAGCGCAGCAACTGACCCCTGCTCCCTCCTCCACCCGTCGTCTCGGCCGCGGCCACCGACCAGCGGTTACTGCCGGTGGCGGGATAGTGAACCGGTACGACAGTGGGCGCCGCCGTCGCGACGCCGCCGCTCCCGGCCGTTCCCGCCGGCCGTCCCGCCGCGACCGCCGGCGGCAGGCCGGTGGAGTCCGGTCCGGCCGCGGAACCGCCGGCCGGCCCGTTGCCGGCGGCGGGCCGGCCACACGCGGTGAGCAGCGCCACGGCCAGCAGTAACGCCGCTGAGGCTCGGTACCCCCGACGGGTAGCCTTCGTCGACATGTTCCTCTCCCCTCGCGTGCCGGTCTGCGGCGACGCGGGAGAGAAGACGGGCGAGACCGGCAAAAGGTTGACCTCGCGAGGACTCAACCTTTGCGGGCTCTCGCCCGTCTGTAGCGGTGTGGCACGGGGGAGGGTTCGCGGTGGCGCGGGGTGACGCGGAGTTCGTCGAGTTCGCGCGGGCGGCGTCCGCGCGACTGGTGCACGCCGCGTTCCTGCTGACCGGCGACCACCACCAGGCCGAGGACGCCGCGCAGACCGCGCTGGTCCGCACCTACGCGTCGTGGTCGCGGATCCACGACGACGACGCCTACGGGTACGCCCGTCGCACCCTGGTCAACCACCTGGTGGATCGGTGGCGGCGGCCGATGCGGGAGTACCCGACCGAGGAGGTGCCGGAACAGCGGCGTGGCGACGTGGCCGACGATGTGACGACCCGGCGCTGGTTGGTCACCATCCTCGGTGCGCTCAGTCCTCGGGAGCGGGCCATCGTCGTGCTGCGCTACTACTTCGACCTGCCGGAGGCGCAGGTGGCCCGGGAGCTCGCCGTATCCGTCGGCACCGTCAAGAGCACCAGTTCGCGCGCGTTGGAGAAGCTGCGTACCGCCGTGCCCCGCACCGCCGACGAGGAGGCGCGTCGATGAGCGAGCTGGATCGGCTCCGCCACGCCATGCGGGTGACCGAACGCCCGGATGCCACGCTCGACCTGGCCGCCGTCATGCGTGCGGGACGGCGGCTGCGTATCCGTCGGCGGATTGCCGGCGGTGCTGCGGCGACGCTCGTGGCAGGGCTGGCCGCCGTCGCCGTGGTGGCGGTCGACGCGTCCGGCCCGGGCGGTACGGCACCGACCGGTTCCGCACCACCGGTCGCCGTCGCGCCGCCCTCGGTCGCCGTCGCGCCGTCGACTTCGGCGTCGCCGTCCACGTCGCGGGAGCCCACGCCACCGCCGACGATGGCCCGCGACCTGCCGGGTCCGAAGCCCCTGGGCCAGGTGATCGACACGGGGGTGCGGCAGGGCGTCGACTGGCGGGTCTGCTACGTCGTCGCGGTGTCGGTGCCCGGCGCACCCAAGGTGACCATCGGGTTGGCCGCCGGTCGTCGCGCCCCCGACGGCACGTTGCGGACCGACATCGTGGTCAACGACGTCGAGGGCGCCGACCGCAGCCCCGGGTTCCACCAGATCGGCTACGACGAGCGCTCGTCGGCCGTGCCGACGCCCACCTTCGGCTACTTCGTCGGCCCCGCCGAGCGGATCATCGGCACGGTGGACGGTCGGCAGATCGATGCCCGGCTGGCGCGCTGGAGCATGGACAAGCAGGTGGTGATCTTCTGGTTCGACCCGGCCACGCTCACGCCGGGGGAGCGGCTGGACGGCATCATCGCCCGGGCCCCGGACGGCCGGCGGCTCTGAGACGCCGGCGGCGGTGAATCAGGCCGGATCGGTCAGCCTGCGCTCGATGGTCACCGTCGTGCCCTCGCCGGTGGAGACCAGTCGTACGTCGCCGTAGGCGTTCATCAACAGCGCGCCCCGGCCCCGGTCCATGGCCGGCCGGCGGTCCCGCCAGGTGCCGAAGTCGCGCACCGAGATCCGGACCCGGTCGCCACCGACCTGGAGCCGGACCCGCACCTCGGGGCGACTGGGTCGTTGTGCGTGCTCGACGGCGTTGTTCATCGCCTCCGACGCGGCGAGCAGCAGATCCTCCAACACGTCCGCGTGGACGTCCACCTCGGCCAACGCCAGCCGGACGTCGTGACGCATGGCGGCCGCCGAGGTGGACACCGACGGGTACGTCCATTCCACCGCCAGGGTGTCGCCGAGCCCGCCGTCGGCCGTGCCGACCGCGGACGCGCCGGCCAGTCCGCCGCCGGCCGGTCCCGGGTTGGCCGGTGCCCTGTTGGCCGGTCCCGGGTCGGCCGGCTCGGCGGCGGCCCTCTTCCCGTTGGCCGGTCCCGCGTCGGCCGGCTCGGCGGCGGAGCGCACGGCGGGCGCGCTCCCGGTGGGCTCCGCCGCTGGCGGAGCGGGCGCGCCGGCGGTGACCCCGGCGGTTCGCCTCGGCCCCGGGGCGTCGACCGTGCTCGGGCTGTCGTCGGCGGCCGGTCGGGTGGCATCTTCGCCGGCCGGTGCGGCGGGGTCGTCGCCGGCCGGTGCGGCGGGGTCGTCGCCGGACGGGTCGGTGCGGGCACGGCGGATGGCGGTCCGGATGCGGGCGATCAGCTCCGCGGCGGCGAACGGCTTCACCAGGTAGTCGTCGGCGCCGAGGCTGAGACCCACCACGCTGGCCTCCTCGCCCGCCCGCGCGGAGAGCACCAACACGGGCAGCGCCCGGGTCGCCGGGTCCGCGCGCAGGCGACGGACCAGGTCGAAGCCGTCCAGCACCGGCATCATCACGTCGGTGAGCACGAGGTCCGGCGGCTCCCGGTGGATCGCGTCGAGGGCCTGCCGGCCGTCGGTGACCGACCGCACCCGCCAACCCTGAGCGGCGAGCAGCCGACTCAGGTACGCGCGCATGTCGCTGTTGTCGTCGGCCACCAGGATCCGGGCGCCTGCCAGCTCGTCGGTGGCCGGGCCGGGAGCCACGGCGGGCTCGGCGACGCCGCCGGCCGGGTCGGTCAGCCAGCCCACCGCCTCCGCGACGGCGGCGCGGGCCGCGCCTCCATGTCCGTTGGACGCTGGCCCGGCCGTTGTCGTACGCCGCGCCGCCGACCACGGCAGGGCCACGGTGAAGGTGGTGCCCGCACCCACCTTGCTGGTCACCCGGACCTCGCCGCCCTCCAGCCGGGCCAGCTCGTGCACCAGGGCCAGGCCGATGCCGGTGCCCTCGTGACTGCGCGAGCGCGCGCCCTGCACCCGGTGGAAGCGCTCGAAGAGCTTCGGCAGGTCCGCCTCGGAGATCCCGATTCCGGTGTCGGCGACGGTGAGTCGTACCTCGTCGTGGTCGGCGTGCACCGCGATCCGGATGCGGCCGAGGAACGTGTACTTCAGGGCGTTTGACAGCAGGTTGGTGACGATGCGTTCCCAGTTGACCGGGTCGACGGTGACCGGCCGGGGTAGCGGCGGGCAGTCGACCTCCAGGGCAAGGCCGGCCCGTTCGACGGCGGCCCGGAAGACGCTTGCCAACTCGGCGGTGAGGGCGGCAAGGTCGACCTCGCGGGCATCGCTGCGAGCCTGGCCCGCCTCCAGGCTGGAGAAGGTGAGCAGGCTGTTGACAAGGGTCAACAGCCGGGTGGCGTTGCGCCAGGCGGTCTCGACCCGCTCCCGCTGCGCAGGCGCCAGCGGCGCGCCGGTGTCGGCGAGCGCGTCGGCGAGCGGCCCGAGCATGAGGGTCAGCGGAGTACGGAACTCGTGGCTGACGTTGGTGAAGAAGGTGGTCTTCACCCGATCCAGCTCGGCCAACGTCTCGGCCCGGCGCCGCTCCTGCTCGTACTCCTTCGCGTTGCGGACCGCCACGGAGACCTGTTGGGTGAGCAACTGGTAGAAGGAGCGGTAGGCCTCGTCCAGCTCCCGGTTGGGGCTCACGCCGGCCAGCAGGACGCCGAGCGGCTGGTCGTCGGCGGCCGAGGGCAGTGGCAGCGCCAGCGCGGTGCGGGTGGGATCGCCCCACGGGCCGGCGGGCACGGGCAGTCGGTCCGCGATGCCTGTCACGTCGACGGCTCGACCCTGCGCGGCGTCCGCCAGCGCCCAGGCGCGGGCCGCCGGGCTGGGGTCGGCCATGTCGACGACGTCCGGCAGCGCCCCGGCCACCGTGGGGGCACCGCCCGTGCGGGCCGTCCGACGCAGCACCGCGCCGTCACGTAGGTAGATCGCGGCGAACGGCACGTCCAGCGGGTGGCCGCCGATCGCGTCGATCAGCCGGGCGCAGGTGGCGTCGACGTCGACGGTGCGCCCGTCGCCGCGCAGGCTCAGGTCGCGCAGCAGTCGCAGTCGCCGTTCGCCGACGACCTGCTCGGTGACCTCGCTGCACACCGTCAGCACGCCGACGGTGCGGCCGTCGTCGTCGCGGGCCGGGGCGTGCGAGACGCTGAAGTACGCCTCCTCGCGGTAGCCGGCGCGCTCCAGCAGGAGTTGCAGAGCGGGCACCCAACTGGCCACCCCTGTCGTCATGGCCTGCTCGATCAGGGGGGCGAGGACGTCCCAGCCCTCGGCCAGGGTCACCCGCACGTCGTCGCCGAGCGCGGCGGGGTGCTTGTCGCCGATCAGCGCGGAGTACGCGTCGTTGTAGAGCTGGGAGAGGCGCTCGCCCCAGAGCAGGAGCATGGGGTAACGGGAGGAGAGCACCACCCGCACGGCGGAACGCAGGCTCTGCGGCCAGCTCGACACCGCGCCCAGCGGGGTGTCGGCCCAGTCCAGTTCCGCCATCAGCCGACCGGTGTCGCCCCCGTCGTCGAACAGGTCGGTGCGGGGTCGTGTCACGCTCGACCCGGCCTCATCGCAAGCCCCCCGTTCCGGGCCCGACGACCCCTGCTGGCGTTACCTACCCATCCTGGCACCTCTACTCACCTGTGCCGACGCCGGTACCCATCGTCGAACCGGCGGGGGTTCGGGACGAACGTCCGATGCCGAAGACATAGATCTCTGTAAGTGTCTCGGTTATCCCTCCAACCCCCGAGGAGCCCCCATGAGAGGCAGAACGCTGAGCGCGGGAATCGCGCTCGCCGTGTTCGCCGGGATGACGGTGACGCTGGCCGCCCAGCCGGTGAGCGCGTCACCCTCCGCCGCGACGACAGCGACCCGGCCGACCGCCGGGTCCGCCGCCGTCCTGGCGGCGCCGGACATCTCCGTCACCAATGTCCAGGCGCACCTGACCCAGTTCAACTCCATCGCCAGCAGCAACGGCGGCAACCGGCGGGCCGGCTCGGCCGGCTACACCGCCTCGGTCAGCTACGTGAAGAGCAGGCTCCAGGCGGCCGGCTACACCGTCAGCGAGCAGACCTGCTCCAGCTGCACGTACCCCTCGAACAACCTCATCGCCGAGTGGCCCGGCGGTCCGGCCGACCAGGTGGTCATGTTCGGCGCCCACCTGGACAGCGTCTCGGCCGGCCCGGGCATCAACGACAACGCCTCCGGTTCGGCCACCCTGCTGGAGAACGCGCTGGTCCTCGCCGCGCAGAACCCGACAATGACGAAGAAGGTGCGCTTCGCCTGGTGGACCGACGAGGAGCAGGGGCTCAACGGCTCCCGGTTCTACGTCAACTCGCTCTCCAGCACCCAGCGCGGCTACATCAAGGGCTACTACAACTTCGACATGGTCGGCTCGACGAACGGTGGCTACTTCATCAACCGGGTCAGCTCCACGACGGCGGCGCCGCTGAAGGCGTACTGGGACTCGTTGGGGCTGCAACCGGAGGAGAACGTCGAGGGTCAGGGCCGCTCCGACGACTACTACTTCCAGCAGGCCGGCATCCCCACCTCCGGGTACGCCGCGGGCGCGAGCGCCCGCAAGAGCAGCAGCCAGGCGGCCAAGTGGGGCGGCACCGCCAACGCCGCCTACGACTCGTGCTACCACCGTTCCTGCGACACCACCGCCAACGTCAGTGCCACGGTGCTGAACCGGGCGGCCGACGGCGTCGCGTACGCGCTCTGGCAACTCGCCGTGGGCAGTGGCACCCCGACCAACGACTTCTCCGTGGCGGTGAGCCCCACCGCCCGTACCGTCGCCCGGGGCGCCAGCACCACCGCCACCGTCACCACCGCGACCACCTCGGGCTCGGCGCAGACGGTCAGCCTCACCGCCTCGGGCGCGCCCAGCGGGGTGAGCATCTCCTTCAGCCCGTCATCCGTGACGTCCGGTGGGTCGGCCACGCTGACCCTGACCGCGTCGGCCAGCGCGGCGACGGGCACCGTCACGGTCACGGTCACCGGCACCGGATCGGTCACCCGCACCGCGAGCCTCACCCTCACGGTGACCGGCACCGGTGGCTGCGCCGGCGGGCAGGTGGTCGGCAACGGTGGCTTCGAGAGCGGCAGCACGCCGTGGACCGCCAGCTCCGGCGTGATCACCAATGACAGCGGCCAGCCTGCCCGGACCGGGTCGTACAAGGCGTGGCTCGACGGGTACGGCGGCAGCCACACCGACACCCTGTCCCAGTCGGTGACCATCCCGGCCGGCTGCGCCAGCTACACGCTGTCGTTCTGGCTGCACATCGACACGGCCGAGACCACCACCTCCACGGCGTACGACAAGCTCGTCGTGCAGGTGGGTTCGACCACTGTGGCGACGTACTCGAACCTCAACGCCGCCACCGGCTACGCCCAGCGCACGGTGAACGTGGCCGGGTTCGCCGGGCAGACGGTGACAGTGAAGTTCACCGGCACCGAGGACTCGTCGTTGCAGACCAGCTTCGTGATCGACGACGTGACACTGCAGGCGAGCTGAGGAGACGTCGGGTGGGGGCACGGGCCCCCACCCGACGTCTAGTCACGGGTGTCTATCTCTGGTAGAAATCTTTCAAGGCCGGCCCCTGATTCGCAGAATTCCGCCCCCACGCGAACGGGAGTCCCATGTCACACACCCGATCCACCCTGCGCCGCCGCGTGCGCACGCTGCTCGTGGCCACCCTCGCCACGGTCGGCGCCACCTTCGGCCTGGCCGCCCCGGCCTTCGCGATCAGCCACTCCAGCGCCACCTCGCAGCTGCGCGCCGCCGGCATCTCCTGGACCTCAAGCGGCAACTGCAGCGACCGCAACGTGGCCACCTGCACCTCGTTCGACGGCGTCCGGCAGGCCACCATCGACGGCATCATCACCTTCAAGCGGGCCAGCGGCTGCGCGGTCACCATCACCGCCGGCACCGAGGTCGGGCACGCCGGGGGCACCTACAGCCACTGGACCGGTTACAAGCTGGACATCGCGTTGAGCACCTGCATCCAGAACTACATCTCGGCGAACTACACCTATGTCGGCTACATCGCAGGCTTCGGTTACCAGTACCGGGCGGCCTCGGGCAACCTCTACACCAAGGAGGGCAGCCACTGGGACATCCTCTTCTACAGCTGCGGTGGCTGCTGAGCGACGGATGACGGGCCGGGGGCGTGGAGGGAGCTGACCGCGTACCCGAGGATGGGCCGCCGCCGGGATCCCGGCGGCGGCCCGATCACGGCCGTGGCGTCGCGGCTCAGGGAAGCTGCGGGTAGAGCGCGGCGACCCCGCCGGCGAGCCCGGCCTGCACCTGCCGGCTGGTGTCGTCGGTGACGATCTCGTACGCGTCGGCCTCGATGCCGTCGATGCCGATCCGGGCGATCACCGCCGGGTCGGACTTCGCGGCGGTGACCCCGGCGGTCATGTCGGTGTCCATGTAGCCGACGTGCAGGCCGGACACCCGGACGCCCCGCTCGGCGAGCTGGACGCGCAGCGCGTTGGTCATCGCCCACTCGGCCGACTTCGCGGCGCCGTACGCCCCGACGTTCGGGAAGTTGACCCAGGACAGCGCGGAGAGCACGTTGAGGATCGTGCCGCCGCCGTTGCCGGTGATGACCGGCGCGAACGCGCGGATCATCGACAGGTTGCCGAGGTAGTGGGTCTCCAGCTCCAGCCGGACGAGCTTCAGGTCGCCGTCGAGGAGATCGGTGCCGGTCTCGATGCCGGCGTTGTTGATCAGCAGGTTCACGTCGCCGGCGAGCTGCGCGGCGGCGGCCACCGAGGCGGGGTCGGTGATGTCGAGGCGCACGGGCGTGACGCCGGGCAGGTCGACGCTGTCGGGGTTGCGGGCGCCGGCGTAGACCGTCGCGCCCCGGGCGACGAGTTCGGCGGCCAGGTGTCGGCCGAAGCCCCGGTTGGCGCCGGTGACGAGGGCCGTGCTTCCAGCGATCTTCATGGGAGTGCTCCAGGTTCGTGGTCGGTGCGGCGCGACGGTGCTTCGCCGATCGGAACGTTATCCAGCTGACTTCTGTTGAGCAAAGTCAGCTATGTCACGCCCGCGCATTCCGCGGATCGGGAATACGACCGGACGCGGGCACGACGGCGCCGGTGACGACTCGTATCCTTTGCGCGAACCTCCGCACGAGCCGAGAAGGGAGACGGTGTGAGCAACCAGGCCGAGACGTTGGAGTTCCAGGCCGAGGCGCGTCAGCTCCTCCAGTTGGTGGTCCACTCGATCTATTCGAACAAGGACGTCTTCCTGCGGGAACTCATCTCGAACGCGTCCGACGCCCTGGACAAGCTGCGGCTGGCGACGCTCGTCGACAAGGATCTCGTCGCCGACACCGACGACCTGCACGTCGCCATCGAGGTCGACCGGGACGCCCGCACGCTTACCGTCCGGGACAACGGCATCGGGATGACCCGCGACGAGGTGGTCCGGCTGATCGGTACGATCGCCAAATCCGGCACCGCCGAGCTGCTGCGCCAGCTGCGCGAGTCCGCCGACGCCCGCGCCTCGCAGGACCTGATCGGGCAGTTCGGCGTCGGCTTCTACGCCGCGTTCATGGTCGCCGACCGGGTCACCCTGCTGACCCGCAAGGCCGGCGAGACCGGCGGCACCCGCTGGGAGTCCACCGGCGAGGGCACCTACTCGATCGAGGCGGTCGACGAGGCACCCCAGGGCACCACGGTCACCCTGCACCTCAAGCCGGTCGACACCGAGGACAACCTGCACGACTACACCGCCGAGTGGACCGTCCGCGAGATCGTCAAGCGCTACTCCGACTTCATCGCGTGGCCGATCCGGATGAGCGTCGAGCGTCCGGGCGCCGACGGTGAGGCCGCCACCAGCGAGGTGCAGACCCTCAACTCGATGAAGGCGCTCTGGGCGCGGCCGCGCGACGAGGTCGACGCCGCCGAGTACAACGAGTTCTACAAGCACGTCAGCCACGACTGGGCCGACCCGCTCGAGGTCGTGCACATGAAGGGCGAGGGCACCTTCGAGTACGAGGCGCTGCTGTTCCTGCCCAGCCACGCCCCGCTGGACCTGTTCTCCCCGCAGGGCCGCCGCGGCGTCCAGCTCTACGTCAAGCGCGTGTTCATCATGGACGACTGCGAGGCGCTGGTCCCCACCTACCTGCGCTTCGTCAAGGGCGTCGTCGACGCGCACGACCTGTCGCTGAACATCTCCCGCGAGATCCTCCAGCAGGACCGCCAGATCCAGATCGTCCGCCGTCGCCTCGTCAAGAAGGTCCTCGCCACGGTCAAGGACCTCAAGGGCAACCACCCCGAGCGCTACCGCACCTTTTGGACCGAGTTCGGCACGGTGGTCAAGGAAGGGCTGATCGACGACACCGACAACCGGGACTCCCTGCTGGAGATCCTGTCGGTCGCCTCCACCCACGACGCGGCGGAGCCCACCGACCTGGCCGGCTACGTCTCGCGGATGAAGGACGGCCAGAGCGACATCTGGTACGCCACCGGCGACTCCCGCGCCACCATCGAGAACTCCCCGCACCTGGAGGCGTTCCGGGCCAAGGGCCACGAGGTGCTGCTGCTCACCGACCCGGTCGACGAGGTGTGGGTCGAGCGTGTCGGCGAGTACGACGGCCGGCCGCTGCGCTCGATCGCCAAGGGCCAGGTCGACCTGGACACCGACGAGGAGAAGCAGCAGGCCGAGGCCGAGCGCGAGCAGCAGCGGCAGGAGTTCGCCGCGCTTGTGGAGTGGCTGGGCACGACCCTCGCCGACAGCGTTCGGGAGGTTCGCCTGTCGTCGCGGCTCACCACCTCACCGGCCTGCGTCGTGGGCGACGCGCACGACCTCACGCCGACGTTGGAGAAGATGTACCGGGCGATGGGACACGACGTCCCCTCGGCCAAGCGCATCCTGGAGATCAACCCCGGTCACCCGCTCGTCACCGGACTGCGCAAGGCCCACGAGCAGGGCGACTCCGCCGAAAACCTGACCGAGACCGCCGAGCTGCTGTACGGCCTGGCGGTGCTCGCCGAGGGCGGTGAGCTGGCCGACCCGGCCCGGTTCACCCGTACGCTCGCCGACCGGCTGGCGCGCACCCTCTAGCCGTACGACCTTCCGGCCGGCGGGCTCCGCACAGCGGACCCGCCGGCCGGTCCCGTCACTGGCCCGGAATCACCAGACCGGACTCGTAGGCGACCATCACCGCCTGGGCTCGGTCGCGCAAGTGGAGTTTGGCGAGCAGATTACCGACGTGCGTCTTCACCGTGTGCTCGCTCAGGTGGTGGTGAGCGGCGATCTCGGCGTTGGACAGACCGGCAGCGATCAGGCACAGCACGTCCGTCTCGCGAGCGGTAAGCGCGGTCACCGCGGCCGCCCGGGCCGGATCCGGGTGACCGCGCCTGTGCAGTTCGCCGATCACGCGTGCGGTGACGCCGGGGGCGAGCAACGCGTCGCCGGCGGCGACCACACGGACCGCGTTCACCAGGTCGGCTCGGGGGGCGTCCTTGAGCAGGAAACCGCTGGCCCCGGCGCGCAACGCCGCGTACAGGTAGTCGTCGGCGTCGAACATGGTCAGGGCGAGGACCCGGCTCGGCGTACGGGCGCAGACCTGCCGGGTGGCGGCGACGCCGTCGAGGACGGGCATCCGCATGTCCATCAGGACGACGTCGGGTCGGTGTTCGAGGGCGGCACGCACCGCGTGCGCGCCGTCGGCGGCCTCGGCGACCACCTCGATGTCCGGCTCGGCGCCGAGGATCGTCGCGAATCCGGCCCGGAACAGGTCCTGATCGTCGGCGAGCACGACGCGCAGCATCAGCGCGACACCACAGGCGTCGAAGGCCGCGGGGCGACAACGGCGACTCCCACCATCAGGCCACCGCCGGTGCCCGCAGGGGGAGGGTGGCGGTGACGATGAAGCCGTGGCCGTCCGCGGCGGGACCGGTGCGCAGGGTTCCACCGCAGGCCTGGGCGCGCTCGCGCATGCCGACGATCCCGTATCCGGGCCGGCCCGCGCCGGAGGCCCGATCGCCGTGACCGTCATCGGTGATCGACACGGTAAGCGCCTCAGCGGTGTGAGCCAGCAGGACGTGGACCGACAGTGCCCCGGCATGCCTGACCACATTGGTCAGGGACTCCTGCACGATCCGGTAGGCGGCGACCCCGACGTCCGCGGGCGGTTCGACGAGCGCCCCGGCCGGCGACCCGGACCGGACTCCGTCGACGGTCCCTGCCGGTGCGGACGCGACTGTGAGAACGGCGTCCAGCCCGGTGGCGCGGACGCGTTCGACGAGGGCGGTGAGGTGAGCCAGGCCTGGCTGGTCGAGTGGATGGTCGCCGGGCTCGTGCAGGCTGCCGACCGCGCGGCGGAGTTGGACGACCGCGTCGCGGCCGGTGGCGGCGATCGTGGCGAACGTGGCGTCGGCACGGTCCGGGTGGGGGCGGACCAGGAGCGGCCCCGCCTCCGCCTGAACGATCATGACACCGACCGCGTGGGTGAGGATGTCATGCAGGTCGTGGGCGATGCGGGCGCGCTCGCGCAACACGGCCGCCTCCCGCTCACCAGCGACGCGACGCTCGCGTTCGGCGAGGGCTGCGGCCTGGGTACGGCGCGCGCGGGCACTGGTGCCCAGGGCGTACGAGAAGATGTAGGCGACCGACAGGTAACGCAGCACCTCCACGTCCGGGTGCGGATGGAGCAGCGACACCACCAGGCCGGCCGCGGTGAGCACGATGCCGAGCAGGCGGATCGGCAGGGATGACCGCGCGGCGAACGTGTAGAGGCAGACGAGCGGGCCGACCGGCAGCAGCGGGGGTGCGCCGAGCGTGGCCGAGACGGTCGTGGCGACGCCCACGACGACGGCGACGGCAACCAGCGCGCGGTCCCGCCACAGCACCGGCACCGACGACAGGACCGCGAGCGGCAGCACCCACCAGGCGCGTGGCCCGCCGACCAGCGCGGGCAGCACGGTCGCGGCGACGGCGGCCACGGTGACGGCGAGATTGACGTACCGCTTCACCTCGGCAGTATCGTCCGGCGCGGCACTCCCGCGCCTCCCGCCACGGGACCAGATCGAACCCGGTTCGTACGGCGATCCGTCCCCGCCGTTCCGGCCGCACGATCGACGCATGATGACGATCGTCGCCGCCCTCCTCAGCGGCCTGCTCTGGCTCGGTGGTTCCGGGCTGCACCCCGTCGCCGCGCTGACCTGGCTCGCCCCGGTTCCGCTGGTCCTCGCCTCGCTGCGGGTACGTCCGCGTACCGCACTCGGCGCGACGCTCCTCGCCTGGTCGATCGGTCAGCTCGGCATGGTGGGGTACTACCTCGACACCCTGCGCCTACCGGTCCCCGCGGTGGCCGGTGTGTTCGGGCTCGGCCTCGGCCTGGCGGGCGGCACGGTCCTGCTCGCCCGGGAGTTGCTGTTGCGCGGGCGAACCGTGACCGCCGTGCTCGCCGTGCCGTCCCTGTGGGTGCTGGGTGAATACGGCGCGTCCCGCCTGTTCCCGCACGGTGCGTGGTGGAGCCTCGCCTACTCGCAGGCCGACATCCGGCCGGTCATCCAGGTGACCGCCCTCGCCGGCGTCTGGGGCGTCACCTACCTGCTGCTCGCCGTCCCGATCGCCCTCGCCGCCCTGCTCGGCGACGTACGGCGAACCCGCGTCAGTCGGCTCGGCAGCCTGCGCCCCGCCGTCGCCTGCCTGCTCGCCCTCCTGGTCGGCTCCGGCGCGTGGTCGGCCTGGTCGCTGAACCGTTCCCCGGAACCGGCCGCGCCGCTGACTGTCGGCCTGGTCGCCCTGCGGCAGCCCGAGGACGGACTCCCGATCGACGAATCGGCCGGCCGTGACCTGCTCACCCGCTATGCGCCGCGGGTCGCGAGCCTGGCCGACCGCGGGGCGCGCGTCGTCGTACTGCCGGAGAAGGTGTTCGCCGTGACGGATTCGACAGTGCTGCTGCTCGTGGACGCGCTCCGGCAGACCGAGGCCCGGGTGGTCGTCGGCGCGGTGCTCCGACGGGCCGGCACGGCGCACAACGTAGCGCTGGTGCTGGACCCGTCCGGGACGGTCACGACGTACACCAAACAGCATCTGATCCCCGGCCTGGAGGACTGGCTGACGCCTGGCGACGAGGCGCTCGTGGACGGGCGGTTCGGCGTCGCGATCTGCAAGGACCTCGACTATCCCGGCCTGGTCCGACGCTATCGGGCGGCCGGCGCGTCGGTGCTGCTCGTTCCCGCCCTGGACTTCACCGCCGACGGCTGGCTGCACAGCCGCATCGCCCTGGTGCGGGGTGTGGAGAACGGGCTCACAGTGGTCCGCGCCGCCGCGTCCGGCCGGCTCACGGTCACCGACGCCGGTGGCAGGCTGCGGGGCGAGGACAGTGCCGGTGACGCGGAGTTGCTGGTCAGAGCCGCTCCGACGACCGGTTGGCGCACGGTCTACTCGCGTACCGGGGATTGGTTGCCATTGCTGTCTGTTGCCCTGTTGGTCGTGGCTGTCGGCGGCGTGCGGCGGCGGTCCGCTACCGGTGGACAGCGGTCCACGATGGTCGCTGCATACTGAGCACGCGCCCGCAACAGCTGGAGGTGACGCCCCGCGTGGGCCGGTGAAGAACGTCGGGCGGCTCCGTCACGAAGTCCTCGACGAAGTCGACAGCGAAGTCGTCCACGTCCACCGCGCCGAAGGACCGCTCCACCCTGTCGCAGATCGTCGACAGCCACCGCCAGGCGGGCGGCTGGCAAGCCCTGTACGAGCGCAACCGGCAGCTGATCGGCGCCGACCCGGGCCTGATCTTCCCGGGTCAGCGGCTCGCTCTCTGACGTACGACACTCGAACGCTCGGCCGGGTCACCGGCCGAGCGTTCGGTCGTTCTACGGCCCCGGTCGGGGCGCGGTCACGCCGCGGCGGACGCCCTCGACCCCCGGCGCGACATCACCGCCGTGGCGTCGCGGTCCCAACGGGGGGCGGGTGCCGCCGCCTCGCCGGGCCAGCCCGTGCCGACACCGTCGCCGTCACCGCCGCTGGTCATCTCGACCGAGTCGGCAGTCCTGCGAGCCAGCCGCAGCGACTGCTCGGCACCCGCGCGAGCCGAGCACGGCCAGGACTGGCCGGCGCACTGGAGGTTGCGGCAGTGACCCTCGTCGTCGGACTCGTGGGCACTCAGCACGTCGACCGCCAGCTGCCAGAGCAGGGGGTCGGTCACGTCGTGCGGGCGTTCGGCGCGCCGGCTCGGTCGGTTGCTCGTGTCGTCGGACATGATGGCCCCCCTCGTCAGGCTGTTCCCTACAAGGGTCACCCGTGAGCCGGCGGCTAAACCGTCGACCTGCTGTGATGTGTCTCCGGTCGCAGCTGGCAGGGCCCCATACGTCGCTCAGTCCGGCAATAGCGGCATCTCGACGCCCGGGTCCCGGCCGAGGAGCACCGCCCGGGTGAGCGCCGCCGAGCCGAAGCGGTCGCGCACCGCGTCCACCGCGGCGTCCAGGTCGGCGCCGGTGTCGGCCTCGAACGGCAGTTCCGGCTGCACCGGGTTGTCGTCGAGGTTGCCCACCGAGACGCCGATCAGGGTGACGCCCCGCCGGTCGATCTCCGGCAACGCGGCCCGCAGCAGTGCCCGCGCGGCGGCCAGCAGCGGCGTGGTGTCCGCTGTCGCCTTGCCGATGGTGTGCGAGCGGGTGGCCCGGGTGTAGTCGCCGAAGCGCAGCCGCAGCACCACCGTGCGCCCGGACCGCCCGGCCGAGCGCATCCGACGGCTGACCCGGTCGACAAGGCCGGCCAGGATGGCGTCCAGCTCCGTCGGCGCGTGCGGGGTGCGACTCAACGCGTGCTGCGCGCCCATCGAGCCCCGGCGGCGGCCCACCTGCACCGACCGGGGGTCGCGGTTGTGGGCCAGGGCGTGCAGGTGCCGGCCGGCGCCCGCCCCGAGCAGGGACACCAGCGCGGCCTCGCCGAGCCGGGCCACCTCCCCGACGGTACGGATCCGACGTTCCCGCAGCTTCGCCGCGGTGACCGGGCCGACGCCCCAGAGCCGTTCCACAGGCAGCGGGTGCAGGAACGCCACCTCGGCGTCCGGGGCGACGACCAGCAGCCCGTCCGGCTTCGCCACCCCGCTGGCCACCTTCGCCAGGAACTTCGTCCGGGCGACGCCCACCGTGATCGGCAGGTGGACGCGCTCGCGGACCTCCCGGCGCAGCCTCTCGGCGATGTCGGCCGGTGCGCCGACCAGCCGCCGCAGGCCGCCCACGTCGAGGAACGCCTCATCGATGGAGAGCCCCTCGACCAGCGGGGTGGTCTGCCGGAAGATCTCGAACACCGCCCGGCTGGCCTGCGTGTACGCCGCCATCCGGGGCGGCACCACTATCGCGTCCGGGCACAGTCGGCGCGCCTGCTGGCCGCCCATCGCGCTGCGCACACCCCGCGCCTTCGCCTCGTAACTGGCGGCGAGCACCACGCCGCCGCCGACGATCACCGGCCGCCCCCGCAGGCGCGGGTCGTCGCGCTGCTCGACCGACGCGTAGAAGGCGTCCAGGTCGGCGTGCAGGATGTGGGCGCCGGTCGACACGAACACATGTTCGCACGGCGCCCGACCATCGCGGCAGTGAGCTGGGCGAACACCCGGTCAGTCGAGGCAGAACTCGTTGCCCTCGGGGTCGGCCAGCACGAGGTGACCGGCGCCGAGTGGGGGAGCGGGCTCGTGCCGTGCGAGACGGGTGGCGCCACGGGCGACGAGCCGTTCGGCCTCCGCCTCCAGCGCCGCCATCCGGTCGTCACCGGTGAGCCCGGGGGCGGCCCGCACATCGAGGTGTACGCGATTCTTGGCCTGCTTGCCCTCCGGCACCCGCTGGAAGAACAGACGCGGCCCCGCGCCCTTGGGGTCGACCACCGCCGACGCGTCGTTGCGGCGCTCCGGCGGTACGCCCATCGCGTCCAGCGCAGCCTCCCACGAGTCGAAGTCCCCGGGTGGGCCCTGCAACTCGTAGTCGAGGACGTCGGCCCAGAACGCCGCCAGGCTGGCCGGGTCGGCGGCGTCGAACGTTATCTGCACCTCGCGGGCCATGACAGCTCCCTCGTCTCCGGTCTGATTGGTCATGCTGCCACCCTCTCGTGGCTGGCGGACAGGATCGTTCCGCTATTAATGAAACGATCGGCGGGTGACGGTGGAGGCGACGACCGAGCGGGTGCTGCGGATGCTGACCCTTTTGCAGCGGCGGTCGTCGTGGACGGCCACCGAGCTCGCCGTCGAGCTGGGTGTGACCGACCGCTGCGTACGCCGCGACGTGCAACGGCTGCGCGCGCTCGGCTATCCCATCCACGCGTCGGCGGGCGTGGGCGGCGGCTATCAGCTCGGCGCGGGCACCCGGCTGCCGCCGCTGCTGCTCGACGACGAGGAGGCGATCGCCACCGCGGTTTCCCTGCGGCTGGCGTCGGGGGGCACGATCGCCGGGGCGGGCGAGGCGGCCCTGCGGGCACTGACGAAACTCGACCAGGTGATGCCGGCGCGGCTGCGGGCCGAGGTGCGAGCGGTGCACGGCTCGACGGACACGCTCATCGGCCCGGTGGTCGAGATCGACGCGGAACTGCTTGTGACACTCGCCCGCGCCTGTCGCGACGCGGTACGGGTGCGGTTCACCTACGCCGGCCGCGACGGCGGGGAGCGGGAGCGGACGGTCGAGCCGGTCCGGATGGTCACCACCGGCCGTCGCTGGTATCTGATGGCCTGGGACGTCGACCGCGACGACTGGCGTACGTTCCGCCTGGACCGGATGCGGGCCACGGTGGCCATGACCTGGCGCTTCCCGGCGCGCGACCATCCGGATCCGATCGCTTTCGTGCAGCGGTCAGTGACCGACGCGCCCTACCGCTATCTGGCCCGGGTGCGGGTGCACGCCCCACCCGAGCGCGTGCGGGAGGTGGTCCCGCCGCAGGTGGGGCGCGTCGAGGTCGGTGGTGACGGCTGGTGCGTGCTCGTCGTCGGCGGCGACAGTCTGGACTGGCTCGCCGCGCACATCGCCCGCCTTCCCTATGAGATGGAGGTGGTCGAACCCGCGGAGCTGCGCGAAGCCGCCGCACTGCTCGCCCGCCGTCTCGCGGCGATGGCCGGTTCGGCGTCCGAGCGCACGGTGTAACGCCGCAGCGACACAGGGCTGCCGTCCGGGGCGGTCCACGATGCCGTGCCGGTGCCCGTGCACCGCCATCCGGTCCGCTCGTAGAGGGCGACTGCCGCGGGACTGTCGGCGACCACCTCGAGCACCAGACCCAGCCCGCGCGCATCCGCCCAGTGCCGCGCCCGGCCCAGCAGAGCGGTACCCAGCGCCGACCCCCGAGCGGCCGGCGCCACGAAAAGGCGAGAGACCTCGGCGGTCGGCCCGACGGGCGGCTCCTCCGCCGGATCGGGCAGGCGACGTACCGCGACGTGTCCGACGATCGTTCCGGCGTCGACGGCGACCCAGGCGCGCGTCGGGTGCGGCTCGCGTAGCCAGCGGTGCGGGTCGGCGGGCCAGTTCAGCGGATAGCGGTCGAGCCGGTGGACGTCGGCGAGCGCCGCGACGCAGCCGTCGAGGTCGGCGGCACGGCGGCGGCGGACGCGCGGTGGGCTCACAGGTCGTCGAAGGGACGGGCGTAGCGGAACTCGCCACGGATCGACTCGCGCCACGCGGTCAGCGGGCGGGCCATGAAGTACCGCGGACCCCACGGCTGCGGCGGGGTGACGCCCAGTTCGACGGCGGGCCGGAACCCGAAGCGTGGGTAGTACTCGGGATGCCCGAGCAGCACCACGAGGGGTTCGTCGCGGGCCTCGGCCGCGCCGAGCACCGCGTGCATCAACGCCGTGCCCACGCCGCGCCGCTGCCAGCCGGGCAGCACGCCGAGCGGACCCAGGCCCAACGCCACCGACTCACCGCCCACCCGGCCGCGGGTGGCCACCACGTGCCCCACCACCTGGCCGTCCGAATCGATCGCCACCAGAGAGTACGCGGGCAGCCAGCCCTGATCGGCCCGCAGCGCGTCGACAAGCGTCGCCTCGACAGGCATTGCCCCGAGCGGCGTCGCCTTGGCGGGCGTCGCCGGGGCGCACGTCGCCTCGACAGGCGTCGCCTCGACCGGCGCGCCATCGCCCGTGGTCGTGGCGAAGGCGGCGGCGTGCACCGCCCGGATGGCGTCGACGTCGGCGGGCGTCTCGCGTCTGATCAGCACCGCGCCACGATACGGGTGTCTCCGGCAGCGGCTCTACGCGTTTCTCGACGGCGGTCAGCCGATGACGCAGCGTCGGCCGGGTCCTCATTCTCGGTCGGCTTCGTCGACTGTCGACAGCGGATGCTGCGTGTGACCCGATCCTCGTCCGACCCACGCGAGGCGGCCAGGAGGCATGTCGCGGCAACGGCATATACCTGTGAGTCATAGTTATGACTCACAGGTATATCGCTCGTCGGGTCGATGGCCCCGGGATCGGCCCACGTCGACCGCCGGGCCGAGTGCCGGGCCCCAACATCTAGCACCGCGCCGAGTGGCGGGCCGCGCCGAGTGCCGCGCCGGCGCCGGGCCGGGCCGCGCCAGGCCAAGCCGAGATGGGGTCGAGCGCTGCACCGGGCCGGGCTGGGCCGGATCGACCGCCGGGCCACGTCACGGCGAGGCCACGTCAGGGCCGGGCCACCTCTCAGGTCAGGCCGGCAAGGTAGCGGCCGTTACCCGGAGCGGCACGTTGCGCTGGGCTCAGCCGATGGCGGTGGCCGACGGAGGGGCGCTGCTGCCCCGGGGCACCTCCGGGGTCATCAACCGGATGATCTCCTTCTGGTCGGCCGGCGAGGGCAGACCCCAGTGCGGACGGTAGCCGTACACCTCGTGCAGTGGGGTGGAGCCGGTGCGGCCGTCCAGGATCTCCACGGCGTCCGTGCCGATCAGGCCGGGGTGTTCCACGCCGCACGCCTCGGCGACCTTGGTCAGGTCCCGGCGCAGCGTCTGCAGGTAGTTGGCGGCCCGGACGGACTTGAGCGTCGGGTCGAGGCCCCGGGCCAGCCACGCGTTCTGCGTCGCCACCCCGGTGGGACAGGTGTCGGTGTGGCACTTCTGCGCCTGGATGCAGCCGATCGACAGCATCGCCTCCCGGCCCACGTTGACCATGTCGCAGCCGAGCGCGAACGCCACGATGGCGTTGTCCGGAAGGCCGAGCTTGCCGCTGCCGACGAACACCACCTGCTCGTGCAGGTCGTGTTCGGCGAAGACCTTGTAAACCCGGGAGAAGCCCTGTTGGAACGGCAGCGACACCGAGTCGGTGAAGATGAGCGGCGCAGCCCCGGTCCCGCCCTCGCCGCCGTCGACGGTGACGAAGTCGACTCCCCGGCCGGTGTCCCGCATCAGGCTGGCCAGATCCTGCCAGAAGCTCAGGTCACCGACAGCCGACTTGATGCCGACGGGCAGGCCCGTCTCGGCGGCCAGCAGCTCCACCCAGTCGAGCAGGCTGTCACAGTCGGAGAACTCGGCGTGCCGCGACGGGCTGACGCAGTCCTGACCGGCCGGGATGCCCCGGGTGGCGGCGATCTCGGCGGACACCTTCGCCCCGGGCAGCAGCCCGCCGAGGCTCGGCTTGGCGCCCTGGCTCAGCTTGATCTCCAACGCCCTGACCGGTGCGCCGGCGACCAGGTCCTTCAGCCGGTCGAGGCTGAACCGGCCGTGCTCGTCGCGGCAGCCGAAGTACGCCGTGCCGAGCTGGAAGACCAGATCACCGCCGTTGCGGTGGTACGGCGACAGGCCACCCTCGCCGGTGTTCTGCAGGCACCCGGCGAGCGCGGCCCCCTTGTTGAGGGCGGTGATGGCGTTGCCGGAGAGCGAACCGAAGCTCATCCCGGAGATGTTGACCACCGACTCCGGACGAAAGGCACGTGCCCGCCCCCGCGCCGCCCCGAGCACCTTCGCGCACGGCAGCCGCACGTCGTGCCCGGCGGTCGGGGACGACGGCGGCACGGCTCGACCGAACGTGCGGTGCTTGATGATCGGGTAGCCGGGCGTGAACTCGATGTCGTTGTCCGTGCCGAAGCCGAAGTAGTTGTTCTCCTGCTTCGCCGAGGCGTACACCCAGCGGCGCTGGTCGCGGGTGAACGGGCGTTCCTCGTTGTTGCCGGCCACGATGTACTGCCGCAGCTCCGGCCCGACGGCCTCCAGCAGGTACCGAGCACGGCCCAGCACCGGGAAGTTGCGCAGCAGCGCGTGGTCGCGCTGGATCAGATCCCGCGCGGCGAGTGCCGCGACGGCGGCGGCGACTGCGGGTACGGCTCGACGGGCCCATCTCATGCCGGGCAACCTTTCCGCCCGCGCCGTCGCCCAAACCGCCGACGCTTCGACATTGTGCTGCTCAGGCGTGTGGCGCGTGCTGGTGACAGGCGTTCGCCCACGGCGGAGGCGGCCCGGTGTCATCCCGCGCCGCCTCCGGACGGGATCAGTGGTGCGTGAACGACTGTCGGACCGTGCCGCCGACGATCGTGCACCACGTGCTCGTGCTGAGCTTGCCGTTGCGGGGCAGCCCGTGCAGCGCCTGCAGGTCCTGCACGGCCCTGCGGGTGGCATGGTCGTACGCCCCGGTGACGGTGACCGCGTACCCCTTGGTCGCGAGGATCTCCTGGACGGCCGTGACCGGCGCGCCCACGGCGTGCTGGTCCAGCTCCGGCGCCAGGGTCTCCCAGGTGGGCGTGGTGAGCGTGGCGTCCACGTCCACGGCGATGCCGTTGCGGGCCTGCCAGTCCTGCACGGCGGCCACGGTCGCGGCGTCGAACGTGCCGCTGACCGTCACGGCGTAGCCACGGTAGGCCAGCAGGTGCTGCACCACCCGGACCGACGGCGAGTTGACGAACCGCCACAGGTCCGGCCAGCGGCGCGCCGGCACGTCACCCAGCTTGGTGCCGAGGGCCGCGTGGACCCGCCGCCGCAGAGCCGGGAACTGCCGATAGAAGGCCGCGCCCGGGCAGTCGGTGGTCCTGAAGTCCCAGTGGCCGAAGATGTCGTAAGCGTGCAGCCCGTACTGCCGGCAGATCGTCACACAGAGCTTGACCAGCGAGTCGGTCAGCGCCTCCGGCGGCGTCTCGGTGACGTAGGTACCCTCGTTCTCGATGCCGATGGCCCGGCCGTTCTCGCCCGGACAGTGCGCCGAGATCATCTGGCGGTCGCCCGCCTCGAGGCGTTCCAGGCTGCCCCGGCGGCCCTCCAGCACGTAGCCGCCACGGCTCACCGTGAAGTGCTGGCCGGTGTCCGACCAGCCGTTGCCGTCGATGTGCAGGTCCTGGCAGTCGTGGGCCAGCTTGACCGCCTGCTCGCGGGAGTAGTCGGTGACGTTCGGGAACGCCATGTGATGCACGATGATCTTGTTGGTGGCGATGGCGCTCACCGACAGCGGGTCCTTCGGCGGGCGGGCGGCCCACTCGTCGCAGCTGATGATCCAGTCCAGGTCGGTGCCGGGAGCGGCCTGCGCCGCGTCCGAAAAGGCGAGTTCGCTTCCGACGACGGCGACCGTGGCCGCGCCGAGACCGGCCCGCAGCAGCGTTCGGCGGTCCACTTCGGAATGGTCGACGTGCATGACATCTCCTCCTGCGGCCGACGGCGGGGGGATGAAAAGTAGCTCCAGTGGCCGCACGCACTCCGGAGAATATTGCCAAAGTTCGCCCGCGCGCTAGACCCTGCGGGATCGCGGGAGCACCGGGTTGCCGCGCCGCCATCCCTGATCGGCGGGACAGTCGCGAACCGGTAGGCGTTTCCGCCTGAGCGGGTGGGGGTAGGTCGGTGGCCTATCATTCCGGCTGCTCCGCGTGGAGGAACGACCATATGAGTGACAACGTCAGCGACGCGGTGGGCGACGCCCTTCGCTCGGTGATGCTCTTCCTGCCCAAGGCCGTCGCCTTCCTGGCGATCCTGGTGGCCGGTTGGCTGATCGCCAAGGCCGTACTGAAGATCGTGGAGAAGGTCCTCGAACGCGTGGGCTTCGACCGGGCCGTCGAGCGCGGCGGCATCCGCCGTGCCCTGAGCCGCTCCCGGTACGACGCCAGCGACATCGTGGCGAAGCTCGTCTACTACGGGGTGCTGCTGCTCACTCTGCAACTCGCCTTCGGTATCTGGGGGCCCAACCCGATCTCCGACCTGATCACCGCCGTGGTCGCGTGGTTGCCGCGCGCCTTCGTCGCGATCGTCATCGTGGTGGTCGCCGCCGCCATCGCCAACGCCGTCAAGGACATCATCAGCGGCGCGCTCGGCGGACTGTCGTACGGTCGGGTGCTGGCCGGTATCGCCTCGGTGTTCATCCTCGGCCTGGGCGTCATCGCGGCGCTCAACCAGATCGGCGTGGCCACGGCGGTCACCACCCCGGTGCTGATCGCCGTGCTGGCCACCGTGGGCGGCATCCTCGTCGTCGGCGTGGGCGGGGGCCTCATCCGTCCGATGCAGGGTCGCTGGGAGGCGTGGCTGACCCGCGCGGAGCAGGAGTCGGCGCTGATCGCCTCGCACGCCCGCGCCTACCACGCCAGCCGCCGCGAGGCCGAGGCCGAGGCGGAACTGGCCCGTTCGGCGACCACCCGCCCCGACCCGGTGGCCACCCCCGCGCCGGCCCGATCGACGGACCCCGAGGCCACGCAGGTGGTGACCCGCCCGACCGACCCGGAAGCCACCCAGGTGACGGCCCGTCCTGTCGACGCGGATGCCACGCAGGTGGTGACCCGCCCGGCCGACGCGGATGCCACGCAGGTGGTGACCCGCCCGGCCGACGCGGATGCCACGCAGGTGGTGACCCGCCCGGCCGACCCGGACGCCACGCAGGTGGTGCGGTCGTCGACCGAGGACACGACGCAGCTGGTCGCCGGGGACGCGCCCGCCGTCACCGTCCCGGCCCGGGAGAGCGCCGAGGACACCACTCAGGTGGTCGCCCGTCCGGCCGACCCGGACGCGACGCAGGTGGTGGGCACCGGCCGGGAGGCCGACACGACCCAGGTGATCAGCGGTGGCACCGTTCCCGGGCAGCGCACCGGCGACGACAGCGAGGCGACGACTGTCATCCCGCCGGTGGACCCGAACCGGCGCTGAACCGCAGCACGACAACGGGGCGGGATCCGGCCGATCCCGCCCCGTCCCCGTGGCGCCGGCACGCCGAAAGCGCTGGCCGGCACGCCGAAAGCGCTGGCCGGGCACGATGACGCCGGTCTAGCATCGCCGACATGACCTGGCGACATTGATCCGACGCCGTAGGCCGCACCCGTGGGCCGCCACGGACACCGCACGTCCGGTGTCCGTCTCCACTCCCACGGGAAGGCCCCATGACCCACCTCGCCTCGCGCGCGCCCGACCCGGCGGTCCGCCGGCTGTCGACGACCCTCTACGGGTACGCGTTCCTCAGTGACCTCGTCCTGCTCTATCCGCTGTACGTCGTCCTCTTCGCCGACACCGGCCTGTCGGTGGGGCAGATCTCGTCGCTCTTCGTCATCTGGTCGGCCGCCGGCATCCTGTTCGAGGTGCCGTCCGGCGCGTGGGCCGACGTGGTGTCGCGCCGGCTGCTGCTGTGCCTCGCCCCGCTGGTGACGGCCGGCGGCTACGCGCTCTGGGTGCTGGTGCCGTCGTACCCGGCCTTCGCGGTGGGGTTCCTGTTGTGGGGCGCGGGCGGGGCACTGGTCTCCGGCGCTCTCGAGGCGCTGGTCTGGACCGAGCTGGATCGGCTCGGCGCCGTCGGACGGTACGCCCGGGTGCTCGGTCGGGCCCGGACGGCGGGCGTGCTCGGCGTGGTGGTCACCGGGGTGCTGGCCGGGCCGGTGCTCGCCGTCGGCGGATACTCGGCGGTCGGCGTGGCCAGCGTGCTCGCCTGCCTGCTCGCCACCGCCGTCGCGACCCGCTTCCCCGAACACCGCCGGCCGCCCGGCACGCCACCGTCGCTCCCCGCCCACGAACCGGCGTCGGCCGCGCATGAACCGGCGTCGGCCGCGCATGAACCGGCGTCTGTCGTGTCGCCCGCCGTCGCGCTGGCGGGCGACCGTCCGCCGGAGATCGGGTCGGACGACGACATCGATCTGACCTGGTGGGACACGCTGCGGGAAGGCGTGACGCAGGTCCGGACACGGCCCCCCGTGCGAGCTGCCGTGCTGCTGGTCGCGGTGGTGGCCGCCGACTGGGGCGCGCTGGACGAGTACACCCCACTGCTGGCCGTGGACACCGGTGTCGGCGCGCGGGCCGTACCGCTGCTGCTCCTGCTGCTGTGGGCCGGCGTGACAATCGGTGGGCTGCTCGCCCCGGCGGGGGAGCGGCTGGGCCGCCGGGGTTATGCCGCACTGCTCGGCCTGGTCGCCGTCACGCTGGCCGGGGGTGCTCTCGTCCGGCACCCGGCCGGTTTCGTGCTGCTCGCGGTGGCGTTCGGTGCCGCCCAACTGGCCACCGTGCTGGCCGACGCGCGGTTGCAGGCGCGGATCACCGGCAACAGTCGGGCCACCGTCACCTCGCTGGCCGGCATGGCCACCGACCTGCTGATCATCGGGACGTACGCCGGCTACGGTCTCGTCGCCACGGCGGCCGGCAACGCGGTGGCGTTCGCGGTGGTGGCCGGGGCGTACGTCGTCGTGGCGCTGGTGTTGCTGGTCCGCCGGCGAAGCGCGTGACCTGGGCCACCTGTGCGTAGAGTTATGTCGGAAATCGTTGACGTGTCGGGAAGCTCCGACGCATCATTGCCGACGTGCCCGACGACGACCTCTTCCTCGCCCTGGCGAACCCGGTCCGCCGACGGCTGCTGGAAATCCTCACCGACGGTCCCCGGACGGCCGGCGACCTCGCCGCCAGCTTCGAGCTGAGCCGACCGGCCGTCGCCGAGCACCTGCAGATCCTGCGGCGGGCCGGGCTGGTTCACGACCAGCCCGCCGGACGACAACGGCACTACCACCTGACCGCCGAGCCACTCGCCCAGGTGGGCGACTGGCTCCATCCATTCGAGCGGTTCTGGCGTCATCGCCTCCGCACCCTTGCCGATCTGCTCCAGGAGGAACCCGTGACCGAAACCGCCACCATCGCCGTCGACCAGTTCATCGCCGCCGCGCCGTCGAAGGTCTGGCGCAGCCTTACCGAGCCCGAGTTGCTCGCCCGGTGGTGGGTGCCCGGGGACGTGGCCGCCGTGGTCGGCCACCGCTTCCACCTGCAGATGCCCGGCTGGGGCGCGGTCGCCTGCGAGGTCGTCGAGGTCGAGCCCGAGCGGCGCCTGGTCTACACCTTCAACGAGAACTGGACGCTGACCTGGCGGCTGGTCCCCGAGGGCACCGGCACTCGTCTGTTCCTGGACCATTCGGGATTCGACCTCGACGACCCGCGGAGTCGCGACGCCTTCGCTCGAATGGGGCCGGGTTGGCGTGACACGATCGTGCCCGCGCTCGGCCGTGTGGCGGCCGACCTGGCGGACGAGTCGGGCGTGTAACGGCGGGATCCCCGGCGGTGGGCCTCGTCGACCCGCTCGCGGCTCTCGGCCGACAACCCCACGATGACCTCCCGGCTGGTCGCCGGGTCCGTGGCGGGCACACCCGTCTCCGGACGCTGACCCGGGCCTTCGACTCGCCGACCGCGTCGAAGCCGACGACGATCCGGGTGGGACCGGCCCGCGCAGGAGTCAGATTTGGTCGCCGTCGAGGTAGACCCAGCGGCCGTCCTCGCGGACGAACCGGCTGTGTTCGGTAAGCGTCCCCGGCCGGCCCGCCTCCCGGTAGTGGGCGTGGAACGTCACAGTGCCGGTGGCGTCGAGCAGACCGCCGCGCTCGGTCTCGGCGATCTCCAGCCGGGTCCACCGCTGCCCCGGGGTCAGTTCCAGCCGCGCGGGCCGGGTCGACGAGTGCCAACTGCGCAGCAGGTAGTCGGCGTCGCCGAGGGCGAAGGCGCTGAACCGGGAGCGCATCAGCGCCTCGGCTGTCGGCGCCTGGGCGGTGCCGCCGTGGACCGGTGAGCAGCAGTCGGCGTACGCCTGGCCGGAGCCGCACGGGCAGACCCGTCCGGCCGTCGCGTTCGCCCGCCGGCCACCCGTACCCCTGCCCATCCCGCCATCCTGCCGCACCGCCGGGCGGCCCCGGCCGTCAGCCCTCCAGCGGCACCGGCAGCGGAACCGGTCGTTTCGCGATCCGGTCGTCCCCGGAGGACCGGCCCCGCAGGTGCCGGGCCACCCAGGGCAGCAGGTGCCGGCGGGCCCAGGCCAGCTCGGCGCCGAGCACCTCGGCACGACGCCGCAGCGGCGCCGGCGGCAGCGGCGCCGTCCAGGAGTCGTCGAACCCGGGCAGACCCGCGGTGTACGCCAGGGCGGCGGCGATCCGCGCGTGCCCGGCGCTGTTGGCGTGCAGCCGGTCGTCGCTCCACAGCCTCGGATCGGAGGCGACGGGATGCGCGCCGAGGTCGAGCAGCGTGGCCCCGGTCTGCGCGGTGGCCGCCCGCAGGGCCTCGTTGAGCGCCAGCATCCGGCCCCGCAGCGGCCGGGCCAGCGGCATCACCGGCGCCGGGTCCGGCATGGTGAACGTCAGGACGGTGGCGCCCTGCCCGACGAGCGCCCGCTGCATCGCCGCGACGTCCTCGGCGACCTGGGCCGCGTCGAAGGAGGGGCGCAGCACGTCGTTCATGCCGGCGACCACGGTGGCCAGGTCGGGGGCGAGATCGAGGGCCGGCTGGAGCTGCTCGGCGCGGATCAGCGCGGTGGTCCGGCCGCGGATGGCCAGGTTCGCGTACTCCAGGCCGCCCTGGGAGCGCGCTACCGCCAGGGCGAACCGGTCGGCCCAGCCCCGGTAGCCGCCGGCGCCGTCCGGATCGTCGAGCCCCTCGGTGGTGCTGTCACCGATCGCCACGTACCGCTGCCACATCACCCGGGCGAGGTTAGCCCCCGCCCGACACGTGCCGACCGCTGACCCGGCAGACCTCCGTACACGATCGCGGGGAGGGTCAGAGCCAGCCGGAGCGGCGGAACAGGCGGTACAGGGCCAGGGCGATCGCCGCCATCAGGGTCAGGGCGCCGGCGTAGCCGTAGCGCCAGGCCAGCTCGGGCATGTGCTCGAAGTTCATGCCGTAGAGGCCGGCGATGCCGGTCTGGGTGGCCGCGATGGCCGCCCACGCGGCGATCTTGCGCATGTCGTTGTTCTGCTCGACGGCGAGTTGCGCCAACCGGGACTGCACGATCGAGGTGAGCAGGTCGTCGTACGCGGCCACCCGGTCCACCGCCCGCGCCAACCGGCCGTCCACGTCCACGAACCAGCGGTGCAGGGCGCGCGGCGGTCCGTCGGTGTCCGGGTCGAGGAGTGTCCGTACGGGCGTCTGGAGGGGGAGCACGGCCCGCTTGAACTCCACCACCTCCCGTTTGAGCTGGTAGATGTGCTGGATGTCGGCCGAGCGGTCGCGGGCGAACACCGCCTCCTCGACCCGCTCCAGGTCCCGCTCCACGTGCCCGGCCACCTCCAGGTACGTGTCGACCATCCGGGCGCAGACCGCGTACGCCACCGCCCAGGGTCCGGCGGCCAGCAGCGCGGGGCGGCGCTCGATGTCGGCGCGGACGTCGCGCAGCGCCCCGGCGGCGCCGTGCCGCACGGTGATGGCGAACCGATCGCCGAGCAGGACCATCACGTCGCCGGTGTCGATCACCTCGGAGGTGTCGGTCAGCTCGGCGTGCTCCACGTACCCCGCGGTACGCAGCACCAGGAGGGTGACCGGCCCGTTCCGCTGCATCGTGGGCCGGTGCCCGTCGGCGAGCGCCTGCTCGACGGTCAGCTCGTCGAGGCCGAAGGTGCGGCCCACGGCGGCGAGCACCGCCGGGCCGGGCTCGTGCAGTCCCAGCCAGACGAAGGCGTCGCGGCCGCGCCGGGCACGGGCGTACGCGTCGGCGTAGTGCGGCCGGCCCGGCTCCCGTCGACCGTTGACGTAGACGGCGCAGTCGACAACGGCGTCCGGATTGGACCGGCGAGGGGTGGGGGAGTCGGCGTCGGGGCGGCCGAGCAGCCATCGGGCCAGGGCGCGTACGCCACGACCGGCCCGGTCCCGTACCGCTCGCTGATCCACGCGTGCCTCCCCGCCGCCGGCGCCCCCGATCAGGGATGGCGCCATTCTGCCGAGCGGGGTCCAGCTTCCGACAGGGGGCCGCCGGCTCAGGCGGTGCGGGTGGCGAAGACGACGATGTTGTCCACGTAGTTGCCTGTCGCGTCGTCGAACGGGCCGCCGCAGGTGATCAGGCGCAGCCCTGCGGCGTCCGCCGGCCCGTAGACCAGGCCGCTGGGAAAGGCATTCTTGGGGTACGCGTGGACACCGTCCACTGTGAACGTGGTGACCCGTGTGTCGGCGCGGGTGACCTGGATCTCCTGGCCGGCGCGCAGTCGTCCCAGGTCGAAGAAGACCGCCGGGCCGGCCGGGGAGTCGACGTGGCCCACCAGGACGGCGTTGCCGGTCTCGCCGGGGCTGACCCCGTGCCGGTACCAACCGGCCACTGTCGGCTTGTCCAGCGGCGGGACCTCCAGCACCCCGGCGGCGTCCACGCCGACGGCGACGATCTCGGCGCGTACGCCGATGGCGGGAATCCGCACCTGGACGGGCGCGGCGCGGGGCAGCGGCGCCAGGTCGGGCGCGGGCCGGGAGCGTGTCGGCGCGTCGGCCGGCGGCCGTGGGGGGCGGTCCGGCTCGGCGGTGAGACCGACGGTGATCAGCCCCAGCCCGGACACGGCGAGCAGGGCGACCACCGCCGGCAGGGTCCGCCGCCACCACACGTGCTGACCTCCGTGGGGATCGTCGGGTGCCCGTGCCGGTGTCACCGGCACGGGCACCCGTTCTCAGGGATGGAGCGCGTCGCCGGTCAGGCGACGGTGGACACCGGACGACGCCGGCGGAACAGGACCACCGCGCCCGCGGCGGCGGTGCCGAGCAGGGTGCCTCCGGCGGCGAGGGCGCCCGCGTCACGACCGTCGCGGTTGTCGCCGCCCGAGCCGGCCGGCGCGCCACCGATCGGGGTGACGGTGAACGTGGCGCTGCCCGCCGAGCTGCCGTCGCCGCAGGTCGCGGCCACCGTGTACGTGCCGAGTGTGAACCCGGCGGTGAACAGTTCGGCGCTGAGCCCGCCGCCGGCGGCGGCCGTGGTGGATCGGACGTTCTCGTCGCGGTTGGGTCCGGTGACCCGGAAGATGACGTCACCGGACTTCGGGTTGCAGGTCGTCGCGGTGAGTACGACGGTTCCTCCGACCGGGGTGGTGGCCGGTGACACGACGGTGTCGGCCAGTGCGGCGCCCGGCAGCAGGAGCGTGCCGAGGCCCACGCCGAGCGCCGCCGAGCAGAGTGCTGTTGAGACCTTCATACGCGTCTTCCCTCACTTTTCGTCCGCTGACTGCGTGGGACGTCGTTCGGGTGGCCAACTCCGTGACTAGCACCGGTGTGCCCAACACTAGGTGGGTTGGCCCCCCGATCAGGTGAAAATGAGAAACCTTCGTTGCCGTCACGTGTCCACCCGAAGACGGGGGTGAGCAGCCGTTAGGCCCGGACGGCCCGACCGGCGTCGGTGCTCCGGTCGATGTCGCTCCGGTCCGGCTGTCACTCCTGGGTCGATGGCGAGGTATCGGGTGACCACGACTCGATTGCGGTGTCGGCCGGCCTTCTGCCGACCGGAAAAGCACAGGTGGCGGCGGGAGACGCGCTGGTATGTTCCCTGGCCGTGGCACGGGACATGGACGGCGGTATGGGGACGGGGTTCGCCCGGCTGTGGGCAGCCAGCACCCTGTCGGCTCTGGGCAGCGGGCTGGCCACGGTAGCCGCGCCGTTGTTCGTCGCCTCGCGTACCGACGACCCGCTCGTGGTGGCCGCGGCCTCCGCCGTGGCCTGGCTGCCCTGGCTGCTCTTCGCCCTGCCCGGCGGGGTGCTGGCGGACCGGATGGACCGCCGCCGCCTGATGATCGTCATCGACCTGGTCCGGGTGGTCGCGCTGGCCGTCCTGGCCACGGCGATCATGACCGGCCGGGCCGGGGTCGCGCTGCTGTACGTGGTGCTGTTCGTGATCAACACCGGCGAGATCGTGTTCCGCGCGGCCAGTCAGGCCATGCTGCCGACAGTGGTGCCCCGACACCGCCTGGAGCGCGCCAACGGCTGGCTCGGCGGCGGCGCCACACTCATGAACAGCATGCTCGCCGGCCCGCTGGGCGGCTTCCTCTTCGCGCTGGCGGCGGGCAGCCCGTTCCTCGTCAACGCCGTCACATACGCCCTCAGCGCGGTGCTGGTGGCGTTGATCAGCGGCGACTTCCGGGCCGCCGGCAGCGACCCGAGCGCGCCCCGGACCCGCTCGATGCGCGGGGAGATCGTCGAAGGGCTGCGCTGGCTGGCCCACCAGCGGTTGCTGCGCACGATGGCCGTGCTGATCGGCCTGCTCAACGTGACCCTCACGGCGGCCCTCGCGGTGCTGGTGCTGCTGGCCGACGAGCGGCTCGGCCTCGGCTCCGTCGGCTACGGACTGCTGTTCACCTGCATGGCCTGCGGCGGAGTGCTCGGCGCGCTGCTCGGCGACCGGCTCGTCGCCTTGATCAGCGCCACCTGGACGGTGCGGATCGGCCTGCTGATCGAGGCGGGGTTGCACCTGGCGTTGGCCGCGTCCCGCAGCACCGTCGTGGTGGGGATCGCGCTCTTCGCCTTCGGCGTGCACGGCGGCCTGTGGAACCTCGTGGCGAACTCGCTGCGCCAACGACTCACCCCACCGAATCTGCAGGGGCGCGTGGCCAGCACCACCATGTTCGTGGCCGCGGGCGGCAACTGCGTGGGCGCGCTGCTCGGCGGGCTGCTGGCCGCCCAGTTCGACATCACCGCCCCGTACTGGGTCGGGCTGGTCGTGGCGATCGGCGTCTCCGCCGCCACCTGGCGGGTCTTCAACCGCGACGCGGTAGCGCGCGCCTACGCCGACGAGCCTGGGGTCGAGCAGCGACCCGCCCCGGTGCCCTGAGGGGCGCGGCGCGCGGCCCGGCCGGACGGTGTGGCAGCGTGGTGCGGGTGACCGATTCCGCGCCGCTCGACGTCGATCTCGCGCTGCTCGGCGGCGGTGGCGCTGCCTCGCTGCTGCTCGCCGCGCTGGACCGGCACGGCGTCCGCGACCTGCGGATCGCGGTCGTCGACCCGGTCCGTCGGCGCGGCCAGGACCGCACCTGGGCGTTCTGGGGTCACCCGAGCACCGACCTGGACCCGCTGCTCAGCGCGAGCTGGCGGCAGGTCGAGGTGGCGACGCCCGCGCGGCGTCGCGTCCTCGACCTGACCCCGCTGCAGTACGCCATGCTGCGCTCCGGCCCGGTCTACGACCGGGCTGCCGAGGCCGAGCGTCGGCTGGACGCCATCCGGATCGCCGCCCCGGCCGAGGCGGTGACCGACGACGGCGCCCGGGTGCTCGTCCGCACCGGCGGTGGGCCCACCGTGCGGGCCGGCTGGGTGCTCGACTCCCGCCCCCGGCCACCGGCGCGAGCGGGGCGGACGACCTGGTTGCAGCACTTCCGCGGCTGGTGGCTGGAGGCCGACCGGCCGGCGTTCGACCCGGCGCGGGCGGTGCTCATGGACTTCCGCACCCCTCAGCCGGCCCGGGGCGTCTCCTTCGGGTACGTGCTGCCGGTCAGCGACCGCTACGCCCTGGTCGAGTACACCGAGTTCTCGCCCGGCCTGCGCACCGACGCCGGGTACGACACGGCGCTCGCCGGCTACCGCGACCTGCTCGGGCTGGACCCGGCCGGGCTGCGCGTCCGCGAGGTGGAGAACGGGGTGATCCCGATGACCGACGCGCCGTTCCCGGCCCGGCCCTCGCCCCGCGTCGTACGCCTCGGCACGGCCGGCGGCGCGACCCGGCCCTCCACCGGCTTCACCTTCTCCGCCATGTACCGCCAGGCCGACCAGGTGGCAAGCGCGCTGGCCTCCGGCCGCCCGCCGGTGCCGGCGCCCGCGTACCCGGCGCGGCACCGCTGGATGGACGCGGTGGCCCTGCGCGCGCTGGACCGGGGCGGCGTCGGCGGCCCGGAGTTCTTCGACCGGCTCTTCGACCGCAACCCGCCCGAGCGGGTCCTGCGCTTCCTCGACGGCCTCACCAGCCCGGCCGAGGAGATCGCGATCATGAACTCCACCCGACTGCTGCCGATGATCGCCGCCACCGCCGGCGACGCGGCGCACCGCGTCCGTGACCGGCTGCGGCCCGCCCGGCCCGTACCGCCCGTCCCGGCGGCCGTGGTGGGCGGACCGCAGCGGCGAGTCGCCGACGCGGAAACCTGAGCCGGGCCGGGCCGCGCGGCCGTGGTGGGCGGACCGCAGCGGGCCGTCGCCGACCCGGAACCCTGAGCTGGGCCGGTCAGCGCCGGGCCGCCACCGCGTCGCGGACCAGCGCCCGTAGGTCCTCCATCGGGTCGCCGTCGCCGGCGCCGAGCAGCGTCTTCGTCGCCGCGACAGTCAACCCCAGCTCCGGGTACGCGTACGCGAGGCTGCCGCCGCTGCCGGCCGCGCCGAACGAACCGTCGGCGTCCACCGCGTACCCGAGACCCCAGGTCGCCTCCTGCCCGAACACCCACTCCGGCCCCGCCCCGGCCGGCGTCGTGGCGGTGCGCAGTCGGGCCGGCGAGATCAGCCGGACGCCGTCCACCTCGCCGATCAGCGCGGCGAGCATCCGCGCCGCCGCGCGGGCGGTCATGGTGCCGGTCGCCGGCACCTCGGCGGCGAGGACGTCCGCCCGGCTGCCCACCTCCGCTCCCGGCCGGACGCCGGGCGGGGCGACCCGGTCGAAGTTCGGCAGGTTGGCGCTCGCGAAGTCGAACAGCGCGGCCATGTTGCGGTCCTCGACCCGGGCCAGCCGGGCCAG
Source organism: Micromonospora sp. NPDC049274 (assembly GCF_040678875.1). Lineage (NCBI taxonomy): Bacteria > Bacillati > Actinomycetota > Actinomycetes > Micromonosporales > Micromonosporaceae > Micromonospora > Micromonospora sp. NPDC049274. The sequence goes on from NZ_JBFAQS010000010.1 coordinate 66,421, forward strand.
GTCGGCGGCCGGCACCGCGAGGTACAACTCGTCGGCCACCCCGAGCGGCCCGGCCACGTCCTCGGCGAGCACCGTCGAGACGCGTCGGCCGGTCACCCGGCGGACCACCTCACCGATGAGCCAGCCGAAGGTCCACGCGTGGTACGCCTTCACCTCGCCCGGCGGGGCGATCGGCTCGGCGTCGGCCACGATGGCGCACATCCGCTCCCAGTCGGTGAAGTCCTCCGGCGTCACGTCCGCAGGCAGGGCGGGCACACCGGCGGTGTGGGTGAGCGCGTGCCGCAGGGTGACGGTGTCCTTGCCGTGCCGGCCGAACTCCGGCCACACCTCGGCGATCCGCAGGTCGTAGTCCACCTCGCCGCGCTCGGCCAGCACGTGCACCACGGTCGTGGTGAGGACCTTGCCGGTGGACACGCTCCAGATCGGCGTGTCGGCGGTCAACGACCGGCCGGTGGCCCGATCGGCGCTGCCGGCGTGCACCTGAAGGATCGGCTCGCCGTCGAGGTACGCGGCGACCTGCACCCCGGACTCCCGTCCGCTGGCGATCAGCTCGTCAATCGTCTTACGTACGTCGGCCCGCAGGCCGTCCCAGTTCCCGTTCACGACGGTCGACTCTGACAGACCGGTCCCCGATCGCGCGCCCGATTATGGGCCAGGCCCGGCGGGACTCGTGCGGCTTCAGTCGGTGAGCAGCCGTTCGCGCAACCGGGCGGTCAGCGCGTCGTCCACGCCGAGCCGTTCGGTGGCATAGCCGACCACTGACCCGTGCGTGGCCGTCAGGTCAGCCAGGAAGTGGCGGATGATCGCTTCCGGGGCACGCCCGTACCCCGGCCACACCAGCGCACGGTCCGGGTTCAGGGCCTGCCAGTCGGCGACCAGGCGTGCGGTGGCCAGTTCGGTGAGCGCGAAGTCGGCGGCGATCTGCTCCTCGTCCACACCGAGCAGGGCCAGCAGCAGGGCGGCGAGCAGCCCGGTGCGGTCCTTGCCGGACGCGCAGTGGAAGACCAGCGGAGCATCGGCGGCGGCGATCACGTCGAGGGCCTCGCGCAGCTCGGCGACGCCGTCCTCGGCGACCTCGGCGTACCGATCGGCCAGGTGGCGCCACGGGTCCACCGCCGGGTCGATGACCGCCTGGTCGTAGGGGCGGTGCTCGATGCTCAGGTTGTGCCAGGCCAGCCCGTCGATCTCCGGTGCCCGGCCGCGCGCGGCGATCTCCCACGGGTATCGCAGGTCGATCACCGTACGGACGCCGAGCGCCTGGAAGCGGTCCAGGTCGGCGCCGGACAGCTTGCCGAGCGAATCCGACCGGTAGAGCAGGCGCCAGCGCAGCGTGCGTCCGTCGGCGGCGCGGTAACCACCGAGGTCGCGGAAGTTGTGCAGGCGGTCGAACGTGACGTGCCGATCCATCCGGCCGACCCTAGTGGGTCCGGCCCGGCGCGGCTGCCCCGACCGGGGAGGACGACGTCAGCGCCCGGTAGGTTGCCTGCCATGGTGGATGCGGCGGCCGGCAGGGGCGTACAGATCTGGACCGACGGGGCGTGCAGCGGTAACCCCGGGCCGGGCGGCTGGGGCGCCCTGCTGCGCTACGGCGACCACGAGCGGGAGCTGTGCGGCGGCGAGGCCACGCCGACGACCAACAACCGGATGGAGCTGATGGCGGCCATCCAGGCCCTGGAGAGCCTGAACCGGCCGGTCACCGTCGAGTTGCACACCGACAGCACCTACGTGCGCAACGGCATCACGAGCTGGCTGGCGTCGTGGAAGCGCAACGGCTGGCGGACCGCCGCGAAGCAGCCGGTCAAGAACGCCGACCTGTGGCAGCGGCTGGAGGCGGCCTGCGAACGCCACGAGGTCACCTGGCTGTGGGTGAAGGGGCACAACGGTCACCCGGAGAACGAGCGTGCCGACGGTCTGGCCAACAAGGGCATGACCGAGGCACGGGCGGCGCTGGCCGGCCGCTAGGGCTGTGTGTGCTGTTGAGCGGTATACCTCAGAGGTATAAATATGACTCTGAGGTATACCGCTCACACCAGCATCCGCCCCCACGGAGGTGACTGACGGTAACGGCCGGCTACTCCCACCGCCCCAGCCAGGGCTGGGCCGTGCTCGTCCAGGTCGTCCGCTCGGGTCAGCGGGTCGCGTCGGGGTGTCCCGGCATGCTCGATCCACCGCCGCTGCTGCCGGACGAGCCCCCGGCGACCCCCGAGTTGTCGCCCTCGGTCACGATGTCCGGCCGTTCGTCCGTGTCGGCCGGGGGCGGGACCTCGGTGTCCGCCTCGACCTGCACCAACGGCACCTGACCGGCCTCGTCCTCGCTGTGCTGCGGGTCGCCCGGCAGCTCACCGTCACGCTTTCGGTAGCCCACGCCGTGCCCCCCGTCGATACCGGACCGCGTCGGCCGTGGCTACCCGGCGTCGTCACCCACGAAACCTCGCCGGTAGGCAGTCGCCGCTTCGCTGCGCGGGGCCGCCTCCGGCGGGGCGCTCGGCAGGCGCAGGGTCCCCCGGCCGGCGCCGTGGACCCGCTCGGCTGGCGCAGGTTCCGCCGGCGTCCTCGTACCGCTCGGCAGGCGCAGGGTCCGCAGGCCGACGCCGCGTACCCCCGCTTGTCGTGCCGCCGTCAGCGGCGGCGGCCCCGGCGGGTGGGGGCGGCGGCCCGTGCGGGGCGGCGCACCGGCGTGAGCGCGAGCGCCGTCCAGTGCGCCGGCCGGGTCAGCGTCGCCGGCAGGCCGGTGCGGACGTCACCGCGGGCGGCGTCCACCTGGGCCTGGTGCAGGAACAGGGTGGCGCGCAGGTCCGCGCCGCGCAGGTCGGCCCCGCGCAGGTCGGCGCCCGTGACGTCGGCCAATGTCAGGTCGACGCCGCGCAGGTCGGCGCCGACCAGCAGCGCGCCGCGCAGGTTGGCCCGGCGCAGGTCCGTCCGGCGTAGGTCCGCCCCGAGGAGCTGTGCTCCCCGCCGATCGATCCCGCCCGGGGATCGGGCCGCGTCGCTGGCGCGCGACAGCAGCGGGTTGACGCGGGCCCGGTGGGCGTCGACGTCCACGGCGCGCAGCCGCGTCGGATCGCTCTGGGCGAGTGCGGCGATCTCGGCGCGAGCGCGATCCAGCTCGGCGCGCAGCGCGGCCGGTGGGCGCAGCGACACCGCCTCGGTGAGATACCAGAGCAGTTCGTGCAGCGGGCGCAGCACCGTGAACGCCTCGGCCATCGCGGGCAGCGTCTCCGGGGCGTCCCGCCAGTCCCGCCCACCGAAGGTGACCTGGGCGACCTGCTGGCCGGCCCCGAAGCAGTCGAAGACCGTGCAGCCGGCAAACCCCCGCTCCCGTAGCTCGGTGTGGATGCCGCAGCGGTGGTCCGGGCGCAGGTTCGGGCAGGCACGCCCGGCCGGCTTGTCGATGGCGAAGTCGGCCGACGCCGCGAAGGCGGGAACCACGCAGCACAACCCGAAACAGCGCGCGCAGTCGGCGCGCAGCTGCGCCGACCGCGACGGCGGCGCGGGATGGGTCGACACGGGGAACGGTCCTCCTGGCGATCGAGGCGGCGACCCATTGTCTCGCGCCGCGGCGCAACCCGGCGGGGCGGGGTTCACCGTCCGTGCGCGTCGTCTTCCGCCGCGGAGCGGGGAGCGGGGGTACGCGAACCGTCCGGTGGCGGCACCAGCCGGCGGATCTCCCGCTGACCGTCGCCGCCGCCGTACTTCTGGTCGAAGTGCCTGCGGACGGTCGCAACCGGCGTGCGGTCCCCGTCGACCGGCTCCGCCAGGGCGAACACCCCGGGGGCGCCGCCCGGCGCGCGCGGTGGCAGCACCGCCCGCACGGTCAGCGGCCCCCTCGCCTTGAACCCGCCGCAGTCGACGTAGTGCTGCCCCTCCACGCTCACGTAGGGCACCTGCATCTCGATCACGTCGGAGTCGTCGTGGCGCAGCATGACGGCGACGGACCAGTACCGCTCCAGGTTGACGGTGGCCTGCTCGTGCTCCCACAGCTCTTCGAAACGCGCGTGCACGAACCCGCCCCACGGGCTGTCCATGTCCACTTCGAGCTGGGGCACGTTGAACGACAGCTTCCCGATCGGGAAGAACGAGATCAGCGCGCGGCTGTCCCACTGGTAGAGCTGGATCGACGGGGACGCGTCGTAGAGCCGAACCTGCAACCGGTGCCGCAGTCGGGCGTCGAGGGTGTCCTGGAACAGCGCCAGGTGCCGCAGGTTGGTGCGGATCTGGCGCGGCACGTCCACCCGCTGCCGCTCCAACTCCTCGGAGCGCTGCTGCGCGGCCGTGCAGTCCGGGTCGAGCAGGAGCAACTGCACCTGCGCCCCGTTGGCGAGCGCCGCCCGCATCCCCCGTAGCGCCTCCTCGCGTTGCGTGTCCTCCAGCAGGATCGTCCAGGTGTCGAGGATCCGCACCCGGCGTCCGGAGCGGTGCAGCCGGGTCACGAACGCGTGCTGGTCGAAGCTCAGGTGCTCCTGCACCCGCGCCCTGCGGGCCTCCTCGAACAGCGGGTCGAAGATGACGTACGAGATGGCGGCCAGGACCACGCTGGAGCCGATGTTGAGCAGCAGGTCGCTGAGGAAGCCGCTGCTGCGCCAGGCGGCCAGCAGCATCACGAGGGCGATCCCGAGCAGCGCCCCACCGACGCCGAAGGCACGTCGTTGCCGGCCGCCACGGTCGCCCCGCCCCGCCCACTCGGGCATCCGTGCCCCTTCCGTCCTGGCCACCGATCATCGAGATGCGGAGGATACGTGCCGGCTTTGCCGCTCGCTGTCCCGTTCGTGAGGGGCAGTTTCCTCGGCCCGGCCCGCCGTACCGCTCGTAGGGTGACGGTATCGGAGTCGCGCGAGCGCGGAAGGTGACGGTGTGGACGACGCGGAACGCGAGAAGGCGCTGTTGAGCGTCCTCAGCACCGAGCACTACGCCCTACAGACGTCCCGCTCCGGCACGATCGACGAGGCCACTGGCCGCGCCACCATCTTCCTGTCCGTGCTGTCGGCGGCCCTGATCGGCCTCGGCTTCGCCGCAGGCAACGAGAAGGTGGTCCGGCCCTACCTGGGCGCGGTGTTGCCGATCCTGGTGATCATCGGGGTCCTGACCTTTCTGCGGCTGGTGGAGACCACCGTGGAGAACTCGCTGGACCTGAGGCGGATCCAGCGCATCCGTGCCTACTACCACCATCGTCTGGCCAGCGAGCACGACTTTTTCGCCGACGCGGTGGTCTCCGAGGACACTGCGGAGGCGGCCTGGACGCTGGTGGGCACCCGGCCGGGGCGCTGGGAGTTCCTGCTCACCACAGCGGCGCTCGTGGGTGCGGTCAACGCGGCGCTGGTCGGGTCGGGCGTCGCCCTGCTGCTCGGCATGGTCGGGCACTGGCACTGGCTGATGGTCGTGGCGGGGGTGGCGGTCGCGCTGGCGGCGTTCGCGGCCCAGTTCGTGTACATCGTCCGGATGTCGGCGGGATCCAGGGCCTGAGGGTCCCCCTCAGACCCGACGCCAGTCGTCGCTCGTGAGCGCGTTGGCCTGCGGGCCCATCAGCAGCATGCCGCCGTCCACGGGCCAGGACGCCCCGGTGACGTAGCTGGCGGCGGGGGAGGCCAGCAGTGCGACCACTGCCGCCACCTCGCGGGCGTCGCCGGGCCGCCCCACCGGTACGCCGGGCCGCTCCTGGGTGAACGGGTCGACGTCCTCCTGACCGGTCATCGGTGTGGCGATCTCGCCCGGAGCGACGGCGTTGACGGTGATCCCGTCGGCGGCCAACTCCTGGGCCATCACCCGGGTCAGCAGGCCCAGGCCACCCTTCGCGGCGCAGTACGCGGCGGAACCCACCCGGGGCGCGTGCTCGTGGACGCTGGTGATGTTGATGATCCGTCCGCCGGCGCCGGCGGCCCGCATCCGTCGCGCGGCCCGCTGCGCGCAGAGAAAGGGCGCGTCGAGGTCCACGGCGAGCACCTCACGCCACTGGTCCCACTCGGTGTCGACGAACGGCGTCGAGGCGCCGGTGCCGGCGTTGTTGACAAGCACCCCGATCCCGCCGAGCCGGTCGGCCAACTCGTCGATCACCGCCGCCGCGTCCGGCAGGCGGGTGAAGTCCGCCTCGGCGATCTCGCAGCGCCGCCCGGTGGCGCGGACCTCGGTAGCGGTCCGCTCGGCGCCGTCGGGGTCGCCGTACCAGGTGATGCCGATGTCGAACCCGGCCTCGGCCAGGGCGACCGCGCTGGCCTTGCCGATGCCGGAGTCCGCGCCGGTGACCACGGCGATCCTCGGGTAGGTGTCGTATCGCTGGGGCATGCGGTGCGCAGTACCCCGACCCGGCGCGGCGTACCGTCGCCGGATGCGGATCACCCGATTCACACACTCCTGCGTCCGCGTCGAGCACGACGGTGGGGTGCTGGTCGTCGACCCGGGCACCTGGAGCGAGCCGCGGGCGCTCGTCGGCGCGGACGCCGTCCTGGTCACCCACGAACACACCGACCACGTGGACGTGCTGCGCCTGGCCGGGCTGGGCGTCCCGGTGTACGCCCCGGAGGGCGCCCGGCTACCCGACCTCGCCCCGCTGCCGGTGACGCCTGTGCGTGCGGGGCAGCGCTTCACCGCCGCCGGCATCACGGTCAGCGCGCACGGTGGTCGGCACGCCGCCATCCACGAGGGGAAGCCGGACTGCCCCAACCTCGGCTACCTGATCGGCGACGGGCTCTACCACCCGGGCGACTCGGTGCACGTGCCGGACGAGCCGGTGCACACCCTGCTCGTTCCCGCCCAGGGGTCGTGGCTGCGCCTGGACGAGGCGATCGGCTTCGCCCGCGCGGTGGGCGCCGCCGCCGCGTACCCCATCCACGACGCGCAGCTCAACGAGCGCGGCCTGGCCAGCGTCGCCGGTTGGTTCGCCGAAACCATCCCCGGCTACCGCCACCTCACCCCCGGCGACACCGCCTGACCGGCGTCGCCCCCGCGGCTGCGGCCGAGGGGCCGGCCGGCGCGCTCAGCCCAGGAAGAGCTGGACGAGCACCAGCACGGCCAGCAGCGCCGGCCCGCGTGAGCCCTGGCGCAGCAGGTCGACAGGAATCATTCCGAACGGCGTGTTGACAGTCGCGCCGCCGTAGTTGATCGGCGGACGGGTGCCGGCCCGCCAGGCGGCGGCCACCACCCCGACCGCCAGCGTCGGCACCAGCCAGGCCGGCCCGGCGTCGAGGGTCGGCAGGCTCGGCAGGGTCAGCAGCCACCACAGGACCGCGCCGACCGCCGGCACCGCCACGTGGATTCCTCTCAGCGCCGCGTCGCTGCCGCCGAGGGCTCGGCGCAGCCCTGGTGACCGGCTGACCGCGCGCAGGCCACCGGTGAGCCGGTCGGTGGCGACGTACGCGAACACCACCTGCGTGGCGCCGGCGAGCCCCGGCAGGGCGAGCGCGGCGGCGTACTGGACGCCGATCAGCCCCGCCCAGATCAGCAGGGCGCTGGGGTGGCGGCGCAGCCGGCGTACGTCGGCCTGCAGCAGCGCCCACCACGCGGGGCCGGGCAGGAAGCGGCGGCTGCGGACCCGGCCGATGCGCCGCCACCGCCGGCTCTCCACCAGGCTGGTGAGCATGCTCGGGTCGAGCAGGATCGTTGCCGTCGCGGCGGCGTTGGCGAACTGCGCGCCTGTCGTCAGCGTGGCCCGGTCCACCCGGGGCAGCGCCCGCACCGCGAGGACCGTGCCGAGGACCGCGAGGGGCACCCCGACGGCGACCAGCGCGCCGGTCGGCAACGCCGCCGGCCGGGGCAGCGCGTCGCCGAGGCGACCGGCGATCACCACCACTGTCGCGACGGCGGCGGCCGCCACCATCGGCGCTGCCCCGACCACCGTCGGCCAGCGGCGACCGGCCCGGCTGCTCTGGGCGACGACGCTCAGGGCGAGCGCGGCGGCGCCCCACCCGGCGCCGGCCGCAGCGGCCCAGCCCACGGCGCCCAGGTCGGTGACGCCGCCCAGCACGGCCACGGCCACCGCGAGCAGCGCGGTGCCGGCGGCCGCGCCGGCCAGCAGGACGCCGAGGCGCGGCGCCAGCCAGGCCCGCCTGTCGACCGGGGCGCTTGTCACCCAGCTCTGGGTGGCCGGGGTCACCAGCAGCGGACCGAGCGCGCGCAGACCTCGCCAGGCGAGCCCCGCGCCGGCCAGCAGCGCGGCCACCGCCAGCCACCAGCGCACCCCCTCATCGGCCCGGCCGACGGTGGGGGAGACCAGCACGTCGCGGCTGGCGCTGACCGCGAACCAGCCGTACATGCCCACGAAGAGCACGACGACGTACGCGTCGCCCAGCACGTCGCCGAGGGAGTGCTCGTGGTGGCGGCGGCGGGCCCGGCGCAGGTGTGTGCGTACCTGGCGGGCGCTGGGCAGCCCGGCGGGCACCTCGGCGATCGTGGCCGGCGGGGCGCTCACCGACCGATCTCGATCCGCTCGTCGACCACCGCGTCGATCAGCTCCGGGTCGTGCGAGGCCAGCAGCACGGCGGTGCCGGCGTCCCGTTCCCGGCGCAGCCGGTCGGCCAGCCACTGCCGGCCGCGGACGTCCAACCGCTGCTCGGGCTCGTCCAGGATCAGCACCCGTCGTGGGCGCACGAAGCACGACGCCAGCGCCAGCCGGCGGCGCTGCCCACTGGACAGGGTCACCGGCAGCTGGTCACGGGCCGGCTCCAGGCCCAACTCGGCGAGCACCTCCTCGACCGGCTCGGCGTCGCCCCCGTGGGCGTACGCGACCAGCTCCAGGTGCTCGACCACCGACAGGTCGGGGAAGAAGTCGATGTCGTCCAGGGCGGCCGCGACCAGCGCCCGCACCTGCGGATCGGTCTCGTCGGCCCGGCGGCCCTGCACCAGCACCTCACCGGCGTCCGGACGGTCCGCGCCGACCACGCACCGCAGCAGGGTGGTCTTGCCGCTGCCGTTGGGGCCCAGCACCACCGCGATCCGGCCGGCCGCCAACGTGAAGCTCACGTCGTCGAGCACGACCAGGTTGCCGAAGTTGCGGCTGAGTCCCCGCACCGAGAGAGCGTCCACGGTCACACACTCTCCCAGACCCGCGCCACCGGCCAACGTGAGCGATGGACATCACGCCGCCCGGCGGGACCCACAGCTCAGGGGCCGGCCGGCGGCGGGTCGGCGTCGCGCTCCAGGCGCTCGTCCGCGGCGGCCAGCGCCCGGTCGTCGTCGACCTCCTCGGCCACCGTCGCCGCGTCCGCCCAGAGCCGCCGCGCCTCGGCCCCGTCGCCCAGCGCGGCGGCGGCGTCGCCCAGGTACAGCAGGGTGCGGCCCAGCCCCGCCGTGGGCGGGGTCTCCGCCCGCAGCCGCCGGCTCTCGGCCAGCAGCTCGTACGCCGCCCGCGCCTGCCCCGGCGTGCTGGTCAGCAGCGTCGCGCCGGCGTTGAGCAGCGCCGCGGCGCGGCTGGTCGGGTCGTTCACCGACTCGTACTCGCGCAGCGCGGCCCGCCACGCCTGCGCCGCGTCCAGGTGCTCGCCGAGCGTGGCGTGCACCAGCACCAGGTTGGTCAGCGCCGCCGCGTAGCCGCGCGCGTCACCCACCGACCGGAACGTGTTCGCCGCCCGCACCAGGTGGTGGTGCGCGGTGTCCAGCTCACCTCGGGCGAGTTGCGCCGCGCCCAGGCCCAGGTCGGTGAGCGCGTGACCGGACTGGTCGGCGGACGAGCGGTGCCGGCGGGACAGCTCCAGGTGCTCCACCGCGTCGTCGAGCTGCCCGAGGTCGAGCAGCGCCAGCCCGAGATTCATCCGCGCCTGCGCGGTGCCCCGGCGGCCGCGTTCGGCCACCGCGAGGGTGAGCGCCGCCGCCGCGCCCTGCGGGTCGTGCCGGCGTCGCCGCAGCACGCCGAGCTCGTTGTGCGCCCATCCGGCGATCTCCGGCCGGTCGTCGGCCGTCGGGGTGGCCAGGACCGTACGGCAGACCTGCTCCCACTCGTCGAGCCGCTCGACGTGCGCGAGCCACCCGCACAGCGCCACGGCCAACCGGAACCACCACCGGCGGACCCGCCGGGGCAGCGTCTCGGCCGCCCCGGCCGGCACCCGGACCACCGCCAGCAGCAGCTCCTGGTGCAGGTCGAACCAGCCGTACGGGTCGTCGTCGAGCGGTAGCGACCACTCCCGGTCCGGTGGGGAGCCGAGCACGGCCAGGTTGGCCGCGTGTCGTTCGGCCCGGCGGGCCAGGTGCCGGGTCAGCCGGGCCTGCGCGGCGACCCGGGAGCGGGCCGGTTCGGCGTCGCGCAGGTGCAGTCGGGCGTTCGCGGCGAGCAGCGGGCGGACCTCGTACCTGTCGCCGGGCGCCCCCACCACGAACGCGGCGGCGGCCAGCTGGTCGAGGAGCGCGCTCACCCGCTCGGGGTGGCGGCGGGCCAGCGCGGCGATTGTCGGCCGGTCCACCGGGGCGGGGGCCAGCGACATCAGTCGGTACAGCCGGCGGGCCTCGCGGGTCAGCGCCCGGTAGGCGGTGTCGCGTTCGGTGACGAGCTGGGCCGCCGGCGAGACGGCGACCCGCTGGTGCGGCGGGGTACGCACCGCGCGGCGCAGCGCGTCCAGCACGTCGGAGTGCCGCCAGCCGTGCTGGGCGGTGCGGTAACCGAGCGCCCGTACGGTGCGGGGTTGCCGCCCGCACAGGTCGACGATCTCGCGTACCGCCGGGTCGGTGCGTGGGTCGGCGCGGCGGATCCGGGCGGCGGGCGCGGCCCCACCGGCCGCCGCGAACAGCTCGACGGCCTCGTCCGGGCCGGGCTCGGCGAGCCAGTGCTCCACGACTCCGTTGAGACCGCTGAGCGCGGGGCCGCCGGCCAGCAGCAGTCGGCAGGTGCGGGCGGTCGGCGGCAGCAGCGCGCGGACCTGTTCGGGCCGGTCGACGTTGTCCAGCACCAGCAGGATCTTGCGACCGTCGAGTTTGCGGCGTAGCGCGGCGGCGGCGGCCGCGAGGGCGTCCGGGCGGCCCGACGTCGGTGGCGTGGTGCCCAGGACGCCCGCCAGCGCGGTGAGCACCTGCCGCGGGGAGCGGGGATGACCGCCGCGGCGCAGGTCGAAGTGATATTGCCCGTCCGGGAAGTCGTCGCGGAGCAGGTTCGCCGCCTGGACGGCGCAGGCGGACGTGCCGACCGCCCGCCGGCCCAGCACCGCCACCGCGTGCTCGCGGGCGAGCAGGTCGAGCACCGCTTGGACGTGCTCCTCGCGGCCGGCGAACCCGGCCGTGTACGGGAGGGTGGGTACGTCGGTCTGCGGTGTGGTGACGACGTCGGTGGGCTCCGGGCCGGTCTCCCGGATGGCACGACGTCGGCGTAGCTCGAACACCACGAAACCGAGGCCGCCGAGGACCGCCAGCACGATGCTGGCCGGGCCGAGCACGCTCGCCGCGAACTCGGAGAGCAGGTTGCTGGCCAGGTTGCCGAACACCCCGCTGAGCAGCGTGCCGATCGTCACGAGCACCGGCCAGCGCGGCACCCGGCCGTTACCGGTGGGGCCGGTCACCGGACGCCCCCGGAGACCAGCCCGGCGACGAGCTGCCGCCGCGCCAGCACCATCAGCACCACCGGAAGCACCGAGGCGAGCACCGATCCGGCGGCCAGAACGCCACTGTTGGACACGAAGCCGCGGCTCTGGCCGGCCAGGAACAGCCCGACCGGGGTGGCCTCCGGCCCGCTGAACAGCAGACCCACCGCCAGGTCGTTCCAGACCTGGACGAACTCCAGCACCGAGACGGCGATCACGGCCGGCAGGTTGTGCCGGGCCAGCCGGTGCAGGGTGCCCCACCAGCGCCGACCACCCAGCCGGGCGCCGCGCACCTGCTCGGCGGGCAGGTCGGCGAACGCGTTGCGCAGCACCAGCACCGCGAACGGCACCCCCAACGCCACGTGCACGATGGCAAGCCCGCGGGAGGTGCCGGAGGAGAGCACGACGCCGAGCACCTCGTTGACCGGCCCGGCGATCACCTGCACAGGCACGACGGTGGCGGCCATCAGCAGCAGCCCGGTCGCCTGCGCGGCCGGCCCGGTCAGCCACGCCAGCGGGTACGCGGCCAGCAGCGCGATCACCAGCACCGTGGCGGTGACGACTGTCGCCAACAGCAGCGTGAAGCCCAGCGCCCGCCACAGCTCGTCACCGCCGAGCAGCGCCGCGTAGGAGCCCGTCCCGGGCGGGGCCGACCACCAGCCGCGGGCGGCGGCGTCCACCTGCCCGTGCGCGGATGTCGCCACGAGCACGACGAGCGGGATCAGCCAGACCACCGCGCCGCCCGCGGCGAGCAGCCGGAACAGCCGTCGCGGCGGCGGCGTCGTCGGTGCGGGCCCGGGTGTCGCCTCGACGCGGGGCGGCGGCCACGCCTGACGGACGAAGAACGCCGCCACCAGCATTCCGGCGACCACCGCGACCAGCCAGACGACGCCGAGCGCGGCCCCCTGGCCGGTGGTGGTGCCGCCCGAGGTCTGCCAGACCCGCAACGCCAGCACCGCCGCGTCGTCGCGGACCGACCCGGGCGTCATGACGAGGATCAGGTCGAAGGTGCGGCTGGTGCCGAGCGCCACCAGCGCGAAGACCACCGCGACGGTGCGCAGCAGCAGTGGCCGCCACTGCGCGTCCCACAGGACGTGTCGTCGTCCGCCGCCGTAGGCGCGGACCGCGTCGGCAAGGCTCGGCGGCAGCCGGTCCAGTGCGGCCCGGAAGACAAGCACCGCCAGACCCACCCACGCCCAGACGAACGCCGACATCAGCGCCACCGTGACCAGGCCCGGCCCGAGCAGTTGCGGCGCGTCGTCGGCCGAGCGGCCGGTCAGCCGTGCCGCGAGCAGGGTGGCCAGGCCCCGGGTCGGGTCGGGGTCGTACATGAGGCGGAAGGTCACCCCGGTGACGACGAGCGGCAACGCCACCGGCACCAGCAGGATCAGGCGGACCAGCCCACCCTCGCCGGAGCGGCGGGACGCCACGGCGAACAGGTAGCCCAGCGCCGTCACCACCGCCGGCACCAGGATCGCCCACAGCACCGTGCGGCCGACCACCGCGCCGGTGCCGGGCGCGGCGAGCGCGGCGCGGAAGTGCTGCGCGCCGACCCAGCGACCGTCGGTGGTGACGCTGGCGTGCAGCGTACGCAGCACCGGCCACAGCACCAGCCCGCCGAGCAGCAGCGCCGCCGGCAGCAGCAGCGCGGACGTCGCCCCGGCCGCCGGATAGGCCCGTCCGCGCCGGGGCGGGCCCACGTCGTCGAGCACCGCCAGCTCGCCGAGCACCTTGACCTGGCTCATCGGCCACCGCCCGCGTCGCGGGCCGCCGCCGCGAGCTGCCCGGTGGCCCGGCGAACCGCCTCACCGGCGGAGACACCGTCGGTGACGTCGGAGAAGAAGTCCTGCATGATCCGCCAGATGCCCACCCCGTCGGAGCCGGTGAACGCCCCGGGCAGTTGGTCGGAGAGGTCGAAGTGCAGGGTGTCCGGACCGCGCATCTCGCGGGCCAGTTGGCGACGGACCGGGTCGGCGTAGTCGGTGAGCGCGATGGTGGTGTTCGGCGACAGGTAGCCGCCGGCGCGCAGCCACGGCCGGAACGAGTCGGCCCGGGTCAGCCACTCGACCAGCTCCACCCCGCCCCGGGCGTCGGCGAACACCACCGCCACGTCCCCGCCCACGATCAGGGCGCCGCCGCCCGTGCCGGCGCTCGGGAACCGGAAGGTGACAGGCTCCTCCGGGCCGCGCCGGAACCGGCCGACCACCTCCGCGGTGAAGTCGGCCTCGAAGACCATCACCGCCCGTCGGGAACGCACCACCTGGATCACCGACTCCTCGTACTGGGTGAGCAGGGCACGCCTGCCGCCGCCGGGGAAGGCCCCGTCGATGCTCCACAGCTCGGCGAGCCGGTCCAGGGTGTCGCGCACCGGCCGGCCCTGCCAGTCGGCGTCCGGCCCGGCGAGGGCGTCGTAGGCGCTCGGCGCGAGGTCGGCAAGCACGTTCTCGAACCAGTCGGTGAGCACCCACCCGTCGGCCGCGCCGATCGCCAGCGGCGCCGGGCCTCCGTCGCGCCGTGAGAGCGCGCCGAGGCGGCGGGTCAACGAGACCAGCTCGTCCCAGCTGGTCGGCTGCTCGGGCAGCATCGAGGGCAGGTGCCAGACCAGGGACTTGTGCGCGGCCTTCACCCAGACGCCGTAGCGCTGCCCGCCGGTCAGCAGCAGGTCGCTGAGCCCGATGGGCACCGCGTACTCGGTCGAGGGGCGCACCGGGCGCAGCCAACCCCGCGCGGCGTACTCCGTCACCAGGCCGGGACGCGACAGGATCGCCACGTCCGGCGAGGTGCCCGCGAGGTGTCGGGCGCGGAGGAACGCGTCGATGTCGTTGCCGGCGCTGACCACGCGCACCGGGTCGGGATAGGTGGCCACGACCTCCCGGAAGCGGTCCAGCTCGCTGCCGCTCCACACCACCGCGACCTGCACCGAGCGGCCGCCGCCGGCACACCCGGCCGCGGTCGCCGCCGCGCCGGCCGCGGCGGCCCGCAGCAGCGTACGCCGGGTGAGCCGGCCGGCCGGCGTCACCGCAGCGCCTCGTCGGGCTCGGTGACCAGCTCGTGGTGGCGGGGGATCTCGGCGAGCGTCGCCGGGTCGGCGGTGCAGACGAGCACGGCCACCCCCGGCGCGTCCGGCGGCGCGAGTCGGGGCAGCAGGTCACCGAGGCGACTGCCGCCGGACGGGTCGACAGGCAGGTCGACGACGAGCACCTCGGGCAGGCAGACCGCGGCGCGGGCCAGCGCCACCCGGAACCGCTGGGCGTCGGAGAGCAGGTGTGGCAGCAGATCCAGTGTCGGCGCGAGCTCCAGCCGGTCCACCACCGTCGCCGTCCAGTCGTCGGCCACCTCGTGCACCCGTTCGCGTTTGCGCTGGCCGTACTCGATGTTGCGGCGCACGGTGAGCTGCGGCAGCAGCGCGCCGCCGGCGGGTACGTAGCCGATCTGCCGGCGCGGCGGCGCGAGAGCCGTGACGTCCCGGTCGCCGACCATGATCCGCCCGGTGACCGGTGCGGCGAGCCCAGCGAGGACCCGGGCCACGGCCGTGCCGACCCGGGGCGGCGCGACCAGGGCGAGCGTCGCGCCGGACGGGACGTCGAGGGTCACCGGCCCGGTGCCGGGGACGGCGACCAGTGCGCGTAGTCGTAACGTGGCCCTCACCTCCGGTGACCGCTGATGCCCGTCCCAGGGTGGCACACCCTGCCGACAGTCGATGTCCCGCCGATCTTCCACTGTGGAAGAGGGGGTGGCTACTGGCCGGCGGGGGCGTAGAGGGCTGCCAGCGCGGCGGCGGTGGCGGCCAGGCGATCGCGCAGCGCGACAGGGGTCAGGACCTCCACGTCGGCGCCGAGGCGCAGCAGCTCCCCGTGGGCGTGGGTGAGCGACTCGATCGGCAGGACCGCGGTCACCCAGCCGCGCGCGTCGGGCGGCCCGGCGCTGGCGTCCACCGCGGACACCACCGGGTCGCCGCCGATCTCCCGCAGCCGCTCCCGACCGGCGGGGGACAGCCGTACGGTGGCCTCGTCGCGGTGCAGCCGGGCCCGGAACCGCACCACGTGCTCCCGCCACCAGGCCGGCAGGTCGAAGTCTGCCGGCCGGTCGAACTCCTGCGCCAGCGGGGTCAGCGCGAGGATCTGGTTGACCCGGTAGGTCGCCGGCTCGACCCGGCCCGGTCGGGTGGCCACCACGTACCACCGGCCGCCCTTGAGCACCAGGCCGTACGGCTCCAGCACCCGTGTCACCTCGCCGCGCCAGCCGCGGTAGCGCACCTCGACGCGCTGCTGCCGCCAGACGGCCTCGGCGGTGCGGGCCAGCTCGGGGGAGGCGTCGCCGTCGGCGTACCAACCGGGTGTGTCCAGGTGGAAGCGCTGCGACAGCTGGGTCGCCCGGTCGCGCAGCGGCTCGGGGAGCGCGGCGTGCAGCTTGCGTTGCAGCGCGGCCACCACGTCGCCGTCGCCCAGCTCCCCGGCCGGGCCGGGCAGTCCGGCGAGGAAGAGCCGGTCGGCCTCGTCGGCGGTCAGGCCGGTCAGCCGGGTCCGCCAGCCGTCGACGAGTTGGTAGCCGCCGGCGTGCCCGGCCTCCCCGTAGAGCGGGACGCCGGCGGCGTGCAGCGACTCCACGTCCCGGTAGATGGTGCGCGGGGAGACCGACAGCCGCTCGGCGAGCTGCGCGGCGGTCAGCCGGCCGTGCGACTGGAGCAGCAGCAGGACGGAGAGAAGTCGACTGGCCCGCACTTCACTGACACTAGCTGTCAGGGGACGGGTTCTACCGTCCCGGCATGGCATTTCACGACAAGGATCTACGAACGCCGGGACCGGTCACGGTGGATGGTTGGCAGCTCAAGCGTTACCACATCGACCAGCCGGAGCGGCCCATCGAACCGGAGGTGGAGAAGGCCGCGTACGACCAGGTGCCCCTACTGTTGGTCGACATCATCGACGACGGCACCCCGGCCGCCGGGTGGGTGGTGCTGCACCGGGGCGCGGACACCGGTGCCTACCTGCTGGCGTACACCTGGGTGTGGGACAACGCGGTGGAGGTTCGTGTCGCCGCGGCCGGGCAGCCGGCGCTGGACTGTCCCGACGACGACCCGACCCACTTCGTCGAGGTACGTCGGCCCGCCGTCGGCTGCGTCTGGGAGCTGGCGGTGCTGGAGCACGAGCGGGCCGCCTGGGTCCGGCACATGCTGGCGCCGGAGGCTCCCGACCTGACCGGCTACCTGAGTGACACGCGAGCGGAAGGGCCGGTGGGCCGCTGATGGGCGACTTCGACTTCTACGTGGGCACCTGGAACGTGGTCAACC
The DNA here is from genome assembly GCF_040678875.1 of Micromonospora sp. NPDC049274. NCBI lineage: Bacteria > Bacillati > Actinomycetota > Actinomycetes > Micromonosporales > Micromonosporaceae > Micromonospora > Micromonospora sp. NPDC049274. The sequence continues at coordinate 83,200 of NZ_JBFAQS010000010.1, forward strand.
GGCGGCTGCGCGAGCGGCTGACCGGGTGCGACGAGTGGGAGGAGTTTCCCGGGGTGTCGGTCGCGCACAGCTTCTTCGGCGGGGGCGGCAACTTCGACGAGATCACCTTTCCGACCAAGGGTTTCTCCGGCGCCACGATCAGGATCTTCGACCCGGCGAGCGAGCTGTGGTCGATCTACTGGATGAACAGCGGTCGCGGCGAATTGGAGCAGCCGCCGATGGTGGGGCGTTTCGTCGACGGGGTGGGGCGCTTCTACGCCGACGACCAGCACGAGGGGCGTCCGGTGCGGTGCCGGTTCATCTGGTCGGGCATCACCGCGACCACGGCCCGCTGGGAGCAGGCGTTCTCGGTCGACGGCGAACGCACCTGGGAGACGAACTGGATCATGGAGTCCACCCGGGCGTCCGACCAGGTCACCGCGCACTAGGTGCCGGGTGTCCGGGGCGGTGTTAGTGTCCGTTCACCGCCCCGGAACCGAGGTTCGTGATGCCCTCCGACCACGTCGACGTGCTCATCATCGGCGCCGGCCTGTCCGGCATCGGCGCCGCCTGCCACCTGCGCCGCGACTGCCCCGACAAGACGTACGCGGTGCTGGAGGCCCGTGACGCCATCGGCGGCACCTGGGACCTGTTCCGCTACCCGGGCATCCGGTCCGACTCGGACATGTTCACCCTCGGCTACTCCTTCAAGCCGTGGGCCGACGCCACGGCCATCGCCGACGGCGCGGCCATCCGCGCCTACGTGCGGGAAACCGCCCGGGAGTACGACGTGCAGCGGCACATCCGCTTCTCCCACCGGGTGGTACGCGCCGAGTGGGACAGCGGCACCGCCCGCTGGACGGTGCACGTCCGGCGCACCGACACGCCTGGGAGCGACACCGCCGCGACCGTGGTGTTGACCTGCTCGTTCCTGTTCGCCTGCACCGGCTACTACCGCTACGACGAGGGCTACACGCCGGCGCTGCCCGGCGTCGACGCGTACGCCGGGCGGCTGGTGCACCCGCAGCACTGGCCCGACGACCTCGACCACACCGGTAAGCGGGTGGTGGTCATCGGCAGCGGCGCCACCGCCGTGACAGTGGTGCCGGCCATGGCGCAGCGAGCCGCGCACGTGACGATGCTGCAACGCTCACCCACGTACGTCATCGCCCTGTCCTCGCGCGACCGGCTGGCCGGCGCGCTGCGGCGCTGGCTGCCGGCGAAGTCCGCGTATCGGGTGGTGCGGTGGAAGAACGTGCTGCTCTCCACTGTCAACTTCCAGCTCAGCCGACGCGTGCCTGGCCTGGTCAGGCGGCTGCTGCGGCGGGGCGTGAAGCGTCGGCTGCCGGTCGGCTACGACGTGGACCGCCACTTCTCGCCCCGCTACGACCCCTGGGACCAGCGGCTCTGCGTGGCGCCCGACGGCGACCTGTTCACCGCCGTGCGGGAGGGCCGGGCCTCGGTGGTGACCGACACCATCGACACGTTCACCGCGCACGGCGTCCGGCTGACCTCCGGCGACGAGTTGCCCGCCGACATCGTGGTCACCGCGACCGGGCTGAACCTGCTCGCCCTCGGTGGCCTGACGCTGCGCGTGGACGGCGTCGACGTCGACCTGTCCGACACCGTGGCCTACAAGGGCATGATGCTCTCCGGCGTGCCCAACTTCGCGCTGACCATCGGCTACACCAACGCGTCGTGGACCCTCAAGGCCGACCTGGTCGCCGGCTACGTCTGCCGGCTGCTGCGTCACCTGGACCGCACCGGCCAGCAGGTCGTGACCCCGCTCCCGCCGCCCGACGCGCGGCGGGTGCCGCTCATCGACCTGCGTTCGTCCTACGTGCTGCGCGGCGTCGACGTGCTGCCCAGGCAGGGCGCGCGGGCGCCGTGGCGGCTGCACCAGAACTACGCCCGTGACGTGCTGCTGATGCGGCACGGCCGGCTCACCGACGAGGGGGTGCGGTTCTCGCGCGCTGGCGAGGTGACCGCGCCCGGCAGCACCAGACGTCCCGTCGCGTCCGAGCGTCGGTAACCGCCAGCAGAGGAGCACCGATCATGCAGAGGTTCGACTTCGCCGGCGCGACAGCCGTGGTCACCGGAGCGGCCAGTGGCATCGGTGCCGCGTTGGCGCACGGTCTGGCCCGCCGGGGCAGCGATCTGGTCCTGCTGGACCGCGACGCCGAGCGGCTGGGCGCGGTCGCCGCCGCGATCCGCGCCGACCACCCCGATCGACAGTTGCACACGTACCTCGTGGACCTCGCCGACGCGGCGGCCGCCGCCCGCGTCGCGGTGGAGATCCGCCAGCGGCATCCCCGCGTCCGGTTGCTGGTCAACAACGCAGGCGTCGGCCTCGGCGGTCGGTTCGACCAGGTCACGTTCGACGAGTTCAGCTGGGTGATCGACATCAACTTCCGGGCCGTGGCGCAGCTGACCCACGCGCTGCTGCCCACCCTCAAGGCCGAGCCGGGCGCGCACCTGGTCAACATCTCCAGCCTGTTCGGGCTGATCGCGCCCGCCGGGCAGACCGCGTACGCGGCGAGCAAGTTCGCCGTCCGCGGCCTCACCGAGGCGCTGCGCCACGAACTCGTCGACGACGGCATCGGCGTGACGTCGGTGCACCCCGGCGGGATCCGCACCCGGATCACCGAGAACGCCCGGGTCGGCAGCGGCGTGTCGATCGAGGAGTACACCGCCGGTCGGGCCCAGTTCGAGAAGCTGCTCACCATCGCGCCCGAGCGGGCCGCCGAGGTGATCCTGCGCGGCGTCGAGCGGCGTCGGGGCCGGGTGCTGATCGGCTGGTCGGCGAAGCTGCCCGACCTGCTGGCCCGGCTCCTACCGGCCTCGTACAACCGGCTGCTGGTCGTCGGCCTCAACGCCGGCGTCGCCCGGCCCGCCGCGCAGCCGCCGGCACCGGCTGCCGACACCGCCTGATCACGGTGCGGTGCTGCCCCGCTTCTCCTCCTGCGCCACCACCGCGTCGCGACGCTCCGGCTCGTCGCGGCGGGCCAACTCCGCGGCGAGCCGCGGGTCGGCCACCAGCCGTTCCCGGTTGCGGTGCAGGAAGCTCTCGAAACCCCCGGTGTACGGGCAGGCCAGCTCGCCGAGCGCCCGTTCCGGGGTGTAGCGGCAGCCGCCGCAGTAGTCGCTGATCTCGTCGATGTCCGTGCCGTCCACCGCGTACGGGCGGGTGTCCACCCTGGCCAGGTCGGCGTACTGGCTCATGCCGATGACTGTCGCGTTCATCACCCAGTCGGTGCCGTCGACGAAGCAGCGCCGGAACCAGTCCGCGACCTCGGTGGGACGCCAGCCGCGCTGCAACGCGTAGTTGCCCAGCACCAGCAGCCGGGGGCTGTGGTGCGTCCACGCCCGGTCCCGGACGGCGGCGAGCACGTCGGCCAGGCAGCGCGCCTCCACCGCGTCGGCGTCCAACTCGGCGAACCACTGCGGCATCGGCTCGGTCGCGGCCAGCCAGTTCGCGCCCCGGAACTCGGGCTCGTGGTACCAGTACAACTGCCAGAGGAACTCCCGCCAGCCGAGCAGCCCCCGGATGAACGGCTCCACCGCCGTACGGGGGGCGGCGCCGGACCGCCAGGCCTGCTCGGCGGCACGGACGGCCGGCTCGGGGTGCAGCAACCCCAGGTTGAACGACGACGACAGCGTCGAGTGCGCGAACAGCGGGTCGTCGGCGCTCATCACGTCCGCGTAGCGGCCGTACCCGGGCAGCCGGTACGTCAGGAAGTGCGCCAGCCGGGCCTGCGCCTCGGCGTGCGTGGCGGGGTGCTGCCGGGGGCCGTCGCGGCCGACGAACCGGACCCCGTCGGCCTCCCACCGGTCCAGATCGTGGCGGACCTGCGCGTCGATGTCGTCCTCGACGATCGGAGGCGGAGGCGGTGGCGTCGCCGACGCGGCCGGGGCCTCCGCCCGGGGACGACGTGGCGTCGGGGCCCCACCGATTCCCCGGGCCGGCCCGCTCAGCACGTCGTGCCAGCGACGGGCCTGCCGGTAGAAGTCAGCCATCCGCAGCGGCCCGCGACGGATGCGGTCCGCCCAGGCCACGAAGTCGGCCTGGTCGGTGATGAAGCCGCGCGGTGGCAGCACTGTCAACCCGGGCACCGAGCGGGCGAAACCCAGCGCGGCCCGGGAGTGCGGGTGGCACACCTCCACCGGCTCGGCGACCTGCGCGAGGGCCTCGCGGAACGTGTCGGTACGCAGCAGCAGCGCCCGGTCGCCCAACTCGGCGGCGCGGTGGCGCAGGGCGGAGAGGATCAGGTGCGCCTTCTGCCGGTGCAGCGGTCGACGGCGAAACAGCTCCCGGATCTCCACCAGCAGGACCGGCTGATCGGGGTCGTCGAGGAAATGTGGCCCGAGTTGGTCGGCCAGCAACCATCGGCGGCGAGGCATGCCGCGATTCTGCCCAATTCTGGGCCGTACCGCGCGTCGGCAGGCCGGGTGGTCGATGCCTGATCCAGATCGGGGTCAGGCCGCAGGCGTCGCGGACGCCCCGGCGTCGCGTCCGCGCAACAGCACAGTCAACGTGACGAGCGCGACAAGCAGCAGCGCGAGCACCTGCACCGGGGCCGGACCCAGCGGTACGAGCAGCGCCAACCCGGCGACGACCGGGTAGGCGACGACCACCGCGCCGTGCTGCTGGCGGCGGACGAGCAGCACCCAGACCGTCAGCAGGTAGACGGCGATCGGCACGGCCACCGCGTAGGCGGCTGTCGTCGCGGAGACGTGCGCCAGGTGCCGCTCGTGGTCCACCGCCACGGGCAGGCCGGCCCCGAGCGCGGCGATCGCCCCGAAGATCAGGTAGTGGCCGTAGCCCCAGATGAGCGAGTACGGCAACCGGTCCGGCGCCTCGACCGGACGGTCGAAGTAGAGCCACCAGAGCGCGAACACGATGACCGCGCCGGCCGCCGCGAGTGCCCAGAGACCATGGTCACCCGCGTCGAGCCCGGTCTGGATCGCCACCGAGATCGCCAGCACCGCCTCGCCCAGCACGATCAGCGTGAACAATCCGTACCGCTCGCCGATGTGCCCGGGATGCCACGGCGTCATCCCGGGACGCTCGGCCACCGCCGGCACCAGCAGATCGGCGAGTGCCAGCAGCACGAACGCCGCGACGCCCCAGCCGTCGGGCAGCGCCAGCCGCAGCAGCCAGCCGAGCTGCACCACTGTCACGCCTATCGCGTAGCGGCGTGCCGCCGCGCGGTGCGCCTGATCGCCGGCGGCCGCCCGGATCCACTGCGCGACGGCGGCCAGCCGCATCACCACGTACCCGTACGTGATGACTGTGAAGTCACCGTCGGTGAAGGCGCGTGGCACCCCGGCCGCCAGGATCAGCGCCCCGGTGATCTGCACCAGCGTGGTGATCCGGTAGACGTCGTCGTCGGTGTCGTACGCCGAGGCGAACCAGGTGAAGTTCATCCACGACCACCAGATCGCGAAGAACACCATCAGGTAGCTGGGCAGCGCGTGGCCGAGGTGGCCCTCGGCGACGTCGTGGTGCAGGCTGGTCGCCGCCTGCGCCACGGCCACCACGAAACACAGGTCGAAGAAGAGCTCCAGCGGGGTGGCCGCGCGGTGCGGCTCGTCGCGGCGGCGGGGCCTCATCGGCCGGTAGAACGGCCGTACCGAACGAGTGTGGCTCACCGCAGCTATCTCAGCCGCGCCGACGGCCGTGAGTCAACCCCTCCAGCACCAGGGTCAGGCCAGCGCCCACCAACCAGACGTCCTTGGCCAGCCCGGCACCCTGCTGGGTCGGGCGGATGCTGCCCGGCTCGCGCATCCCCGGCGTCTTCAGGTACAGCTGCACGAGGCCCGCGCCGAACGCGGTCAGGCCGAGCCCCACCAGGGGCGCCGGGACGAACGGCGCGAGCAGCGCGGCCCCCAGGGCGATCTCCGAGTACGACAGCAGCTTGGCGAACCGCGGCGGCTCGAACTGACTGAGCTGCGGCATGGCCGCCACCGCCATCCCGTGCATGGCCTGCGCGGCCTCGCCCTCCAGGTTCCGCTTGCCCAGACCCGAGTTGAGGAAGTACGCGCCGATGCTGACCCGCAGCGGCAGGTGCGCGAATTTCATGATCACTCCTGGTGGCCGTGGTCCGAATTGTGGCCCGCGTACCCCGCGTGACAGCCGATAACCGCACCGCCCGGTCGACTGGGCCGGCCGTGATGATCGCGGTAGGTTCGCCGGGGGCCCACCGCCGAGCCCGGTTCACCCGCCTGCCCGGCGTCCGGTCCCGCCGCACACCACCAGCAGGAGGCGAAGTGAGCCAGGAAGTCCGGGGAGTTATCTCCCGCAGCAAGGGCGCGCCGGTCGAGGTCACCACCATCATCGTGCCCGATCCCGGCCCCGGTGAGGCGATCGTCCGGATCCAGTCCTGCGGGGTCTGCCACACGGACCTGCACTACCGCGAGGGTGGCATCAACGACGACTACCCGTTCCTGCTCGGGCACGAGGCGGCGGGGGTCGTCGAGCAGGTGGGCGACGGCGTCACCGACGTCGCCCCGGGCGACTTCGTGGTGCTCAACTGGCGGGCGGTCTGTGGGGTCTGCCGGGCGTGCCGCCGTGGTCGGCCCTGGTACTGCTTCAACACGCACAACGCCGCGCAGCGGATGACCCTCACCGACGGCACGGAACTCGCCCCGGCGCTGGGCATCGGCGCGTTCGCCGAGAAGACGCTCGTGCACGCCGGCCAGTGCACGAAGGTGAACCCTGCCGCCCGGCCGGCCGCCGTGGGCCTGCTCGGCTGCGGCGTGATGGCCGGGCTGGGCGCGGCGATGAACACCGGCAACGTGACCCGCGGCGACTCGGTCGCGGTGATCGGCTGCGGCGGTGTCGGGGACGCGGCGGTCGTCGGCGCGGCCCTCGCCGGCGCCACCACGATCGTCGCGGTGGACACCGACAGCCGGAAGCTGGACTGGGCCCGGAAGTTCGGCGCCACCCACACCGTGAACGCCTCCGAGACCGACCCGGTCGAGGCGATCCGTGCCGCCACCGGCGGCTTCGGCGCCGACGTGGTGATCGACGCGGTGGGTCGACCGGAGACCTGGAAGCAGGCGTTCTACGCCCGGGACCTCGCCGGCACCGTGGTGCTGGTCGGCGTGCCGACGCCGCAGATGCAGGTCGAGTTGCCGCTGCTGGACGTCTTCGGGCGTGGCGGCGCCCTCAAGTCCAGCTGGTACGGCGACTGCCTGCCCAGCCGGGACTTCCCGATGCTCACCGAGCTGTACCTGCAGGGTCGTCTCGACCTGGACGCCTTCGTCACCGAGGAGATCGCCCTCGACCAGGTCGAGAACGCCTTCGACCGGATGCACCACGGCGACGTGCTCCGCTCGGTGGTGGTGTTCTGATGACCGCTCGGGTCGACCACGCGGTCACCTCCGGCACGTTCTCCCTGGACGGGCAGACGTTCGAGGTCGACAACAACGTCTGGGTGATCGGCGACGACGAGGAGTGCGTCATCCTCGACGCGCCACACGACGTGGCCGCGATCCTCGCGCTGGTGGGCGACCGTCGGGTCCGGGCCATCCTGGCCACCCACGCCCACGACGACCACGTACGAGTGGCCCCCGAACTGGCCGAGGCCACCGGCGCTCCGGTGCTGCTGCACGCCGCCGACCGGGTGCTCTGGGACCTGGTCCACCCCCACCTGCCGCCACACGGCGAGTTGTGGGACGGGCAGAGCATCGAGGTGGCCGGCACCGCGCTGTGGGTGCTGCACACCCCCGGGCACAGTCCCGGCGCGTGCAGCTTCCACGCCCCGGACCTTTCGGCGGTGTTCACCGGCGACACCCTGTTCCAGGGTGGGCCGGGCGCGACCGGTCGCTCGTACAGCGACTTCGACACCATCGTGCAGTCGATCCGGACCCGGCTGCTGACCCTGCCCTCGGAGACGGTCGTGCACACCGGGCACGGCGACGACACCACGATCGGCGCGGAGGCCCCGCACCTACCGGAGTGGCTGGCACGCGGGCACTGACGGTGGCAGGTCGGCCGGGCTGCGTGTTGCGGTCGTGCTGCGGGTCGCGGGCGGGCTGGCCCTGCGGCTCAACGTTCGTCGGCGGCGCCCAGCACCGGCTTGACGTCCAGGACGGGTGTGCCGTCCAGGGCCTCCAGGTCGGCCACCTCGACGCGCAGCCCGTCCACCGCCAGCACCCGCACCCGGTGCAGTCCGATCGGGTTGGGCCGGTGCGGGGAGCGGGTGCTGAACACGCCCGTGCGGGGGCGGGTCTCGTCTCCGCGCGGGTGCACGGTCAGCACGTCGCGCCGGGCGCGGTCCAACCAGGTCAGCACCAGCAGCTCCGCGCCGGCCGACAGGTCGCTCAGGGCCCGCTCGACCCGCGGCTCGAAGATCAGCCACGCCGTCGGCGCCCCCTCGTCGCCCTGCCGGGGCGCACTCGCCGCGTCGGTCAGCGGCGAGGCGACCCGACCGACCGGGCGCAGCAGGTACGCGTCGTCGCCGTACGTCTCGACCATCGTCGCTCCCTTCCCGACTGTCAGCCTAGGTGCGGGGTTGGGAAAGCCCGAGCTTGTTCAGACCCACTGCAACACGTCGTCGTTGCCGAGGCGGGGGAGGCGGGCGTACCAGGGGTCCCTGCCCGGGTGGCCGATGTTGACCACCAGGATCGAGTGGAACCGGCCGTCCGGGAAGAACTCGGCGTCGACGGCCGCGGTGTCGAAACCGCTCATCGGCCCGGCCGCCAGTCCCTGAGCGCGGACGGCGAGGATGAAGTAGCCGGTTTGGAGCGTCGCGTTGAACGAGGCGCTTCCCACGCGCAGATCGTCGTTGCCCGCGAAGACGTCCTTCAGCTCCGGCTTGTGCGGCAGGAGGGCCGGGATGTACTCGTGGAACCGGGTGTCCATGGCCAGTACGGCGACCGCGGGGGCAGCGGCCGTCTTGGCTCGGTTGCCCTCGTCCATGTGTTTCACGAGCCGGTTGCGGCCCTCGCCCTCGCGCACGAACAGCACCCGCAGCGGCTGTGAGTTGGCAGAGGTCGGCGCCCACTTGGCCAGCTCCCAGATGTCGGTCAGCTCGGCGTCGGTCACCGGGGTCTCGGCGAAGGTGTTGGCCGTGCGGGCACCGGTGAACAGCGTGTGCTTCCCCTGCTCGTCCAGGCGGCTGAGCCGGTGCTCCCCGGAGCTGGTGACATCGCTCGGAACGGAACTCATGGTAGGCCTCGATTCGGTTGACGTGTGAACCAAAGCGTACGGCGATCTGGTTAACGCATCAACCAAAGTGTGGCGGTGGCGGTGTGAGCCCGGCCTCCCTCGGACGGGTGCCGGGTGAGATACACAGAACGGCCCTGAGCGCGTGCTCAGGGCCGTGGTGGGTTGCTCGTGGCGGGGCCGGGTCGGAGAGCCGCCGGGAGGAGGTCAGCCTCGCGTGGCGGGATCCAGCGCAGCGAGTCGTCGGCGCACCTTGTCCGTGATCGTGGCCAGGGTCTTCAGCTCGGTGGGGGTGAGCTGGTCGACAACCGCTTCGCGGGCATCGGCGACGTGCTGCCGGGCGGCGGTGGTGATCAGCTCCATGCCCTGCGGGGTGATGGTGACAGTCGCCCCCCGCTGGTCGACCTCCGAGCGCTCACGCACCACCAGGTCGCGTGCCTGCATGCGGGAGAGGTGTTGGGACAGCCGGCTCTTCTCCCAGTGCAGCAGAGCTCCGAGCTCGAACGATCGCAGCCGCCCGTCGGGCGCCTCCGACAGGTGTGCCAGCACCCGGTAGTCGGCGTGCGAGAGGCCGCAGCCGGTGCGGAGCCGGCGATCGATGAAAGCCGCCAGGCCCTCATCCATCAACATCAGGCCGCGCCACGCCCGCTGCTCCTGCTCGTTCAACCAGCGCGGCTCCGTCACGCCCACGAGTCTACCAATGGTTGAGGCGTCAACCATGTGGCGATCACTGTCGGCCCTCGTCAACGATGTGCCGCCACACGATCGTCAGGACGCGCCCCGGGCGTTGTTAAGATCCGGCGCATGGTCGCCGAGCACCCCGTACCCGTCGTCCGTCAACTGCGCCTCGTCGTGGAGGCAGCGGACCACGAGGCAGCGGTGGCGTTCTACCGGGACGCCCTGGGCCTGCCCGAGGAGGCGGCGTTCACCGGTGACGGGGACGCCCGGGTGGTGATCCTGGACGCCGGCCGGGCCACCCTGGAGATCGCCAACCCCGCCCAGAAGCGCATGATCGACGAGGTCGAGGTGGGCCGGCAGGTCGCTCCGCGCATCCGGGTGGCCTTCGAGGTGGACGACGCTCGGGCGGCCACGGCCCGACTGGTCGCCGCCGGGGCGAGCGAGATCGCGCCGCCGACGCGTACACCGTGGCAGTCGCTGAACTCCCGCCTGGACGCCCCGGCGGACCTGCAGATCACCGTCTTCGAGGAGCTGGGCACGCCGGCAGCCGTGGACCCCGGACATGACGGCGACGTCTGAGCGGGGTGGGCTCCGCGCCGCCGCCCTCACCTCGGCGCAGGTGGCTGCCCTCGCGTACGTGCGGTCGTCGGCCGTGGTCGAGCGGCCCGCGGCGCTCGCCGCGATCGAACGGGAACTCGTCGCCGCCGACGTCGGCCACCGGCCGGAACTACTGCTCGCCGCGGCAGCCGACCGTGGCCGGCTCACCGTCAACTTCCACCCCGATCGCCTGTGCGCCGACGGGCGGGCCGTCGCGTCCGCGCTGGCCGAGGACGGGGTGTACCGCAGTCAGTTCGTCACGGGGATCTCCAACGGTGGGCTGACCGCGTACCCGGGTGGCGACCGCGACCGGTGGGAACACCGGATGTTCGGCGGCGCGTACCAGCGGTCCGGGGTGGCACCGACGGATCGGCCCACGTACGGCGGACTGAACCTGCTCGACCACGCGGACGGCGCCTGTCCCCGCTTCGGCTCCTGTCACCTGCGGCTACGCCCGGAGGTGCTGGCCCGGGCGACCTTCTGCCTCGGCGACAGCCACCTGGACCCCACCGTGGTGGGTACGGCCGATGCGTTCGAGGCGGTCCTCGCCGGACTGCTGGCCGGCGTCGCCGGCACGGGCGAGTGCCTGGGCCGGTCCGGGACGGACGTCGCCATCCTGGCGCGGACGTTGCTGGAGGCGTCGAGCGCGCGGGCCACGGTCGGGCGCGCGCTCGACGACTACGTGGAGGCCCAGATCCACGGCCCCCTCGACCTCGCGCACGACGTCGAGGAACTGGTGGTGGATCCGTCGTTCGCCGGCACCCCGACCGGGGCGACGCTGGAATCGATCGCCCAGCGTTACGGGTTTCCGCTGCGCTGGCACCCCGGCTTCACGCTGGCCGTCGACCGTGTCGACGCCGAGTTCCGGGGCCCCGCGATCCCGGTGCTGGCCGCTCGGCTGCACCGGGAGTTCGCCCGGCCGGGCGCCCCGGTGGACGCGGCGCTGATCGGTCGGGGCGCGGTGTCGGTGGTGACCGAACCGGAGCGGTGGGCGGATCGGGGTCCGATCGCGGACACCCTTCAGCACCTCAAGCAGCTCTGGCACGTTCTCGTCTGGTCCGGCGAGCCCTCGCGCTGACAGTTTCGCCCGTTAGGTGAGGGCTGAGCCCTCGCGTCCCATTTCCCCGGGGTGACCAGGACCGCACCTCGCGGCTGCCCGGCATTTCCGGAATGACCGACACGTCAACCCGGTTGTGTCCCCGTACCGCCGGAGCCCAACCCCTTTCCGCGGTCATCTCCCGAGGAGCGTTCACCCCGGAGCGCTCCGCACGATCGAAAGGAACCATCGTGAAGCCCGACTTCACTCGATGGCTCCCCGCCATCGCTAAGGACTCGTATCGCAAGACCGCGTTGAGCGTGGCGGGTGTGGCTGCCCTCGGCGGTCTGGCCCTCGCACCGACCGCGGCCGCCGCGCCGGTCACCTCCGGCCCGCACCAGGGCGCCGTCGCCGCCATCGACCTCGCCACCGGCAAGGCCACCACGGCCAAGGCCGCCACCGCGGCGCACCACGAGGAGCAGCCCGTCGAGTCCGGGCTGACCACCGGCTCCGCCACCGGCAAGCCGCCGGCCGGCAAGCCGAGCCGCGACGAGCTGATCCCGCACGGCATCGAGGGCGCCCAGTCGCGCATCCCGCTCGACGGCGCGCAGCTCGACAACGCCCGCAAGATCGTGGACGCGGCCAAGAAGACAGGCGTCGGCGACCGTGGCGCGGTGATCGGCGTCGCCACGTCGTTGCAGGAGTCGAAGCTCTACAACCTCGGTCACCTCGGCGCGTACAACGACCACGACTCGCAGGGCCTGTTCCAGCAGCGTCCGTCGTCCGGTTGGGGCACGCCCGAGCAGATCACCGACCCGGAGTACGCCGCCACGGCGTTCTTCAGCGCCCTCAAGAACGTGGGCGGCTGGCAGGACCTGCCGCTGACCGCCGCCGCGCAGACCGTGCAGGTCTCCGCCTTCCCCTACGCGTACGCGCAGTGGGAGGAGCAGGCGGCGGACGTCGTCCAGCAGCTCTGGTGACACCACACGCACACGCCGGCCGGTTCCCCACTCGGGAGCCGGCCGGCGTCGTCGTGTCCGAAAGGTGCTGCCTCAGCAGGCCGCGTACAGGCGGCGGGTACCCAGCCCGGCGGCGTACGCGGCCCGGTCGCTGAACCGGCAGCCGTACTCGGGTCGGGCCACCACCCCCGGATCGGTCACCGTGTCGCCGGCCGGGCGCTCGCCGGTGCGTACCCAGGTCACCAGGTCGTCCCAGGCGGCGCCGGCCTCGGCCGGGCTGAACTCGCAGTGCTGCGCGGCCCGGATGGCCCGCTGCACCACCAGCCGGCTGCGACCGTTGCGTGCCACGTCTGTGGCGTACGCCTGCTCCATGCTGAACGGAACGAACATGTCGCCCAGGTCGTGCAGGCTGACCACGGGGGCGCTCGGCCGCCCGGCGATCTTCGGCACCTCGGTCAGCGTCGGCAGGAGCCGCTGCACGATGTTCTCCGGGGCCACCCGCTGCACGGACGAGTTGACGGTGACGGGGCTGTTCGGGGTGTAGCGGGTCAGCAGGTTTGTGGAGATCTGGCTGGGCCGCTGGGCGGGGGAGTCGCCGCCGTCGGTCACCGCGATGGAGAAGAGGAAGTCCTTCCAGACCGCGAAGGCCGCCTCCGCGCCGGGCCGTGGCCCGCCCGACCGGTTCACGGTGATGGCCCGCAACTGCTTGCCCCGGTCGGTCGTGGTGTCCGGACCGGTAGGCGTGAGCCCCGCCAGCCCAAGCGCCACCTGGATGCGCGGCACGGCGTTGCTCAGGTAGTCGGCAGGCGTCGGGTAGGCCCGCACTCCCGCGAGGGCCTGCGCGACCAGGTTGTAGTCGAGATAGAAGTCCAGCAGAGTCTGGTCACCGAGCACGCCGCACATGGGCAGCGCTCCGTCGTAATAGCCGGGGTACTGCTCCAGCGAGCGCCCGATGACGTACCCGCCCATCGACACTCCGGCCAGGTAGGTGCGGTGGGGTCTGCGCACCATCCGCCCGAAGTGGTCGGCGAGGTCTTTCGTGCTCAGCACCCCCGAGCGGATGTCGAAGCCGTTGCGGTCGTACGACGACGACGCCCACGCGTACCCCTGCGTCAGCAGCCGCTGGCGTAGCTCGAAGGCCGGCGGCTCCGGCGAGAGCACCGTGCCCTGGCCACGGTAGCCGTGCGCCCACACGACGAGGTCACCGTTCCATCGGGCGGGAACTTCGATGATGTACGCGGCGTGCCGGTGCACGCCCTGGCGTACCGTCGTGGGTTTGCCGGCCACCTCCAGCGGCGCCAGCGGTGGGTTCTGGAAGGTGTAGCCGGGCAGCGGCTGGTCGTCGTGGGGGTCGTGGCCGGCGTTGCCGGCTGCGGCGGCGGTGGATCCGGCGGCGGTGGATGTGGCGGCGGTGCTGGGTGCGGCGCCGAGCAGCCCGACGGTGAGGGTCAGTGTCGCGGTGGTGGCGACCAGGCGGCGCAGGGTGCGAATGGGTACGGACAGCATCGATGCTCCCCATCGGACGGATGTCGCCTGCGGGGCGACCAGGCGGGACGGTTGCCTACCGGCCGGTAGCGTCCTGAACCTAGGACTGCCGTCGACAGGAGTCAATGCCTGAGCTGACCGGCCGGTCAGAGTCGCCTGTCCGGCCGATCAGACCAGCCCGAGTCGTCCGTGGGCGGCCGTGTGACCTGGAGGATGCCCGGCGGCGCGGTGCGCCCCTCGATTGTGCGGGCCGGGTGTGTGGTTGGTCGGGGCCGTCGGGTTGACTGGTCGCCGTGGACGACTCGATCTGGGCGGCGGCCCGGGCTGCGCGGAGCTGGCTGGACGGGGCGAACGGCACCGGGCAGACGGAACTGACCTGCCGCATCCTCAAGCTCACCGAGGAGGCGGGGGAGGCATCCGCAGCCTGGATCGGTCTGCTCGGGCAGAATCCGCGCAAGGGTGTCACCCACACCCGCGAGGACGTGGCAGCCGAGTTGGCCGACGTGGCGTTCACCGCGCTCGTGGCCATCGAGAGTCTGGGACTCGACGCGCAGGCCGTGGTGGGGGCCTGTGCCGGAAAGGTCCGCTCTCGCCTCGAGGGGTGACACCAACCCCTCCCTTGATCGACTCGACTTCGCCGATGTCGCGGTAACAACCCACGTCGGATACCCCGATATCACCGAACCCGAGTGGATCGCCGTACGAGCCCCGCCGTCCGACCCGCGTCCCGGCGGGTCAGTTGGGCGCGGTGACCGGTGTGCACCGTGCCGGATGAGTGGGATGTCCGGTTGTCGGCATCATGGGGTGTGACCGGCGGCATCCGCGGGCTGGAATCGTGGCCAGCCGGTGGTCGTTACACATCCTGACGATCGCAGGACCACGGCCAGCCCCGCCGCCCCCGTCGTGGGGGTGGGAATGGCCGGCCCGGTCGGATGGTTGCAGATCCCCGAACGACCGCAGGCCCGCCGAGCGCACCCGCTAGATCCGGTAACCACGGCGGGGCTGATCGGCCCGCACGGCCATCTGCTGCCGCACACCCGCTCACCCGGCCGACCCGCCAGCGAACTGACCCGCCGGCCTCGGGAATCACCCCGGCCCGACGGTCGTTACACACGGTCCCGGCGCCACGAGCCCACCGCTCGCAGGCCGCCACCCCCGGTGCCGCAAGCCCCGCTCGCAGGCGCCGCCTCCCAGACTTTTCCCCCGTGAATTGTGCAGCGCCGGACGAGGTGCTCACACCCGCGCCGGACCGACCCCCATCGGTCGCGTGGGTGTTCCTACCCCCGAAGGAGCTACCCCTCATGAACACGATCTTCCGTAAGAGCATGCTGTCGGTTGCTGGTCTCGCGTTCGCCGGTGGTGTCTTCGCCGGCCCGATCGCCGCCCACGCCAACCCGGTCGACGCCAAGCCGGTCGCCGTCGCCGTGCAGACCAGCGCGCCGAAGCCGCAGGGCGACCAGTCGCACATCGACCTCAACGACGAGCAGACCGCCAACGCCAAGGCGATCATCGCCGCCACGAAGAAGGCCGGCCTGCCCGAACGCGCCGCGATCATCTCCATCGCCACCAGCCTGCAGGAGTCGAAGCTCGACAACCTCGGCCACCTCGGCGACGCCAACGACCACGACTCGCTGGGCCTGTTCCAGCAGCGCCCCTCCTCCGGTTGGGGCACCCCGGAGCAGATCACCAACCCGGAGTACTCCACCACCGCGTTCCTCAAGGGCCTCAAGCAGGTTGACGGCTGGCAGGACATGCCGCTGACCGAGGCCGCGCAGACCGTACAGGTCTCCGCCTACCCCGACGCCTACGCCCAGTGGGAGCAGCAGGCCACCGACCTGGTCGCCCAGCACTGGAACAGCTGACCCACCGCACGATCCCAACCGACTGGCCGGCACCCGAACCCGGGGTGCCGGCCAGCGGCATGTCCGGCGCATCCTGCCCCGCCCGCCCCGGCCCGGCTTCGCCCCGGCCCGGCTTCGCCCCGGCCCGGCTTTCGCCCGGGCCTGGTTCCGCCCGAGCCCGGCTGCGCCCAAGCCCGGCTTACCGAAGGGTGCGGCGTCGTGCCGTGCGCAGGGTTCGGCGTAGTGCCGTGCGCGCAGGGTTCGGCTTCACGCCGGTTGCGGCTCGCCTGGCCCGGCTCGCACGCTGTCTGGCTTCAAATCTTGGACAGTTTCCGTTCGGGCCGAACGGAAACTGTCCAAGATCTCGACGCTCGGAGTGTCGCAGGGGCCGGCCGGCGGCGGCGGGCTTGGTGAGAGGGCATCGAAGTCGCGACCGGAACTGGTGCAAGGGCTACGCGGGCCCGAGCCGAGATCGGAAGCTGTCCAGGATCTACCGACACGATGTGGTGGGTCGGCGGTCACCCCGGACGGGAAGCGCCGCAGCCAGGGGAGGGCGCGAGCGTACAGTCGGGCGGTGGAGCGTACCGAATCGATGCTGGCACAGACCCGACCGCCCGGCGTGGCCGACGTCGATCCCGGCAGCGTGCTGCTGCCGGGCCACGACGTGCCGCTGGGGCGGTACACGACGGTCCGGCGGTTGTTGCCGCAGCGGCCCCGGCGGATGGTCGGCGCGTGGTGCTTCGTGGACCATTTCGGCCCGGACGACGTGGCCCAGCGACCCGGCATGGAGGTGCCGCCGCACCCGCACACGGGTCTGCAGACGGTGACCTGGCTGCTCGACGGCGAGATCATTCACCGGGACAGTCTCGGCAACGTCCAGGCGATCCGGCCCGGCCAGCTGAACGTCATGACCTCCGGGCACGGCATCGCCCACTCGGAGCGGTCGCCGGCCACGCACCCGCCGGTCATGCACGGTGTGCAGCTCTGGGTGGCGCTGCCGGACCCCGCGCGGGCGGGCGACGCGGACTTCGCCCACCACGCCGACCTGCCACGCTGGCGAGACGGCGACGTGGACGCGACCCTGCTCGTCGGCGAGTTCGCCGGCCAGCGGTCCCCTGCTGTGGTGCACACCCCGCTGGTGGGCGTGCAGCTCGAGCTGGGCGGGTCGGCGCCGACCACACTGCCGTTGCGGCCCGATTTCGAGTACGCCGTGCTGGCGATGTCCGGCTCCGCGGAGGCCGCCGGGGTGGGTTTCGAGCCGGGAGCGCTGCTGTACCTGGGTTCGGGTCGACGTGAGGTGACAGTGCGCGGCGGTGCGGGGGCACGGCTGTTGCTGCTGGGCGGTACGCCGTTCGAGGAGCCGCTGGTCATGTGGTGGAACTTCGTGGGCCGCTCGCACGAGGAGGTCGCCGCCGCCCGGGAGGACTGGATGGCCGGCCGGCGTTTCGGGGTCGTGGCCGACGACGCGGCGTCACCGCTGCCGGCGCCCGCCCTGCCCACCACCCGACTCAAGGCCCGCGACCGCACCGGGGGCCTGCACGGCTGACCGGACGCGGCGGTTGACCGACGGCGGCGCGGGTAGTCGCCGGCATGGCGACGACTCTGATCACGCCCGTGGAGGACCGGAAACGCCTGGCCCGCCGCCTGGCCGGCAGTGGACGGGGCTTCGCCGAGCAGTACGGCTTCCGGGTGACGAACAATCCGGCGAGCCTGTTCCAGGTGCTCTACCTGGCGGTGCTGCTCGCCCGGCGGGGTGACTTCCGGCGGGCGTTGGACGGCGCGCGGGCGCTGCGCGACGAGGGGTGGGACAGCGCCGCACGGATGGCCCGGTCGCTGCACCGGGACCGGGTGCGGGTGCTGCGCGACAGTGGGCAGCGCGGTGACGTCGACGCGTTGGCCGACGTGCTGGGCGATCTGGCACGGACGGTCGTCGAGCGGTACCGGGGTGACCTGCGCCGGTTGCGCGCGATGGCGCATCACGAGCCGGCTGCCGAGCGGTCGCTCCTCACCGACCTGCCCGGGGTGGACGAGCAGGTCGTCGACCTGTTTCTGCGCGAGGCGCAGGCGTTGTGGCGGGAGGTGGCCCCCGTCGCGGACCGGCGGGCGCTGGTGGCGGCCCGCCGGCTCGGACTGGGCCGCTCGGCCGATGACCTCGCCGGGTTGGCCAGCGGCGAGTCGGAACAGCTGGCGTGGCTGGTGGGGGCCCTCGCACGGGTGGATCTGGAGCACCGGTACGCGGAGCTGACCGGTCACTCCTGACGTGCCCTGGCCCACAGTTCGGCAAAAACTGACCGTACGGAGGATGTTCTGTCGTATGGTTGTACCCGGCAGTGCTGGCCGCTCGGTTCGAGCGGCCGTCCACCGCCTGGTGACCGCGACCGGTTCGGGAGCGGTTCACCGCCTGGGCAGGCCTGCGTGGCGCCCCCGGTCGCGGTTCGTGGCCACGGGGCGCCCGCCTGTCCCGGCGAACTCCCGCCCCGTGCCAACCCCGGGCCGCGGTCGAGCGCTCAGTGGGCCAGTCCCGCCAGCAGGTTCACGGTGACGGCGATGATGAACGCGCCGAACAGGTACGACACCATCGAGTGCCGCAGCACCGTACGGCGCATCTCATTGCTGGTCAGGTTGGTGTCGGAGACCTGGAACGTCGCTCCGATGGTGAACGCCACGTACGCGAAGTCCGTGTACCGGGGCGGTTCCGGCTGGTTGAAGTTCACCCCGCCGTCGGGGCCGGTGTAGTAGATCCGGGCGTAGCGGGCCGCGAAGACTGTGTGCACCACCAGCCAGGACAGCAGCACGCTGAGGACGCCCAGCCCGCCGTACAGGTCACGATGCAGGCCGGGCGGCGCCGCGTGGGCGCTGGCCACGACGAGGCCGACGGCCAGCAGGCTGGCGAGGCAGGCGATCAGCAGCACCACGTCCCGGGTGGCCCGGTTGGGGTCCTCGTGCACGGCGAGTTGGGCGGTGCGGGCGGCGTCCATCGGCCAGAGCTTGCGCCACACCAGCACCAGCCAGCTCAACGCGGCGGCGTCCCAGCCTGCCAGTGGGGCGAGCGACGGCGACAGTGTCAGGGCGAAGGCGCAGCCGGCGATGACGCCGGCCACCGCCACGACGACGAGCTGCGTCGCCGCCGGGGTGTGCCCGTCCGGGGGGCGGGACAGCGGACCGGTGCCGGTCATCGGCGGCTCACGGTCGGGTCCGCCACCGCCGGGTCAGATGCCGCGCAGATGCTGCGACACCCGGTTGTGCTTCTTGTCCCGGGCCTGCTCGGCGCGTTGAGCGGGGCCCACCTCGGGGGCGGCCTCGATGCCTGCGGACCGGGCCACCTCATTGCCGTTGGCGTAGTCGACGGGCGGCAGGGCGCGCAGCGCCTTCAGCACGTCCGGCGGGGCGCCCTCGCGTTCGGCCTCGCGGACCACGTCGTCCTTCTCGGCCGGGTAGTCCAGGCTCGACAGGTACTGCAGGACGTCCGCGTAGCTCGCCATGTCTGGGGCTCCCTCGGGGCATCGATGTGGTCACGACCGGCGGCGGTTACCCGCCCGCCGCCCGCTCACGCCGACCCGAGCGAGGAAATCGCCCGCGCCGGCGGAGAAAGGCGGCGTCGTTTCCACGGCACGGCCGCGGGTACCCGCAGGCGCCGTCGACAAGCCCGAGGGAGTACGCGATGAACTACGACACCTTCGTCGATCAGGTTTCCCAGCGCACCCGGACGTCGTCCGAGCAGGCGGTCGAACTGACCCGGGCGGTGTTGGAGACGTTCGCCGAGCGGCTGACCGGCGGTGAGGTGCTGGACCTGGCCGCGCAGCTTCCGCAGCCGCTGCAACTGGTGCTCAAGCCGAGCCCGAGCACCGAACAGGCGGACCGGTTCGGTGCGGCGGAGTTCGTGGCGCGCGTCGCGTTGCGTGCCCGGGTGCAGGAGCCGGCCGCGCGCGATGCCGTCCGCGCGGTGTTCACCACCCTGCGCGAGGCGATCACGGGCGGGGAGTTCGACGACGTGGCGACCCAGTTGCCGCGTGACTACCGGGGTCTCGTGGAGCAGGCGATGGCGCCGGGCGCGACGTTGCGCCGCTCCTGACCGGTACGGGCGCACAGCGGTTGGCCAGGGCAACCATCGACGTCCGGCTTGGCGTGTCGATCGGGCCTGGCCTAACCTTGTCGTGCGAGGGGAGTACTTCCCACGAACCATTCCGGTCAGTACGGCACGCCCGGCGTGCCTCGGGTGGTTGCCCATCTTCGATGGGTGAAGGAGACCTCGAACATGACACGGTGTTCGAGGAGACCCCATGACCGAATTGTCATACCTGTCCGCGGCGAGCGACCTGTCGTCGGTGGGTACGCCCACGCTCTGGGCGCTGACCATCGCCGGCGTGGTGCTCCTGCTGGTGCTGGACTTCCTGGTGACGCGCAAGCCGCACGAGGTGTCCATGCGGGAGGCGCTCGGCTGGTCGGCGTTCTACGTCGCGCTGCCGCTCGCGTTCGGCGGTTGGGTCTGGTCCCGCTACGGCTCCGAGCAGGGCGTGCAGTACCTGACCGGTTACCTCGTGGAGAAGTCCCTCTCGGTCGACAACCTCTTCGTCTTCATGCTGCTGCTGGCCGCGTTCGCGGTGCCGGTCGTGCTCGCCCAGCGGGTGCTGCTCTACGGCATCGCCGGCGCGCTGGTGCTGCGGGCGGTCTTCATCGCCCTGGGCGCGGCGGCGTTGCAGACCCTCGACTTCGCGTTCCTGCTGTTCGCGATCATCCTCATCGCCACCGCGGTGAAGCTGCTGCGCGACGCCCTCTCCGGGCACCAGCAGGAGGTCGACATCAACACGATGCGCTCGGTGAAGCTGCTGCGCAGGATCATGCCGGTGGTCGACGAGTACCACGGCGCGCGGATGACCGTGCGACAGGGCGCGAAGCGGGCACTCACCCCGTTCGCCCTGGTGGTGGTCGCGGTGCTGGCCACCGACGTGGTCTTCGCCGTCGACTCGGTGCCGGCCGTCTACGGCATCACCGAGGACCCGTACCTGGTGTTCGCCACCAACGCGTTCGCCCTGCTCGGCCTGCGGGCGCTCTACTTCGTCCTGCACGCGGCGCTGAGCCGGCTGGTGCACCTCAGCTACGGCCTGGCGATCATCCTGGCGTTCATCGGCCTGAAGCTGGGCCTGCACTGGGCGCACGGCATCTGGGCGAGCGTGCCGCAGATCCCCACCCTGGCCTCGCTCGGCGTGATCATCGGCGTGCTGATCGTGGTGACCCTGACCAGCCTGCGCGCCACCCGGGGCGACACACCCGAGCAGCGCGAGGTCGTCACGGAGCGGCACTGACCACGCCGCGCCGGGCCGACGAGGGGGTACGCGGGAAAACTCCCGCCCCGGCCGGCCCGGGTGGTACGACTGTGCCATGGGAATCGTGTCACCGGGCTTCTCGGGTCGGCCTCGAACGCAGGAGCCGGCCCTGCCACCCGGCCAGTACCTGACCGAGGACTTTCCGGTGCTGTCGGCCGGCCCGACACCCCGGGTCTCGCTGGACACCTGGGAGTTCGTCATCTCCGCCGAGAACGGCACCGAGTACCGGTGGTCGTGGCAGGAGCTGATGGCGCTCCCACAGGAGACGCCGATGGTCGACATCCACTGCGTCACCCACTGGTCGAAGCTCGGCACCACCTGGACCGGCGTCTCCCTGGACACCCTGCTCGACGGCGTGGACACCGGCGCGCACTTCGCGCTCGCCCACTCGTACGGCGGGTACACGACGAACCTGCCGCTGGACGACCTGCGCGGCGGCCGGGCCTGGGTGGCGCACACCTTCGACGGCGCGCCGCTGCCGGCCGAGCACGGCGGCCCGGCGCGGCTGCTGGTGCCGCACCTGTACTTCTGGAAGTCCGCCAAGTGGGTGCGCGGCATCCGGCTCAAGACGATGGACGAGCCGGGATTCTGGGAGACGGCCGGCTACCACGACTACGGCGACCCGTGGCGCGAGCAGCGGTACCAGGGTGACTGAGCGGGCCGTGGCGACGGGCACCCCGGCCCGCGCGCCGATCAGGTGGCAGGTGGCGCGGCTGGTGGAGCGCCGGGTCGAGACGGCGACCGCGCAGACGCTTGTGCTGGAGGTGCCGGACTGGCCGGGGCACCTGCCCGGACAGCACGTCGACGTGCGGTTGACAGCGCCGGACGGCTACCAGGCCGCCCGGTCGTACTCGATCGCCGGGCCGGCAGTGGACGGCCCCGGTGGCCCGCGCATCGAGGTGACAGTCCAGCGGGTGCCCGACGGCGAGGTGTCCCCGTACCTCATCGATGTCTTCGGCGCCGGCGACCCGGTGGAGGTCCGCGGACCGCTCGGTGGCTGGTTCATCTGGCGGTCGGAGGACACCGCACCGGTGCAGCTGGTCGCGGGTGGCTCCGGCATCGTGCCGCTGATGGCGATGATCCGGGCGCGGCGAGCGGTCGGCAGCAAGGTGCCGTTCCGGCTGATCTACTCGGTGCGTACGGCGCAGGACGTGATCTACGCCGACGAGCTGCGCCGCCGGGGCCGCGACGACTTCGGCCTCGACGTGGCGTACGTGTACACCCGTGAGGCGCCCGACGGCTGGCGCGGCGAGCCGCACCGGGTCGGACTGGCCGACGTGAACACCCATGGCTGGCCGCCGGACCTGGAACCGCTCACCTATGTGTGCGGCCCGACCGGGTTCGTGGAGGCCGTGGCCGATCTGCTGGTGGGCCTGGGCCACTCGTCGCGGCGGATCAGGACCGAACGCTTCGGCCCCACCGGCTGAGAGCCCGCCCCGCAACGTCGAGGAGACCCCGATGACCGAGATGTCGTACCTGGACGGCAACATGCTCGACGGCCCGATGCGCGAGCTGTTCACCGTCGACCTCAGCACCGCGATGGGCCGCTGCGAGAACTGCGGGATGACCGGCTCGATAGCCAGCCTGCACGTCTACTCGCACGCCCCGGGCCTCGTCGCGCGCTGTCCGTCCTGCGAGTCGGTGATGGTGCGGCTGGTCCGCGCGCCGGACCGGGCCTGGCTGGACATGCGCGGCGTCACGTACCTCCAGGTGCCGATGCCGATGGAGCAGACGCTTCCCGAGCCGCTCTGACCGCTCGCTCGGCGCTCGCGCCGCTGCGGCAGACTGGCCGGATGGGCACCGGTCGGTGGCACGGCGTACCCCTGCGGGTCCGGCTGGTCGTGTCGGCGGCCGTGCTGGTCTTCGCCTACGGCGCCGTCGTGCACATCCTTCAGGTGCTGGTCCCCGGGCTGCGACCGCAGCTCGCCCTGCCCGGGTGGCTCGCTGTCTACTTCGCGTCCCTGACCCTGTGGGATCCGTTGGCGGCACTGCTCTTGGCGGCTCGCCGCCCGGTGGGGCTCGCGCTGGGCTGCGCCGTGCTGGTGACCGACGCCGCCGCGAACGGGTACGCCAACTACGTGCTCGATCCCGCCGGTGGCGTCACCCCGGGCCGGATCGGGCAGGCCGTGATCACCGCCCTCGCCGTCGCCCTCGTCGCGCTCACCCCGTGGCTGGCCCAGTGGTACGCCCGGCGGGTCAGTCCGGGGCGATGAACGGGGGCCTTCGTGGTCGCCGCCCCGTCGGACGGCGACGACGTGGCCTATCTGGACAATCCTCTACAGGGGACGGTCGTCGAGCGGCCCGCGGACGTACCATCGCTGCGGCAGTCGTGGGAATCGGTAGGGGCCGAGGCGATGTCGCACGGGCAGACCCTCAGGATGATCTCGGAGGCGGCAGAGGCATGGACCTGACCGGCGCGATCTGGTGCAGGAGCACCCGCAGCAGCGGCAACTCCGGCGACTGCGTCGAGGTTGCCGACAACCTGCCCGGCCTGGTGGGCGTCCGCGACAGCAGGGACCCGAGCGGCCCGGTGCTTGTCGTCGCCCCGGCCGCCTGGCGTGCCTTCGTCACCTTCGCCAAGCGTCACTGAACGACCGGGGCCGCCGCGTCGACGCAGCGCGTGCTGCCGACGCGGCGGCCCCGATCCGGGGGCTCAGCGCACGATTTCCGCGAGCATGTCGACCTGCCCGGGGTCGGCGCCGTAGCAGTACAACACCAGTTCGTCCGCGCCGAACTCCCGGTACGCGGCCACGGTGTCGGCGATCTGCGCCGGATCGCTCAGCGGCTCACCCCACCCCGGCCGGCCGGTGAACGCGTAGTAGCCGGCGATGGCGGCGCGCGCCTCGTCGATCGTGGCGGCCGGGCCGACCGCCACGTTGACCTGGCACACCAGGCGCGGCCGGCCCGCACGGCCCGCCGCCTCCCACCCCTCCTGCACGGTACGGACCAGGGGGCCGGCCCAGGTCAGGGGTGCTGCGCAGACGAACCCGTCGGCGTAGCGCCCCACGCGTCGCAGTGCCGGCGCGGCGAACCCTCCGATCAGCAGCGGTGGCCCCCCGAGCGTGAAGGGGCGCGGCCCGATCGTCGTCCCGCGATACGGCTGGCCCCGCCAGATCTCGCGCAGGGCGGTGAGTTGCGCGTCGAGCAGCCGACCCCGCTGCCCGATCGGCGTGCCGGCGGCGACGTGGTCGTCGTCGCGACCACCGACGCCGATGCCGAGGACGAACCGGCCGGCGGACATCCGGTCGAGGGTGGCGACCTGCTTGGCCAGCAGGGCGGTCTCGCGCAGCGGGCCCAGCAGGACTTCCGTCTGGAGGCGGATGCGCGTCGTGGCGCCGGCGAGGACCGCCAGGGCGGTCAACGGTTCGGGATTGTCGAACGTGAGGCGGTCCAGCAGAGCGAGGCTGTCGAAGCCGCGTGCTTCGGCGGCGGTGGCCCAGTCGAGCAGGCGGGCCGGTGCGCTGATGGGTAGGCCGAGGCCGATGTCCATGTCGATCTCCGTACGGTAGGCAGCGTGAACTGAAGCCGCCACCTCCTCCTCGCTCACGGCGAGGTCCCGAGTTCATCTGCGACGTGTTTCTCGAACCAGGGATACGAAGTTCCGCGGCAACAGTACGCGGCATCCGCCGGAGCGTCGCGGCGGGCGATGATCGACTCCGTTTCACGGAAATCGGGGTGTCCGAGCGCCCGGGACACCCCGATTTCAAGGATGTCGAGTCGATCAACCGCCGCCGCCGCGGTGACGCGTCGAAAACTCGGGTGCGGGCGGCACTGCGGGATCCGTAGGCT
The DNA here is from genome assembly GCF_040678875.1 of Micromonospora sp. NPDC049274. Classification (NCBI taxonomy): domain Bacteria; kingdom Bacillati; phylum Actinomycetota; class Actinomycetes; order Micromonosporales; family Micromonosporaceae; genus Micromonospora; species Micromonospora sp. NPDC049274. The sequence goes on from NZ_JBFAQS010000010.1 coordinate 108,060, forward strand.
CCGATCTCCGGCCCGTCCGGGCTGTCCCCTGCACGGATCGGAGATGAGCGCAGCGATGGCAAGCCACCTCTTCGCGGTGTGTTTCGGCGCGAACGAACCCCTGCGTGTCGCACGGTTCTGGTCCGCGATCCTGGGCCGGGAGCTGGTCGACGACCCTCGCGACGGCGTCCTCGTGCTGCCCGGCGACAAGACCGGCTTCCGGCTGCGCTTTCCGCGGATCCCGGAGCCGAAGGTCCTGCAGAACCCGGCACACCTCGAACTGACAAGCGACTCGCCGGAACACCAGCGGCAGACGGTGGCCAGGGCACTGGAGCTGGGCGCGCGGCACACCGACGTCGGCCAACTCCCGGAGGAGAGCCACGTCGTGCTCGCCGACCCCGAGGGCAACGAGTTCTGCGTCCTCGGGCCGGGCAGCGTGTTCCTCGCCGGCTGCGGCTTCCTCGGTGATGTGGCCTGCGACGGAACGCGGGCCGTCGGCTACTTCTGGAGCGAGGCGCTCGGATGGCCGCTGGTCTGGGACCAGGACGAGGAGACCGCCATCCAGTCACCCCTGGGCGGCCCGAAGATCGCCTGGGGTGGTCCGCCGTTGATGCCCAAGGGGACCAGGGACCGGGTGACGTTCGACCTCGCCGTCGACGACGGCGACGACCCGCAGGCCGAGGTCGACCGCCTGCTCTCCCTCGGCGCCACAGCGGTCGGCACCGAGGGGGAGGACGCGGTGGTGCTGGCCGACCCCGACGGCACCGAGTTCCGCCTGCTGACGCGCCGCTAGGCGGTTAATTCCTCACCCCGGCGGGGCGGTGGCCAGCGATGACCGTCGGTCACCGCCGTGGGGGCGGGTGCGCTCGTGAGCGGTATACCTCAGAGTCATATTCATACCTGTGAGGTATACCGCTCACCAGCAGATCGACACGGCGGGCAGCCAAAGCGGATGGCCGTAGCTGGTGGGCTCTCGTCGCGCTCGAGGTTCGAACGTGCACGATGTGGGGTGCCAGGGAGCCTGGCTAGGCTGGACGCGTGACTGACGCGGCGGGACCGGTCGAGCCGTCCGGGGTGTGGGCCACCGCCGTGGGCGTGGCCCGGGTGCGGGCGATGGAGACGGCACGCGAGCAGCCGCTGTTCCGGGACCCGCTGGCGCTGGCGTTCGCCACCGCCGGTGGGAGAGGCCCCGGGACGCCGCCGCCCCCGCACGCGGACGAGGCGGCGCGACGTCGCTGGCTCGGTGTGGCCTTCTCGATCGTCATCCGGACGAAGTTCCTGGACGACCTGCTGGATCGGGCGGTCGAGTCCGGCGTTCGGCAGGTCGTGCTGCTCGGCGCCGGGATGGACAGCAGGGCCTTCCGGATGGACTGGCCTGCGGGCACCCGGTTGTTCGAGGTCGACACGGCCGAACCGCTCGGCTTCAAGGCCGCGGTGCTGCGTCGGGAGCGTGCCGTCGCGCGCTGCGAGCGGATCACCGTCCCGGTCGACCTCCGCGAGGACTGGCCCGGCGCCCTGGCCACGGCGGGGCACGACCCGGCGCAGCCGACCGTGTGGATCGCCGAGGGGCTGCTGATCTATCTACCCCAGGACGCGGTGGAGTCGCTGCTCGAACGGGTCGGCGCGCTGTCCGCCGCGGGCAGCCGGATGGGTCTCACCCTGGGCTCGCGCGGTGTGGTCGAACGCTTCCGCGAGGACGCCGCCTCGGGATCGGCGGCGTCGATGTGGGTCTGGGAGATGCCGGAGGACCCGGTCGGCTGGTTGGACGGCCTCGGCTGGGAGGCGGAGACCTTCACCCTGCGTGAGCGCGCTGCGGCCTACGGGCGTCCGGTGCCCACCCCGCCGCAGCAGGACGAGGGCGTGGGCGGGCTCGTCTCGGCGGTTCGCGCCGCGCGCTGAGCACGCATCGTTACGGCACTTGTGCGGCCGAAGGTCGCCGGGGCGAACATCGGCCGCGCCGCGCGGATGACGAGGGTGCGGGTCAGGCCGGCGTGAGGAGGCAGAACTCGTTGCCCTCCGGGTCGACCAGGACCGTCCACGGGACGCTGCCCCCGCCCAGGTCGGCGTCGGTGGCCCCGAGAGACCGCAGTCGGGCCGCCTCGGCCTCCAGGTCGTCGCCCGGGTAGGGGCGGACGTCGAGATGGACGCGGTTCCACACCGTCTTCACGTCGGGCGTGCGGAGGAACTGCAGGTACGGGCCGACGCCCTGAGCCGAGCGCAGCACCGCGCTGTGGTCGGTCACCTTGTGCACGGTCCAGTCCGTGGCCTCGCCCCAGAAGCGGGCCATGAGACGCGGATCCGCGCAGTCGACCACCACCGAGGCGATGGGTCCGGTCTCCTCGTAGAGCGAGTCCAGCACGCAGAACTCGTTGCCCTCCGGGTCGACCATCACCGTCCACGGCACGTCGCCCTGGCCGATGTCCGCGAGGGTCGCGCCGAGACCCGTCAGCCGCGCCACCACCTCCGCCTGGTGTTCCGCCGAGGTGGTCGCCAGGTCGAGGTGCACGCGGTTCTTCACCGTCTTGGGTTCCGCGGAGACGACGAGGTCGACGCACACGGCGACGGGGTCGGGGTAGACGAAGCCCTCGGGTTCGAGGTTGGTGACACCCGGTCCCTCGCTGGAGATTCCCCAGCCGAGCACCTTCGCCCAGAAACCGCCCAGGGCGGCGTCGTCGCGAGCCTTCATGTTGATCTGCACGAGCCGCGTTGCCATGCCGACGATCCTAAGCAGGCGCGGGCTCGGTGTGAACGGGGCTGGCCATCGGGTTCGGGCGGTGTGCCGGTTGGACAACGGCCGCGCCGGTCGGTCAGAGTGGTCCGCCGTGAGATACCTGCGTACCGGTGGTCCCGCCGCGATCCGGCGACCCCGGCCCACCGACGTCGACGAGTTCGTGGCGGCCACGCGGCGCAGCCGGGACCTGCACCATCCATGGCTGGCCGCGCCGACGAGCCCGCAGGAGTACGACAACTACCTGCGCCGCATCCGCCGCCGGGACAGCGCCGGCTACCTGATCTGCGACCGGGCCAGCGGCGCCATCGCCGGCTACGTGAACATCAGCGGCATCGTGCTGGGCGCGCTGCGCGGCGGTTTCCTCGGGTACGCGGCGTTCGAGCCGTACAGCGGCACCGGCCACGCCTCGGCGGGCATCGCGCTGGTGATCGACCACGCGTTCACGACGGCGGGGCTGCACCGCCTGGAGGCGAACATCCAGCCGGGCAACGAACCGTCGCGGCGGGTGGCCCGCAAGCTCGGCTTCCGTCTGGAGGGCTTCTCCCCGGACTACCTGTTCATCGACGGGGCGTGGCGCGACCACGAACGCTGGGCGATAACCGCCCCCACCCCCGCGTGATCAAGAGGTTCGTGCCACCGTGTCGTGACGCGAACCTCTTGATCAACACGCGTCAGGCGCCGGGGCGGGGGAAGGCCACCGGGCTTCTGCGGCCTTTCCGGTCTACCGCGCGGATGCCGAAGAAGACGTTGTCCTTGGACAGGTCGATGCTGACCTCGGTGACGTCACCCACCGCGATCACCCGCTGCCACTCGGCGGCAGTGGTCTCCCGCCACACCACCTCGTAGCCGGCCAGGCCCGGCTCGTCGCCGCGCTGCCAGCGCAGCGTGGTGTTGTTGGTCAGGTCGGTGGTCACGATGATCGCGCCCTTGGGCGTGCCGGGGGCCTGGGCCAGCGACCACAGCGCCGCGCCGTTGACCCGGGCCACCCGGGCGATGTACGCGAAGTCGCAGAACTCGGGCAGGTCACCGAACTGTTGGCCGTCCTGCACGCGGACGTCCTGGTGCTGGTGGGCGAAGTCCTCGTTCGGCTCGGTGAACCGCGCCGCCGGCCAGCCCTCACGCAGGAACGAGATGTGGTCGCTGCCGCGCAGGTAGCGGTCCCGTCGATAGATCACCCGCACCCGCATGCCCGTCGCGTCGTTCTCCGCCACGTCCCGGACGAACCGGGCGAGCTGCCGCGACGGTGAGTCGTTCTCGCCGCCGACGGACTGCCGGGTGGTGGCCTCCGCCGGTGTCTCGGCGGTCGGCACCCCCTCGGCGAAGAGGCGCACCGCGTACGGGTCGCGGGTGCCGTCGTCGGCGGTGCTGCTGCCCACGATGTCGTCGCTGAACATGCCCTGCACGTCCGCGCCGGCGGCCTTGAGCTGCGCGGCCAGGTACGCCGATCCGTACAGGCCCTGCTCCTCGGCGGCGACCGCGGCGAAGACCACAGTGGCGGCGGTGGGCCGGGTGGCCATCAGTCGGGCCAGCTCCAGCACCACCGCCACGCCGGACGCGTCGTCGTCGGCGCCGGGCGCGTCGCTGACGGCGTCCATCACGTCGCTGACTCGGGAGTCGTAGTGGCCGGTCACCACGTAGGTGCGGTTCGGCGCACTCTGGCCGCGCAGGGTGGCCACCACGTTGGTGATCCGGGTGGCGGTGGGGATCCGCGACGCCGGCTGCTGGACGTACGACTGGAGTTCGACTGTCATCCGGCCGCCGGAGGTGGCCGCGTACTCCTGCAATCGCGCGTAGATCCAATCCCGGGCGGCGCCGATGCCCCGCTGGGGGTCGTCCTGGCTGGAGAGGGTGTGCCGGGTGCCGAACGCGGCCAGCCGGCGCACGATCGCCTCGATCCGGCGGGGGTCGACCTGGCGCAGCAACTCGCGCAGCTCGCGGTCGGGCCGCTGGGGGCGAGCCGGGCGGCCGGGGCCGGCCGGCGCGGCGTCGGTGGCGGCGGCAGGCGCGGCGAGCGCGGGCACCGCGACGGTGGCGGCGGTCGCCGCGGTGGCGGCGGCCGAGGCGGACAGGAAGGTACGGCGGGTGGACCTCGTGGGCCCCGCGCCGGTGTCGTCTGATCCCATTCCGGCATCCTGCCCATCGATGACGGTGTCTGTCCATATCGTGCGAGGTCGATGCCGGCGGAGTTTTCACCCGCATCGGGTGATGACGGGTCGTGACGGCCGTTCCTACCGTGGGTGTCATGGCTGCCGTGCGCGCGACCCCCGCCGACCCCACGCCCGGCCTGGTGGGCAAGGCCGGGCAGAACGGCGACCAGCGGGCGATTCCGCCGGAGCTGGGCCCCGACTCGCTCGCCGTGCTCAGCGGCCCCACGTTCATGTACTCGAATTCGAGTGGCGATGTGCCGCCGGGCAGCATCGGCGGGCTCGTGCACCTGGACACCCGCCTGATCAGCGGCTGGACCCTGACCGTCAACGGCGGTGAGCTGCTGGTGTTGCGAGCCGAGACCATCGACCACTACTCGGCGCAGTACGTGCTCACCAACCGCGAGCTGCCCGGCCTGCCCCCGAACAGTCTCGGCATCCGGCGGCTGCGCTACGTCGGCGACGGCTTCCACGAGCGGGTGGAGCTGGTGTCGTTCCGGCCGGAGCCGGTGCGGGTGCAGCTGCGGCTCGCCGTCGCCGTCGATTTCGCCGACCTGTTCGAGGTCAAGTCGGTGGTTCGGGACCGCTCCGCGCAGATCAGTCGCGACCACGCCGCCGACGGCTCCGAGCTGTGCTTCTCCTACCGCAACGGAGACTTCTCCGCCCAGACCCGGGTGTGCTGCGCGACGCCCGCCGACCGCATCGAGGGTGACGAGCTGGTTTGGGACCTCTGCCTCGCCCCGCGTGAAGACTGGCATATGGATCTGGACGTACCGCTGCCGCCCGGGATGGGCGTGGTCGAGCCGGTCCGGGGCGACATCGCCGACGTCGTCCACGGTCGGGCCGACGATCCGCTGCGCCGGTGGGCCGAGGAGCGCGCGGTGCTGCGCAGCGACAACCAGGCGCTGGAACGCACCGTGCGTCAGTCCCGCGACGACCTGGCGGCGCTGCGGCTCGACCTGGAGGTCAAGGGCCAGAAGATCCTGCTGCCCGGCGCGGGACTGCCCTGGTTCCTCAGCGTCTTCGGGCGGGACACGCTGATCAGCGCGTACCAGACCCTGGTGGCCGGGCCGGAGCTGGCCAAGGGAGCGCTGCTCGCGCTGGCCCGTCTCCAGGGTGAGACGTGCGACGACTTCACCGACGAGGAGCCCGGCAAGATCCTGCACGAGGTCCGCAGCGGCGAGCTCACCCGCAGCGGCCAGAAGCCGTACGGGCCGTACTACGGCACTGCCGACGCCACCCAGCTCTGGCTGATCCTGCTGTCCGAGTACTGGCGCTGGACCGGCGACGACGAGACCGTCCGGCACCTGGCCGACAACGCGATTGCCGCGCTGCGCTGGATCGACGACTACGGCGACCGCGACGGCGACGGCTACGTCGAGTACGCCACCCGCTCACCGGAGGGCCTGGGCAACCAGTGTTGGCGGGACTCGCCGGACGGGATCTGCTTCGCCGACGGGCGTATCCCGGTGCTGCCGCTGGCCACCGCCGACATCCAGGGCTACACGTACGACGCGAAGCTGCGACTGGCCGAGCTGCTCGACGGGCCGTTGGACAATCCCTCCCTGGCCCGTCGGCTGCGCGACGAGGCCGGCACCCTGTACGAGCGGTTCAACCAGGACTTCTGGATCGACGAGCGGGGCGGCTACTACGCGGTCGCCCTCGACGGTGACAAGAACCTGGTCGACTCCAAGACGTCCAGCATGGGTCACCTGCTGTGGAGCGGGATCGTGCGGCCGGGGCGGGCCGACGCGGTGGTCCGGCAGCTCATGTCTCCCGAGATGTTCTCCGGTTGGGGCATCCGGACGCTGTCACGCGAGGAACGGCTCTACAACGCCCTCGGCTACCACCTCGGCACGGTCTGGCCGCACGACAACTCCATCGCCGTGCTGGGCCTGGCCCGCTACGGCTACCGGGCGGAGGCGACCCGGATCAGCCTCGCCATGCTCGACGCGGCCGAGCAGTTCGACCACCGGCTGCCGGAGGCGCTCAGCGGATACGACCGTGAACGGCTGTTGTTCGCCGTGCCCTACCCGACGGCGTGCAGCCCGCAGGCGTGGGCCGCCGGCACCCCGCTGGCGCTGGTCCGCGCGCTGCTGGGGCTCAACCCGGTCGGCGGGCGGCTCGTGATCGACCCGGACATCCCACCGGAGCTGGGCCGGATCACCGCCGACCGGGTGCGCGCCTTCGGGCAGGAGTGGGGGGTGGAGGCGCTGCGCACCAGCGGTAACGTCCGGCTCCAGGCGAGCTGACCGTACGCCGACGTTTGTCCCGGGCTGCGACGGGAAACGGCCCGCAATGACGAAACCTCGTGTGGTGATCGTGGGGGCCGGGTTCGCCGGTTACCACGCGGCGAAGACGTTGAGCCGGATCGCCCGGGACCGGGCCGAGATCGTGGTGCTGAACTCCACCGACTACTTCCTGTACCTGCCGCTGCTGCCCGAGGTCGCGGCCGGGGTGGTCGAGCCCAAACGGATCGCGGTGCCGCTGACCGGCACCCTCAAGGGCGTCCGGGTGGTGATCGGCGAGGCGGACCACGTCGACCTGCAGAACCGCTGGGTCGGCTTCACCCAGGCCGAGGGGGAGAAGAACCGCCTGGCGTACGACCGGCTGGTCCTCGCCGTGGGCAGCGTCAACAAGCTGCTGCCCATCCCGGGTGTCACCGAGTACGCGCACGGCTTCCGCGGCCTGCCCGAGGCCGTCTACCTGCACGACCACATCGTCCGCCAGATCGAGCTGGCCGAGCAGGCCGAGGACCCGGCGGAGCAGAAGGCGCGCTCCACGTTCGTGGTCGTCGGAGCGGGCTACACAGGCACCGAGGTGGCCGCGCACGGTCAGTTGTTCACCGACGCGCTGCACGCCCAGCGACCCCGGCTCACCGTCCGGCCCCGCTGGATGCTGCTCGACGTCGCCCCGCGGGTGCTGCCCGAGCTGGACAAGCGGATGTCCGACACCTCGCACAAGGTCCTCAACCGGCGCGGAGTGGACGTGCGGATGGGCACGTCGGTGGCCGAGGCGACCTGCGACGGAGTGAAGCTGACCGACGGCGAGTACGTGCCGACCTGCACGCTTGTGTGGTGTGTGGGGGTGCGGCCCGACCCCTTCGTCAACGAGCTGGGCCTGCGCACCGAGAAGGGCCGGCTGGTCACCGACGAGTTCCTCAACGTCCCCGGCTACCCGGAGGTCTTCGCCTGCGGCGACGCCGCCGCCGTGCCCGACCTGGTCAACCCGGGACAGCTCTGCGGCATGACGGCCCAGCACGCGCAGCGGCAGGGCAAGCGCGCGGCGCACAACATCGCCGCGTCGTACGGCTTCGGTCAGCGCAAGCCGTACAAGCACCACGATCTGGGGTGGGTGGTCGACCTGGGTGGCAAGGACGCGGCCGCGAACCCGCTGCACGTCAACCTGGCCGGGCTGCCGGCCAAGGCGGTCACCCGGGCGTACCACCTGATGGCGATGCCGGGCAACCGCACCCGCGTGGGGGCCGACTGGGTGCTCGACGCCGCGCTGACCCGCTCGGCCGTGCAGTTGGGGCTGGTCCCCGCGAACGCGGTTCCGCTGGAGAGCACCTCGCCGGAGGTCGCGGTGCGGGGCCGCTGAGCGGAACCCGTCGACCCGGCCGGTCAGCCCCGCGAGGGGGCGGGACCGGCCGGTCCGCGTGCCGGCGGGTGCGGCTTGCCGGGATCGGCCGGTGGGGGTGGGTTCAGCCGTCGCGGCCCGTACTCCCGCAGCAGCGTCTGGACGATGCCGGCGGCGGGAATGGCCAGCAGCGCGCCGAGCAGCCCGGCCAGCTCCGCCGCGAGCAGCACGCTCAGCAGGACGGTCAGCGGGTTGAGCCGCACCGCGCGGGAGAGGATCAGCGGCTGGAGCAGATGGTTCTCGACCTGCTGGTAGACCACGAAGAAGACGAGCACGACGATCCCGGCGGTGGGGGAGTGCAGGAACCCGGCCCCGGCTGCGATCACCGCGCCGATCGTCGCGCCGACAAGCGGTATCAGGTCGGCGACCGCCACCAGCAGCGCGATCACGCCCGCGAACGGCACCCCGGTCAGGGCCAGCACCACGAACGTCAACGCTCCGCAGATCACGCTGATCAGCAGGTTGCCGGTGAGATAGCCGGTCACCGTCCGCGACACCTCCCGGCCGACCCGGCGCAGGCGCTCGCCCTGCCCGTCCCCGGCCGCCGCGAGCAGGCTCCGGGTGATCCGCGGCGATTCCAACACCATGAGGTACGCCAGCACGACGACGGTGACCAGCCCCGCGACCGTCTCCAGGACGCCGCGCAGCACCCCGACGGCGGGTTGCCGCAGCCGGCTGCCGAAGTCGCGCAGTTGATCGGAGTGCTCGCCGACGTAGCGCCGTGCTCCGGTGCGCTCCACGAGCTGGCCCACCGGGCCGCGTCCGGCGCGTGCGTCGCGCAGCAACTCGGGCCCCCGATCGGCGAACCGGCCCAGCTCGTCCAGCAGGGGCACCAGGATGACCGTGGCCAGGACCGCCACCACGACGAAGGCGGCGAGAAACACGAGCAGCGTGGCCACTGCCCGCCGTCGGACGAACCGGCGTTGCAGCCAGTCCACGGACGGCTTGAGGGCGACCGCGAAGAAGGCGGCCACCACTGCCCAGACCAGCACCCGGCGGGTCGCGTACACGAAGGCCAGCGCGAGCGCGGTCGCCAGCACCAGACCGATCACGACCAGGGCACGGCGGGCGGTTGCCCGATCGTCGGCGTTACTCACCCGCCCGGCCTTCCCCGCGCACACCCCAGGAAACCCGGCAATGCGGACGGGCCGGCACTCGGCGGGCCGGTGGTCGGAGCGCCGTGACGCGCCGAGGGCCGCCGGTGTCGGACGGTCAGCGGCGGGCGTCGGTGGCGTCGGTGAGCGGACGGGCGCCGGCGACGAACGTGTCGAGCGCGGCGGCGTGCAACAGTCCGCCGGGGATCGGATCGCGCAGGGCCGCCGCCGCCAGCCTGCCGACCGGGAGCCCGCCGGGCCGGTGCGTCGCGGCGAGCACCAGGTTGCCGTAGCGCCTGCCGCGCAGCATCCGCCGGTCCCCGAACACGCAGACGTCCCCGAAGACCGCCCGCAGCGTCGCCACCTGCACGCGGGTGCCGACCAGCGGCGGCAGGTCCGTCACGTTGACCAGACACAGCCCGCCGGGGCGCAGAACGCGAGCCACCTCGGCCGCGAACTCCACGGTGCGGACGTGCGCTGGCATCCGGGCCGCCCGGTAGATGTCGGCGATCACCAGGTCGTACGCCCCGGCCGGTGCGGCCGTGACCGCGTCCCGGGCGTCGGCGACCTCCACCCGCACCTCCGGCGGCAACGGCGGCAGTTCCCGGGCGACCAGCTCGACCACCGCCCGGTCCCGTTCGACGACCCGCTGCGCGGAGCCCGGCCGGGTCGCGGCCAGCCAGCGCGGCAGCGTCAACGCGCCGCCGCCGAGGTGCAGCACGCTCAGCGGTACGCCCGTCGGGGCCGCCACCTCCACGGCCGAGGCGATCCGCCGGACGTACTCGAAGTGCAGGTGCCGGGGATCCTCGACATCCACGTACGACTGCTCGACGCCTGCGGACAGTAGCGTCCGTCCGGTTCGGCGGACCGGATCGGCGACCAGCTCCAACCGGTCGGCGGCGCGGTTCATGACGGCACGCTAACCGAGCCGCGGCCGGCGCCCGCTGACGGGCTGCACCGGGCTGCCCGGCGTGCGCGCCCGCCGGTCCGGTGCCGGCCCGCCGGACGTGCGTGGGCCGACGGGCCGACGGCGCGGGTCGTACCCCGCGTCCGTCGGCCCGCCTGTGCCGTGCCGGCCGGTCAGCCGCTGGCCATCCCGGCGCCCACCTCGTCGATGGCGTCGTCGATCGAGTGGGCGAGGTCCACGTCGAGCGCGGTCACCCCGTCCGCCTGGTTGGTGCGGACGGTCAGCACGGCGGCCGTGCCGCCCGGTCGCCCGATGCTCGGGCCGCGTCCGGTGTCCACGCGTAGCCGGTCCAGTCGGGCGAGCACCCGGTCCAGGTTGTCCGGAGGCAGCGCGATCACGCGGTACAGGCCGCCGCTGTCACCGGCCCAGTACGGCAGGTCGTCCAACGCCGCCCGGAGCTGGGCCTCGTCCAGGGTGGGCGTGGTGGTGGAGGCGCCCACGATGCCGCCGCCGGCCGCCGGCGGGTTCAGCAGCTCCCGCAGGCCGTCGGGGACGTGCAGCGACTCGACCAGGTCGCCGTCCTGTTCGGCGAGCGCGGCGAGTGTCGCCTCGGCCTGGTAGCGGGCCTGCTCGGGCGTACGCCCGCTGATCCGGCCCACCTCGGCCAGGAAGCCGGGCAGATCCCGGTGCCGCTCGATGCCGTCGACGGGCACGACGTCGTGCAGCGAGTTCGGCACGGCGGCGAGCAGCCGTTGCCGCTCCGCCGCGTCCAGTGCGAAGGCCAGCACCAGCACGGTCGCCTCGGCGCCCACCTTGGCCGTCGAGAAGTCGACGCCGGAGCGTCGTCGGATGTCGTCGACCAGGTCCTGGTAGCCCACGCTGTTCACCCCGGCACTGCCCCCGGGAGGAGGCTGCGGTCGCGGGTTGTCCGCGGTGCCCCGCGACGGCGGGGCCGGTCCGCCGCGCGTGGTGTCCGACTTGTGCCGTCCGGCCGGTGGCGGGCCGGCTCGCTTGCCCTGGTCCAAGCTGGTGAGCTGCTTGGAGGCGCTCAGGCTGGCGCCGAACTGACTGGGCTGACTGCCCTGTTCGCGGGCCTGCCGGGCCAGCGCCCGGCGCCGCTGGTTGTCGCCCTCCATCTGCTTGCGCATGGTGACGCCCCTTTCACTGGGGATCGATCCTGCGCCCGTCGCCTTCCCGCCCTCCCGGGAGCCGAAACGGGCGCTGCCGGCCCGGTAGCGCCGAGCGCGGACCACGCTTCATCCGGCGCGGGTGAGGGGTGCTCACCCGTGCGGGGAGCACGATCGGGGCAGGACCGCAGTTCTTCCGAGGTACGCGGAAGGAAGGTCGTCATGAAACAGATCATCGAGATCGTTCCCGCTCGACCCGGCTGGTACGCCCGCTGGCAGCTCACGCCCGACGCCACCCGGTGCTATCCGGTCAGCCTCTGGGCGCTGCTGGAGGAGGCCGACGGAACCGGCCGGGAGGTGGTCGGAATGGACTGCATCGGCCAGTGGCCGGGTGCGGACGACAACGAGGCGGGTGGGGAGTTTGTCCGCTACCTGTACCAGACGCCCGATTCGGGGAAGCCCGACGACATCGAACCCCCGGCGACCGTCGAGCTGCGCGACGCAGCGCCCCGGCTCCAGCCGATGACCGCACCCTAGACATTCCTCCGGCCCCCGACCCCAGGTCCCAGGGTCGGGGGCCACCCGCCTTTGTGCTCAGGTGGGCGGCCCGGCGGTGGGTGGGTGCGGTGGTCAGCCGATGGCGCGCAGGTTGTCGCCGTCGTCGGCGGCCGTGCTCTCCACGGCCAGCAGCTCGGTGAGCCCGGTGCGGTCCAGCATCTGCTGGAGTCGGACGCTGACCCCGGTCAGCCGAATGGCCCCGGCGCCCCGGTGCACCACCAGCAGGGCGCTGAGCCCGGACGAGTCGCAGAGGCCAACCCCGGCCAGGTCTATCGTCACGAGCTGCTCGCCGTGCAGCTCGGCGGCGGCGGCGATCAGCTCGGGCGCGGTGTCGTAGTCCAGCTCGCCGGTCAGCCGCAGCCGGACGTGACAGGCGTCGAGCCGGGTCACCTCGATGGTCAACAGCTGGTGGGACATGCCCCCATGTTTCCAGTCCAACGGCGGAACGCAAACCCCGGGGCCGCGAGCCGCCGGATCACGCGGTGGCGGCGGACGGCGTCGAGCCGGGGCCCATGGCCGCCCGGGTGGCCGGCAGCGGCCGGCCGAGCAGCGTCGCCACGCCGGTGATGTCCAGGATCGCCGTCACGAAACGGGGAACCGCCCGCAGCCGCAGGGTCGTGCCGACCGACTGGCCCTCCCGCCAGGCGTGCACGATCACGGCGAGACCGGTGCTGTCGAGGAAGGTCAGGTCGGCGAAGTCCAGCACGAGGGCGCCCGGCGCGTCGGCGAGGACCCGGTCGACCTCGGCGTGCAGGGGTGCCGCAGTCGCGTACGCCAGCTCGCCGCCCACCCGGATCAGGGGCATGTCGGGATCGGACCTGTCGACGAACACGCTCAGCGGTGTCGCCTCGGAGCCCCGCCCCACAGATGCCACGATCACGCCCTTCCGCACGCCGCCGTTCTGGCCGCTGCGAGGGGATCGTAACAACGGTCCACCCGGTCCGCCCGGCACGCGAGTACGGGCCCGCGACCTGCCGTGGGATGCCGGTCCAGGCGTACCGGCGTAGGGTGGTCGGAGAGTTTTGACCATAGACGCCGGTTCCGGTGCGGGTTCGGGTGGACGACAAGGAGTGAGGCTCAGCTGGTGACTGCTTCCGACGTCAGGGGCGCAGACCCGGGCGACGGACGGATCTCCACGCCGAGTACCACACGGGCCCCGGCGTGGTCCGCCGACGCACCGTCCTGGCCACCGTCCGCGCTGCCGCCGCTGGCCCCCGACCGCGATCAGGCCACACCGGACTGGTCCGAGGTCGTCGAGCACTTCCGCGAGGGCCTGGTGGTCTGCGACGCCGACGGCATCGTCCGACACGTCAGCCCGGTGGCCGAGCGGCTGCTGCCCGAGGTGGTCCCCGGTGCGTCGCTCGCCGCCTCCGGCGTGCCGGGCCTGAGCGCGGGTGTCCCCGGGGGCTTCACCCACCACGGTCGTCGCCTGACCGCCCGCCAGGTGCCGCTCTCCGCCGGCCGCTGCTGCTGGTACGTGGAGGACGTCACCGAGAGCGTCAGCCGCGCCGACGCGCTGCTCGCCGAGCGCGCCCGTTCGGCCTTCCTGGCGGTGGTCGGCGACAAGCTGGGCAACCCACTGCACCCCGACCGGGCCGCCGCGGCGGTCGTCCGGCTCGCCGTGCCGACCCTGGCGGAGGTGGCCGTGCTGGTGCTGGCCCCGCGCGCGGGGCGGGCACGGTGGTGGCGGGCCTCCCGGGCCGACGACGAGGCGCCGATTGTCGACAGCGGCGTGCTGGCCGGCCCCGCGCTGCCGGCAGCGATCGCCGAGGGGCTGACCGGGGTCGAGCCACACGCTCTCGACTGGCTGGTGGAGCAGGCGGTCGACGCCGGCTGGCTGCCCGGCCTCACGGGTGCCGACAGCGCCGCCCGGGTCGTTCCGCTGCCCGGCTGGGACGCGCCCGTCGGGGTGCTGCTGGTCGCCCGGCGCTCCAGTCGGTGGTACGACGAGGACGACGTCGGGTTGATCCGCGCCTTCGCGGCTCGGGCCGGCGCGGCGCTGACGACCGCCCTGCTCTACCGCGACCAGGCCGAGGTCGCCGACACCCTCCAGGCGAGCCTGCTGCCTGTCGAACCGACCGAGACCCCCGGCGTCCAGTGGGGCACCGCGTACCGGCCGGCGCAGGCGGGGCTGCGGATCGGCGGCGACTTCTACGGTTCGCACCGGCTGGCCGACGGCGGTTCCGTGTTCTTCCTCGGCGACGTCTCCGGCAAGGGCGTCGAGGCGGCCGTCTTCACCGGCCAGCTCCGCCAGTGCCTACAGGCCCTGCACCGGGTGGAGTCACACCCCGGACGGCTGCTGCGACTGCTCAACGACGCGCTGCTGGAGACGACCCAGGCGCACGGTCAGGGCCGCTTCGCCACCATCGTGCTCGGCGTGGCCCGTCCGCAGCGCGACGGGAGCGTCACCCTCACCATGGCCGGGGGCGGGCACCTGCCGCCGCTGGTGCTGCGGACGTCGGGCGAGGTCGAGTCGGTGTCGCTGCGCGGCATGCTGATCGGCGTGGTGCCCGACCCGCGCGTCGGCGAGGTGACCGTGCGGTTGGCGCCGGGCGAGACCTGCCTGCTCTACAGCGACGGCGTGACCGAGGCCCGTGGGGGCGGCCGCGGTGACGAGCTGTTCGGTGCGGAGCGGTTGGTCACGGCCGTGACCGGGTGTCAGCGGATGCCGGCGCCGGCCCTGGCCGAACGCGTCGAGCAGGTCACCGGTGACTGGCTGGGGCACGGTGACCACGACGACATCGCGGTGCTGGCGCTGCGCGCGGTCAGCCCGGGTGGGCGAGCCGCGCGGCACCTGCACGCGGTGCCCGCGTCGTCGAGCGCCGACGAGCAGTCGGAGGGCTCTGCATGACCGCCGTCGCCGTGACCACGGACCCGACCGACGCGTACTCCGGCTACCTGGCCTGCCTCGCCGACGCCGACGAGTACGCCGCGATCGACCTGGCGCTCGGCCTGCTCGACGCGGGCGTGCCGGCGGAGCGGGTCCTGCTCGACCTGGTCGCGCCGGCCCAGGCCGAGGTGGGTGAGCGGTGGGCACGCAACGAGTGGAGCGTGGCCCAGGAGCACGCGGCGACGCACATCAGCGAGCGGGTCGTGGCCGCGGTGGCGGCGCACACCAACCCGCGTCCGACCGGCGGGCGGATCGTGGTGGCCTGCATGGACGGCGAGTGGCATGCGCTGCCGCCCCGGCTGGTGGCCGAGGTGCTGCGGCTGCGCGGCTGGCAGGTGACCTTCCTGGGCGCCAGCGTGCCGGCGGCGCACCTGGTGTCGTACCTGCATCGGCACGACGCGCAGGCGGTCGCGCTGGCCTGCGCGCTTCCGATGCGGCTGCCGCACGCCCACCGGATGATCGAGGCGTGCCGGCGCTCGGACGTGCCTGTCGTCGTGGGTGGACGTGGCTTCGGCGCGGACGGCCGGTGGGCGGCCCGCCTCGGCGCGGCCTGGGCGTCGAACGCGCCGGCGGCGGCCGAGCTGATCGCCGACGAGCGGGCGCTGCGGCGGGTGCCGGCGGCGCAGCTCGCGCACCTGGCCGACGACGAGTACGCGAGTCTCGTCCGCCGCCGGGGTGAGCTGATCGACAGCGCGCTGACCGACCTGCGCGAGCGGGTACCGGCGACCCGGGAGTACACGGCCGCCCAGCTCGACTCGACGGTGAGCGACCTGGGGCACATCGTCGACTCGCTCGCCGCCTCGCTCTACGTCGACGACGCCTCGCTGTTCACCGAGTTCGTCGGCTGGCTGGTGGAGATCCTGACCAGTCGGGGGGTGCCGGCCAGTGCGCTCGCCCTGACCCTGGAGCACTACGCCGCCGTGCTGCGCGACTTTCCCCGCGCGTCGCACGCGCTGGCCCACAGCCGCGCCGGGCTGCCCGCCACGTCCCGTTCCGAGGGCTGAGGGACCCCTCCCGGACGATCACCACGCGCTGCGGACCGTCGTACCCCCCTGCGTATACTTGCCGGACTGCAAACGTCCCACCCACCGGTGGAGCGAGGGGGAGAACGGTGACGTTCAGCGTCAGCCACGCCGAACGCGACGGCGGCGCGGCCTGCCTGCGGCTCGCCGGTGAGCTGGACCTGAGCACGGCCGGTGAGCTGGCTGCCGCCATCGACACACTCACCGCCGCCGGCGAACGGCGGGTGCTGCTCGACCTCGCCGATCTGACCTTCTGTGACTCCACCGGGATGGCCGTGTTCGTCAGGGGCGACAACCGGGTCGCCGCCGACGGTGGTTGGTTGCGGATCACCGGCGCCACCGGCCGGGTCGAGCGGGTGTTGCGGGTCACCGGTCTGGCCGATGTGCTGCGCTACCTTCCGGACACGGCCGACCCGGCGTCCCAGAGCGCCTCCTGATGGGCTAGATTTCCCCGCCAGCACGGTGACCGTTCCGGTCTCCTTCTCCGCCGACCCGAGGCAGGTAGTGATGGGCGACAGCCCGCAGCCGGTACGCATCCTGGTGGTCGACGACGATCCGGGTGACGTGCTGATGATCGAGGAGGCGTTGGCCGACTCCGACGTCGAGAAGATCATTGACGTGGTCAGTGACGGCGAGGAGGCGATGGAGTTCCTCCGTGCCGAGGGCCGGCACGTGCAGGCCCGGCGACCGGACGTCATCCTGCTGGACCTGAACATGCCGCGGATGGACGGCCGACAGGTGCTCGGCGCGGTCAAGCAGGACGAGGATCTGCGGACCATTCCGATCGTGGTGCTGACCACCTCGAACGCCGACACCGACATCGTGGGCAGCTACACGTTGCAGGCCAACGCGTACGTCACCAAGCCGATCGACCTGGACGACTTCAACGACGTGGTGCGCCGCATCGACGAGTTCTTCGGCCGCGTCGTCGTCCTGCCCAAGCGCCCCTGATCACACCCGGCGCGGTCGGTGGCATTGTCCCCGCCGCCGGGCCGCACGTGGCCCCTCGCCGCGCCGCGTCGCCCGACGCGCGCGCATGCTGAACAATTTTCCCGAACCGCCTCGGCCGCTGTCGCCGCGTCCGAGGATCCAGGTGGGGAAGTAACAGCGGCTGCCTGGGGGGCGACAGTATGAGGTTCTCCGTCGTGAAGACCGGCTACGACCAGCGGCAGGTGGATTCCTGCCTGGACGAGCTGGGGCTCCGGTTGTCCCGACTCGCGGCGCGGGCGGAGGGTGCCGCCGGGGCGACCCGCGAGTGGGACGAGATCCGCCAGGAGGCGACCTGGCTCAGCGGGCTGCTCCAGCGGCTCGACCTGGGCGACGCCGCGACGACCCGGCAGGCCGGCGACGCGGTGCGGCGGGAGGCGGCCGAGATCCTGGCGCAGGCCCGCTCCGAACTGGACGAGGCCCGCGAGGAGGCCCGGCGCGTTCGCGAGCAGGCGTACGCGGACGCCGTGCAGGCTCGGCGGGACTTCGAGGAGGCGTTGCACGCCCGGCGGCGCCGCGAAGCGCTCGTCGACGAGATCCTCACCGGCGTGACAGTCGAGCCGGTGCCGGCCGACACGCCGACGGCCGCGGCCGGAACGGGCGTACCGGCGACCCGGGTGGGGGACACCGGCGCGCAGCCGCCCAGCGGGCGTACGGCCCACTGAGCGCAGGCTCAGACGGTGAGTGCCGCCGCCACGGTGGCCGCGCGCTCCTCGTGCTGGGCGTACGCGTCGGGGAAGGCGGAGATCTGCACGGCCTGGGCGGCGGCGGTGACGCTCATGTCCTCCCAGCCGGGGATCTCGGCCAGCGCCGTGTAGAAGGCCCGCGCGGCGTACGACGGACGCATCAGCTCGGCCACCGTTCCCCAGCCGCTGCTGGGCCGCTGCTGGAACAGTCCGACTGAGTCGTGGTCGGCGCCGGTGCCCTGGTGCGGGTACTGCGTCGACTCCGGCAGCACGTCGCTGGCGAGGTTGTAGAGGTTGCTCTCCTGCATCGCGGTCGCCAGCGCCACCACCAGGGCGCGGCGCGGCATCTTCAGCTCCCGGCCGACGTCCACGATGATCTTGGCGTTGTCCATCTGGGTCTGGTCGAGCCCGGCGACCGGGCGGGGTCGGCGGGGCTTGACAGGCTTCTTGGGCGCTGCCTTGCGGGCGGCGGTGGGGCTCGGCGACGCCGTGGGGGTGGGGATGACCCGGGCGGGGGCGGCGTCGCGGTCCAGCGACCGGGAGGCGCGCTCGTCGGCGATGGAGGCGCGGTCGGCCAGCGCGTCGGCCATCGGTCGTACCGGCGGTGGGCTGTCCTCGGCGCCGCGGGCGGCGGCGAACGCGCCCAGACCGAGGCAGCAGGTGACGCCGGTGGCCAGGGCGACCCGGACGGGGGTGGAGCCCAGTCGGGTGCGGCGCGGCGGCGGCTCGGGGGCCCGGTGACGGCCGATCGTCCGTTCGGTTGATACGGCGTCGCCCGAACGGGTGGTCGGGAGCGCGTCGGTCAGCTTCTGGGCGGCGGGGTCGACGGGATGCACCCGCCGAGGCTAGATAGTCGATCGCCCGCTGCCATCACCCCGTACGGTGGCATGCGCCACAATTTGCCCGGATCATGGTCGCCATAGCGGGCGAAAGACCTGTTATACCCGCGAAACCTCGCTCATCAGGCGAGACGGTTATTCCCGATTAGCCCGGCAAACTCGGTCACCGCTGCGGACCCGCCTGCCGGCTGCGGCCGATCGCCGGCGCTCCTCCGTTCGGAGGGGTCCCCTTCCGCCGAACGGTGGAGGCCCGAGGTGTGCGCCCGGTGGATGCGGCACGCGAAAAGCCGCGAACCGGCCGCGGGCGCGGCACCGCGATCAGTGCCGGCCGTTCTCCGCAGGAGTGACGGTCAGCCGATGCCGGGTGTTGTCGCCGCTGGAGAACGGCCAGAGCCGGTCGGCGTACTCGACCAGATCGGCCAACTGCGACCGGCTCAGGCCGGCGGAGGAGATCGAGGCGTGCACGTCGGCCCGGTAGCGGCCGTCGTCGTCGCGGCCCAGTTTCGCCTCGGCGCGTACCTGGACCGTGTGCGCCTCGTTCGTGATCTCCCCGGCCGCCTCCACCGCCGCGTGGTGCAGGCAGGACGCGAAGGCCGCCGCCAACAGTTGCTCGGGTCGCAGGCCGGTGCAGTGCGCCGCCAGTGGCGACGCCAGCGGCGTGGAGAGCCCGCCGTCGTCGGTGCGTACGTGGCCGCCCTCGGCCGTCGCGGTGGCCTGATGCAGCCAGGAACTCGGACTCGGCATCGCGTTCCTCCCGTCGCTCACCCGCCCGGCTACCCGGCCGGGGGCGGGCGAAACGCCACGCGACCCCGCGGTCAGGTCCCCTCGACCACCGACAGCGCCTCGGTGGCCTCCGCCGCGGCCTGCTCGCTCCACGGCGACATCGCCGTCGGCCGGCGCGGCGAAGGGATCGTCATCGGCACGTACACCCGGGCGTCCACGGCCTCGGCCAGCAGCAGCGCGGCGACCAGGCTGGTCGGACGCTCCGCCGGGTCGTCGGCCAGGCAGGAGCGGCACAACTCGGACACCTCCGGCGGCAGCCCGTCGATCTCGGGCAGCGGCTGCGGAGGCCGGGTCCGACGCTCCGTCAGCAACTCGGCGGCATTGGTCGCCAGGTACGGCAGCCGGCTGGTGAGGGAGTAGTAGAGCAGCACGCCGAGGGCGTACATGTCGGCCGCCGGGGTGGCCGGGACGCCGTCGAGCTGCTCGGGCGCCAGATACGCGGGAGTGCCCAGCACCATGCCGTCAGGCATCGGGTCCGCCGCTCCGGCCGGGGTGGCGATGCCGAAGTCGAGGACCTTCACCCCGGCGGGGGTGAGCATGACGTTTGCCGGCTTCACGTCGCGGTGCACGATGCCGCTGGCGTGGGCGGCGGACAGCGCGGCGGCGACCTCGGCGCAGACCCGCACCGAGATGCGCCAGTCCAGCGGACCGGCCCGCAGGTGCGCGGCGAGCGTCTCGCCCTCGGCCAACTCCATCACGATGTACGGCGCCTGGCGACCGGGAAGCGTCGAGGAGGTGCCGAAGTCGTGCACGCTCGCGACGTTGGGGTGCACCAGCCGTGCCGCGGAACGGGCCTCAGTGCGAATGCGGTCCACCGTGTCGTGGTGGCCCTCCGGGCCGGGCGAGATCAGCTTCACCGCGACCGGCCGGTCCAGCACACGGTCGTGGGCTCGCCACACCTCGGACATCCCACCCACGCCGATACGCTGCTCGAGCTGGTACCGCCCGTCCAGCGTACGCATCGACCGCTCCTCGCCCTCGCCCGCCGACCGCGGGTGCCTCCGATCGCGGTACCCGGGGTCCGAGCTGGGCAAACCGTGCGGCGATCGGGCGTGGCCGATCCCGCCGTACCTCGGCGCGGGCCGGTGGTGGGTGCGGTAGCTTGCGAGCCAGGGCTGGCGCACCGAGCGTGCCGGCACGGTCACCGGGGAGACAGCGCGATGAGCGAGGTCACCGTACGCTTCGTGGGCGGTCCCGCCGACGGCCTGGTTCGCCCGGTGCCGGCCGAGCCCGACGGCGGCCCTCCACGGCGGTGGATCATGCGGCATCCGGACGGCACCGGCCCGACGCAGCCCGGCCCCGACCACCTCTACGAACGCGACCAGCCGGACGGTCTGGGCGGGTGGAGCATGCGGTTCGTCCGGACCGACGCCCAGGGAGTGTCCGAGTGACCACGGGCGAGGGCTGAGCGGTGCTCCGGCGGCCCGGCCGCACAGCTGGCGCACAGGTGGGGCAGAGGCGCGTCACAGCGGACCCGCCCACGATGGGGGGCATGGTCATCCAGGGACAGACCGCGCCGGGCCGGATCGAGTTGCGCCGCCCCGACGGCGAACCGGTCCGGGTGCTGGTGGTCGACGACGAGGCGACACTTACCGACCTGCTGGCGATGGCGCTGCGCTACGAGGGTTGGCAGGTGCGCAGCGCCGGCAACGGCATGGCGGCGCTGAGCACCGCGCGGCAGTTCCAGCCGGACGCCGTCGTGCTCGACGTCATGCTGCCCGACCTGGACGGCTTCCAGGTGCTGCGTCGGCTGCGCGAGCACGCCCCCACCGTGCCGGTGCTGTTCCTGACCGCCCGCGACGCCGTCGAGGAGCGCATCGCCGGGCTGACCGTGGGCGGCGACGACTACGTGACGAAGCCGTTCAGCCTGGAGGAGGTAATCGCCCGGCTGCGCGCCCTGCTACGCCGCTCCGGGTTCGCGGTCGCCGCCCGGGAGGAGGCCGTGCTGACCGTCGGCGACCTCAGCCTCGACGAGGACAGCCACGAGGTCCGCCGTGCCGGCCAGCTCGTCACGCTTACCGCGACCGAGTTCGAGCTGCTGCGCTACCTGATGCGCAACCCGCGCCGGGTGCTCAGCAAGGCGCAGATCCTCGACCGGGTGTGGAACTACGACTTCGGCGGCCAGGCCAACGTGGTGGAGCTGTACATCTCGTACCTGCGCAAGAAGATCGACGCCGGCCGACCGCCGATGATCCACACGCTGCGCGGCGCGGGCTATGTCCTCAAACCCGCCGACTGATCCACGGCCGCGCCGCCGGCCACTGCGGACCGCCCGGCGGTGGCTGGCCGGCCGGTCGCTGCGGGCCCGGCTGGTGCTCGCCCTGGTGGCGCTGCTCGCCCTGGTCAGCGTCGCGATCGGCGGGCTCACCACTGTCGCCCTGCGGCACTTCCTCGTCGGCCAGGTCGACAGCCAGTTGACGATGGGGGACCGGCCCCGCGCCGACGTGCCACAGTGGTTCCGCCAGGGCGGCGACCCCGGGTGGCCCGCCTCGCGACCGGACGGCGTCGGCCCGCCCCCGCCGGAGCCTCCGCGCGGCTTTCCGCCCGGCTCACTGGCCGTCCGCCTCGCCGACGGCGTCACCACGGCGACGAGGAGCACCGAGAGCGGCAGCCTCGCCGACGTCCCCGCCACGGACGCCGCCCGGCTGGCCGCGCTGCCCACCGACGGCCGACCACGCACCGTCGGCCTCGACGACGGCAGTGACGTCCGGGCCGTGGCGCGGCGTCTCCCCGACGGGATGGTGCTGGCCGTGGCGATCCCGCTGTCGGGCGTGCAGGACACCGTCTGGGCGCTTGTCGCCGCGCAGGCCGGAGTGGCCGCCGTCGGGCTGCTCCTCGCCGGCGCGGCCGGCGCGCTTATCGTGCGCGCCACGCTGCGACCGCTGAACCGGGTCGCCGCCACCGCCACCCGGGTCACCGAGCTGCCGCTGGACCGCGGCGAGGTCGCGCTCGCCGTCCGCGTACCGGCCGGCGACACCGACCCGCGCACCGAGGTCGGCCAGGTCGGCGCGGCGCTCAACCGCATGCTCGGCCACGTCGCCGACGCGCTTGCCGCGCGGCAGGCCAGCGAGACCCGCGTACGCCAGTTCGTCGCCGACGCCAGCCACGAACTGCGCACCCCCCTCGCGGCCATCCGGGGGTACGCCGAGGTGGCCCGGCGCGGCCGCGCCGAAGTCCCCGCCGACGTGGCGCACGCGCTGCGCCGCGTCGAGTCGGAGAGCACCCGGATGACAACCCTCGTGGACGACCTGCTGCTGCTGGCCCGGCTCGACGCCGGCCGGCCGCTCGCGGCGGACCCGGTCGACCTGTCCGCCCTCGTCGTGGACGCGGTCAGCGACGCTCACGCGGCAGGCCCCGAGCACCGCTGGCAGCTCGACCTGCCCGAGGTGGTCATCCGGGTCCCCGGCGACAGCGCCCGCCTGCATCAGGTGGTGGCGAACCTGCTCGCCAACGCCCGCGTGCACACCCCACCCGGCACGACTGTCACCACCACGCTTGCCGTCGAGGCGGACGCCGCCGTGCTCACCGTCGCCGACGACGGGCCGGGGGTGCCGGCGAAGCTGCGACCGGAGATGTTCGAGCGGTTCGCCCGGGGCGACAGCTCACGGTCCCGCGCGCACGGCAGCACCGGCCTCGGCCTGGCGATCGTGGCGGCCGTGGTGGAGGCCCACCACGGCACTGTCGCGGTCGACAGCCGGCCGGGGCGGACCGTCTTCGCCGTCCGCCTGCCGAACCCCACAGCTGACGCATAGTCGGCAGCACCGACGAGGCTTACCTGTCGACGGGGCCGGGAGCGTCGACTCAGCCGCCCAGCACGTCCGCGAGGACCTCGACGACGCGCCGCGCGTGGCGTCCGTCGGGGTCCTCGTCGGCGTTCAGGTCGGTCACGCTCATCCCGAGCAGCCGGTCGGCGCGGGCCAGCGGGGTGACAAGCGCCGTCAGGTCGGGCCAGCGCAGCCCGTCCGGCTCGGGGTAGGTCACCGCCGGCAGGTCGCGCGGGTCCACGGCGTCCAGGTCGAGGTGCAGCCAGGCCGGCCCGTCGCCGTCGGCCGCCAGGGCCGCCCCGACCGCTCCCGCGCCCCGGCGCAGCAGGTCGGCGGCGGGCACCTGGTGGATGGCCCTGTCGATCCGGGCCACCTCGACCCGCCCGTCGTCGTCGGACGACGGGCGGTGCCCGAGCAGGTGCACCCGCGCGGGGTCGAGCAGCGCTTCGTCGACGCCGATCGCGGCGGCCGGGCCGTGCCCGGTGACCACCGAGAGGTCCATGTCGGCGGCCTCGCCGGTCGGCGAGGTCGCGCCGTCGAGAAAGTCGGGGTGGGCGTCGACGAACCACAGCTCCGTCCTGCGCGGCAGGCCCCGGCAGATGCCGGGCAGGATCGCGCAGTCCCCGCCCAGCACGAGCGGCCGACGGCCGTCGGCGATCAGCGCCGCTATCCGGCTGGTGATGGCCGCGCCGGCCCGGACCAGGCCGGCCGCGCCGATCACCCCGCTCGCCGGGTCACGCGCCGGGTCGCGCAGCCGTGCCTCGTCCACCTGCCCGTCGTCGTCCGCGGCGAGGGCGTCCAGCAGACCGGCCCGGCGCAGGGCAGCCGGTGCCCGCTCCTCGCCGCGCCCGGCGCCGGAGGAGTCCAGAGGCGCGTCCACGACTGTCCAGCGCACCCTCGCAGCGTACCGACGCGGACGGCTTCCTGTGGCGAGGCTGGGAGTCCTCCGATGTGGCCGCGACAGCGCTGACGAGCAGCGTACGGTGATGGACAAGTCCGGCTTTCTGGGTTAAAAGCCTCACCGCTGCATTCCCGGGACGCCGGTGTCGAGACGGGCGAGGGGAAGGAGCGGTCGGTGATCCATCTGGCCTACCTGGACGCGGGATCCGGCAGCCTGATCGTGCAGGCCGTCGTGGGCGGGGTGGCCGGCGCCGCGGTCGCCGCCAAGCTCTACTGGCGGCGGCTCGTCGACCGGTTCCGCCGGCAGCCCACCGACCAGCGGTAGCGGTCGCCGCGACGATGACGACCTCACCCACCGGCGTACGCCCCGAGCCCGCCTCCTTCCGCGACCCCGCCAACCGGGTGTTCCACGTCGGCGACGAGGTGCTGCGCGGGCTGAACGCCCAGGCCGCCGAGCACTGGCGAACCCTCGCGGCCAGCCCGTTCTTTCCCACGCTCGTCTCGGCCGGCAAGGTCTGCGCCACCGAGGACGCCCCGCCCACGTTGGTGCCCGCCGCGACCGGCACGCCGTGGGCGGCGGTGCTGCGCCACGAGCGCATCCCGTTCGTCTCGCACCCGTACGAGTGGTCGTTCGGCATGCTGCGCGACGCCGCGCTGCTGCACCTGGAGATCCTGCGTACCGCCCTCGCCGACGGCTTCACCACCAAGGACGGCTCCGCCTACAACCTCCAGTGGCGCGGCGCGAAACCGGTCTTCATCGACATCGGCTCCTTCGAGCCGGTCCGCGACGGCGAGCCGTGGGCCGGCTACCGGCAGTTCTGTCAGACCGTGCTCTACCCGCTGCTGCTCACCGCCCACCTGGGCGTGGACTTCCAGCCCTGGCTGCGCGCCCAGGTCGACGGCATCGAGGCCGACCAGCTGCGCCCGCTCTTCGGCGGCACCCGCCGGCTGCGCCCCGGCATCCTGACCCACCTGCACCTGCACGGCGCCATGCAGCAGCGCAACGCCGCCGCCAGCACCAGCGACGTGAAGGCCCAGCTGCGCGCCGCCGGCTACTCCCGGGACCTGCAGGCGGCCACCGTACGCGGCATCGAGAAGCTCGTCCGCCGGCTGGAGCACCGCCCGTCGGGCAGCCACTGGTCGGACTACCAGCGCACCTGCGGCTACTCGGCCCGCGACCGGGTCGCCAAGGAGCAGTTCGTGGTCACCGCGGTGGCCGCCGCCGCACGCCCGCGCCTGGTGCTCGACCTGGGCGCCAACGACGGCCGGTACGCCCGACTGGCCGCCGGCCACGCCGACTACGTGGTCGCCGTCGAGCAGGACCCGGCAGTGGTCGACGAGCTGTACCGGGCGCTGCGCTCCGAGGGGCAGCAACGGATCCTGCCGCTTGTCGTCGACCTGGCCGACCCGTCCCCCGGCGGGGGCTGGCGCGGCGTCGAGCGCGCCGGCTTCGCCCAGCGGGCGTCGGCGGACGTCGTACTCGCCCTGGCGTTGGTGCACCACCTGGCGATCGGCCGCAACGTGCCACTGCCGGAGGTCGTCGACTGGCTGGCCGGACTGACCGCGCCCGGCGGCGCCGTGGTGGTGGAGTTCGTCCATCCGGACGACCCGATGGCCGCTCGGCTGCTGGCCAACAAGCCCGACGGCATCTTCCCGGACTACCGGCGCGACACCTTCGAACGGCTCATCGAAGCCCGGGGCCGCATCACCGACCGGCTGGAGCTGCCCTCCGGCACCCGCACGCTCTACCGGGCGGTTATGGGTGGCTGAACCGCCATCCACCGGCCGTTGGGAGGAGGGCTGGCGCGGCGAGGTGGGCCGACTGCTGGAGGTCGTGGCACTTGTCGGACTGGTCGTCACCCAGCCCCTGCTGGACGTGCTCGGCCGCAGCCCCGACTTCTTCCTCTTCCACCGCGCCGACCGCGCCCAGATCCTGCTGCTCGTCGCCCTGGTGGCCGTCGCGCCCACCGTGCCCGTGGCGCTGCTCGGCGCGCTCAGTCGCCTCGCCGGCCGCACCGCTCGCGCGCTCACCCACACGGTGCTCGTCGGGCTGCTGCTCGCCGCCCTCGCGGTGCAGGTGGGCCGGCACGCGGTGCCGCTTCGGGGCGTACCCCTGCTGGTGCTTGCCGGTCTGGCCGGTCTGGGCGGCGCGGCCGCGCACCGGCGGTGGCGGTCGCCGGGCCGCGCGCTGCGACTGGCCGCCGCCGGACCGGTGGCCTTCGTGGCGCTGTTCCTGTTCGTCTCGCCCACCTCGGCGGTCGTGCTGCCGCGCGGCGACGGCGGTGCGGTCGGCACCGCGCAGGGCGCGGCCGTGCACCCGCCGGTGGTCATGCTGATCCTCGACGAGCTGCCGCTGGTCAGCCTGCTCGGCCGCGACGGCCGGATCGACGCGGCCCGGTTCCCGCACTTCGCCGAGCTGGCCGGCGGCTCGACCTGGTACCGCAACGCCACAGGGGTCAGCGGCTGGACGCCTAACGCGCTGCCGGCGATGCTCACCGGCCGCTACCCGGCGCGGGCGGTCGCGCCGCACTACTCGCAATACCCGGACAACCTCTTCACGGCCTTCGGTGGCCTCTACGACATCCAGGCCCAGGAGAGCATCACCCGGCTCTGCCCACCCAGCCGCTGCGACCAGCCGGTCGCGCCGGAGCAGGGCCTCGGCGTGCTGGTCCGGGAGACCGGCAAGCTGCTCGGCCAGGTCGCCGGGCCGACGAACACCCGGGTCGACCCCGAGGACTCCTACCGGGAGCAGACCCGCGTCGAGGCCGGCCTGGACGCCGCCGAGCCGGTCCCCGCCGACCCGAAGTTCCGCTGGGACAGCCTCGACGACAACCAGCCGGTCCGGTTCACCCGCTTCCTCGCCGGGCTGAAGCCGCAAACCCGACCCGCCCTGCACTTCCTGCACCTGCTGATGCCGCACTCCCCGTGGACGTACCTGCCGTCCGGCGCCCGCTACGACGCCCCGGAGGACCTGCCGAACGACGGCGCCGGCTGGGTCGAGCTGGCCCGCCAGCGCCACCTCGCCCAACTCGGCTACACCGACCGGCTGATCGGCGAGACCCTGCGGACGCTGCGCGCCAGCGGCCTCTACGACCAGGCCCTCGTCGTCGTCACCGCCGACCACGGGGTGAGCTTCCACCCGGGCGCGCAGGGCCGGGGCATGGACGCCATCAGGGCCGCCGCCGGCGAGGTCGCGTGGGTGCCCATGTTCGTCAAGGAACCCGGGCAGCAGACCGGCCGGGTGGACGACCGCAACTGGGAGCACGTCGACCTGCTGCCCACCGTCGCCGACGCCGCCGGAATCCGCCTGCCCTGGCACGTCGACGGCCGCTCCGCCCGGCAGGCCCCCCGCGCCGACGCCACGAAGCACTTCTACGACACCCCCGGGCGGGCGGTCACCTTCCCCGGCGGGGTGCCCACCCCGCCGCCGCTGCCGACGCCGCACCCCCTGGTGGGCACCGAGGTCCGCGCCGGCCCGACCGGGGGCAGCGCCCGGGTCGCCGACCTGGCCGCCTTCCGGGCGACCGACCCGGACACCGGCACCCTCCCGGCGCTGGTCTGGGGTGACGTGCCGGACGCGATACCGGACGGCACGCTGCTGGCCGTCGCCGTCAACGGCCGGATCGGCGCGGTGGTCCCGGTGGTGCCGACCGACCCGGGCGGGCGCCGCTTCGCCGCGCTGCTGACCGACGATCGGCTGTTCCGCGCCGGGACGAACCAGCTCGACGTCTACCAGGTCGCGGCGGACGGTACGCTACGACGCCTCACGTTGTCCTGATCGTCCGGCCTCTCGGCGGGGTTTCTTTCGGCTCCCGCCTGGCGGGACGGCGGGTTTCCCGGCTGCCCGGTCGGGAATCGGGTGACGCATACCTCACCGTCGAACCACGGCGGGCGGTGTCCCCCGGGCCGCAATTACGGTAGAAGCGAAGGCAATTCAACGTAGATCTGCCGGCGAAGCGAGGAACCACATGACGGAAGTCAAGCTCGATCACCCCGGTGGGCAGCTGTCGATGCCGGTCCATTCCGCGGTCGAGGGCCCCGCTGGCATCGGGGTGAGCAAGCTGCTGAAGGAAACCGGGATGACGACGTACGACCCCGGTTTCGTCAACACCGCGGCTGCCTCATCCGCGATCACCTACATCGACGGCGACGCGGGGATCCTGCGTTACCGGGGATACCCGATCGAGCAGCTGGCCGAGAAGTCCTCCTTCCTGGAGGTCTCCTACCTGCTCATCTACGGTGAGCTGCCCACCGAGCAGCAGCTGACCGAGTTCACCGAGTGGATCCGGCGGCACTCGCTGCTGCACGAGGAGATGCGCCGCTTCTTCGACGGCTTCCCCCGGGACGCCCACCCGATGGCGGTGCTGTCGTCGGCGGTGAGCGCGCTGTCGACCTTCTACCAGGACAGCCTGGACCCGTTCGACTCCGAGCACGTGGAGATCTCCACGGTCCGGCTCATGGCGAAGGTCCCCACCATCGCCTCGTACGCCTACAAGAAGTCCATCGGGCAGCCGCTGCTCTACCCGGACAACTCCCTGGGGTACGTGGACAACCTGCTGCGCATGACGTTCGGCGTGCCGGCGGAGCCGTACGTGGTCGACCCGGTCATGTCGAAGGTGCTGGACATGCTGTTCGTCCTGCACGCCGACCACGAGCAGAACTGCTCCACGTCGACCGTCCGCCTGGTCGGCTCCAGCAACGCCAACCTGTTCGCCTCGGTCTCGGCCGGCGTGAACGCGCTGTTCGGCCCCCTGCACGGTGGCGCGAACCAGGCGGTGCTGGAGATGCTCCAGCAGATCCACGCCGGTGACGGCGACGTCCGGTCCTTCGTCCGCAAGGTCAAGGACAAGCAGGACGGCGTCAAGCTGATGGGCTTCGGCCACCGGGTCTACAAGAACTACGACCCGCGGGCGGCCATCGTCAAGAAGGCCGCGCAGGACGTGCTGGGCCGCATGGCCAAGCCGGACCCGCTGCTGGACATCGCCATGGAGCTGGAGGAGATCGCGCTCGCCGACGACTTCTTCGTCTCCCGCCGGCTCTACCCGAACGTGGACTTCTACACCGGCCTGATCTACAAGGCCATGGGCTTCCCCACGAAGATGTTCACGGTGCTCTTCGCGCTCGGCCGGCTGCCCGGCTGGATCGCCCAGTGGCGCGAGATGATCAACGACCCGGAGACCAAGATCGGCCGTCCGCGGCAGGTCTACGTCGGTGCCCCCGAGCGGGACTACGTCCCCTTCGCCGAGCGCTGACCTCCGCCCCTCGCACCACAGGCAGGCCGCCGACCCGATCCGGGTCGGCGGCCTGCCGCTTTTCCGCGTCCGGGACCCTTGATCGACTCGGGTTCCAGGAAACCGGGGTGTCCGGGCGGGATCGATGCCCCGACTTCCAGGAAGCCGAGTCGATCAAGCGCGACCGCGAACGGCGACCGGCGGCGCGGCGGCGCGGCGGGCGGCGGGCGGCGGCGCGGCGGGTCAGAAGGCGGAGATGTCCCCGGCTCGCTCGCTGCGGCTCAGTGCGCCGATCAGCGCCGACTGGCCACGCCGGCGGACGGCCAACCGGACCAGCAGGTCGCGTACGGGGTCGAAGACCTCCGCCGGGAATTCCGGTGTGGGCACGCCGACGCTCACCGCGAGGTCGTCGGAGTGCACGACGATCTCCAGTTGGCGCGTGAGCAGGAAGTCGGCGCGGCGCAGGGACCAGCCCTGCCACGGGATCGGCACGACGTCGAGGGCGGCACCCCGCGACAGCAGGTCGTTGACCGCGTTGAGCGCGTCGGCTGATCGGGCGTGCAGGTCAGCCGGGCCGCGTGCCGCGTCGGCCTCGTCCGGGCCCGCGGCGACCGCGTCGGCGTCCGGGGTGCCGTCGGTGACCCAGGCGGCCCGCTCGTAGTGGCTGTCGGCCGACTCCAGCGTGGGCAGGTCGGCGGGGCTCGGCAGCAGCTCCGCCGCGCGTACGGCCTGACGCCCGAGGTGGCACGCCAGGGCGCCCACGGACAGGTGCGGCAGGGCGCTCGGGCGCGACCACTGCGCGGACACCTCGGGGCGGCGGATCAGGTCCAGGGCGATGGAGGCGGCGACCGGAAACGCGGAATCCAGGGCGTCAACAGGACGAGACATCCGCACATTCTGACAGGGCCGGCCGGCCCTCGCCGGGCCAGCTCGGCCTGGCGACCGGCGCTGGGCAGCGAAGCCCGGCCAGCCCGCTTGCGCTTGATCGACTCGGGTTCCAGGAAGTCGCGGCATCCCCGGCATGGGGACACCCCGACTTCAAGGAACCCGAGTCGATCAAGCCCGACCGGCACGGGGACCCCGCGACTTCAAGGAACCCGAGTCGATCAAGCCCGACCGGCATGGGGACACCCCGACTTCAAGGAACCCGAGTCGATCAAACGGGCCGGAGGAGCCGGAAGCGCCTCAGCGCAGGCCGGCGGCGGCGAGCAGGTTGCCCTCGGGCAGTGCCGGGAGTGCCCGACCCTGGGACATGCGCTGCTCGGTGCGCTCGGCGGTGAACGCGGCGTCGTTGGCGATGGCGGCGGCGTAGCTGGCGGCGGTGTGCTGGGCGATGGCCGTCCAGCCGTACTGGTCCTGGACCATCCGGCGGGCGCGGCGGGCCATGGCGCGGGCGCGCTCACTGTCGGACAGCAGCGCGTCGACGGCGTCGGCGAGCCCGTCCGGGTCGTGCGGGCGGAACGTCATCCCGGTCGCGCCCGGCTCGACGATCTCGGCGAGGCCACCGGTGGCGGCGACGGCGAGGGGCGCCCCGGCGGCGGCGCCCTCCAGGGCCACCATGCCGAACGGCTCGTAGATGCTCGGCACCGCGAAGCAGTCGGACGCCGCCATCAGCGCCGGCAGGTCGTTGCCGTCGAGGAAGCCGGGCATGCTGACCATCCCGCCGAGGCCGCGGCGGTGCACCTCGGCCTCCAGTTCCGCGCGGTACGGGCCGTCGCCGGCGATCACGGCGCGCAGCCCGGGGTGCCGTTCACGCAGCCGGGGGAGGGCGGCGATGAGGTGCTGCACGCCCTTCTCGTAGACGAGCCGGCCGGCGAAGGTGACCAGGGGGCCGTCTGCGGCGAACCGGGCCCGCGCCGCTGCCACGTCCCGCGCCGGCACCTTCCAGCGGTGCGACTCGACGCCGTTGGCGACCACGTCGACGCGGCCGGCCGGTACGCCGAACAGCGCGCCCACCTCGTCGCGCATGTAGCCGGAGCAGACGATGACCCGACCGGACTCGCTGCTGAGCCACTGCTCGACACCGTGGATGGTGCGGTTCATCTCCTCGGGCAGCCAGCCCTGGTGCCGGCCCGCCTCGGTCGCGTGGATGGTGCTGACGAGCGGGATGTCCAGGTGGTCGCGCAACGTCATCGCGGTGTGCGCGACGAGCCAGTCGTGGGCGTGGATGACGTCGTAGCTGCCGGCCTGGGTGGCGCGCAGGGCGGTGCGGGTGAGGGTGTGGTTGAAGGCCATCGTCCAGGCCAGGAGGGAGCCGGTGGCGAGGGGAAAGGTGACCGGGTCTTCGGGTGCGCGCAGGATGCGCACGCCGTCGGCGTACTCCTCGAGGGGTGCGCCCTCGGCGTGGCGGGTGACGACAGTGACGTCGTGGCCGGCGGCGGCGAGGGCTACCGACAGGGCGTGCACGTGGCGGCCGAGGCCGCCGACGAGCACCGGCGGGTACTCCCACGAGAGCATCAGGATGCGACGGGTCTGCGGCGGCACCCCCGGGCCGGGCTGCGCCGGCACGATCGCGGCAGGCTGCGCGCCGAGGCCGGAATGCGCGGACGGGCCGGGCTGCGCCGGAAGCTGGGGCCGGGAGGTGAGGGTGGGCCGGTGGGCCCGATCCGTGGCGATAGCGAGCTGCTCGCCGACCCGCAGCGTGGTCACATCAGTCTCCGTCCATACGTGGTGGCACGCGCCGGCAGCAGTGGCGGCGGAGTGAGGGTGGGAAGGGGTGGCCGAGGGCCGAGTGAGGCACGCGCGAACGCGTGTCCCCCGACTAGCAAAGGGCATCGAGCCCGGGAACGCATCTTCAAAACGCCCATGGTGACGGAGGACACCTGAGGGTGTAGCGCGCATCAGACAGGTGGTTTTCGGTCATCGCCTGAAAGGATGGATTGGCGCGTGGGGGCGCAGGGCAATACCGGCGTGCGCGCGGGCGGGTCCGACCTCCCGTGCGCTCACGACGCGGTTCGCTCGTGATCAAGTGCTGAAGGAGCGACATGCAGGTCTGGCCGGGCGAGCGGTATCCCCTGGGCGCCACCTACGACGGGATGGGCACCAACTTCGCCATCTTCTCCGAGGTGGCCGAGCGGATCGAACTCTGCCTCTTCGACGAGTGGGACACCGGCGCCGAGCGCCGCGTCGAGCTGCGCGAGGTGGACGCCTACGTCTGGCACGCGTACCTGCCGGGGATCGAGCCGGGGCAGCGCTACGGCTACCGGGTGCACGGCCCGTACGACCCGGCGAACGGGCTGCGTTGCAACCCGCACAAGCTGCTGCTCGACCCGTACGCCAAGGCCGTCGACGGTGACGTCCAGTGGGACCCGGCGGTGTACGACTACGAGCTGGGCGAGCCGGAGAAGATGAACGAGACCGACTCGGCGCCGTTCATGCCGAAGTCGGTGGTGGTCAACCCGTACTTCGACTGGGGCAACGACAAGCCGCCGCGTACGCCGTACCACCACTCGGTGATCTACGAGGCGCACGTGCGCGGGCTGACGATGCGGCACCCGGACATCCCGGAGGAGCTGCGCGGCACGTACGCGGGCATCGCCTCCCCGCCGATGATCGAGCACCTGACCCGGCTCGGGGTGACGGCGATCGAGCTGATGCCGGTGCACGAGTTCGTGCACGACCACCGTCTCGTCGACCTGGGGCTGCGCAACTACTGGGGTTACAACACGATCGGCTTCTTCGCCCCGCACCACGGCTACTCGGCGCTGGGTCACCTCGGTCAGCAGGTGCAGGAGTTCCGGGGGATGGTCAAGGCGCTGCACGCGGCGGGCATCGAGGTCATCCTCGACGTGGTCTACAACCACACCGCCGAGGGCAACCACCTCGGGCCGACGTTGAGCTTCAAGGGCGTGGACGCGCCCAGCTACTACCGGCTCAGCGAGGAGGACCGCCGCTACTTCGTCGACTACACGGGCACCGGCAACAGCCTCAACGTGCGCAGCCCGCACTCGCTGCAACTGATCATGGATTCGCTGCGGTACTGGGTGACCGAGATGCACGTCGACGGCTTCCGCTTCGACCTGGCGGCCACCCTGGCCCGCGAGTTCTACGAGGTGGACAGGCTCTCCACGTTCTTCGAGGTGGTCCAGCAGG
The DNA here is from genome assembly GCF_040678875.1 of Micromonospora sp. NPDC049274. Lineage (NCBI taxonomy): Bacteria > Bacillati > Actinomycetota > Actinomycetes > Micromonosporales > Micromonosporaceae > Micromonospora > Micromonospora sp. NPDC049274. The sequence goes on from NZ_JBFAQS010000010.1 coordinate 141,433, forward strand.
ACCCGGTGGTCAGCCAGGTCAAGCTGATCGCCGAGCCGTGGGACGTCGGCCCCGGCGGCTACCAGGTGGGCAACTTCCCGCCGCTGTGGACGGAGTGGAACGGCAAGTACCGGGACACCGTGCGGGACTTCTGGCGGGGCGAGCCGGCCACCCTCGCCGAGTTCGCGTCGCGGATCTCCGGCTCGGCCGACCTCTACCAGGACGACGGCCGCCGCCCGTTCCACAGCATCAACTTCGTCACCGTGCACGACGGGTTCACGCTCAACGACCTGGTGTCGTACAACGACAAGCACAACGAGGCCAACGGCGAGGAGAACCGGGACGGCGAGAGCCACAACCGGTCCTGGAACTGCGGCGTGGAGGGCGACACCCACGACGACGCGGTGCTCGCCCTGCGGGCCAAGCAGCGGCGCAACTTCCTGGCCACCCTGATGCTCTCGCAGGGCGTGCCGATGATCGGCCACGGCGACGAGCTGGGCCGCACCCAGCACGGCAACAACAACGCCTACTGCCAGGACAGCGAGCTGGCCTGGATCGACTGGGACAACGTCGACGAGCAACTGCTGGACTTCGTCCGTACGCTCACCGACTTCCGCAAGCGGCACCAGGTGTTCCGCCGCCGCCGGTTCTTCACCGGCCTGCCGGTGAACGGGCGCGGCATCGACGAGCCACTGCCCGACCTGGCCTGGCACACGCCCGACGGGCGGGAGATGACAGGCGAGGACTGGGGCAACGACTTCGGTCGTTCGGTGGCGCTGTTCGTCAACGGCGAGGGCATCCGGGAGCGCGGCCAGTACGGCCAGAAGCACCACGACGCCTCGTTCCTGCTCTGCTTCAACGCCCACGACGCGCCGCTGGACTTCACGATGCCCGGCTCCGAGTACGGGCAGAAGTGGGAACGGGTGATCAGCACCGCCGAGCCCGAGCCGGACGACGCCACGGTGATCAGCGCGGGCGGCACCATCCGGGTGCCGGACCGGTCCCTCGTCGTGCTGGAGAGGACGATCTGACATGCCGGCCACCCCTCCCAAGGCCACCTACCGCGTCCAGGTCCGCCCCGGCTTCGACCTGGACGCCACCGCCGCGATCCTCGACTACCTGGACGAGCTGGGCGTCAGCCACCTCTACAGCGCCCCGCTGCTGGCCGCCACCCCCGGTTCCGCGCACGGCTACGACGTGGTCGACCACCGGGCCGTCAACCCGGAGCTGGGCGGCGAGGCGGCTCGGCAGCGGCTGCTGCGGGCGCTGCGCGAGCGGCAGCTCGGCCTGGTCGTCGACATCGTGCCCAACCACGCAGGGGTCGCCGTGCCGCCGGCCAACCCGGCCTGGTGGGACGTGCTGCGCCGGGGGCGCGACTCGTCGTACGCCGACTGGTTCGACATCGACTGGGACCGGGGCCGGCTGCTGCTGCCGGTCCTGGCCGACGACCCGGCCGCCCTGGACGACCTGAAGCTCGTCGACGGCGAGCTGCGCTACCACGAGCACCGCTTCCCGGTCGCCGACGGCACCGGCGACGGCACCGCCCAGGAGGTGCACGAGCGGCAGCACTACGAGCTGATCTCCTGGCGGCGCGGTGACGCCGAGCTGACGTACCGCCGGTTCTTCGCCATCGCGGGCCTGGCGGGCCTGCGCGTGGAGGACCCGGCGGTGTTCGCCGCCACCCACGAGCTGATCCTGCGGTGGGCCGCCGCGGGGGAGGTCGACGGTATCCGCGTCGACCACCCGGACGGCCTGCGTGACCCCGCCGGCTACCTGGCCCGGCTGCGCGAGGCCGCGCCGGACGCCTGGCTCGTGGTGGAGAAGATCCTGGAGTACGGCGAGGAGCTGCCGGACTGGCCGGTGGACGGCACGACCGGCTACGACGCCCTCGCCGCCGTCAACGGCCTGTTCGTCGACCCGGACACCGAGGGCGACTTCACGGCGCTGGACACCCGCCTCACCGGGCACCACACGTCGTGGCAGGACCTGACCCACACCACCAAGCTGGCCGCCGCCACCCAGCTCCTCGCCGCCGAGCTGACCCGGCTGGCCGCGCTCGCCCCCGAGGTGCCCACCGAGCAGGCCCGCGCCGCGCTCGCCGAGCTGGCCGCCGCCTTCGATGTCTATCGGGGCTACCCGCCGGAGGGCGCCCGGCACCTCGCCGCCGCCCGCTCAGAGGCCGGCCGCCGCCGCCCCGACCTGACCGGCGCCCTGGACGCGATCACCCGCCGGCTGCGCGACCCGGACGACGAGCTGGCGATGCGTTTTCCGCAGCTCACCGGCGCGGTGATGGCCAAGGGCGTGGAGGACACCGCGTTCTACCGCTGGACCCGGTTCGTGGCGCTCAACGAGGTCGGCGGCAGCCCCGCCCACTTCGGGGTGCCGCCGGCGGAGTTCCACCGCTTCGCCAGCGCCCAGCAGGTCCGCTGGCCGGCCAGCATGACAGCGCTCTCCACCCACGACACGAAGCGCGGCGAGGACGTGCGCGCCCGCCTCGCCGTGCTCAGCGAACTGCCGGGCCGCTGGGCCGAGCAGGTCCAGACCTGGATGGAGTACGCCCCACTGCCCGACCCGGCGTTCGCCCACCTGCTCTGGCAGACCGCCGTCGGCGCGTGGCCGATCGAGCGGGAGCGGCTGCACGCGTACGCCGAGAAGGCCGCCCGGGAGGCCGCGGCCTCGACCAGTTGGGCGGACCCGGACCCGGCCTTCGAGCAGGCCATGCACGCGGTCATCGACCGCATGTACGACGACGAGCGGCTGCACGCCGAGCTGACCGAACTCGCCGCCGCCATCACCCCGGCCGGCTGGTGCAACTCGCTCGGGCAGAAGCTGATCCAGCTCACGATGCCGGGCGTGCCGGACACCTACCAGGGCACCGAGCTGTGGGACAACTCCCTCGTCGACCCGGACAATCGGCGGCCCGTCGACTTCGACGTACGCCGGGAGATGCTGGCGCGGCTCGACGGCGGCTGGCGTCCCTCGATCGACACCGACGGAGCGGCGAAGCTGCTCGTCGTGTCGCGGACGCTGCGGTTGCGGCGGGCGCACCCGGAGCTGTTCACCACCTACCGGCCGGTGCCGGCGCACGGGCCGCAGGGCCGGCACGTGCTGGCCTTCGACAGGGGCGGCGCGATCACCGTGGCGACCCGCCTGCCGCTGGGCCTGGCGCGCTCCGGTGGGTGGCGCGACACAGTCCTGTCGCTTGGTGTTAACGAGGTGAAGGACCTGTTCACCGGGCGGGTCTACAGTGGCGGGGAGACCTCTGTGGCCGACCTGTTGGCCGACTATCCCGTCGCACTGCTGGCTCCTCCCACCGATGACGCGGAGGTTGCTTCATGACCGAATTCTCCGTGTGGGCGCCCGACGCCACCCGCGTGCGGCTGCACCTACCCGGCGCCGACGACCACGAGATGCGCGCCGCCGCCGACGGCTGGTGGCGGGTCGAGGTGCCCGACGGCGGCCCCGACTACGCGTTCCTGCTCGACGACGACGACATCCCGCTGCCCGACCCCCGCTCCGCGTGGCAGCCCGACGGCGTCCACGGGCCGAGCCGCCTCTACGACCATTCGGCCTTCGACTGGTCCGACAGCTCGTGGACCGGTCGGCAACTGCCCGGCAGCATCCTCTACGAGCTGCACATCGGCACCTTCACCCCCGAGGGCACCTTCGACGCGGCCATCGACCGCCTCGACCACCTGGTGTCGCTGGGCGTCGACCTGATCGAGCTGCTCCCGGTCAACGCCTTCAACGGCGAACACAACTGGGGGTACGACGGCGTCTGCTGGTATGCCCCGCACCAGCCCTACGGTGGCCCCGACGGTCTGAAACGGTTCGTCGACGCCGCCCACGCCAAGGGCCTGGGGGTGATCCTCGACGTCGTCTACAACCATTTCGGGCCCTCCGGGGCCTACGCGCCGCGGTTCGGGCCCTACCTCGCCGAGCAGAGCAACAGTTGGGGCCGCTCGGTCAACCTGGACGGCCCGCACTCCGACGAGGTACGCCGCTACATCATCGACAGCGTCCTCATGTGGCTGCGCGACTACCACGTCGACGGCCTACGTCTGGACGCCGTGCACGCGTTGCCGGACTCGCGGGCGGTGCCGATCCTGGAAGAGCTGGCCATCGCGGTCGAGTCGTTGTCGACGCACCTGGGCCGGCCGTTGTCGCTGATCGCCGAGTCTGACCTCAACGACCCTCGGCTCATCACGCCTCGGGAGGCGGGTGGGCTCGGGCTGCACGCCCAGTGGAACGACGACGCGCACCACGCGCTGCACACGTTGCTGACGGGGGAGCGGCAGGGGTACTACGGCGACTTCGGCTCTCTGGAGACGCTGTCGGACGTGCTGACCGGTGGGTTCTTCCACGCGGGAACCTGGTCGAGCTTCCGTAACCGGCACCATGGGCGGCCTGTCGATCCTCGGATTCCCGGGCATCGGATGGTGGCCTACCTGCAGAACCACGACCAGATCGGGAACCGGGCCACCGGGGATCGGATCTCCGCTTCGTTGTCGCCTTCGCTGCTTCGCGTTGGGGCCACGTTGCTGTTGACCGCGCCCTTTACTCCGATGCTGTTCATGGGGGAGGAGTGGGCCGCGTCCACGCCTTGGCAGTTCTTCACGTCGCATCCGGAGCCGGAGTTGGCCTCTGCGGTGCGGACCGGGCGGCGGCGGGAGTTCGCGGCGCACGGGTGGCCCGAGGGGGACGTGCCCGATCCGCAGGACCCGCAGACGTTCGTGCGGTCGCGGTTGGACTGGGCGGAGCTGGACAAGCCTGAGCATGCTTCGATGTTGGCGTTTTACCAGCGGTTGATCGCGCTGCGGCGGTCTTGTTCTGATCTTTCGGATCCTCGGTTGCACGCGGTTTCCGTGCAGCATGGGGACCAGTTCCTGCTGATGCGGCGGGGGGACACGCTTGTCGTCGCGAACCTGGCGGGGCGGGGGCAGGGGGTCTCGCTGCCTGGGGTGGCTCGGCGGGTGTTGCTGGCTACCGGGGAGGGCGTCACCGTGATGCGGGACCGGATCGAGCTGCCTGCGGAGACTGCGGCGATCGTGGCGCTCTGACCAGGGCGTGTTCCACGCCTTGGCGAAGGTAAATTTTGAGGTGCGAGGTTGTACGAGAGCCACGCACCGGATGACCTTTATTGGGCTTGGTATTGCTACCGGTAGGGCGTTGAGCGGGTCTAGGAGCCCGTGCCCGACTGTGAAGACGTCAACAGGGCCGCACCCCAATAGAGTGTTCATGCCCCGGGGTGCGCGCCTGACTACCGCTGCTTCGGCGATGGTGCTCTGATCTAGGGGTAGACCCATAAGGAGGGGCAGGCAGCCGTGTGAGCATCTTCTGGCAGAAGGCGAGAGCTGCTCATAAGGGTACTTCTCTGGTAGAGATAGATTCCCTTGTCGACGGACGTCGCTTAGGATGCACCCATGACCCCGCCCTTCGCAGCCTTCGACCCCCTGCAAGTCAAGGGAAGGCTAGAAAACAGCCTTGCAGCACAGCGCGCTGTGCGACGCGAAATCAACAACATTTTGAGTTCGTATGTCGGCTGGTACGATCCGTTCTGCGAGTTGATTCAAAATGGTCTAGACGCGTTAGAGGCGCGGGGTCGGGTCGAAGTTGCGGCCGGAACAATTTCGGATTTCGAGCAGCACCTGCGGGTCATTGTTGACTTGGACAGGAATGAGCTCACAGTTTCCGACAATGGCTGCGGAATGACGTACGACGAGTTCAAGCGGTTCCTGGCGCCCAATTTCTCATTCAAGGAAGAGGTTAACTCTCGAGGACACAAAGGCGTTGGTGCCACGTACCTTGCATACGGCTTCAATTATTTGCGAGTGCACACAAAGTCACCCGGATACGAGGCATGCGGAAGGATATTGAATGGCAGAACCTGGCTGGCGGGATCAGCAGATGGAGATCCTCCGCTTGTCGAGCCAGACTCCTCTGCGGATATCGATGAAGACTTCGAAAAAGTGGAGCGCGGAACCACTGTAACCGTCCGCTTCGATGAATATACCCACCCTAAAAAGCTCTCCTGGCTTGCGGCAAAGGACGCCGATACATGGCTTACTATCCTCCGAGTTAAAACCGGCGTCGGCTCGGTCGAGCCGAGCATGGATAAGACGATTGAAGTCACTTGCATTGCAGGGGGAGAGTCGACAACGGCAACAATCTCGGAAGTTTCTTATCTATGGCTTCATAATGACAAGTGCAAGTCGGCCCGCATCAGTGAAGTTGCGTCGAAGGCCCAGGAGCAGTTCAAGAAGTACGGTACCGCCAAGCCGCCACCGAATGCCCATCGCAAGTTGGACTTCTTGTATGAGGAGTACCACTGGGATTCATGCAAAGAGCTCCTCACGCCGGAAGCGTTTGCCGAACATGAAGAGGTAGTTGTAAAACACCGGCCCACCATCAAGGTGGAGTACGGCTATACCACGAAGCTTTGGAAGAGGTTCAACGAGAAGTTGGGCATTCGCAGCAACATGCAGGTACTCCGTGCTGGAATCCAGCTGGCTGCTAACTTGATGCCTCAAGGCGATGTTCTCCAGGTTCCTTTAACAAGATACACTGGTCGACAGAATCAAGTGCACTTCCTTATTCATTTTGAGAATTATACTCCGGATCTTGGCAGGAAGGGATTTGCCAAACCTCTTGTTGATTTCGCCACGGACGTAGCGAGCGCGATTGTCCAAGGGCCGATAACTCGACTCAGGCCGAACATGAAGCGAGACTCTGGGACGGTCCCAGACTTGGACCGTGAGCTCAGGCTGGATGCGTGGAAGGAGCAGATGATCGCACATGAAGCAAGCTCGCCACTCACCCTGTCTTCGGATCACTTCTTCGCTCCAACAAAACGAATCAGCATTACGTCTACACCCACTCGGGAACAAGATGTTATAGCACTCTTCCACGAGATCATTTCGGGCGGCGTGGTTCGTGGTCTAGCGATTATGTCAACCAACGAGCGGTTCACCTACGACGGATTGTTTCGGATAAACTTCGACCATGATCGGGAACTGTTCGAATTTGACCAAAGTAGCAATCCCCTCGGCATCGATAGTGAAGTACTCGACGGCCTGCTGGGAAGGTTAACCAAGCCGAAGGTTCTTGAGTACAAGTATTCACTAGATGGCTTAATAAACGATCTTGATGCACAAGAAAAGAATCTGAAGGATATCGACCTGTGCGTCGCGTGGGAGATGGGATCGCAATGGCGCGAGAAATTTGCCGTCACCTCCCTTCTTCTTCCAGAAAACACGTCTCAGCGCTCCTATCACGGCCTGACGCATGTACTTCAAGATCCTGATTCAGGTGCACGTCATTGCGACTTAATCATCCTCAAGGATCTTGTAGCGCTCCTCGTCGACGAGTCGACCTGCCACGATGAACAAAGACTGGCTTACGAATAGACCCGCGGAACCAGCGCGACGTTGTCGATTCCTCTGTCTTGGATCAAGGCACCGCGTCGTGGCTAACATCGCGTCCGTCACCTAGCAGCGTCACCGCTTGCACACTCAGTCGGTGTACCGTCCAATGGGGCAGATAGTGGGGCCATGGCCGGTGCTCCAATTCTTGACCTGGGGGTGGCGTGAGGATGGTGAAGAAGCCGGACACCATCGGTGCCAGGATCCGGTACTGGCGGATGCGGCGGGGCGGGATGACTCAGGCCGTCCTCGCTGGGTTCGCTGGTGTCACTCAGTCGTACGTGTCGCAGGTCGAGTCGGGTCGCAAAACCATCGACCGTCGCTCCACTCTGGTGGCCTTCGCTGCCGCGCTCCAGGTCACGGTTGCTGACCTGCTCGGCCAGGGCGCCGAGTCCGGTGATCCGGCGCGCGAGAGCGCCGCCGAGTGCGTGCCGGCGATCTGGTCGGCCCTGATTGAGATCGAGGACGGCGAACGCCGCCCGTCGACCTACACAGCGGAACGCCTCGCGGCCGAGATCGCCCGCGTCGAGCAACTTCGCACCTCTTGCAACTACCCGGCAATGGCTGGCATGCTGCCCAACCTCCTGCTCGAAGCTGCCGCCGTTGGCGGCACAGCGCTCGTCCAGGTCGCCTACCAAGCCGCCACCTGCCTCCGGAACCTCGGCTACCGCCACCTGGCCCTCAACGCCGCCCGGCTCGCTGGGGCGGTCGCCGAAGACACCGAAGACCCGGCGTGGATCGCGGCCTCCCGCTTCGCCTACGCGCAGAGCCTGCCGATCGAGTCCGCATCGGTCGCCGCCCGTGCCGCCGACCGGTCACTGACCGAGCTGCAAGCTGACGCCGCCGACAAACGAGTGCGACAGATGCTCGGCCAGCTCCATCTATCGGCCGCGTTGACGTCGACCGTCAGCGGTCGGTTGGACGTGGCTCGCGATCACCTTGCCGAGGCAGCCCGCGAGGCGGCGACGCTCGGAGATCCCGTCGACGGGGCTGGCTTCAACGGTTGTGGCTTCGGGCCGACCAACGTCGGGCTCTGGGAGATGTCCATTGCGGCCGAACAGGGGGAGTCGGGCCGGGTCATCGAGCTGTCTCGGACGGTCCGGCCGCAGGTGCTCGCAGCGTCGATCCGCCAGCAGTCCTACTGGCTTGACCTTGGGAGAGCGCTGGCAGACGGCGGTCGTCGGGACGCCGAAGCCCTCGGGGCATTCGTACAGGCCGAGCAGTCCGCGCCGATCCCGTTCGCCATCAACCCGCTCGCCCGCGACGCCGTGGTGACTCTGGCGCAGCGCGCCCAGCGCCGAGCCATCCCCGACGAACTGCGCCTGCTCGCCAGCCGCATCGGCATCAACCTGGCCGCATAACTGAAAGTTGTCGAGCCTTCGGGCGTTCTGCCCCGACGTCCGGCTTCGGAGTTGAATAGCCCGTCCGGAGGAACCTGGCACCGCCATGCTGTAGTTGGCACCAGTCTGTCCAGACTGACTTTGCGTCTACGCCGGGCCGTGCTTGTGCTCATGATCCGGCGGCTTCCGCACGCTGTTCACCTCCGGGGCACTCCTCGGGCGGGGCGTAGGCACGAATGGTGCCGTTGTGCCGCGCAACTCTTCCGTCAGCGGTGAGGGCTACGGTGCGTTTACAGACGGGGCAACGGCCCCGCTGGTGCTGCGAGCGCTGAGCCACCTTGCCTCCCCAAGTGGGTCGTTGCACGTCTTCAGTTTCATCCGTCGAGCGATATCGCCGATTGTTGCCGATCGAGGCTCGGAAGCCGGCTGACCATGGAAGGTGCCTGACCCGGCCGGACGACGTCGAGCGTCACCGATGCGATGCTCTGCGGGTGTAGCGTCCAACCGGGCGGGGGTAGCGGGCTCAATGCCAGATCGGTCCTCTAACCGGGAGTAGGCATGGTGATGAAGCCGGACACCATCGGTGCCAGGATCCGGTACTGGCGGATGCGCCGGGGCGGCATGACTCAGGCCGTCCTCGCCGGGCTAGCCGGCGTCACCCAGTCGTACGTGTCGCAGGTCGAGTCGGGTCGGAAAACTATCGACCGCCGCTCCACTCTGGTCGCTCTCGCTGCCGCACTTCAGGTAACGGTGGCTGACCTGCTCGGCCAGGGCACCGAGTCCGGTGATCCGGCCCGCGAGAGCGCTGCCGAGTGTGTGCCGGCGATCTGGTCGGCCCTGATCGAGATCGAGGACGGCGAACGCCGCCCGTCGACCTACACGGCGGAACGACTGACGGCCGAGATCGCCCGCGCCGATCAGCTTCGCAACTCGTGCAACTACTCGGCCATGGCGCGCATGCTCCCGAACCTCCTGCTGGAAGCCGCTGCCGTGGGCGGCACCGCCCTCGCCCAGGTCGCCTACCTGGCCTCCACCTGCCTCAGGCACCTCGGCTACCGCCACCTGGCCCTCAATGCGGCCCGAGTATCCGTATCGGCTGCCGAGGACGTCGAAGATCGCGCGTGGATCGGCGCATCCCGGTTCGTCTACGCGCAGAGCCTGCCGATCGAGTCGGCCCGCCTGGCGGCCAATTCCGCTGACCGATCACTGGCGGAGCTTCAGGGAGACGCCTCCGACGTCCGAGTGCGCCAGATGCTTGGCCAGCTTCACCTCATGGCGGCGCTGGCCTCGACCGTGGACGCTCGCCCGGACGTTGCCCGCGACCACCTCGCGGAGGCCACCCGGGAGGCGGTGAGTTTGGGAGATCCGGCCGACGGTGGTGGCTTCAACGGTTGCTGCTTCGGGCCGACCAATGTCGGGCTCTGGAAGATGTCCATCGCGGCCGAGCAGGGCGAGTACGGCAAGATAATCGATCTGTCCCGGAGGATACGGCCGCAGGTGCTCAAGGCATCGAATCGCCAACTGTCGTACTGGCTCGACATTGGGCGAGCGCTGGCGGACGGCGGTCGTCGGGACTCCGAGGCCCTCGCAGCATTCATTCGAGCGGAGCAGGCCGCGCCGATCCCGTTCGCCATCAACCCCCTCGCCCGCGACGCCGTGGTGACCCTGGCGCAGCGTGCCCAGCGCCGGGCCATCCCCGACGACCTTCGCCTGCTCGCCGGCCGCATCGGCATCAGCCTGGCCGCATAACTGCCAGTAATCACCGCATCACCAATCCGCCCTACTGTCCGGTTTGGGACGTACATGGGTCCCCATGGCCTGGGGCGGCGAGCCTCCCGGGCCTCTGACGGAGGAGGCGGGGATGAGCGGTCAGGACGATGACGCTTCGGAGAACAACGGTGAGGCGGCCGAGCGGGAGGCTGCCAAACAGCGCCTCCTGGCCCAGGCCGAGGCGGAGCGCGTACCCGTGGAGGACACGACCCGCGCGGTCCCGGACCGGCGGTGGCGGCGTGACCAGCGATGACCTCCCGATCGGCCGCCGGGTGGCGCGCTGGCGGGTGCGGCGGCAGATGACGCAGCAGATGCTTGCCGACCGGCTGCGCAGGTCGAAGAGCTGGGTCGACAAGATCGAGCGGGGTGTCCGCCCCCTGGACCGGTACTCGGTGATCCAGGAGCTGGCCCACGTCCTGCGCGTCGACCCGGAGGTGCTGCTCGGCCAGCCGCGCGGCACTCCTGCCGGCCCTCCGGATGGGGTGGACGACATCCGGGCCGCGCTCGCCCGCTACGACACTCCGCAAGCCCCACAGGAGACGGACGAGCTGAGGCGGCAGGTCGGGTACGCCTGGTTGACCTACCAGCACGCGCACTACGGGCAGTTGACGCGGGTGTTGCCGGGTCTGCTCGACGCCGCCCAGGGCGCGCGGTCGGCGGAGCTGCTGGTGCAGGCGTACCGCATCACCTCGTCGCTGCTGGTCAAGCTCGGCGAGGCCGACCTCGGTTGGCTGGCCGCCGACCGCGCGATGACCACCGCCGCCGACGACCCGGCGCTCGCGGCAACAGCGGCCATCTCGGTCAGCCAGGCGCTCCGCGCCGCCGGCCGCGACCGCCTGGCCCTGGCCGCGTCCCTCGCCGCCGCGAACCGTGTCCGGCCGCAGCGGTCGGCGGGGGAGTGGGCGGTGGGTGGGACGTTGCTGGTCCAGGCCGCCCTGGCCGCCGCCGGTTGCGGCGAGCACCGCCGCGCCGACGAGCTGGCCGACCGGGCCGCGGGCGTCGCCGCAAACCTTCGGGGGTACGACGATCAGCACCGCACCAGCTTCGGCCCGGTCACCGTGGAGCTGGCGCGGGTGCTGGTGGCGGCGTCGCGGGGTGATGCCGTCGAGGCACTGCACAGGCACTCGACTGTGGTGCGGCGGGAGGGGTGGCGGCGGCTGCCGGCCGAGTATCGGGGCGCCTACCTGGTCGACGCCGCGCGGGCGTACCTCCAGGTGGGTGACCTGCGCGGGGCGGCACGCGCGCTTGTCGACGCGGACAGTGTCGCGCCCGCTGAGGTTCGGTGCCGGCCGTTGGCGCGTACTCTCATCGCCGATGTCGCCCGGGCGCAGCCGGCGCCGGCCGGCGTGGCGCGACTGGCGACGTTGGTCGGCCTCACCCGCTGACTGGCCACCGGTACACGCCTCGGCGGGTCAATCCCGCCGCGGACTCACAGAATCGATGTCAGAACACCTCCATCGACGCGGACCGCCGATCCGTTGATTGCGGACGCGGCCGGACTGGCGAGGAAGGTCACGGCGTTCGCGATCTCGCTCGGTTCGATGAAGCGTCCCAGTAGCGAGGTCTGGTTGGCGCCGATGATCGCCACTTTCAGGTCGTCCTCGAGGAGTGACTGGGCATCCGCCAGCGACCTGACCGTTTCGGCGACGCCTGTGGAATAGGTGGGGCCGCCCAGCACCGAGTTGACGGTCACCGCGGTGCCCTTCGTCAGCTTCGCCAGGCCGTTGCTCACTGCGAGCATCGCCGTCTTGGACGTGCCGTAGTGAATCATGTCGGCGGGAATGTTGACGCCCGACTCGCTGCTCACGAACACGATCCGGCCCCACCCACGATCGAGCATTGCCGGCATGAGGTGCCGCGCGAGCCGGACCCCGCTGAGCACGTTCACCTCGAAGTAGCGCCGCCACTCCTCGTCGGAGATGAGGTCGAACGGCTTGAGCTCGAAGAGCCCGACGTTGTTGATGAGAATGTCAACGCTTGGCAGTTCGTTACACAGCCTGTCGACGTCATCGACAACCGAGAAGTCCGCCTGGATACCGGTGACGGATACGTTGGGCGCCTCCCGGCGCAACACGTCGACAGCCTCGGCCAGCTTTGCCGGGTCGCGGCCGTTGAGGACCACGTTGACACCCTCGCCGGCCAGGGCCTTCGCGGTTGCGTAACCGATGCCTTGACTGGATCCGCTGATGAAGGCGGTCTTGCCGCTGAGCTGCAGGTCCACGTGCTGTTCTCCTCGTGAGTGGTCGCCGATCGGTGCCCGAACGGCGTACCTGCCGAACGTCGGCAGGCGTACCTCTCGACCTTGCCGCAGCCCGATGAGCATCTGATGAGCAACGAGTCAGTGGCCGCGGATACCGCCTCCGCACTCCACATTCTGGGTTGGAGCCGCTGTGCACGATGCTGGTTCGGCCGGATCGATCATCGCTGGCCGTCGACCGGGCGACGGCCGCTGCCGGCGGCGAACCGATCCTGGCGGCAACGGCAACCATCTCGGTAGCCCAGGCGGCGATCGTGGCGGTGTGACGGTGATGTCGAATCGCGTGGAGGGGGATGCGCGCGGATCGCGGCAGAAGCGAAGGACGAGCGAGGGTACGAGGATTGCGAGGCGGCGGAAACTGGCGACTACTCCGGCCCCGTCATCGACCGGACCCTTGCCGTTCTGTTCGACGGCCTGCGCCCGCTCGCGGCCCATGAACCCCTGCCGTCGGCATGATGCGGCGAGCACCGCCGCGCCGGGGATCTGGCCGACCGGGCCGCGGACGTCGCCGCAAACCTTCGGGGGTACGACGATCAGCACCGCACCGGGTGGGTGACCTGCCCGGTGCCGCTCGCGCCCTCATCGACGTCGGACAGTGAGGCATCAGGCCGTCAGACCGACTGTGACCTGCACCATTTGCGACCAACCTGTCCGTCCCGACCGGGGCCGGCCTCAGTCACCGGAGATCCAGAGATATCCGCGCGCCCGGGTCGCCTCCTCGATGAGCGCCCCCAGCGCCTGCACGTCGACCCGCAGCTCCGGTTTGCGGCTCGCGATCTCGTCCAGCTCCGCGGTCAACTGCGGCAGCTGGATCAGGTTGATCATGGTGTCGCCGTAGGAATCGATCCTCGACACCAGGTGGTGCCGCTCCCGGTCGCTCGCCGCCACCAGGCGTTCCAGCGAGGAGCTCGCTTCCGCGCCAACATAGCGTTGCTCGTGCACCTGGTTCTCGACATACAAACTGAGCCCCACGGCCGCACCTCCTTGACGAAATGGCCGGCCAGGGCATTGCACACCCGGGCCGGCCAACCTTACGGTCGTCAGTCCTTGCAGGGAATCGGGTACCGCGTACCGAAACGCGCTGTCCGGGATCCGACTCTCCATCACGGAAATGCGTAAGTACGGTGCGAAAGGTGCATTGCGCGGCACGAACGTGAATGTGATGTGGCAGTCTGTCCTACCGAGAGCGACGCGTCCCAACCGGGTTTCCAGAACCTTCAGGATCGGTGCCGAGGAAGGGCGATCGCCGGATGGTCGACAACAGACCACGCGCTTACACGGTGCAGCGGCAGGACGAGGTCGGCGCGGGGCGCAAGGGATTGCTCGCCGCCCTGATCCTGGCGCAGATCGCCGTCCTGGTCGTCCTCGTGAACGCGATGCTCGGTCGGAATCAGCCCAGCATCCTGCAACTGGTGATTCTCCTGGCTCTCGCCCAACTCTTTCGCATCCTGAACGACAAGATATATCTGCCCACTCTCGCGACCCGAGGCGACGCCGTCGTCCTGCGGGTCTACGCAAGCGCCTTCAGGCCGCTGCTCACCTGCACGATCTGGGGGGCACTGGCCTACCTCACCTGGCTTCAGTTCGGGACGCGGGTGGCAGTCGTCGGTGCTCTGGTGCTGGTCGGCATCGGCTTGCAGACACGGATCAAACTCTGGCGCGCGACCGGCGGACTGCTTCGCTGGCGCGACATCCAGCTGATGGATTCGCTTCTGGCGTTCGTGTCGCAGGCGGAGGGCGAGGCCCGACGCGGTGAGCTGGCGGCCGCGAGGGAGTTGCAGGACCGTGCCGCCAACCACCCGGCGGTCCGAAAGTACCCCAAGGTGCTGCACAGCATCGCCATGCAGCGTGCCGCCTGGGCGCTCGGTCAAGGCGACCACGCTCTTGCCGAGCGGCAGTTCAAGGCCGCCGTCGAATACCTCCGGAAGCACCCCGACCGGTCGGCGCTGGGCGAGGCTCTCCTAGGGCTGGGTAATCTGTATCTGGCGCAGGAAAGATATGCCGAAGCCCGAGCGTCGATGACCGAGGCGATCGATGTGGCCGGCGGGAAGATGTACCGGTTGAATCGAGTACGGATCGAATACAACCTCGCGGTCATCTGCGTCCAGACCGACGACACCGAGGCTGCGCTGTCGCACGCGCTCGAGGCGCGCACACTCAGCCGCCAATGGGGCGCGTTGACCGTTCTCGGTAATGCGTGTGATCTGCTCGCCGGCCTGGCTGCCGAGACGGGCCGGCCGGCCGAGGCCGACACCTACCTCGCCGAAGCCGCCGAGGCGTATCGGCAGGACGACGCCGGTCCCCACGTCTGGATCCGTCATCATCTGGCGCGAGCGACAGTGTTCACCCTCACCGGTGACGAGGTGCGCGCGCTGGATGCCTACCTGCTGATGATCCGTCTGCTCAGCGAGGTCAGGGCTGGCTGGGGGTGGAGGGACGCTCAGGCCCACCTCACGCGCGTCATGGGTGAGCAGGAGTTGACAGCGGTCCGGCTCGCCCACGAGCGCTACGACCGGGGCGACGAATCCGCAGTGGATTTCCTCGCCGAGGTGATGGACCTGAGCAGCCGGACCGCCCTCCGGCAGGTTCTCCGGGGCGGCATCGCCGCGGACGACCGGGCCGACGACATCCAACCGGACCTCGTCCGACTGCTGGGCGAGATCGCCAGCTACGAAGATGCGATAAGCGGTCAACAGACCGGGCAGCCCGTGGCGAACCAACCCGACGACCTGGAGCAGAAGAAGAGCGTCAGCCTGGCCGCGTACGAGCGGCTGGAGAGCCTGGTGTCGATCCGCTTCCGGCGCATGTTCCAGGGAACCGCCCCGCAGGCGTCCGGCGCACCCGCGGGCCGGATCCCTCCCGGCTCCCACCTGCTCCAGGCCCGGCTCTTCGACGACGACGGTTCAGTGGTCATCACCGGCATCTGGACGTCCCCGGACGGCGTACGCGTTCCGTACCTCCACACGGCGACGGACCGGCAGGCATCGATCATCCGGGACTTCATCGTGCAGGCACCGCGCCGACTGGCCGGTGTCGAGGGCGGTGCGGGCGAGTCCGTCGACGGTGCCGCCGGCGCACTGCCGACCGCCTTCCGCGCGCAGAACGGAGAATGGGGGACCAGCCGACATTTCCGTCGACTGCGGACCCCGAAGTGGGGCCAGTGGTCAGAGCTCGCCGCCCTGCTCCTGCCCCCGGGGCTCCTGACCATCCTCGGCCGCAGCGACCCGGACGGGGACGTGCCGCACCTGCTGATCGTGCCGGATCCGGTGCTGTGGCGGGTCCCCTGGGCCGTCCTGGCCGTGCGGAACGACGGCGCGGACCGGTTCCTGGCCGACCACGCCATCCTGAGCTACCTACCCAGTCTCGCCCTGCTGGAGGACACCGCAGCGGATGTGGAGCAACAGTCGCACGGACGGGCGGCGGCCTATCTCGCCGACGTCAATGCGGACGGGATCCGCATGGAGGAGGAGGCGTTGACGAGCGCGTACGGGGATGCGGTCGAATTCCTGCCGACGCCCGAGGCGCTGCTGTCCGTGCTGCGGGACCGTGGCACACGATCACCGCTTCGACTGCTGGCGGTGTCTGTGCACGGCAACGGAAGCCCCGGCCTGGCACACGCCCTCAAGCTGACCGACGGCACCGAGTTGTCCGCCGCACGCATGCTCGCGCTGCGGTTCCCCCCACTGCTGCTGATCAACGCCTGTCTGTCGGCCGACCTGGACCAACGTCAGGGCACCGATCCACTGGGCATCCCGACCGTGGCGCTGTGCCGGGGAGCCGAAACCGTGCTCGGTGGACTGTTTCCCCTGCCGGACGGGACGGCCGGAAATCCCGAGTACAGTCATGCGACGGCGACCATCCTCAGCCACCTCTACGGTCTGCTCAGCTCCGGCGTACCCCCGTCGATCGCCCTGCGCCGGGCCCAGCGTCGGTGGCGGGAGAGCCGGCCCGAAGCGCCGCCGGTGTTCTGGGCAGGGCTCGTCGCCCTCGGTGTCGACAGTCGGATTCCCGCCGGTACGAGTGGAGGTTCATGACATGACGACGCAACAACCGTCCAATCCCGATCCCGACGGGCTCGACGATCTCGACGACCTGGGTCTGGACTGGCGATCCTTCGTCACCAAGGACGCCATCGAGAGCGACGACGACGAGGCCGGACGGCTCGTACCCCCGCCACCGGTGGCCCCACCGCCACCCCGTCCCCCCTCGTCGTAGGCGGCACCCATGCCTGCGAACGTCGTCACGGTCGCCGTGCTGATCGCCGCCCTGGCGCCCGGCTTCTGCTTCGTGCAGACCTACCGACGCCACGTCTTCGCCGACAAGCCCAGCCCGACGAGGGAGGTCATCGAGTTCTTCGGCGCGGGGGCACTGGCCACAGTCGTCGCCGGCCTCCTGATTCTCGCGCTGGGAAACGTGGTGCCGTGGCTGGTCTCACTCCACGACCTGGTGGGGGACACGCGCGACCTGCGGGCCTCCGCATGGCACGTCGTCGCGTCCGCCGGCCTCGTGCTGCTCCTGAGCGTGACGCTGTGCATCGTTGGCGGCGAGGTGCTGGGCCGCCGGGCCCCCAGCCGGGTCGGGCGTATCAACGCCGGAGTGATGTCGGTAGGTGTCCTCGCCACCCCGTCGCCCAAGGGACGAGAGCCCTACCTCGCCGTGGAACTCGACGACGGGCGGTTGGTCGAAGGTTATCTGCGACAGGCGGCGATCGAGGACGACCCGGCCCGACGTGACCTTGTGCTGCAACGTCCCCTCTTCTTCAGCGGCACCGGCTACGCCGAGCGGACGCCGTCCCCGGCCGTCAAGCTCTACGTCCCCGGCTCCATGATCCGCGTCATCCACATCAGTTACCCGCCCGTCATCCGGGAGCCGGAGGATCCGGACCCGACAGCAGTGCCCGATCGTGAGGTCGTCGACAGCGCAGGAGGGGCGCGCGATGGGCAGATGGTTCCACCGCAGTCGTAAACGCGACGACGAGCCACCGCGCGAATCGGAGCCGTCCGGGCCGGTCCTCGAGATCACCGTCAGCGGGGGCGGTCCGACCGCCTTCGGGCTGTAGTTCCACGCCTACCACGAGAAGTACGGCGTGAGCGACCCGCGGACGTTGGAGGCGAGGCCGAGCTGCTGCTGCGCACTGTCGCCGACGGCTTGGCGCGGACGCTGGGCCGCGACAGCGCGGACACCCTCGCTTGCCAGATGAAGCTGGCCGGGCTCCAGCACCTGCAGGGCCGCAGCCAGCAGGCCGAGCGGGCCCTGCGGGACGTGGTCCGGCGGCTGAGTCGGACGGTGGGCCCGACCAGTCCGGTGACGCTCCAGGCCCGCAGCAACCTGCTTGTCGTCCTGCTCGACAACGGTCGGGCCGCCGAGGCGGTCGAGGCCGCCCGGGCACTCGCCGTCTGGCCCTGACCGCGTCCCTCGCCGCCGCGAACCGTGTCCGGCCGCAGCGGTCGGCGAGGGAGTGGGCGGTGGGTGGGACGCTGCTGGTGCAGGCCGCCCTGGCCGCCGGCTGCGGCGAGCACCACCGCGCCAACGAGCTGGCCGACCGGGCCGCGGGCGTCGCCGCACACCTTCGGGGGTACGACGATCAGCACCGCACCAGCTCCGGGCCGGTGGCCGTGGAGTTGGCGCGGGTGCTGGTGGCGGCGTCGTTGGGTGATGCGGTCGAGGCGGTGCGGCGGCATTCGGCGATCACCCGGCGGGAGGGGTGGCGGCGGTTGCCGGCCGAATATCGGGGGCACCTTCTCGTCAGGTGATGCATCGACATCGGAGGTGGTCCCGTGGGCGCAGGCGCTGGAGGATTCCACGCTTCGTCGCGACGGCGACGAGCACGCGCGGCATGTCGGGCTCCTGGCCTGAGCGCCAAGTCCTGGTTGGACGGCTGTTCTGCCGCGGAGCGTCAGATGCAGTGATGAGGCTCTTTGATGAGGAGTTGTGCCGTTGGTGTGGCGGACTCTTGGGATTGAGGGGTGTGGTGGGGGCCACGCCCTTGATTTTTTCGAACTTTTCGTTTGTGGAGTCGTTGTGGTGGGGGTGGGTGTGGGGTGCGCGGTCGAGGGGTGCCCGACCGGTGGTGGGTTGGTGTGGTGGTGGCGGCGGGTGGGTGTTGGTGTCGTGGGGGCTTGGCCGGCTTTGGTGATGGTGGGGTCGTGGCGGCGTGGCGCTTGAGGTTTCTGACGATGTGGCGAGTTTCTTCCTTTTCTTGACCGGTGAGCAGTTCCCGGGTTTGAGTGAGGATGCGTTGCGTCTGTTGGCCGCGCGGTTGGCGGAGGTGGGTGCGAGTCTGGGTGATGTTTCTCCGCAGTTGGCGACGGTGTTGGCGGGGATCGCTGGTGGGGTGCAGGGGAACACGCAGCGGGCTTTTGTGGATCATGCTCGGCGGTATGTGGAGGATCCGGGTTATCTGCCGTTGGCGTCGAAGTATGTGCATCGGGTGTCGCAGGGTTTTGATGATGCGGCGTTGCAGGTGGAGTACACGAAGCTGATTATCGTCGCGACGATCGTCGAGTTGATGATCGAGTTGGCGACGGCGTTGGCGATCGCGTGGTTTTTCCCTGAGGTTCTCAGCGAGATGCTGGTGCGTCTGTTGACGGGGAAGTTGACGATCGCGAAGTGGTTGGCGGAGTTGGTGGTCGCGGTCGCCACGATGCAGGCCGTGGGTGTGGGCATGCAGGTGTTGATGGACCTGTTCGTGCAGGCGGTGCAGATCGCCGATGGAGACCGGCGGGGGCTCAACGGGAAGAGTTTGGCGACGTCGGCGTGGATCGGGTCGTTGGGTGGTGTGGTCGGGTTGGGTGTGCACTCGGCGGGCTCGGCGGTGGCGAAGCGGTTCGCGCACACGCAGCTCAGGACGGTGGGTGAGGCGTTCACGCACGGCGTGGGGGAGAAGAACGCTCGGGCGCTGGGTGAGATGCAGGTCGAGGCGTTCACGGAGGTGTTGACCGAGGGCGCCGCGAACGGTATTCAGGGGCAGGGGTTCTCGGTGCAGAGCCCGTTGATGACCGGCGCGTCGGGTGCCCTGTCGGGTTTGGCGGGTAGTTCCGGGACTCGGGCGGGTGAATGGTTACGGGCGCATCACCCACCGTCGTGGGCGGGCCGCGCCGCAATCCCGCCGAGTGACATCGACGCCAGCGTGGTGCCCACGACACCGCCACCGGCACCACCCGAGACCGACGACGACGACGACGCGAGCATCCCCGACGACGCCAGCATCCCCCCGGCCTACCCACCCCCGCCGGATTACTCGTCTGACCGGGAAGACACGGCGAACCCGGAGCACGCGAACGGCGCGGGCTACTCGCCCGACCGGGAGTCCACGGCGAACCCGGAGCATGTGAACGGCCCGCAGCATGCCACCAACCCGCGGTATACGACGGGTAGGCACGCGCGCGTCGACCCGACCACGGTCGATCCGTCCGGCGTGGACCCGACGACGGTCGATCCGTCCGGCGTCGACCCGTCGGGCGTCGGCCCCTCGATGGTCGATCCGTCGGGCACTGGCCCGTCGGGGGTTGGTTTCGACGGTGGTCGGGGAGCTTTCGTCGCGGCGGGCGGGCAGTCCTCGCCGACGGTGGGCAGCTGGGCGGTGGGGTTGCCGCCGGCGACTCCCGGTCAGTGGGCTACGCCACTGGTGGCCGATGCCCAGACAGCAGGCACCGGCACGAGCGCCGGCACGGCCACGGGCCCCGGTACGGGCGCGGGCGCGGCCCCCGGGACGGTCACCGGCATCGGCACCGGCACCGGCACGGGTGGGTTGGTGGTGGGTGCTTCCGTGTCGACGCCGGGTGCGGTGCCGCGGGTCGTGCATCTGGTGCCCCCCGATACCGGCGCGTGGAGCCCAGACACGGTGGCGCAGGTGCGCCAGTGGGTCACGCACGCCACCGACAACGGCTGGCACGTGCAGGTATGGATCGACACGACAAGCCCGAGGATCCCGCAGGACCTCACCGCGCAAGTGCCCGGAGCGAGCGTCACGAACTGGCGCACCCTCATCCCCCAGCAACCACCGCTAACTCTCGACGGGTCGATACCCGTCGACGCCGTACGCGCCGCAGTCGTGGCGCACCACGGCGGACTGTCGGTTCCGCTGGACATCCCACCGGCCGCGATCCGCCTGCCCAGCGCCCACACCCCACTACCCGCCGGCCACGAACTGGGCGCCTTCACCCACGCCCACACACCCACAACACCCGGCCTCGACCAGAGCAACCCCACCCGAGCCGTCATCCTCGCCCCCACCCCCGCCATCCCCACCCCCATCCCTGCCGTCCCGATGCCTGCCGTCCCCACGCCCGCCGTCGTCACGCCCACTGCCGTCCCCACGCCCACTGTCTCGACGCCTGCCGTTGCCGCGCCCACTGTTCCCGTGCCTGCTGTCCCCGTGCCTGCTGTCCCCGTGCCTGCTGTCCCCGTGCCTGCTGTCCCCGTGCCGGCTGTCCCCGTGCCTGCTGTGGGGACGTCGTTGCCGTCGGCTCCGGTTCCGGTTTCCGCGACTCCTGCCCTCGATGTTTCGGGGGGAGCACCGCGGGTGGGGGTTGCGCGGGACGTGGTGGTGGCGCAGCACGGTGGGGTGTCGGAGATGGCGGCAGCTCGGCGGCCGGCTGGGCAGGAGTTGAGTGTTGGTACTTCTCCTGCCGGGCGGTGGGCGTCGGGTCTTGATGACCAGGGCGCCAACCGGGGGGTCGTTGACGTCGTCCCGGTTGCTCCTGCTGGTTCGGCTTTTGTCTCGCCCATGCCTGTCTTCGTGCCAGGACCCTCCGCCGCGTCGATGTCCGTTTCGACTGAGGTTCCGGGTCCGGTTCCGGTTCCGGGTTCGGTTGTTGGTCGTCGTGGGGTGGTGCGGGGTTCGGGGTGGGTGGGGTTGCCGTACTTCCCTGCTCGGGTGTTGGGGGTGGGTGTTCGGGGGGTGGAGGTTCGTTCGGCGTGGCGGCGGTGGGGCAGGCGTCGTGGTGATGATCCGCGGGTGAGGCGGGTGGGTCGGTTGGCGGCGATGTTGGTGGGGTGGGTGTATGGGGCTGCGCCGGCGGGTGTGGGTCGGTGGGTGTCGGGTCGGAGTGTGGGCCGGCAGCGGGTGGTCGCGGCGGCGGCGGAGTATCTGTATCAGCACGGTGAGGATGTGGTGTCTTCGCGCGAGGCGTTGACTCTGGTGGGGCAGTTGCGGGGTGTGATGCCGGCTTCGGCGCTGCGTTGGGGTGGGGATGGTGCGGCGTCGACGCAGGGGGTGAGTGAGCCGATCGGGTCGGTGTCGGGCTCTGTGGTGGACGCTCGGGTGGCTGATGCGGTGGCGGGGTTGCCGGTGTGGGACGGTCGTCGTGGTGACTGTGTGACACGGGTGGATGCGGTGTTGACCTCGTTGGCGGTGCCACGCGGACGTTGGGTAGGCGACGTGCCGGTGACGGTGGGATCGGTAGCGGCGCGGTTGGGTGGCAGGTTTGTGCCCGCTGGGGTGGCAGATCTGAGTGCTTTGCCGGCGGGGGCGCTCACGCCGGTGTGGGTGCAGCATCCCCACGATGCCCAGCATCTGCTCCTGGTGCACCGTCCCGCGGGCGTCGATACCCCGTTGGTGGTGATCGAGACCCAGATCGACGCGCGGGACCCAGCCGACCCGCAGCGCTACACCGTGTTCGATCCTCGCCGTCGCGCTCACGGCCTGCCCGTTATCGCCCAGGCGTTGCACGGCCCGATCCGGCTTCCCGTCAACGACCACGCACGTCTGCTGCACGTCACCATCGGCGGAACCGTCACCGCCGGTGACGTATCCGTGTCACAGGCCACCACTGCTGGCGCGTTGCTCGACCCCGCCCGCACCGCCCGCCCCGGCATGCCTCACAGGAAACGCCCTGACGATGACGCGCACAACGCTCCCGAGCCCAAACG
The DNA here is from genome assembly GCF_040678875.1 of Micromonospora sp. NPDC049274. Classification (NCBI taxonomy): domain Bacteria; kingdom Bacillati; phylum Actinomycetota; class Actinomycetes; order Micromonosporales; family Micromonosporaceae; genus Micromonospora; species Micromonospora sp. NPDC049274. The sequence goes on from NZ_JBFAQS010000010.1 coordinate 164,073, forward strand.
GCCCCGGCAGGCCAACAGGCCCGCCACCACAGCCCACGACAGCGACGCGCCATGGCCGGCGACACCCGCCACGGCGCTCGCCCGCCAACCCGCAACAGCGGATCAGCACACCCCCACCACCGCGCCGATCACCACTACCAGCGCTCCCGCACCAACCCGCAGCCCCAACGAACCCAGCGGGCTCGCAGTTCCGGGTGACATGTTCTGGGTGCCTTCCGATGGCCGCTGTCTGCTGTATGCGTTCATCGCCACCGACCCGCTCAGAGTCCGGCACGTGCTGGACGCGAACCTGCCGGACGACCTGCGCAGGTTCCTGTCTGAACCCGAGCAGGTTCGTGTAGCTGTCACCAAGATGCTCACCCACGGGTCGGTATGGGACGGGTCTGATCTTGTTCGAGTGGCCGTGCTGCTGCAGAGCCACGTCAGCACATATCTGAGCGCAGCCGCGAACGCTGGGCGGTTGCCCGCTGAGGTCACCCGTCTTCGGATCAACTTCCGCCAAGCTCGCGAAGCGCAGGTGAACGGATTCTCTTCAGACACGGTGTGGAAAGCGCTGGCCAGCCTCGGCCGCGTTTACATCGCCAGCGATGGTTATCTGCCCGCGGACGTCGTTCAGCACCGGTACGACGCTGTGCGGAAGGAGATGGGGTACCAGGGCGCGGCGACTGACGCGCCGCACCGGCAGTTGGAGTTCATCAACCAGGCGCAGCGAGGTTTCCCCGTCACCGGCCTCAATGACGCCCAGGCCCGGGCCTACCTGGTTCAGGAACTGACCGAGTCCGACCGCCCCCTCGACTTTGAGGAAGCCCGGTTGGTCAAGCAGACCGTCGCCAATTGGAAGACAGATTGGGCCGGCAGCGCTGGGGAGTTCCTGCTACCCCTGTTGGCCCACGCCACCGGCAGCCGGATCAGCATCTGGCAAACCACCCCGAACGAGATGAGGCCGCTCACCGCCTACGGGCCGGCCAACGGCCACCCCGTTGTCCTGCACCACGCGGCAGCCGACCCGAAGAACAACCCCACCAACTTCAACCACTACAACGCCAACGTGTTAACCCTCGAACAAGCGAAGCAGCAGATCATCGGCTGGCGGCCTGGCCAGACAGACGAGGACAACCTGACCGACTTTCTGATCAGACACCACATTCGCAGGTATCCGCTGGAGCGCCACGGCGAGGGAGACCTGGCCTCGCCCACAACGTATGACGCGGTGAAAGAGTGGACGCTTGGGCTGATGGACGAGCCCGCCCCCGGCGGCAAGAAATCCTACTCCGCCCGGCGGGTGGTCGCCCTATCCGGTCGCCTGGTTCCGCTAAAAACGGTGCTCGATTGGTGGCAGCCAAAACGTCAGCAACAGGCGCTGCCGGCACCGTCGCTGGAATCGCCGGCTGCGATCGCTGGCTGGCGGCCCACCGGCAAAAATGGAGAAATGGTGGCCGAACTATCCGGTGGCCTGATTGAGGCGTTAACGCCGAAAACATGGCGGCGCCTCCATTTGCAGGAGGGACACGAGCAGCAGCGGCTGGTACCGCAGGATGTGCGCGACTGGCGGCCCGACTCATCCGAGCAAGGAGGCCCAAAGACCCTGGCGGAGTACCTGACGGAGAAACACCCGGACGCATCGATGGCCCGACACAGCAACGGGAAGCTGGCATCGCCCGCAACGCAAGCATGGGTGAATGCGTGGGTGCTCGCCATGTGGGGACAGGCAGAACCCAGTCAGGTGGCCAAGCTCTCCGGCAAGCTGGTCACCATCAGCATGGTGATGACCTGTTGGAGCCGAGGCCTGCAACAGGAGCCTTCGGTGGCGATCGGCGGGCCGGCCCCGGAGCGGGATGGGCAGAGGGGCTCGGTCACGTCGGGGGACACGATGGGGAGCGTCGGCGTCCCTGACCGCGAACAGGGCATGATCAGCTCGCCAACAGTCAACGAATTGTGGCAGGACAGCGGGCCGCAGTGGCCGGTACCGCAGGATGTGCGCGACTGGCGGCCCGACCCATCCAAGCCCGGAGGCCCAAAGACCCTGGCGGAGTACCTGAGGCGAGAACACCCGATGGTGTCGCTGGCCCTCACCGGCACGAAGCTGCTGAGATTGTCCAAGGCCCGGGCGTGGGTGGATGCCTGGGTGCTCGGCATCTGCGAACAATTAAGCCTCAACGGCAAGACGTACTTCGAGCTTGACGGTGAGGTGGCCCGGTACTCCGGCGGGCTGGTCACCGCCAGCACGGTGACAAGACTGAGGCGCAACAGCCAGAAACAGCCTTCGGCGTCGTCGGTGGTGAGCGGCGGTTCGGCCTCCGGGCGGGATGGGCAGGGGGATGCTGTCGGTGACCAGGCCATGATCATGGCTGATGCCGGCGGTGGCTCGGCCGTGGGAGTTCCTGCCGCTGATCCTGGCTTAGCCAGTTCGAAGGACGACGTCTCGCTGGGCGGTGATCCTGGCGGGCCCGGTGAGATGTTTGTGGTGCCTTCCGATGGTCGGTGTCTGCTGTATGCGTTCATCGCCACCGATCCGATCAGAGTCCGGAACGTGCTGGACAGGAGCCTGCCGGCGGACCTGCGCAGGTTCCTGTCTGAACCCGAGCGGGTTCGCGAAACTGTCACCTCGTTGCTGAACCAAGGGCCGGTGCCGGACGATTCTCGGCTTGCTCGAGTGGCCGTGCTGCTGCAGAACCGTGTCAGCGCATACCTGACCGCAGAGGCGGAAGCTGGGCGGTTGCCCGCTGAGGTAACCCGTCTACGGATGACCTTCCTCGATGCTCGCGGAGCGCAGGTGAACGGATTGCCTATACAGACGGTGCGGGAAATGCTGATCAGCCTCAATGGCGTGTACATCACCAACGCGAGGTATCTGTCCCGGGATGTCATTCAGGCACGGTACGACGCTGTGCGGGCGAATATGGGGGACCAGGGCGCGGCGACTGGCGCGGCGCAGCGGCAGTTGGAGTTTATCAACCAGGCGCAGCAGGGTTTCCCCGTCACCGGCCTCGGTGACGCCCAGGCCCGGGCTTACCTGGTTCAGGAACTGACCGAGTCCGACCGTCAACTCTCCGACCAGGAAACCGGGTTCGTCAAGCACGCTGTCGACAATTGGCAGACAGATTGGGCCGGCAGCGCTGGGGAGTTCCTGCTACCCCTGTTGGCTCACGCCACCGGCAGCCGGATCAGCATCTGGCGAACCACCCCGAACGAGATGAGGCTGCTCACCGCCTACGGGCCCGCCAACGGCCACCCCGTTGTCCTGCACAACGCGGCAGCCGACCCGGAGAACAACCCCACCAACTACAACCACTACAACGCCAACGTGTTGACCCCCGAACGAGCGCAGCAGCAGATCGAGGCCTGGCGGCCCGGCACAACAGGCGAGCACAACCTGGCCGATTATCTGCGACGGGAGCACCCCGGGTATCCGCTGGACCGATACGGCAGCGGAAAACTGAAATCGCTCGATACTTATATGGTGACTAGAAATTGGGCGCTTGGAATGATGGGAGAGGTCGCCCCTGGAAGTAACAGATCCTACTCCGCCCTAGAGGTCGTCGAACTATCCGGTAACCTGCTTACGGTGGAAGCGGTGAATGAATGGTGGCAGATGAAGCGTGAGCAACAGGCGCCACCGCCGGCGCTGTCGCCGAAAACGTGGGCTGCGATCATTGCCTGGCGGCCCACCGGCAAAAAGGGAGGCCCATCCACTCTAAGAGGATATCTGCAAATAGAGCACCGGGGCATACCGTTAGACCTCGATGGTGGAGGAAGGTTGCGATGGCCCGTGGCGCGGGAGTTGGTGGAAACGTGGGCGATCGGGCTGAAGGGAGAGACAGGCCTCGATGGAATAGCGTACTACCCCCGGCAGGTGGCGAGACTGTCCGGCAATATGGTGGCCGAATCAACGGTGCGGCTCTATTGGCAGGAGCAAGCAAAACCGCGGCCGGTACCGCCGGATGTGCGCCTCTGGCGGCGTCGCAAAGACATGACAGGCCCGTCCACCCTGAGGGAATACCTGGAGGAGGAGCATCCGGGACTGTTGCTGCGCACTAACTACAAAAATTCGCTGAGCTCGTCCGAGGCTCGGGCGTGGGTGAAAGCGTGGGCGCTCGCGCTGAGGGAACCGGGAGACCCCCTCGACCCCGACCACACGTCCTACACCGCAGCGTCGGCGGCCGAACTCTCCGGCGATCTGGTCAGTAAAAGCGCAATTAGCGATTGGTGGAAGGCGGACGCGCAACAGGCACCGCCGCCACAGCCAGCACCGCCGGATGTGCGCGACTGGCTGCCCCCCGAATTCGGGCAAGAAGGCCCACAGACCCTGGCGGATTACCTGAAACAGAAATACCGCCGGGTGTCGCTGCTCCGTAACGAGACCGGAAAGCTGACATCGCCCGAGACTCGGCATTGGGTGATGACGTGGGTGCTCACGATGTTGGAACGGCGCGACCTCACCGGCAAGTACTACTACTCCGCCAATCGGGTGGCCCGGTACTCCGGCGGGCTGGTCAGCAGCTTCACTGTGTCGGCATGGTGGGACGCCGCCCAGCAACAGCCTCCGGCGTCGTCGGTGGTGAGCGGCGGTTCGGCCTCCGGGCGGGATGGGCAGGGGGATGCTGTTGGTGACCAGGCCATGATCATGGTTGATGCTGGCGGTGGCTCGGCCGTGGGAGTTCCTGCCGCTGATCCTGGCTTAGCCGGTCGTGCCGGTGACGGGCGCGATGATTCGTCTTCTGTCGTTGGTGGATCGCTGCGGCAGCGGACGCCGCAGGGGCTCGATCCTGGCGGGCCCGGTGAGATGTTTGTGGTGCCTTCCGATGGTCGCTGTCTGCTGTATGCGTTCATCGCCACCGATCCGCTCAGAGTCCGGAACGTGCTGAACAGGAACCTGCCGGACGACCTGCGCAAGTTCCTGTCTGAACCCGAGCGGGTTCGCGAAACTGTCACCTCGTTGCTGAACCAAGGGTCGGTACCGGACAATTCTGGGCTTGCTCGAGTGGCCGTGCTGCTGCAGAACCGCGTCGGCGCATATCTGACCGCAGCCGCAAGCGCTGGGCGGTTGCCCGCTGAGGTAACCCGTCTTCGGATCAACTTCCGCCAAGCTCGCGAAGCGCAGGTGAACGGATTCTCTTTAGACACGGTGTGGAAAGCGCTGGCCAGCCTCAACTGCGTGTACATCACCAACGCGACGTATCTGTCCGGGGATGTCATTCAGGCACGGTACGACGCTGTGCGGGCAAATATGGGGTACCAGGGCGCGGCGACTGACGCGCCGCAGCGGCAGTTGGAGTTTATCAACCAGGCGCAGCAGGGTTTCCCCGTCACCGACCTCGGTGACGCCCAGGCCCGGGCTTACCTGGTTCAGGAACTGACCGAGTCCGACCGTCAACTCTCCGACCAGGAAACCGGGTTCGTCAAGCACGCTGTCGACAATTGGCAGACAGATTGGGCCGGCAGCGCTGGGGAGTTCCTGCTACCCCTGTTGGCTCACGCCACCGGCAGCCGGATCAGCATCTGGCGAACCACCCCGAACGAGATGAGGCTGCTCACCGCCTACGGGCCCGCCAACGGCCACCCCGTTGTCCTGCACAACGCGGCAGCCGACCCGGAGAACAACCCCACCAACTACAACCACTACAACGCCAACGTGTTGACCCCCGAACGAGCGCAGCAGCAGATCGAGGCCTGGCGGCCCGGCACAACAGGCGAGCACAACCTGACGGGAGGCGGGCAACAGCGGTCGGTGCCGCGGGATGTGCGCGACGTGCGGCGCGACCAGGCGGGAAGCGGGCAACAGCAGTCGGTGCCGCAGGATGTGCGCTACTGGCGGCGCGACCCATCCGAGCAGGGCGGCCCAAGGAACCTGGCACAGTACCTGGAGCTGAAATACCCGGGCACGTCGCGGAAGCCTCACAAAAACAGACAAGGGCTGGTATCGACCGAGCTGCGGCCGTGGGTGCATGAGTGGGTGCTCGCCCTGTGGGGACAGGCAGAGCCGAGTGAGGTCGTCGAGCTCTCCGGCGAGCTGGTCACCATAAAAATGGTGACCGACTGGTGGACCCAAGCCGTGATACAAGGGCTTCTTGCGCCGATGGTGGCCGACCGGCCGTCCTCCGGGCGGGATGGGCAGGGGGATGCGGTCGCGTCAGGCGACGCGATGGGGGACGGTGGCGTCCCTGTCGGTGACCAGGCCGTCATCATGGCTGATGCTGGCGGTGGCTCGGCCGCGGGAACTCCTGCCGCTGATCCTGGCTCACCCGGTCGTGCCGAGGAGGGCCGCGATGATTCGTCTCCTGTCGTTGCGGCATCGCTGCGGCCGCGGACGCCACAGAGGCTGGACCAGGGACGAGTCGAACACATCTTCGGCGATCTGGACGACGACGTCCCATTGGGCGGCGGCGAGGAACTACGGCTCTTGGGCATGAGACGAATAGAGCATCGAGTAGCACCAGACCCCAGCATGGACAACGCGTTTCCCTGGCGCGACCCGGACGACCCGTACAAGCGGGTACATCCTGACTATGCCGATGACGACGGCCAGGTGCACCCCGAAGTCCTGAAAGGCGCCCACAGAATTAAGGCGACGCTGGAGCCGGGCAAGAAGGACGCGTTGAAGAAGATCGCAAAATTGGATGATGGCCGGCTGGCCGCGGAATTCGCCGAGGTCGCGCCCAGTTTGTGGGCCAAATTGGAGCGAGATGTGGCGGATGAGGTCCGACGGCTGGTTCGTGGCCAGCCAGCAGATCCGCGGCGAGTATGGGTCGGCCCAGTGGAGCCGCATCATGTGCGGGCCCACGAAGCAGCGCTGATAGGCCAAAATGGGCTATTCCTGGGCGACACGGACTTCCGCCTCAGTGACGGCAGGATACTCGGACTCTACCTCGGCGCCTTGCTCAGAACCCCCGAAGACCGAAAAAAATGGGGAGAGAGATATCAGCTCTACCCGCACTATCTCTTTGAATCCGAACTTCTGCCGAAAACGCGAGATCAGAACGACGATTTAGAAGACGAAGATTTCGTGGGGATGAGTGCGGAAGGGGCGGCCAACTCCATGGCCTTCGCCAACACGGCCCTCCTCGACGCCGCGGAGCCGACAACAGACCATTCCGTCGTGAACTCAATATTCCTGCGCTTCAAGATCCGAATGACCAACAAGCACGGCAGGCGATGCGACGAATGGATCGTCGCGCTGGTCGCTTTTGACAACGCGTTCGGCCCAGGCAATGAAGCCCGAGTTGTCATCGTCTCATACGGCGAAAAATACTCCGATAATTTCAAGGAGATCAAAGAGGAACCCGAATAGGCCCGGGAGGCGTCACACGCCGGGCAGCCAAACCTGACTCAGGCCCGTCCCCGCTGGGCTCGCTGGCGTCACCCAGTCGTACGTGTCGCAGCTCGAGTCGTGTCGCGAGGCCATCGATCGCCGGTCCACTCTGGCTGCTCTCGCTGCCGCACTCCAGCGTCGATCGGCTCCGCAATTCGTGCAACTCCCGATGATGGTCGCATCCCTCCTGCCTGCGCCCTGCTCGACGCGGACGGGTTGGCACCGGGTGAGGTCCGGTACCGGCCGTTGGCGCGTACTCTCATCGCCGATATCGTCGGCGCGCAGCCGGCGCCGGCCGGCGTGGCGCGACTGGCGACGCGTGTCGGCCGCACCCGCTCAGCACCTGCCGTGACGGAATCCGTCAGGATCGATATCGTTGGGCGTCGACACCGCAGGGGGTGCGCGCGATGGGCAGATGGTTCAATCGCGGCCGTAAACGCGACGACGAGCCACCGCGCGAATCGGAGCCGTCCGGGCCAGTCCTCGAAATCACCGTCAGCGGGGGCGGTCGTCGCCCGAGCACCACGACGATCGGCGGTCCGACCGCCTACGGGTTGCAGTACCACGCCTACCACGAGCAGTACGGCGTGAGCGACCCGCGGACGTTGGAGGCGGGGACCCGCTACGCGCAGGAGTTGATGCGCAACCACGACGTCGCCGAGGCCGTGACCGTCTATCAGGAGATCGTCGGTTTGCGCAGCTCGGCGCTCGGGCCGGAGCATCCGGACACGATGCGCAGCCAGCACAGCCTGGCCTTCGCGCTCTGGCAGCGCGGCGGCCACGCCGAGGCCGAACGGGTGCAACGAGACGTCTACGAGGCGCGGCGTCGGGTGCTGGGCGACTCCGACGCCGAGACGTTGCGCAGCGGCAACAACCTCGGCTGGTTGCTGATCGAGCTGCGTCGGACGGACGAGGCCGAGCCGCTGCTGCGCACTGTCGCCGACGGCATGGCGCGGACGTTGGGCCGGGACAGCGCGGAAACCCTGGCCTGCCAGATGAAGCTGGCCGGGCTCCAGCACCTGCAGGGCCACAGCCAGCAGGCCGAGCGGGCCCTGCGCGACGTGGTCCGGCGGCTGACCCGGACGGTGGGCCCGACCAGCCCGGTGACGCTCCAGGCCCGCAGCAACCTGCTTGTCGTCCTGCTCGACAACGGCCGGGCGGCCGAGGCGGTCGAGGCCGCCCGGGCGCTCGCCGACGACGCCGGGCGCGCCCTCAGCACCACCGACGGGGTACGCCTGCACGCCCGACACTCCCTGGCCCGAGCCCTAGCTGGGGTGGACCGACGGGCCGAGGCGATCCGGTTGCTTGCCGACACGCTGCCGGACAGCGAACGGGGCCGAGGCGTCGACCATCCGGGGACCCTGGAGATGCGGACGCTGTTCGCCCAACTGTTAATCGAGGCCGGTGACCGGCGGGCGGGTCCGGAGGCGCGCGCCGCGCTGGCCGGCTGCGAACGCGTGCACGGGCCGGGTCACCCCGACACGGAGAGGGCCCGGGCGCTGGTCCGGCTCGTCGACGGGCGTTGAAAGGTCAGCCGCCGGTGTGGATGTGCGCCGCCCACAGCGTCGGCGCCAGCGGATAGCGGTCCCGCAGCCCGCGCACCGCCGAGTGCAGGGCGTACGCCGCCGACCCGGTCGCGTCGCCGTGCGCGTAGAAGGCGGTGGTCAGGGCCAGGGAGATCGCGTCGTCGACCTCCCACAGGGTGCCGATGACATGCCGGAACCCGGCGAGCTGGAAAGCCCCGGTGATGTGCAGCGCCTCGTCGACAAGGGTCGGCGGGGCCTGGGCGGTCGCGCAGGCCGACAGGAAGACGAACTCCGCGTCCAGGTCGAGCCGGGACAGGTCGGCCACGGTGAGCGGGCTGGCCTGGTGGTCGTGCACGAGCAGCCGGCCCTGCGCCGGGTCGTGCGGATCGGCCACCGCGTGGCACGCGAAGTGCGCGTACGCCGAGTCGGCCAACCGGTCCAGGACCTGTTCCCGGGTGGCCGCCGCGTCCAGCCCGACCCACGCTCCGGGCAGCGCCCGCGCCGCCGACGCGGCCTCACGTTCGGCGCTGGGCAGCGCCCCCGGGCCGCCCGGGGTGGCGCGCATCGCCACGACGCACGACCGGGCGTCCGGCCGGGACTGGCGCGCTCCGGTGCGTTTGCGGGCGAGCGCGGTCACCGTCGGGGTGTAGGAGGAGACCACCCGGTCGAGCGCCGACCGGCCGGCGCCGGCCTGCGCGGCGTGCAGGGGAAAGAAGGCCAGCGGACCGACCGGGCACCACCAGACGCGCGGCAGCTCGCCGGCCGCCCCGGGCGCGTCGACCCGGTCCAGCACCGGCCCGACCAGGACAGACCACAACCATTCGAGTACGCCGCTGAGCGCCGACTGGGCGCGCAGCCTGCTCCGGGCGTCCGCCGCCGGGTCGTACGCCGTGGTGGTGGCCTCCTGGAGCAGCCGCAGCTGCGTCATCGCGTCGGTGAGCGACAGATCCGGCAGCGGCAGCACCGTCACGCGATGCCCCCGCAGGATGAGCGCGTCGCAGCGCAACTCGCTCGCGATCGGCACGACCACCGTGCCGTCGACCTGGTCGAGGAGCTGTCGGGCGCTGGGCGCCCGCAGGAAATCGCCCAGACCGGGCAGCTTGCGGATCGTCGCCAGCAGCACGGCCCACTCGGTCTCCCGGTCCCGGCCGAAGGTGGTGGGCCGCGACGTTTCGGGGGCGGGCGCTTCGAAGTCCTGGCGCATCCGCTGGAAGTCCGCCGCCAGACGCCCGTCGACGCGTTGCAGCGCCGCCCACTCGCCGTCCGCCGTCAACCGCTGGTGCAGCAGCAGGCCCCGGCCACGCTCCAGCAGCTCCAGGGCACGCTCCGGCTGCCCCGCGCCGATGGCGCACGATGCGGCGGTCGCCGCCAGCCCCGCCGTCGAGCCGAGATCGGCGTACTGGTCGTGTCGGGTACGCCCCCGCGACGCCAGCCGGGGCAGCAACGTGATGGCCTCGTCGAAGGCATCCGTCGCCTCCTCCCACCGGCCCAGCGCGGTAAGCGTGTAGGCCGCCTTGTCGAACGCCTGGATCCGGACCGGCACGGCCCCGGAGTCGATGCGCCCGGCGGCGCGCGCCCGCTCGGCGGCCTCGGTCAGCAGCGCCTTCTCACCGGTACGCAGGTAGGTCGCCCGCAACGCCTGGGCGATGGACAACCCGGTCTCGACACGGTGCGGATCGCGCTCGGGCAGGGCGTCCAGCGCCTGGCGCAGCAGGACGAGCGCCTCCTGGAGATAGGCGGGCTCCCCGGTGGCGTCGTAGAGCAGCCGCAGGCTGTAGCCCAACTGGTCCGAGTACAACGCGTGGTTGGGCTCCCCGCGTACGGACAGCGCGAGCGCCCGGCGCAGCAGACCGATCGCCGTCTCCAGGGCGGAGATGTCCCCGGTCAGCTGGTGCGTCTTCATGCCGACCGTGGAGAGGCTGGCGAGCGCCGTCCGATGGTGCGGATGCCGCTCTCCGACGGTGCTCAGCGCGGCGGCGAACTCCTCCCAGGCCTCGCGGAGCAGCTCGGCACGGCCGGTGCGGTCGACAAGGGTGAGTAACGTCTGCCCGGCCAGGAAACGCGCGTCGACGCTCTGCGGGTTGTGCTCCCGCAGCACCGCGACGGCCCGTTCGACATCTGCCGTGTGGGTAGTCCCGGACGCCCGAGTCAGCAGGCAGCGGGCGCGCAGCAGAACGATCTGCTCCTGGTTGGGCCCGGTGGCGTCCACCGAGGACACCAGCTCCAACGCCTCGTCGACGTAGTCCTCCACGCCGGTGAGCTGGTAGGCGCGCAACAGCGCCTCGGCGTGAATGCCCCGCAACGCGGGCAGATGCTCCGCGCTGATCCACTGCTCGGCCATCTTGGCGATGGCCGTGAGCCGGTAGAGCGTGTCGACCGAACCGTCGAAGTCGTGCCGGACCCGATGGACCTGGCAGGTCTTGAGCATCAGCACCGCGCTGTTGGCGAGGTCGGCCGAGGCGTCCTCGGCGAACCGCAGATACTGCTCCGCGATGTCCAGGAGCTGCGGCTCACTCTCGATGCGGGCTCGGGCCAGCAGCACATCCGTGTACGTGGCAAGCGCGCGCACACCGTGCGGCGTACCCAGATCCGCAGCCAGGAAGGAGTCGGCCATCGTGCGGATCGCGGCCTCCAGCACGACGGTGGCCTCGATCAGGTCCTGCCGCGCCTGGCCCGCGTGGTAGCGGTCGAGCAGCGCGGCCCCCAGCTCCACCTGGGCCTCGGCCCACCGCCTGTCGCCGCGCGGCCGGCCGGCCGCGGCACGACGCCAGTGGTCCACGGCGTCCCTCGTGAAGCGACCCACCGGCGCACCTCCCCGTCGCGGTTGCCCCCAGCCTGCCAGCCGCGCGCCACATCGACAGGAGATAATCAGCCGATGAGTCAATCGGCGCCGGACAGGCAGCTCGACGACGACCGGGCCACCCGGCTGGCCCGGGTCTGCGCCGACATCGCGCAGGTGGCTGACCTGCTCGGCCCGGAACCGGCTCGGGCCCTGGCGCGGCTGCGCGACCGGTCGGTGTCCGATGAGGGCGTGGACGCGGTGCTCGCCGAGGTGACCGAGTTGATGCGCCTCGGCGGCCTGGTCGGCGGCGACACGACCGTCCGGGGAGACCGCTACCTGCCGCTGGCCGGCATCCACGGCCGCCGCCCGGAGGTGGTGCGGGTGTGCCCCGGTGACCTGTGCGACCGGGTGGAGATTCCCCGGCCGGACGCCGGGCCGCCGCCGCGCTGCGCGGTGTGGGACTGCCCGCTGCCGACCTTTCGGATGGACCGGTGAACGCGGTCATCGCCTCGCTCGGCGGCAAGCTGGCCGAGCGGTGGCTCTCCGGCCTGGCGCTGCCCGGTCTGGTGTTCGTGGCGATGGCTGCCGTGGCGGTGCGGCTCGGCCACGCCCACTGGTGGGACCTGCGGCTGCTGCGGCAGGAGGTGGACCGACTCGCCCTCGGGTCGCCGTCGCGAAGCACCGGGTCCGCGCTGCTGATCGTGCTCGGTGTCGTGCTGGGCAGCGTCGTCGCCGCGCTGGCCGCCCAGAGCCTGGAACGCCTGATCACGGCCCTGTGGACCCAGGACTGGGGCCGGGCCGGCGAGGCCCTGACCCGCCGGCGGCGACGCCAGTGGAACGCCGCCATGGACCGCTACGAAAACGCCCTGCGGGACAAGGCACGCCGGTTGCGGTCCGCCGACGACACCACCGGGCCGCTGCCGGACACCCAGGCGCTCGCCCGCGCCTGCGACCGGATCGCGCTGACCGAGCCGGACCGGCCGACGTGGATCGGCGACCGCATGCTCGCCACGGCCGTACGGGTGCGCGCCTGCTACGGCCTGGACCTGGCCGCCGCTTGGCCCCGACTGTGGCTGCTGCTGCCCGAGGAGACCAGAGCCCCGCTCGCCCTCGCGCAGGCCGACTTCGCCGCCGCCGCCCGACGGGTGGGCTGGGGCCTGCTGTATCTGGTGCTCGGCCTGCTGTGGTGGCCGGCGGTGGTCGTCGGCCTCGGCCTGTGCCTGGCGGGATGGCGACGGGGCCGCGGCACGGTGTCGGTGCTGGCGGACCTGGTGGAGGCGGTCGTCGACCTGCACGTCCGCACCCTCGGCGCGGCGCTCGGGCATCCCACCGACGGCACCTTCGGCACGGCCGACGGGGAGGCCGTGACAGTCCTGCTGCGCAAGGACCGGTGATCCCCGGGGGTCGGTGTCGGCCAGGGCGGGTTTCCGGGACCGTGCGAATCGGGCATGTACCTCGGCACTGCTGGAGGGGAGAGACGGCAATGCTGGTAACCGGTTATCTCGGCGCGGTGCTCATCGGTGCGCTCGTCGGCCTGCTCGGCCGACTCATCCTGCCGGGCAGGCAGCGGATCGGCCTCTTCGCCACGTTCGTCATCGGCGTCGGCTCGGCGGTGCTGGGCACCGTGGTCGCCAGGGCGCTGCATGTCGACGACGGCGCCGGCGCGCGAGTGTGGGTGCTGCGCTGGGACTGGGTAGTGCTCGCGATCCAGGTCGGCCTCGCGATCATCGTCGTGGCGCTGGCGAACATGCTCACCTTCACCCGGCTTGCCGGCGGCGACGACAACACCCCCCGTCGGCGGGCCCGTCGCAGCCAGGCCAAGGGCTGACGAGCCGGGGATGCATTCCGAACCGGATCCCTCACCGGGAGCGAACCTCTACATCGAACTGTCGGTCGCCACGCCCGACACGGAGATCTGTCTCTAGAGGGCGCCTCGCCAACCCGTCCGGTCGAGGAGGAACACCGCCGTGGTGTCGATGACGTCGTCGAAGTGCGTGCTGTTGCCGGGGTAGTGGAATCCGTGTTCGGCGTGTTCGTACTCAAGGAGCGTGCACTCGTTGCCGGAGCGGACCATCGCGTCCCGAAACTGCCGCACCGAGCCGAGCGGCTCGACCTCGTCGCGGGTGCCGTGGTGGATCTGCGTCGGCGGATTCCCCGGCCGCACCAGCTCGATCAGCGAATAGTCGATGAGTCTGCCTGCGGCGACACCGATCTGCTTCTCGAGGCGACGTTGCGCCTCGGGCTCCATGGCGCGCAGGTGTAGCCCCGCCGGATTGAGGGCCACAAGGGCCGCGAGCTGCGGTGTCGTGGTGGACTCCGGGGTCAGCGCCGTGAGAAGCGCGAGGTGAGCGCCCGCCGAGCTGCCGCCCGAGGCTAGCTGCGGCGTTGCGAGCCCACGCGACGCCGCCAGCCGGCCGAACTGCTCGACCGCGCGTCGCACGTCCGCGAGGCAGTCGTCGATGCTGGCAGCGCCACGGCCGAACAGCCGGTACCCGGCCGACACCGCGAGAATTCCCCGCGACGCCAGTGCCCGGCAGTGCGGGACGAGCCCGTCGGGCGATCCGCCGCGCAGGGCACCGCCGTGGAAGAGGACGACGCCGGCGCGCGGCGGGGTGTCGTCGCCCGGCTCGAAGACCAGCAGGGGCAGCTCACTGCCGTCGGCAGCCCGATAGCGCGTCGAGAATTCCCGGCAGGCCCTCATGACGGCATCCGATCATCGGCCGCGTACGTCGGCAAGTCGGTCCGGACGCTTCGTCATGCCCGATCTGTCGCAGCCGACAGGGGTTACAGGGCCGTGGCCGGCCCGGGAGAGGCCCGTCGCGGCCGAACGGCGCTGCCCAGTCCACGCCGCAGGTGAAGGCCTGGTTGTTCGAGGTCGTTCGGGTGCGTCAGGGGGTGGTTTTCCGTTACGGCGGCTCAGCTTTCCAACCGCCGATCGAGATCGCCTGGCTGACCCGGCAACCATCCTCGGAGACGGCATCGCCTCAGCATGTCCGCCATGGGCGAAGGAACACGTGGACGGCGCGGAGGGACCACCCGTCCGAGTGGTCCCTCCGCTGGTCTGCTAGTGAGTGGCTAAGCTTCAGGTTGGCAGTTCACCTGTGCTCTGCTGCGGCAAGCGCAGACCTCGGGAGGGTGTTCCCGCACCCTCTCGAGGGGCCGTCCCATCAGACGGCGCCTACTCGCAGAAGACCCGCACGGTGGCATCGGGTGAATCCACCTCCACGGTCATCTCGTCGAGGTGCTCCACGAGCGCCTCCAACTGCTCGGGCTTGAGCTGCGTCAGGTCGATCGGCATGCCCGAGTCGCTGAGTGACGCGTTGGCCTTGACCAGGGCCTGCGGCGGGACCAGCGCCGCCAGCCGTACGCCGGCCCGCAGCAGTTGCAGTGGCACCCGGACGTTGACCCGCGAGGGCTCGCCGTTGTCGGTGGCGTCCACCACCACCCGCAGGTACTTCACCTTGCCCTTCGGCCGGGCGTCGAGACCTGCCGCCGCCGGTGCCTGATCCCGTTCGAGTGCGGCGATGAGCTGCTCCGCCTCCTCCGCGGTGATCTTGCCGGCGGCCAGCATGTCGAGGATGTCCTTGCGCTGTTCGGTCATTCGAACCTCTCCTATCGGATGGCCACGAGCACGGCCGTGCGGCCCTGCTCGATGTCGAAGCGGGCGCCGGGCAGCGCGGCGATGACGCGCCAACCGGCGCCGAGCGCCCGCACCGCACCGATGCGGAACATCAGGCAGGCCACGATCGCCGCCAGCACGACCAGGACCACGACCGGGAAGAGCAGGAGCGCCACCGGGAGCACCGGAACCCAGAAGCGGATGGGTCGGCGGTCCGGGCGGTTGACCCTGACGGTCACCAGTTGCGGCATCACGGCCGGCCTTCCAGCTCGGCCAGCGCCTGCTGGGCGGTGATCTCACCGCGGCGCAACCGGTCGATGATGTCGGCCCGCGACGGCGCCGGGTCGGTCTCGACGAAGTCGAGCATCTGCGTGATCCGATTGAGCCGTGACTTGATCGTCGGGTAGCTCACCCCGAAGATGCGTTCCATCTCCTTGATCGAACCGTGGCAGCGCACGAACGCCGTGACGAAAACCTGATCCTCGACGCTGAGCTGAGCCAGTTGGGGTGGCTCGAACTCGCCCTCGATCGCGACGCCGTTGCTCGTCAGGCGCACCCGCTCGACGACGAAGGGCTGCCCTCGCGTCAGGCTGGTGAGTTCCTGCCAGTCCATCGCCTGCTCTGTCATGCCTAAAGTTGTATCTTAAGAATGTTGAGATTCAAAGAGTATGAACTTAACTTTCTTGAGATTCAGCTCCCGCTGGCGAAGATGAGTGGCGGGGTGCGGCGGGCGGGAGGGGTGAGCTGGCACGTGATCCACTCGCCTTCATGGAAGTCGGGGTGTCCCGGCTCGGCGGACCCCCCGCCTTCAGGGAACCCGAGTTGATCTCTCGTCGCCGATCAGGAGCACGGGACCGCGGTGGCCAGGGAGAGGTCCCGTCTCGTTTGATGCGAAAGACTTCTTGCGTAAATCCGCTCCCAGGACGTATAACCGAAAGGAGTCTTTCACTAGGGAGTGCTGATGGAGCGGAACGAGCCGGAACGTCGGGTGCGCGTCCAGGACGCGACAAAGCTGCGGGCGCTCGCGCACCCGTTGCGCCTGCGGCTGCTGCGCTACCTGCTGGCCGGCGGCCCGAGAACCGCCGCGCAGTGCGCCGAGGCCCTGGACGACACCGGCTCGAACTGCAGCTACCACCTGCGTCAACTGGCCCGCCACGGCCTCATCGAACGGGCCCCCGCCGAGGGCGCCAACCGGCGTGACCGACCGTGGCGCGCCGCCGCCACCGGGCTCGAACTCGTCCCGGATCCCGATGACGCCGAGGGGCAGCAGATCATCGATGCGCTGACCGCCCTGGAGCTCGACGAGGGGTTCCGATCGTTGCAGCGCTACCAACATCAGCAGCACAAACTGGCCGACGAGTGGCGGGAGAGCGCCACGTTCCACAGCTACACGCTCTCGCTCACTCCGGAGGAGTTGCGACACCTCACGCTGACCCTGGACGCCGTCATCCGGCCGTACCTGCGCCCCTTGCGAAACGCGCCCCCGAGCGATGCCCGGCCGGTCAGCCTCAACCTTCAGGCGTACGCCACACCGGAGTTCATCTGATGGTGACGCTGCTGCGACACCGCGGATTCGCCCTGATCTGGGCTGCCGGGCTCTTCTCCAGCGTGGCGAGCTGGCTGCTGCTCACCGGGCTGCCGATCTACGTGTTCGGGGTGACCGGTTCGGCGCTCACCACCTCCGCCGTCTTTCTCGTCGAGCTGCTGTGCGGCATCACGCTGGGATCGTTCGCCGGCGCTCTCGCCGATCGTTACGACCGGTTCCGGCTGATGAGCGGCGTCGCCGTGCTCCAGGCCACGGTGGTGATCCCGCTGCTCGGCCAACCCGACCACCACCTGTGGGTCGTCTCCCTTGTCGCCGGGGCCCAGGCGGTACTGACGCAGACGTTCGACTCCGCCCGCAACGCCGTGCTGCCACGCCTCGTCGAGCCCGCCCACCTGGTGCGCGCCAACAGCGTGATAGCGCTCAACATGAGCGTGGGCCGGCTCATCGGAGGCTCGCTCGGCGGGTTCGCGATCACCCGCGACGGAACCCGCTATCTGGCCGTCGGCGCCACCGTGGCCTTCGTGATCACGGCAGCCCTGATCTCCGCCGGCCGCCGCGCCGCCCACCACGCAGTCGCGGAGTCGACGACCCCGGACCGTACGTCTTCGTTCCTCACCGCCTGGCGACACGGCCTCACGGCGATGCTGCGCAACCGCTCGGTACGCATGACGATCGTGAGTGTGGCACTGGGCGGCATCGCACAGGGCCTGTTCGTGGTGCTCTTCGTGGTCTTCGTCAGCCGCGCGCTGCACGCCGACGGCACCCTCACCGGTGTGCTGCGGGGCGTCCAGGCGATTGGAGGGGTGGCGGGTGGGCTCATCGTCGGCATGCTGGGCGCCCGGCTCAGCCCCCGACTGCTGATGAGCCTCGGGGCGACCACCTTCGCCCTGATCAGCCTGGTCATCTGGAACGGACCGGCGGTCACCCGTCAACCGGAGTGGTACGTCGGGTTGTTCATCCTGGTCGGTGCGCCTGGCGTCGCGTACGCCAGCGGAGCGTTCGCGCAGATCCAGCAGAGCGTGCCCGACACCGAGCTGGGCCGGGCCTTCGGCGTCTACTACGCGATCTTCAACGCGTCGCAGGGGCTGGGCATGGCGGGCGCCGGTCTGCTCGGCGACGTGCTCAGCGTCGTACTCGTGCTCAACGTGCAGGCCCTGCTGTACCTGGCCGCCGGCGCGGTCGCCTACGTAGGCCTGCGTGACGTCCGGCGGCAGCGCGCCGCCGTGCGGGAGCGCGCCACCGTAGACGTCGGGTAGAGAGCACAAGCGCGGCTGAGGTTCGATACGCAGAACCGCGACCCTGTCGCCGATCCGAACGATTTCCGAGCTCATGACAGCGGCTGGTCGCACGGGAATGGGCGGGACAGGCCTTCTGCGCTGCCGAAGCGTGTCGCATCCTCGCCCGAATCTGTCGGAAGTCTTACTCGGACCGATCGATCGAGGTGGCGGTGGTGCGGTTGGCGGGCGACCTATAACAGGCGCATTCGCCGACATAATCACGTCTCGGCGATTTGGCCGGCACGGTGGCGTTGATCACTGGTCCTGCGCTGGTGAAGCCGCTCGTCGCAACTCGATCAAGCGACCGACGGCCGGAAACGGCCGTCCGAGAATGTGGAGATCGATTCTCCGGACCTGCGGTGAGGGATGAACGTGGGGACGACTGCTCGCCAAGCGAGTGCTTGCCCTCCCTCAAGTAATGCGCTGCAATTTGGGGTATGGCGGCGGACGAGCAGGGACGACGGGGCTCTCGGGCGGGCGTTGGCACCCCGAGCGAGGAGGCCGTGACCGTGGTTGCCGCGCCGTCCAGCGTGACACGCAAGATGGCCGTCACCGCCGCGACGGGTGCTGCCACCTTTCTGATCACCAATGCGTTGAAGCAGCCGGTGACGACGAGCATTACTCTGTCCATTCTCATCGGCGGAATCACGCTACTGGTGCGTTTTCTCGTGGACTTCGAGCAGCGGCTGGCCGTCGTGGAGGCCTCCTCACGCAGTGGCCAGGTGCGCATGGAGAGGCTGGTCGGGGACGCGTTCGCGAAGATCAATGACGCGACCCGATTGTTTGGGTCGATCGAGGCGTCGGCCGTGCAGACCGACCTGGTGACTCAGTTCGTGCAGCACTCGACCGAGATCAGCCCCGATTCGCCTCCGCTGATCTACAATTTCGTGCGTACTCAGATCCGCGACATGTCCGACTTCATCAAGGAGATGGCCGAGGGCGGCGACGTCACCTATTACGGCGAGGACCGGGACTGGCTGCTGGGGCTGACCCGGCACGTGTGCGAGTCGATCGACGCGATCAGCCTCGCCTCGGTGGACGGGGGGCTGTGGCGCAGCGAGTTCGGCCAGCGCTATCTGGATGCGCAACGGCAGGCGGTCGAGGAGAACGAGGCCCGCATCCGGCGGATCTTCATCGTGGACGACCGCAGGGACCTGGCGCATCCCGACATGCAGCGCGCCTGCCGGCAGCAGGAGGAGTTCGGCATTCAGGTGCGGGTGCTCGACCGGGAACGGACCCCGCCGGTGCTGCGGCCGCAGGTCGTCGACTTCATCGTCTTCGACGGGGTGCTGTCCTACGAGACCACCCCGGCGTCCTCGCTGGTCAACGACGCCATGCCGGTCATCGCGGAGACGCGCCTGGTGCTGCGCACGCCCCGGGTGATGGAACGCGTGCAGGTCTTCCGTGCGCTGTGGGCCGCGGCCTACCCCATCGACGAGGAAGAACGGCCGCAATAGGTGCAGGCGGTCGGCGGCGAAACTCTCGACCGACGGCCGCGCCTCCGGCGGCACGGTGATGGCGTTCGCGCCGCGTGCGCTCCCGGGGCTCCGGAAGGGGCGCTAGCTCTTTGTCGAGGCGCCCCGTGAATGCCCGAGCGCGAGGACCATGCCGACGTTCGGGCGCAACGGGTGCTCGGAGTCGATCGGGACCACCTTGACGTCGGTGGCCAGCGGCTGCAGCGTCTGCTCGACGATCACCGCGTCGACCGGAACTGCCGGGAAGCGCACGCCATCGACGTCGTAACCGTCGGAGCCGGTCATGAAGGCCGTCGCGAACGGCGCGTCGGGCCGCAGAGCACGGGTGAAGCAGCGTACGGCCCGGTCGAACTCGTCACGGTCGGCCGACAGGGAGCAAGCCACGAAGAACATGGTGCCGATGTCCCATCGCTGCTGTGGCAGGTCGAAGATGCTGCCCTGCGTGACCGTGGCTTTGGCCCGGAACTCCGCGAGCGGGCGACGGCCGCGCATCGCCGCGGCGTAGCGGTCCCGCTCCGCGTAGAGCTGCCAGAACTCGTCCCACCCGTGATCGAAGCGCCGCCATCGACTCTGCCGGGACCGCAGCCACCGGACGTTGGCCGGCGAGTGTTCGACGAGGTCGACGTGTTCGCAGAGAGGCATCATGGCGAAGGCGGGATAGAGGTTGGCGCCGGCACCCACGTCGAGGCCGCGGGCGGGATGCGAGGGCAGGTTCGCCGTGGCGAAGAAGTCTCTGGTGGCACGGACGATCTGAAGGTCGTCGGGACGCACCGAACGGTAGTTGTGCGCGTGATAGGCGCGTGGCTGGAACGTGTTCCAGTCGACGTCGTTGTTGCGGGTCGGCATTGGCTGCACCTCGTACACCTCGGCCTCCAGGGCGCCGGTCCGCTCCAGACAACCACGACCCGGCGCAGTCGTAGCCCGAAGGCCGCGGACTTCGTGCAATTCGCGGGAGCAGACATTTACCACTGTCATTGGGACTGTGTGGCCGGGTTAGCCTGTGCCGGGGAAGGGGGTGGCTGTGTTCATCTTCGCAACCTCCGGCAAGGGCGGGGCCGGCCGCTCGGTGGTCGGCGCCAACGTGGCCTATCGCAGCGCCCTGACCGGGCGGGACACGTGCTACCTCGATTTCAGCTTCGCGTCGCCGACTGCCGGCACTGTCTTCGCCGTGTCCGCTGTCGCGGGCGGCACGTCGCGTGGGGGGACGCAGTCGTACCTGCTCGCCGAGACCAGTGCACCCGACCGCGTCGACGTGTGGGCCGGATCGGATCACCCGGCCCTGCGCCGTCGACCGCCGGGCGCCGGTCAGCTCGTCCTGTTCCCCGGTGACCGCAACGGCTCGGAATTCGTCACCACGCCCACGATCGACGAGCGGTGCGCCAAACTGCTCCTGCATCTGGCGGAGGAGTTCCAGGTCGTGATCGTCGATCTGAGTGCAGGCCGCTCCTTCGCCGTCGACATGGCCCTGGCCGCCACGGCGATGCCGGTAGTCCGGAAGGTCCCATCGCGGTGGCTCGTGTTCCACAAGTGGACCCGCGACCATGTGACGGCGGCCGCCGGCCTTGTCCACGACGATCGCGGCCTGCTCAAGGTGGCTCGCCAGCGCGGCCACGACGCCGAGGCCTTCGAGGAGGGTCTGCACTTCGTACGGACCGGGGTGATCGATCCGTACGCCGAGGGGGCGACGCTCGGCCAGGTGCAGACGGAGTTCCTGCGGGCCTGTGACCGTGATCTGACAAGGCTCGCCGGCGGCATGGGAGCCGATCGGACGACTGTGCCGTTCGATGCGCTGCTGCACGGGCGTGAGCAGCTGATCTGCGACGACGACCAGCACGAGCAGAAGATCGCCGGAGCCGGCACGGTCGCCTCCTTCGAGCGGCTCCTGACGATCGTGGTCGAGGGCGAGGAGGCCGGATGATGGGTGTGGAGGTCACGTTCGCCGAGGCGACGGCCGGGCGGCGTACGGAATCCGTTCCGCTCTCGCACCTGTCCGTTGAGGTGGGTCATCTCTACGCGGAAGGTTTCGTGCCCGGCGACGGCGAGATGCTGCGGCATCTCGCTCGGAGCGAGCCGTGGCTCCGGGCGGCAGGCGAATCCTGCCGCCGCCGGTTGCCACCCCGTGTCCGACCCCGCGTGAGCACCTGCATCCTCGTCGACGACTACGCGAACGAGATCCCGCCGCCGGACGAGGTGATCAAGCAGCTGAACGTCGCCTGCGAGCAGACGGGAGTCGTCATCGACTACCTCGCTCGCGAATCTGCGTGCGCCGAGGCGGACGGGGTCAGGCTCGCCCGGCTCGTCGCCGACCGCCTGGTGCCCGACCCGGCTTCCCGGGTCACCGGTGCCGGCTCGCTCACCACCGAATCAGGCTGGCTCTGCAACGGACGGCGCTCTCCGGACGAGATCCGGCCAGCCATGCGCCCGCCCGTGCCCTGGGCGCCGCCCGTGGAGAGCACCGCCCCCCGGCACAGCATCTTCGTCGACGTCGAGCTGTGGTCGCAGGACGCCGGAGTGCCGACGTGGTCGTGCGCCCTGTTGGCCTCGGTCTGGCAGTTGGTGCGGCTTGGGCTGCTCCGCCGTCACGGCGCCGTGGTGGCCCGTCCGCAGCGGTTCGATCCGGCCGCGACGCTGCCGCCCGACTGGACCACGATGCCACCGGTTCTGCAGCTCAACCCCGACGCCGAGGCGTTCACCGCCTATCAGACGTGCTCGGTGCTCCGCTCGCCGTTGCTGCCGGTGGAGCACGCGGTGCGGACCATCCTGAGCCAGATCGCCGTGGACACTGGCCTCCTGAACGAACTGCGGCACCGGAGCGCGGCGGAGGACATCGAGCTGCCGCAGCGGATCGTTGATCGGATCGCCTACATCTTCGTCAACGACTGAACGGCGGTGGCAGCGGCGAGCTGGTCGCGGATCCACTGCACGCAGGCCGTCCACTGGCGGGTGAGGCCCGCCTGCCGGTCCAGCTCCTGCGCCAGGGCACTCATCGAACCAGGCACTCGGGCGCCGGGCATCCACAGGCGCGTGAGGTGTTCGACGAGCAGGTTGAGCCGCCGGACCCGGACCGGCGTTGGCCACGAGGTGGCGGCGAGGTCGTCCACCACCGATGACACAGTGGTCACCAGCCAGTCGTGCAGCGCCAGGTCCTCGCAGAGGAGTCGGGCGGCGGCCAGGTCATGCCGGCTCAGCGTCACCTCGAGGGTGCGCGCCTGTCCGGCCCCGACCGTGAAGCTCGCCCGGTCGTCCACCGATGACCGGTCGTCCACCATGATCGACCAGCGCAGGGTCGTACGCGGAGCCCGCAGCGGTGGCCGCCGGTCCAGCAGGTCGCCACGCTGCACCCGGTCGAGCAGCTGCATGGCCACGGCGTCCAGGTCGAGGCTCGTGTGCGGGACCTCGGGGCGGCCAGC
Source organism: Micromonospora sp. NPDC049274 (assembly GCF_040678875.1). NCBI lineage: Bacteria > Bacillati > Actinomycetota > Actinomycetes > Micromonosporales > Micromonosporaceae > Micromonospora > Micromonospora sp. NPDC049274. Next base: position 187,017 of record NZ_JBFAQS010000010.1, read on the forward strand.
GCCGCCACGCAGGTACCCGTCGACCACGGCGGGCGCGCTCACCTTGCCGATCGCGTCCAGCTGCCCGGGCCGGCCGAGGTAGATCTGCCACGGCAGGCGAGTGCTGATCGCGGCCCGTTGCAGCCGGGTATCCACCGAGGACTGCGCGATGCGGCCACCGGTGACGCTCACCCGGCCGATGACCGTGCCGACGACCCGTACGCGACGTCCGGTGCTGCTGGGCGCGTCACAGTCGACGCCGGTGAGCATCTCGGGTGAGGTCGTGCAGGCCATCGGGCGGCGGACCGACACCACGGCGGCGCCCTCGACGAGGTCGAGCAGTTCGGCCGCACGGTCGAGCGGCAGCGCACCGGAATGCTGCACAATACCGGTGTGGACCGCGCCGAGGGCCAGCATGTGTCCATTGTGCCGCCTGATCCGGCTAGGCGCCCGCGATGGCCTTGAGTGCCGTGTCGAGCGCTTGGTCCGCCGGGACGGGCACGTCGGGCACCACTCCGACGCCCTCCCAGTTGGTGCCGGTGACGCTGTTGATGGTCCGGGCGGTCGGCACGGTCACGAGGATGTGTTCGGTGACGGGGTGGCGGGCCGTCGGATGCGCGCCGCCACGCGTCGTCTCACCGACGACGACAGCACGGCCGTGCGCCTGCAGGGTGTACGCCACGTCCTCGCCCCCGGAGAACGTCATCGCGCTGGTGAGCACATGGACCGGACGCTCCGCGTAGCGCGGCGCGGGAAGGTGCGCGGTCGTCCAGAACTGGCGCGTGGCGCCGGTGGACCGCTCGTAGAAGTCGTTGAGGTGCACCTGGTCGTCGCGGAAGAAGTAGCTGCACCACATCGCGGCGCCCTCCGGTGTTCCGCCGGAGCAGGCGCGCAGGTCCAGGATGAGCGCGGAGCTGAGGGCGACGAGCTGCATGGCCGCGCCGATCGCGGCGGCGCCGTCGTCGGCGTACGCGATGCGCCGCACGTCGACGAGCCCGACGTTCCCGTCCAGGTGCTCGACGCGGCGGATCCCCTGGTTCTCCGCGCGCAGCAGCGCGCGGAACGCGGCCTGCCCCCCGTCCTCGTCCGCCGGATCCAGTGACTGCGGCCGGTCCGACCACAGCAGCCGCAGATGCCTGTCCGGGCAGGCCTGCTGGAGGTGAACGGTCACCGTCTCGCAGAGCGCCGGCCCGTCCAGGTCGTCGTAGTCGCCCGCCGCGAGATGGCGCCGGATCGCGGCGTCGATGTCCGCGACCCGGTCCGGAAAGACGTACCCTGCCTCGATCCGGTCCAGGGCCTGTCCGATGATCTTTTCGTTGGGGAGCACGGCGGGCACGCTAGACCGCCAACGGCCTCCTGGCCACCGAATTTCACCCAGCCGCCACGATCCACTCGCCGTCGGGTCGCGGTCAGTCGTGGGAGAGGCGCCGTTCGATTCTCAGCCCCCGACCGAGCTGCCAGGAGGCGGTGGGCCACGCCGCGACGAAGCCGGCGATCAGCCCCAACTGGCCGGCGAACCAGAAGATCGGGCTGTCGGGTCGCAGGGGTGGCTCCGGAAAGACCACGCGGTGCGCGAGCGTCAGCCACCCGAACAGCGCCAGCTCGAACGCGGTGATGGTCAGCAGTTCGACCCGGGCGACCGTGGACAGCGCGTGCCAGACCTTCGTGCCGCTGCGACCGGGCGCGCCGACGTACCGGAAGAGCACCGCTATCACCACCGCCGCCAGGTAGTCCCCGGCGTAGTCGACCCACAGGGTCTCGTGGGCCGGGTCGGATCTCATCAGGTACAGGACCACCTCGGCGACGACGAAACCGAGGGCGCAGTGGGCGCCGCAGCGCGACACCTGGGTGACGACGATGCCCCGGTGCGGACTGCGGGGCTGGTCCTCGCGCCGCCGGCGGGAGAACGCCTCGGGCCTACCCCAGTTCCAGTAGAGGCGCACGGCCGCCGGGCCGATGTAGAGGACTGTCACCAACCAGACGATCTCCATGACCCGGACCGGCTGACGGTGCCCGCGAAGGTAAGTGTCGGTGATGACGATCGCGCAGCTGACGACGCCGACCGAGAGGGAGACCCAGGCCAGCACCAGGAGCCAGGTCGGTTGCATCCTCGCCCCTCTCCGCGCGTCGGGCGTCGGCGCGTTCCGCAGTCGAGTGCCGAGGGGTCTCCGCAGTCTCTCAGCCCGTTCGACGCGCGGGGACCTAACTGCCGAAGTCGACGCCGGTGAGGGAGACGGCGCGGTGGGCGGCAAGACGTTCGGCCTGTGCGGTGACGGCCGCGCGCGCGGTACGCGACAGCGGCTGCCAGGGCTGGACCGCGACCGTGAACGTCCTGCCGGACTTACGTGGACGCCAGGTGCCGACGAGGTCACCGTCGACCAGGACGGCGCCGGGGCGACCCAGCACCGGCCACAGCTCCTTGGCGCGGGCGGCGGCCGGCACCAGGGTCGCCCGGTCCTTGGCCTGGAGGAACAGATCGAACGGGCCGAGGAGGTGGGTGCCCACGGCGTCGGCCGAGTCCAGCGCCTCCGCGTCGGCGGCCAGCAGCGAGCGCGCCTCCCCGTCGACAGTCACCTCGATCACGTCGTCGGGCCAGCGGGCCTTCACGTCCTTGACCGGGGCGTCGAGATAGTCGGCCACGTGTTTCGGGGTGGCCGGGCCGAGCAGGCGAAGGTAGGCGCGGACGAGGTCGAAGCGGTCGCCCGCGCTGGCCGCCCTGCGGAACCCGGTGATGCGTCGCAGGACCGGTGGTGACGTGTCGAGCTCCAACTCCAGCCCCGCGCGCACGGCGGCGAGCCGGAACGGCATCTCGTAGATGTGTGTGGCGTCGCACGGCCGGCAGAACCGCTGATACGGCTCGGGCAGCATCGCGGCCAAGCGGCCGGACACGTCACCCTTGACCGTCGGCCTGGTGACGATGGCCCGCATGCGGGTTGCCACCTCGTCCAGGGCCGCGAGGTTGGCGATGCCGGCCGCCTTCAACGGCTTGGCGGCGTCGTAGATGCGCTTGCCCGCGTCGGCATCGGAGAACGGTTCGAGCGCTGCCACCACGCGCCCCACGTCGGCCCGCCGGTAGAGGTGCGGGGCGCCGCGCACCGTCCACAGCAGGACCACGTGCTCGTCGGACAACGCGGTCACGTCGACCCCGCGCGCGGCCAACGCCCACCGGGCGCCGTCGGGGCCGGTGTTCTGCACACCGATGGCCAGGACGGCGGTGTCGGCGAGCGTGCCCTCAGCCCTGTCGAGCTGCTGGGCCCGGACACGGAAGCGCAGCACCTGACGACTGTCAACCATGCCTGCACCCTAGGGCCTCCCGCGGCGGTGGCTGTTCCGGTCGCGCCATCGCCGCGATGGTGACCTCACCGGGCCTGTCGTCATCCGGACACCAGGTGGCGTGCCCGCCCGCCACCTGCGTGGACGATCGCCGCCGCACCCACCACCCGGCGCGGGGCGTCGGCGTGGGTGCCCACGCGCGGTGTCCGGATGGTGCAATAGGGGCACGTTGCTGGCGTCGCTGACGGAGGTGCTCGTGGACGGTGTGGAACTGCTTCTCTCCGCGCTGGCGCTCGGTGTGTCGACTGGCGTCACCGACGCGACCAGCGTCGCGGTCCGCGACGCCGCCGAGAGCTTCCGCAGCCTGGTCCGCCGCCGGCTGACGGGCGACGGCCAGGAGGCGCTGCGGTCGTTGGAGGCCGAGGGCACCGAATCGGACGTCTGGCAGATACGCCTCGCCGACGAACTCACCCGAGCGGGCGTCGACCGGGACGAGCAGATCCTCCGCCTCGCGCGGGACCTGTTGGCGCGCGCCGAGGCGCCCGCTGCCCGCACCGAGATCGGGCCGGTCGACGCGCGCGGGGCACAGGGCGTCCAGTTCGGCAGCGCCAGCATCCAGCACATCACCTTCAACTGAGGCAGCCGGGCGGATGGGCGACAGCGGGCAGCCGGAGGACAACCGGTCGCGCGGCATCGACGCCCGCCACGCCCGGGGCGTGCAGTTCGGCGACAACAGCCTCCAATACATCAACTTCGGCCCGATCGTGCGATCGGCGTACCTGGCGGAGGTGCAGCGGATCACCCCGGCCGAGCTGCTCGACCGGGATGCCGAGCTGGCGCGGCTCGCGGCCTTCTGCACGGCTGACGGGCCGGGCGCGTACCAGCGGTGGGAGGCCGAGCCGGGCGCCGGGATGACCGCGCTGCTGTCCTGGTTCGTGCTCCACCCGCCCCCGGGCGTACGGGTCGTGTCGTTCTTCGCCATCGCCCGCCGCGCCGAACAGGACACCCGCGACGCGTTCGTCGACGTGGTGCTGGAGCAGTTGGTCGAGCTGACCGACGGGTCCATGCCGGGTCATCTCACCAGGGCCACTGGGGAGGCGCACCTGTTGAGCCGGTACACCGAGGCCGCCCGGGCATGCGAACAGCGGGGCGAACGGTTGGTGCTCGTGGTCGACGGCCTCGACGCCCGGCGCAACGCCTCGGGTGTCGCGACGCTCCTGCCCGACCGACTGGTCGGTGAGATGCGGGTGGTGCTCGGCACCGACCTCGGGTGGCGGGTCCCGGCCGACCTGCCACCGCGGCACCCGCTGCGGGAACGCACCCGCCCCCACCCGCTGCCGCCGTTCGTCGGCCCCGCCGAGAGGGCCCGGCGAAAGGCGGAGGCCGCCCGGCGGAAAGCGGACGCCGCCCGACGGGCCGACGAGCGGACCCGACGCGAGGCGGAGGCCGCCCGACGCGTCGAAGAGCAGGCGCGACGGAAGGCGGAGGCCGCGCGGCTAGCTGAGGAGCAGGCGCGACGGGACGCGGAGGCCGCCCGGCGGCAAGCCGATGAGTCGGCCCGGCGGGAGGCGGAGCGCGAGCGGGCGGCCGCCGAGAAACGCCGCAACGTACAGCGGCAGATCGACGCGTTGCAGGCCGCCGAGGCGCAGCGGGTCAGCCTGGCCGCTCGGGCGGCAGCCGTGGGTCGGGCGCTGACGTTCGTCGTCGGGTGGACGGGCCTCTTTGTCCTTCTCACCTGGCTGGCCCTGGGCTGGACCCATCCGGGGGTCGCGGGCATCCTGAGCGCCCAGCTCGTGGCGGGCGGGCTCGCCGCCGCGATCGTGCTCGTCCCGGCCGCGTTCCGGCTCGGCGGGGCGTACGCGCCGGCGCCGGCCTCGCCCGCCGCCTGGATCGACCGATCCCGGTACGGCCTGCTGCTGCAGTTGATCGCCTTCCCGGTGCTCGTCGTCGTGGGCGGAGCTATGGCGAGCGACTACCTCGACTTCCGCGACCACCGGCAATTGGAGCGTTCCCTCGGCATCGCCGGGGCCCTGCCCTCGTTCGACGAGGTGGTGGCCGCGTTCTTCCTGCTGCTCGTCGCGGGCGGCTGCGTCTGGGCCGGCTGGTGCCTCGCCGCGAGGTCCGTCCGGCCCTGGGAAGAACGGCACCGGGAGCAGCAACGCGCGTACCGGGAAGCCGTCGGCGGCCGCGGCACCCGCCCGCGCCGCTGACGGCGACCCGGACCGTCCGTCAGGTCGTCCGCGCTCCGCGTCGGGCCAGTACGTCGCGGATGGCGAAGACGACGAGCGACAGCGGCACGAAGACCCACAGCTGAAGGACGGTGTAGCGGCGGAGCTCCCGGTCCGTGTCGGCGCCGGTCAACTCGGCGTCGAGGGCGCCGCGCCGCGTCAGCATGATGGCGTACGCGGACAGCGGAGCGTAGTTGAGGCCCGCCCCGACGAGCCACAGGCCGAACACCCGGGCGCCGAGGTCGTCGGAGGACGCCAACAGCCAACTGCCCCACGCCACCATGGCGACCACACCGACGAGGAACTCGGCCAGGATGATCCGCCGTCGGCGGGTGGTGCCCCGGCTGCCGTACATGTCGATGGCCGCCAGACGACGAACGTTCATGAGGCGATGATGCCACCGGCGAGCAACCTCCGGAGTCGGCCGATTCCGCTCAGGCGACCCGGCCCTGAACCGGGCCGCGGGTCGGGGCACGGCCGTGGTGCCGCGCGCGGATCACCCGAAGATGGTCCGGTGGGCGCCGGACTACAGTTCGAGGGTGATCAGTGCACCACGGGAGGCGCAGGCGCGGGTCGGTCCAGTCGGCGCGTTGCTCTTCCGACTGGTGTTCCTGGCCATCTGCCTGCCCGGCCCGATCCTGCTCGCCGTCGCCGTGACGCCGGCGCCACCGCGGTCGTCCGCCGAGTTCTGGGGCCTTCTCGCCGGCGGCATCCTCGCGACGATCATCGGAGTCGGCTTCGGCGTCCTCGGGTTGCGGCTGGTCACCCGTTCACGCCGCGACGCCCGTCGGCTGTCCAGCGGCGGTGTCGCGGCGACGGCGGAGATTCTCGCGGTGACGAACCAGCCGGGCGGCGAGGAGCCCGCACTGGAACTGCGCCTGCGGATCAGCGGACCCGGATTCGCTACGTTCGAGGCGGAATCGATCCGACCGGTCGATCCGGCTCTCGTGCCGGGCGCGGCGCTGGCTGCCGTCGTGCATCCGGCTGACCGCCTTTTTACGATCGTCTAGCGGCCACCCGGGGATGGGTGCGCCATCCGTCGGCGCAGCAGGCGGTCGACGTGGGAGAAACCGGAGGCGCCGTGCGCGTTCGAATCGAGGGCAGCGACCTCCCGGGTCGGCGCGGTGGCGCGGGCGCCGACGCGCTGCGGCTCGGCAACGTGCACGTAGGGGTCCAGCGCAAAACCGAGGTGATCGATCGCGTGCCGGCCGACGCGATCACCGCCACCTGGACCGTCGAGGTGTCCAGCCGGGAGGTCGACGGGATGCTGGACGTCGGAGGGCCGTTCGTGCACGGCCGTCCCGGAGCGCGGTTTCTGTACCTGAGCTGGGGCACGGTGACCGAGGACAGGTTCGCGATGTTCCGACGAGCGAAGCTGATGTTCACCGACGTCCCGACCGCGCTGCTGCGCGCCGCACACGACGACGGCGGGCTCCTGGTCGGCAGACTGGGGCTGACGGACGCGACCGGGGAGCCGGTGTGCGCCCGGGTCCAGCCTCCCGCCATCACCTGGACGGTGGAGTAACAGGCGGTCGCGGCAGCTGGCACCGGCCCGCGCGCAGCCCCCTGTCACGGCGAAGGGGTGCTGGCCGGCGGCGAGGCCAGCAGAGGGGCGGGACAGGTGGGGACGTGCCACGAGTTGGCGGGGCGGCCGTGGCGGTGACGGTGTGGCGACGGCTGCACGATGCGGCTGCGGCTGCGGCTGCGGCTGCGGCTGCGGCAGTGCGGTGCGGTGCGGCTGGGGGTGGTCTGGCAGCGGCTGAGGGGGTGGATGGCTCCTATGGAGCTGATGTCGTGAACGAATCAACGCGCTTTCCGGCCGTCGACTGTGGTCGCGACCCGTGCCACGCCCCGTGCGGCCGGTGATGTCGCAAACGAATCAGCTCCAAAGGACGCGACCGACACCTCGCCCACCGGGCGTGACCCGGCCCCGACCGCCAGGGTCGCCTCTGGCCGTCCGGGTCGTCTCTGGCCGTCCGGTGGTCGTGGCCGTCCGGGCCGTCCCTGGCCGCCGGGCCGTCCCTGGCCGCCGGATCGTCGCGGCTGTCCCGGCGGCGCCTGCCGTCCCGGCTGCCCGGTCGCCGAGGCGACGGGGGAGCCGGGACCGGGTGAGCGGCGGCGTGGTCGTCAGCGTTTCGTGGGGTCGAGGGCCGCGACCTCGCGTACGGCTGTGGCGACGGCCGCGAAGTCCTTCTTGAGGATGGCGCCATGGTTGCTGGTGACCTTCGCGCCGACGCGGATGTTCGGGTTGCGGGCGGTCACCGCGTCCAGGCTGGTGCGGATGCGTTCCTGCTCGTCGCCCTTGCTGCCGAAGGACGTCCCCGACGCGACCACGTACCGCACCGGGACGGTGATGGCGTCCAGCACCGGACCCAGCTCGCGCTCGCTGGAGAGTCGCCCCAGCTCGATGTTGCTCTCCGCCTGCTCGTCGGCGTTCATACGCGGCGCCAGGCCCGTCGGGCGCAGCAGCGGCAGGAACCAGCGCATCCGCCGGAACAGCTTGCGAATGCGCTGCTCCATGGCCTCGTCCAGCCAGTCGTAGGGGAAGGCGCCGTCGACCAGCACCGCGCCGATGGCGCGGTGTGGGTTGCGGTGGGCCCAGTGCGCGCCGACGACCGCCCCGTAGGACCAGCCCACGAGCACCGCACGGTCCACGCCCCGGGCGGCGAGGACGGCGTCGACGTCCCGGACGGCCGCCTCGAACGAATAGTCCGCCGAGCGTCCCGACTTTCTGCCCCGGGCTCGTTCGTCGTAGGTGATGTGCCGCCACCCGGCGCCCAGGTCGGCGATCACGTGCCGCCAGTATCCCTGCGTGGCGAACTGGCCGTTGAGGAAGACCACCGGGATGCCGGGACCGCCGGTGTCGGTGACGGCCAGGGCCGTGTCGTCGACCGGCACCATGCCGGTCCACGTCGAGCTGGTCGAGGAGGGGTTGTTCGTCGTCATTGTCGTACTCCTGAGGGGTTGGGGGTTCAGAGGCTGCGGGCGGTGATGTCGCCGCGCGCGGTGGTGGCATGGATGTCGAGGTCGGCGTTGCCGGTGTTGGTGAGGGCGTTGCGGACGCGGCCGTGACCGGTGCCGGCGTCCAGGGCGGCCGAGACGCCGGCGGCGGCGGCGACCGAGATGTCTCCGGACTGGGTACGCAGCACGACCGTGCCGCGCCAGGCCTCGGCGACGTGGATGTCGCCCCGCGTCGTGCTGATCTCGGCCGGGCCGTTGAGCCGACCGACCTCGACGTCGCCGTCGATCGCGGTGAGGCGCACGCTCGCGGCCTCGTCGATTTTGATGTGGCGGTACGCGCCGTCGACGGTGACGTCGCCGAGGCGTCCGACGCCGCGCAGTTCGGCGCTGGCGGCCCGAACCTCGACGCGGGAGTCGGCGGGCAGTCGCACGGTCACCTCCACCGAGCCCGAGGGGCCCACGAGCCGGTTGGTGGCAGGCGCGGCCGTGACGCGCAGAACGCCGTCGGCGTACGCGATGGTGGTCCTCTCCGCGGCCCGGGTGTCGCGGTCCCGGCCGGGATCGGTGGGCCGGACCTCGACCGTGGTGTCCGCGCGGTCGGCGGCGATGACCTGGACGCGACCGGCGGGGAGGTCCAGGACGGCGGAGATGGGGGCGGGGGTCGGAAAGCTCTGCATGGTGTGCTCCGGTGCTCGTTCGGCTTTTCTGATACACGAAACGCTACGTTGCTTTCCAGTAACCGGCAACAACCTCGTTGCGTACCAATAGCATATTCGCAGCTAGAACAGCTAAAACCGTTGCAATGGTCCATTGGATAACGCAACGCAACGAGCGGCCGCCATTGCAATCGGATGTCGGTGAACGCTATGGTGGGGGCGCGCGGGGCCGCTACGACAACCACCACGGAGGAGATCGCGATGCCGGGAGGCAGACTCACCCAGCAGGAACGCCAGCAGATCGCGCTGGGGCTGGCCGACAGCCTTCCCTACGCCGAGATCGCCCGGCGGCTCGACCGTCCGACGTCGACGGTCACCCGTGAGGTGCTGCGCAACGGCGGCCCGAACGCGTACCGCGCCGACCTGGCCCACCGCGCCACCGAACGTCGCGCCCGCCGACGCGCGCCCGCCTCCACCCGCGCGGCGGAGTCGGCCCCGCAGCCGCACGGCCGGGACGCCGAGGCCGTCGCCGAGTACGCGGAGACGTTCACGACAGTCCTCATGGCCTCGGGCCTCAACAAGATGCCGGCCCGGGTGCTTACCTGCCTGTTCACCACCGACACGGGCAGCCTCACCGCGTCGGAGCTCGCCCAGCGCCTCCAGGTCAGCCCGGCGTCCATCTCCAAGGCGATCGCCTTCCTCGAGAGCCAGAGCCTCGTGCGCCGCGACCGCGACGAGCGCCGCCGCGACCGCTACGTCGTCGACAACGAGCTCTTCTACCAGGCGACGATCGCCAGCGCCCGCGCCAACGACCAGGTCGTCGAGACGGCACGCCAGGGCGTCGCCGTCCTCGGCCCGCACACACCCGCCGGCACCCGCCTGGAGAACATCGCCCGATTCCTGGACTTCATGAGCGAGAGCATCACCCGCGCCGCCGAACAGGCCCGCGAGGTCCTGCACGCGAGGCTGGAGGCCGGCCCCACCGGCTGATCAGCGCTGCTCGGTGCGATGCCGGGCGAACGCGTCGACCCGGCCCCACCGGCCGGGTATGTCCAGCAGCGCCACCCGGGCGAAGGCGGACGGCAACGCGGGGTTCACGGCGAGATGGTCGTCGTGCGGGTCGATCCCGAGCATCGTGCGCAGCAGCAGCATCGGCGCTCCGCTGGACCACGCCTGCGGGCTGCCGGCGGTCGGGTACCGGACCGGGTACCGGGTGGTGCCGCGGTCGAACCCTCCGAACGCCTCGGGCAGCCGACCCTGGAAGTAGGTCGCGGCGGAGAGGATGCTCTCCGCGATGCGACCCGCCTCGGTGGCGAACCCGTAGCGACGCAGACCCCAGGCGATGAACGAGTTGTCGAACGGCCAGACCGTGCCGTTGTGGTATCCGAGCGGGTTGTAGCGGCCCTGCCCCTCGGCGAAGGTCCGCACCCCCCAGCCGGAGAACAGCGCCGGCCCCATCAGATGTTCGACAACCCGCGTCGCTCGCTCCGGTGGCACGATGCCGCTCCACAGCAGGTGCCCGATGTTGGAGGAGAGGCTGTCGACCGGGGTCCCGTCGTGGTCGAGCGCGAGGGCATAGTAGCCCTGGTCGTCGAGCCAGAAATCGCGGTTGAAGCGGTCGTACAGCGCCGCCGCCTCGCGTTCCAGCCGGTCGGCGTAGTCCGGGTCACCCCAGAAGGCGCGCGCCATCCGCGCCCCACGGATCTTGGCGTCGTAGGCGTACCCCTGCGTCTCGCAGGTGGCCCTCGGGAACCCGGGCAGCCGGCCGTCGGCGTAGGAGATGCTGTCCCAGGAGTCCTTCCAGCACTGGTTGTCCAGCCCGGTGGCGCGGTTGCGTTTCTGGTACCAGACGTAGCCTGTCGACGTCAGGTCGGCGTACGTGTCGATCCAGGTCAGTGCCGCGCGAGCCTCCTGCTCCAACTCCATCACCAGCGCGGTGTCGCCGCTCCACCGCTCGTACTCGTCGAGCAGCACCACGAACAGGGGTGACGCGTCGACCGTGCCGTAGTACGGCGAGTGTGGCTGCTCCTCGAACGCGGCCGACTCCCCGTAGCGCAGCTCGTGCAGGATCCGGCCGGGATCCTCCTCCAGGACGTCGTCGGTCCGGGCGCCCTGCAACGACGCGAGGATCCGCAGGGTCGGCGGGGCCAACGACGGTGTGACGGGCAGGGTCTGCAGGCAGGTCAGCAGACTGTCGCGGCCGAACAGGGTCATGAACCAGGGCAACCCGGCCGCCGGTACGGTCGCGCCGCCGAGCGAGAGCGGCGCGAAGCGCAGCGCCGCCAGGTCCACCAGGCTGCGGTGGTACACCTGCTGCAGCGCCGCGCTCTCGGTGTCCAGTGTCGGGGCCTGCGCGACCCACTCCCGCACGCTGTCCGGCAGGGTCGAGTCGTCCGGCCGCTGCGCCCGCAGGGCGTCACGCAGGTCGACGCCGTCCGGGCGCAGCGTCCGCATGGCGGCCTGCAACTGCGTGGTCCACTGGTGCCCGGGCTCCAGGCGCACCGCGAACCGGAGGCCGCCCGGGTCGATGGTGGCCTTCTCGCTCGCCGACACGACGACCTCCCGGCGGTACGTGCCGCGCCGATAGCCCAACCGCAACTCGCCCCCGTCGACCTGGGTGTAGCTGGTGCCGGCCTTGTCGTGGATGTCGAACTTGATCTCGAAGATGTCGGCGAAGTCGGCCGCCACCTCCAGGCGTACGTCCAGGTCGACAACCCCCTGGCCGTAGTTGAAGATCGTCAGCGACTCGGTCAGGTCCGGACCGATGCGTCGCCGCCGGATGCCGGACACGTCCGCCTCGACGTAGTCGACGGCCCCGCCCGGCGCCACGAAGAACGTGACCTCGTAGTACTGGCTGTCATCCACCGACAGGGCGGCCATGCGCTCACCGTTGACGGTGAGCACCCAGCGGGACAGGAAGCGCGTGTCGGCGGCGAACAGCCCGACCGGAGTGGCCGGGGAGGACTCCACGTCACCACTGGCGTCCGACACGATGAACGTGTTCCCGTCGATACACGACACGGTGCCCGGGATGTCCCTCACGACGCGCCGCTCGGCGTCGGCTGTTCGTTCTGTTCCCCGCCGCTGTTCGCGCGGGGAAACAGCCGACCGAGCCGCAACGCCAGGCCGAGGTCACCGTCGACCAGGATCTCGCCGCGGGTGATCGCCGCCAGCCCGTTCACCTCACCCCGCGCCATCGCGTCCGCCACCGGCACGGACACCCTGATGACCGTGTCCGCGGGATCGGGGCTCCTCGTCACCTCCATGCGGCCGTGGTCGATGATCAGAAGCCACTGCTCCAGGTCGTCCCCGTCACCGATGTCGAAGCGCACGCTCCCACACACCTTGCTGAAACGCGGATCCTGGCAGGCAGCGGCCAGTCGCGAGAAGAAGTCACTGGTCGCCGTCATCCGACCTCCCCAGCCGCTGGTAGGAGCGCATGCGGTTACCCGGTCGGCGGCACTCCATTCCTCGCTCGGAAAGGCTTCCGTCGTCACCGGGCATCCGGCCCGTCACGGCGCGAGCGTGAAGCGGGCCCAGGTGGTCGCGTCAGTGGTGAGCAGCAGGTGGTCAGGCTCGTCGACCGATCCGACGGCACGGCCGAAGAGCCAGGCGTACCCGGGGGCGACGCAGACCGACCCGACGACTGGGCCGTACTCCCGGGCGACCAGGAAGGTCCGCCCGTCGTCCCGGCTGACCAGCAGTCGCGCCGTGCGGTCGGACGCCGGCGGCGTCGGTAGCGGCTGCGGGCCCAGTTCACCGCCACGCGACGCAGCCACGCCTCCGGATTCTCCAGCCCGGCAAAGCGCCGAGGCGACACCAGTGCCCGGGTGAACGCCTCCTGGACCGCTTCCTGCGCCTCACTCAGGTCGCCGGTCACCGCGTACAGCTGGACCACCAGCCGCCGGAAACAGCCGGCGTAGAGCTCGGAGATCAGATCGCCCTCGGACACCGTCACCTCCCCTCTCCACCACTCTCACCAACGGGCCGGGGAGAAGGTTCCGGTGGCCGGTCGGAATATGGGGCTCGGCCGAATTCGAGTGTCGGCGCGGCCCGCGTACCGCTCACAATGTCGGCCATGGCGCGGGAGCACGTACTGGCGAAGATCGAGGACGACCTGCGGCGTGGGCACGTCCACCCGGCGATGCAGCGCCTGGCGAGCCTGAACGCCGCGTACCCCGACGACCTGGAGCTGCGCTCCCGGCGTGCCGCGCTGTACCGGCAGGTCGGCAACCCGGCCGAGGCCGGGCGGTGGGGGTTCCTCGACGAGGACGCCAGCGCGCAGGAGATCGCCGCGTTCGAGAGGTCCTACCCGCAGGCATGGCAACGCCTGCGCGCACTGAAGATGATCGACGACCCCACCGACCGGCTCGGTCCGGTCGCGGGCGCGCGGCTCGCCCGCCTGGTCCGGCAGATCGAGCGACAGGGTCCCTTCGCGGTCGCCTGGACCGAGGACGGACCCCGGGCGGGAGCACCCACCTCGTGGCGGGAGGCGGGGGGCTGCCTGGTCACGGCGCTGAGCGGTCTGGCCCTCGTGGCGCTCACCGTCGTCGGCCTGATCACCGTGGTCCGCTGGGTGCTGTCATCGCACCTTCTATCCTGAACCGGGCGCATGGGGTGGGAGTACCGCATAGCGTCACGAGGGCGGGACGACCGCCGCCCTACCGGCGGTCACACCGACCGGAAGGGACCGAGCATGAACCGCGTCGACGATGTGCTCCTGCCCGAGCTGGACGGGCCGGTGCCGGCGACCCTGCCGAGGGCGCTGGGCCTCGTGAGCCTGGCCCTGGGCGTGGGCGCCCTGGCCGCGCCCCGATCCCTCGCGCGACTGACCGGCGTGGACGACTCCTCGGCGGCGCATGCGGTCATTCCGGCCGTCGGCGTACGCGAGCTGGTGCACGCCGTCGGCCTGCTCACCGGCCGTCGCCCCGCCGGCTGGGCGTGGACGCGGGTGGCAGGTGACGCGCTCGACCTCACCCTGCTGGGCCGGGCCATGGCCGACCGTCGCGGTGAACGACGACGGCGCGTGGCGCTGACGACCGCCGCGATCGCCGGCATCGCCGCCCTGGACACGGCCGTCGCCATCACCGCCGGCCGCGCCCGACGGGCCCGCGCCCGGGTGATCCGGATGGAGATCGCGGTGACAGTGAACCGGTCGCCCGCCGAGGCGTACCGGTTCTGGCGTGACATGGAGAACCTGCCGAAGTTCATGGCGCACCTGGAGTCGGTACGCGCCGACGACCTGCGTCGCTCCCACTGGGTCGCGCGCGGCCCGGCCGGACGCCACGTCGAGTGGGACGCCGAGATCATCGACGACCAGCCGAACAGGTCGATCACCTGGCGCTCGTTGCCGGGCACCCGGGTGGCAAACGCCGGGCGGGTCCTGTTCGTGCCCGCGCCGGGCGACCGGGGCACCGAGGTGCGGGTGCGCCTGCGCTACGCGCCGCCGGCCGGCGCGCTCGGCCGGGCGGTGGCGAAGCTCTTCGGCGAGGAGCCCGAGCAGCAGGTCCGCGACGACCTGCGCCGGTTCAAGCAGGTGCTGGAGGCCGGCGAGGTGGTCCGCTCCGAAGGCAGCCCGAACGGCATCTCCGTACGCCAGCAGGCCATGCAGCGGCCCGCGCAGCCGCTGCCGGCGTCCCGTCGCTGACCACCCACGCCGTCGAGAGGGATCCCGCAGATGAAGGCAACCGCCTGGATGGGCACCGACCGCGTCAAGGTGATCGACGTGCCCGATCCGACGATCATGAACGCCCGCGACGCGATCGTGAAGATCAGCACCACCGCGATCTGCGGCTCCGACCTGCACCTCTACCACGGCTACATCCCCGCGATGCGCAAGGGAGACATCCTCGGTCACGAGTTCATGGGCGAGGTGGTGGAGGTGGGCCCGCAGGTGCGCAACCTCAAACCCGGCGACCGGGTGGTGGTGCCGTTCCCGATCGCCTGCGGGCACTGCTCCTCCTGCCAGCGCGGCCTGTACTCGGTGTGCGAGAACTCCAACCCCAACGCCGGGATCGCCGAGAAGGTCATGGGCCACTCGCCGGCCGGCATCTTCGGCTACTCCCACCTCCTCGGCGGGTACGCGGGCGGCCAGGCCGAGTACGCCCGGGTGCCGTTCGCCGACGTCGGCCCGCTCAAGGTGCCCGACGACGTCCCCGACGACCAGGCGGTCCTGCTCGCCGACGTCTTCCCGACCGGCTACATGGGCGCCGAGATGTGTGACATCAAACCGGGGCAGGTCATCGCCGTCTGGGGCGCGGGGCCGGTCGGGTTGCTCGCCGCCGCCAGCGCCCGGCTGCTCGGTGCGGAGCGGGTGATCGTCATCGACCGGTTCGCGTACCGGCTGCGGCTCGCCGAGGAGCACGCCGGCGCCGAGACGATCAACTACGACGAGGCCGACGTGCTGGACACCCTCAACGAGATGACCGCAGGCCGCGGACCCGACGCGTGCATCGACGCGGTCGGCCTGGAGGGCCACCACGGCAACGCGGCCCTGTACGCGTACGACCGGGCGAAACAGGCCACGCGGACCGAGACGGAACGGCCGTTCGCACTGCGGGAGGCGATCCTGGCCTGCCGCTCCGGCGGGGTGGTGTCGGTCATCGGCGCGTACGGGGGTGTCGTCGACAAGTTCCCGATGGGCGCGTTCATGAACCGGTCGCTGATCATGCGGACCGGCCAGTGTCACGTGCAGCGCTACACCCGGCCCCTGCTGGAGCGCATCCGGCGCGGCGAGATCGACCCGAGCTTCATCGTCAGCCACCGCCTGCCGCTGCGGGACGCCCCGAAGGGCTACAAGATCTTCCAGAAGAAGCAGGACGACTGCACGAAGGTGCTCCTCACGGTCTGACCGGCCGTCCACACCCGACCGGCGGCGCCCTCCCGGGGTGAGCGGGACCCCACACTGAGCGTCGATGTGGCTAGCGTGTCCGAGATGGAGAGTGCGGACGGCGGTACGACGGGGCCCGGGATCGACGTGGATATTCGGCTGCGGCCCGCTGCCGAGCCCGACCTGGCGATGATGCGGCGATTCTGCACCGAGCCGGGGCTGATCGGGCTGGACTGGGCCGGTTTCCGTGACGCCGGGGCGCCGGCCCGCCGGTTCGCCGTCGACGGCTGGCTCGGCGCCGACGACGGGAGGCTCGTCGTCGAGGTCGAGCAGGATCCGGCCGCGGCCGGCGTCGTCAGTTACACCTCCGGCCGCTACGCCGGGCTGGCGTCGTACTGGGAGATCGGCATCGTGCTGCTCCCCGAGTGGCGGGGCAGGGGCATCGGGTGGCGAGCCCAGGCGATGCTCTGCGACTACCTGTTCCACCACACACCGGCGCAGCGCATCCAGGCCGGCACCCACCCGGAGAACGTCGCCGAGCAGCGGGCGCTGGAGAAGGCCGGCTTCCAGCTCGAAGGTGTCATGCGGGCCTGCGAGTTTCGGGCCGGTGCGTGGCGCGACGGGTATCTCTACAGCCGGCTGCGCGACGATCCGCCGCCCGCCGGTGGGTGAGTCCGTGCCGGTCTGCCGCCACCTGCGCGCCGTCGTCCCCGGCCACCGCTTTCCGGCCCCCCGTTTGTGCCCGGCGAGCCGGGGAAACCGCCCCGTTCGCCCGGCAGGCCGCACGGCCGGTCGAGGAGACGAAGGGAGCGGTTCATGGAGTACGAGCAGATGATCGCCACGGTCCGGCAGCGCGCCGACCTGGGGGAGAACGAGGCCGTACGTTCCGTGCAGGCCGTCCTGTCGGTGCTCGGCGAACGGCTCGCCGGACAGGAGGCCGACCACCTCGCGGCCCAGCTACCGGACCGACTGAACGGGTCGGTGACCCGCAATCCGCAGGGCCGCCGGTGGGACATCGGCGACTTCCTGAAGCACGTCGGCGACCGGGAGCAGGTCGCGAACGCCGACCAGGTGCGTCAACACGCTCAGGCGGTGCTGCGTACCGTCGCCGAGGCCCTCGACGACGACCAGCGACACGACCTGCTCGCCCAGCTCCCCGGCGGCATCACCGACCTCTTCGGTGTGCCCACGCCGCGCGGCTGAGGTTGGCCTCGCGTCAGGGGATCGGCCACTCGTGCACCGGCCGGTTGCTGTGCATGAGCTCCACATAGTGCCGGACCACCTCGCGCAGCGCCTCCGGCCGGTCCAGGTGATCGGCGGACTCCAACCGGTGCAGCGTCTCCACCTGCCAGGTCGCGCCGTTGCGACTCGTCAGGCAGCGCTGCTCGATGACACCGAGCAGCCGGTCGCGCTCCACCGGGTCGAGGCCCCACCGGTCCAGGCCGTGGTGCGCCATCGGCAGCAGCCGGCGCAGCACCAGCTCGGTGACCGGCAGATAACCGAGGCCGGGCCAGAAGACCTGCGCGTCGATGCCGTGCCGGGCACAACTGGTGAAGTTCTCCTCGGCCGCGCTGAACGACATCTGTGACCACAGTGGCCGGTCCGACTCGGCCAGAGCGCGGACCAACCCGAAGTAGAAGGCGCCGTTGGCGATGGTGTCCAGCACTGTCGGCCCGGCCGGCAGCACCCGGTTCTCCACGCGCAGGTGCGGCCGGCCGCGCGACACGTCGTACACCGGGCGGTTCCAGCGGTAGATCGTGCCGTTGTGCAGCCGCAGCTCGGCGAGGTTGGGCACCTCGCCGGCCGCCAGGGTCTGCGCCGGGTCCTGCGGGTCGCACACCGGTAGCAGCGCCGGGAAGTAGCGGACGTTCTCCTCGAACAGGTCGAACACGCTGGTGATCCACCGCTCGCCGAACCAGACTCTGGGGCGTACACCCTGGGCTTTGATCTCTTCCGACCGGGTGTCGGTGGCCTGCTGGAACAGCGGGATGCGGGTTTCGCGCCACAGCTCCCGGCCGAAGAACAGCGGCGCGTTCGCGCCCAACGCCACCTGGATGCCGGCGACCGCCTGGGCGGCGTTCCAGTAGTCGGCGAACTGCGCCGGGCTGACCTGGAGGTGGAACTGGGTGCTGGTGCAGGCCGCCTCCGGCGTGATGGTGTCGGCGGTGACCGCCAGGCGCTCCACGCCGCTGATGGCGATCGGCAGGTCCTCGCCCCGCGCCGCGAAGATCTGCTCGTTGAGCAGCTTGTAGCGCGGGTTGGCCGAGAGCGTCTCGGCGGTCAGGTGCTCGGGACGCAGCGTCGGCAGGATCCCGATCATGACCATGTGCGCGCCGACCGTCCGCGCCTTCTCCTCGGCGGCGTTGAGGCTGGCCCGCACGTACTCCTCGAAGCCGGCGGTGCCGGTGCCGGTCAATCGGCGCGGCGGCACGTTGATCTCGATGTTGAACTGGCCCAGCTCGGTCTGGAAACTCGGGTCCTCGATGGCCGCCAGCACGTCGGCGTTGCGCATCGCAGGGTTCGACGCCTCGTCGACGAGATTCAGCTCGATCTCCAGGCCGGTCATCGGCCGGTCGATGTCGAACCGCGACTCGCGCAACATCTCGGCGAAGACGTCCAGGCAGTTGCGCACCTTCTCGCGGTACCGGGCCCGATCCTCCCGACTGAACGTCCGAACGCCGACATCCTCGCCCATGGTCACCACCCTGTCACCGCTGGTACCCCCCCAACCTCGCACGGGGCCGGCGGGCGGGGGAGGACCCGAGGGTTCTTTCCTACCCAGTGGGGGGCCCGGTGATAGCTGTCGCGTCCGCCCGTTCCGCGGCGACGTCGCCGGCCCGCGCCGCTGGCAGAGGTCGGCTGAGCGCTCAGTCGGTCAGGAAGTCGCCCAGCACGGCCGCCAGGGCCTCCGGCGCCTCCTCCGCCATGTGGTGACCCGAGTCGACAGACGCGGCCCGCACGTCGTCAGCCCACTCGCGCCAGATCGCCGCCGGATCGCCGTGCAACTCCACCATGTCGTCGCGCTCGGACCAGACGAACAGCACCGGGCAGGAGATCTTCCGCCCGGCCGCCCGGTCGGCGTCGTCAGCCGCGCGGTCCGGCCCCAGGCCCGCCCGGTAGTCCTCACACATCGCGTGCACAGTCGCCGGGTCGTGGATGGCCCGGTGGTAGTCCGCGTACGCCTCCTCGCCCATCTCGGCGGGGGAGCCGCCGTACCAGGCGTCCGGGTCCGCGTTGATCACCCGTTCCGCCGGCTTGTCGGTCTGGCCCAGGAAGAACCAGTGCCACCAGCGGGCGGCGAACCGGGCGTCACAGGTGGCCAGCGCCGCCCCGATCGGCACCCCGTCGAGCACACCGAGACGACTGACCCGCTCCGGATGGTCCAGGGCGGTACGCATCGCCGCGTACGACCCACGGTCGTGGCCGACCACCGCGGCGCGCTCGTGACCGAGCGCGTCGAGCAGCGCGACCACGTCGCGGGCCATCGCCCGCTTCGAGTACGCGGAGTGGTCGGCCGTCTCCGCAGGCTTCGTCGAACCGCCGTACCCCCGCAGGTCCGGGCAGATCACCGTGTGCCGCTCGGCGAGCAGCGGCGCCACCCGGTGCCAGGTCGCATGGGTACGGGGATGACCGTGCAGCAGCACCACGGGCGAACCGGAGCCGCCGTGGCGCACCCGTAGGCGTACCGGGCCGACGTCGATCTCGTCCAGGGCGAATCCGGGGAACATGCGCTGCCGGTGCCCGCCGGGGCGGGCCGGGAAACGTCAGCCGGCGGCTCAGGTGAGCGTGGAGCAGGCCACCACGCCGGCGAGCAGCAGCGCGCCCAGCACCGCCTGCAACAGCAGCGGCGGGCCGAGGTGCGACCAGAGCGTCGCGGTACGCGGGGTGAGCAACTGCCCGGTGGTGAGGTTGACGATCCGCTCGATGCGGGGCGGCAACTCCGGGTCGCGCTGCGGGCGCAGGGTGAGCTGCACCTGATCGGCCGGGTGCAGGGCGCTCTGCGGCAGGTGCCCGTGCATCTCCACCTCGCAGAGCTGACCGGCGGAGTTACGCAGCCGGACCGGGGTCACCAGATACTCCGGGCCCTGCTTCAGCTCCTTCCAGCGCCGCCGCGTGCCCCCGCCGCCGAACGAGAAGAGCGCGCGCAGCAGCAGGGCCGGCAGCCGGGCGAACGCCGCCGCGGCGAGCACCGCGACCAGCACCGGCTGGCCCACGCGTATCTCACGTGTGTAGCCGTCGAGCAGGCGGACCAGCCGCCCGGTGACGATCCGCTCCGTCGGGTGCACGATCCGTCGGGTATCGAGTCCGCTGTCCATCCCCACCACCGAGAGTCCGCTTGTGTTCACTGATCGTATCGATGTCCCCGGTTGAACGACGTGAATGAAACCTGGTCACGGGCTCACGGCCACGAGGTGACATCCCGGGCGAGCAGGGTAAGCGGGGGGCCGAGCTGGAAAGGGGTCGAGCATGCAGCTGTCCTTCCTGCGCCCGCTCTACGACCGACCCGGGCCGTGGTGCTCGGTGTACCTGGACGCCTCCGCCGACACGGAGGACGCCCACCCGGCACTGGACCTGCGCTGGCGTGCCCTGGAACGGCGCCTTGCCGAACAGGGCGCCGACGAGGCGAGCATCGCCGCGCTGGACCGGGTGATCCGGGGTCACGACCCGATGGTCGGGGACTACGGCCTGGCCGTCTTCGCCAGCCACGGGCGGGTGGTGCTCTCCGAGTACCTGTCCGCTCCGCCGCTGCGCGACCTGGCCAGTTTCGACCCGTTGCCGCACGTGATGCCGCTGCTCGCCCAGCGGGGCGAGCAGGTGGCCTGGGTCCGGGTGGTGGCCGACCGCACCGGCGGCGACGCGATGGCGGTCAGCGCGGGCGGGGTGCCCCGACGGGCGCACGTCGCCGGCCGGGACAGCTTCCCGCTGCGCCGCGTGCAGCCCGGCGGCTGGTCCCAGTCGCGCTACCAGCGGGCCGCCATGGAGGCGTGGCACCAGAACGCCGGCGACGTCACCGCCGCGACTGTGGAGCTGGCCGACAGGGTCGGCGCGGACGTGGTGGTGGTGGCCGGCGACGTCCGCGCCACCGGGATGATCGCCGCCCAGATGCCGGAGCGCTGGCAGGACCTGGTGGTGCGTACCGACGCCGGGTCCCGGGCCGGCGGCGCCGACCAGACCATGCTGGACGACCTCACCGTACAGACCATCGCGGAGGTCGCCGACCAGCGGATCACCGCCGCGCTGGACCGGTTCGGCGTGCAGGAGGACGTCGGCGCCGGCCTCGACGCGGTCGTCTCCGCCCTGCAACGCAACCAGGTCGACACCATGCTCATCGTCGACGACCCGTCGGCGAACGGCGAGCTGTGGATCGGCCCGGAAGCGACCGAGATCGCCGTCGACCCGGCCCAGCTCAGCGCGATGTCGGTGAACGACCCGCAGCGGGTACGCGCCGACGCGGCGCTGGTGCGGGCGCTTGTCGGCACCGACGCGGCGCTGACCGTGCTGGGCGCGGACGAGGCGCCCCAGCTCACCGACGGCGTGGGCGCGGTGCTGCGCTACGTCGACGAGGGCACCCCGGGGCGCGGCAATGGCTGAGCGTCGCGTCGCGGACCTGGTGGTGGAGCGGCTACGGGCGTGGCGGGTCCCGCGCGCCTTCGGCTACCCCGGCGCGGCGATCGCCCCGCTGGTCGAGGCGCTGGACCGCTCCGGCGGCGACCCGGCGTTCGTCCCGGCCCGGCACGAGGAGACCGCCTCGTTCATGGCCACCGGGCACGCCAAGTTCACCGGCGGCATCGGGGTCTGCCTGGCCACCCAGGGGCCCAGCGCGGTGCAACTGCTCAACGGCCTGTACGACGCGAAGCTGGACAGCAAACCGGTCGTGGCGATCGTCGGCGAGGACGTCACCGGGCCGCTCGGCGGCGCGCACCAGCAGATCGGGCTGAGCCGGCTCTTCGGCGACGTGTGCAACCAGTTCGTCCAGTACGGCCGCAGCCCGGAGAGCGTACCGGCGCTGCTGGACCAGGCGTTCCGCACCGCGGCGGCGACCCGCAGCCCGACCTGCGTGGTGCTGCCGCGGCACCTGCAGGAGGCGCTGGTGCCCGACCTGGGGACGTACGCGGCCGGCGTGATCACGGCGACCCCGGGCGAGCCGCTGGCCCGGGTGCTGCCGCACGAGGCGGACCTCGACGCCGCCGCGCAGGTGCTCGGCACCGGCCAGCGCACCGCGATCCTGGTCGGTCAGGGGGGCCGGGGCGCGGCCGCCGAGATCATCGAGCTGGCCGACCGGCTCGGGGCCGGCGTGGCCACGTCACTGCTGGGCAAGCCGGTCCTCGACGAGCGGCTGCCCTTTCACACCGGGGTGCTCGGCGAGGTCGGCACGCCGGCCGCCGCCGAACTGATGGGCGGCTGCGACACGCTGCTGCTGGTCGGCACCAACGACCCGTGGACCGACTACTTTCCGATGCCCGACCAGGCCCGCACCGTGCAGATCGACATCGACGGCACCCGCATCGGCAGCCGGTATCCGGCCGACGTGCCACTTGTCGGTGACGCCGCCGAGACGCTGCGGGCGCTGCTGGCCCGGGTGCCCTCCCGACCTCAGCAGCACTGGCGTTCCACGGTGGAGAGCGCTGTCGACAGGTGGCGTACGACCGCCGCCGACCGGGCCGCCGCGCCGGCCGAACCGATCAACCCGCAGCTCGTGCTCCAGGAACTCTCCACCCGGGTGCCGCAGAGCGGCTCGGTCGCGGTCGACGTCGGCTCGGTTCTCTACTGGTACGCCCGCCACCTCGTCCTGCCACCCGGGGTGAACGCGCAGCTCTGCGGCACCCTCGGCTCGATGGGGTGCGCCCTGCCGTACGCGGTGGCCGCCAAGCTCGCCGCGCCCGACCAGCCGGTGATCGCGCTGCTCGGCGACGGAGCCATGCAGCTCAACGGCCTCGCCGAGCTGATCACGGTGTCGCACCACTGGCAGCGGTGGACCGACCCACGGTTGGTGGTGCTCGTGCTCAACAACCGCGACCAGAACGGCATGGGCGGCGGCCGGGAGCCGTCGTCCGACCCCACCCACCGTCGCCCGGACGTGCCGTACGCCGGCTGGGCCCGGCTGCTCGGGCTGCACGGTGTCCGGGTGGACCGCCCGGAACTGGTCGGCGCCGCCTGGGACGAGGCGCTCGCCGCGGACCGCCCGTGCGTCCTGGAGGCGGTCGTCGACCCGGCGGTGTCGTTGGCGCCCCCGGAGCCGGCCTTCGCCGATCTGCGCGGCCTGTACGACGAGGGGGAGCCCGCCCGGCGGGTCCGCGAGCAGGTGGAGCAGGCCGTGGCCGTCGAGGATCTCGTTTAGGCGTACCTCATCAGGGCATCAGTAGCGGCCCGACGACGCTGGAGGTCACATGCCGGAGCCCGCCGACCGCCGCTACGGTCCCGCGCGCCTGCCGCAACCACGCGGTCCGCTGTCCGCCGCGGTGACCGACGCGCTGCGCCGACCGCCGCACGACCTGCCGCCCGACCTGGGCGTCGACCTCGACCCGGCGGACCCGTTCAGCGACGAGGACCTGCAACTGACCCTGTTCCTCTGCTACGAGCTGCACTATCGGGGTTGGCACGGGGTGGACGAGGACTGGGAGTGGCAGCCCACGCTGCTGGCTCTGCGGGCACGCGCCGAGCGCCCCTTCGAGGCGGCGCTGCGCCGGCTGGTCGGCGCGCCGGCGATGCCGGCCGGCGGGGTGGCGGCCGGGCTGGGCGACCTGGTCGCGGCCGACGACGGTCCGCCGCTGGCCGCCACGCTCCAGCGACGCGCCGACCTCACCCAGTTCCGCGAGTTCGTCGCCCACCGCTCCGTCTACCACCTCCGCGAGGCCGACCCGCACAGTTGGGCGCTGCCCCGTCTCGGCGGTCCCGCCAAGGCCGCCCTCGTCGAGATCCAGACCGACGAGTACGGCAACGGCAGGCTGGACCGGATGCACGCCGAGTTGTTCCGGCGCACCCTCGACCGCTTGGGCATGGACACCGGCTACGGCGCCCACCTGGACGCGGTGCCCGCCGTGACGCTGGCGACCAACAACCTGATGTCGCTGTTCGGGCTGCACCGACGGCTGCGCGGCGCGCTGCTCGGGCACCTGGCGGCCTTCGAGATGACCTCGTCCCTGCCCAACCGCCGCTACGGCAACGGCCTGCGCCGGCTCGGCTTCGACGAGGTGGCCACCCGCTTCTACGACGAGCACGTGGAGGCCGACGCGGTGCACGAGCAGATCGCCGCGCACGACCTGTGCGGCGGGCTGGTCCGTGCCGAGCCCGCACTCGGCCCCGACGTGCTGTTCGGCGCGGCGGCGGCACTCGCGGTGGACCGGCTGTTCGCGGCGCACCTGCTGGACAGTTGGTCCGCCGGCCGCAGCTCACTGCGGTCACCCGTGCCGCCGGCCGTGCCGCCGACCGTCTCGCTCGCCGTGTCGGCGTCCGCCGCTGTGACGCCGCCGGCTGCCCGGCCCGTCGTCGTCTGACGGCCTCGACGGGCCTGCCGCAGTTGGGCCGGCGAGGCGCCCTGCCCGGCCTCCGTGTGCGTCCAAGGACGCGGCACAGGCGGTGGCCGTTCATCCTCGCTCCGTCGTCATGAGCGCGCTCGTGCGTCACGAGGCGCGGCGCCGTCGCGTCACGCCTCGCGGCCGGTGCCCGCGCGGAAGTTGACCACCTTGTGGGTGCCGTCGCAGAACGGCTTGAGCGCCGACTTGCCACACCGACACAGCGCCACCGTGCCGCGGCGGGCGTCGATCCGCTCGCCGTCCGGGGTGACCAGGGAGAAGTCGCCGCGGACCAGCAGCGGTCCATCCTCGTACGGGGTGATCGTGGCGGCGGAGTCGCCGGTGTCCTCGGTGTGCATGGGCCCGGAAGTGCCCGCCCCGGCGGCGACGAAACCCCGTGCGGACGCGGTGTGCCCCACCTGTCGGATCGTCCCCG
The DNA here is from genome assembly GCF_040678875.1 of Micromonospora sp. NPDC049274. Lineage (NCBI taxonomy): Bacteria > Bacillati > Actinomycetota > Actinomycetes > Micromonosporales > Micromonosporaceae > Micromonospora > Micromonospora sp. NPDC049274. Next base: position 211,892 of record NZ_JBFAQS010000010.1, read on the forward strand.
CCGGCCCGCTCCCGCCGCCCGGGGCTGATCGTCGCCGAACGCCGCTGACCTGTGGATTGTTGCCGCCGGGTGGGTGATGCCCCGTTTGAACCCCATCGGGACGGGAAGCCGGGCCGCGTGGTGAGCGAACGAGGCAAGGTGGGCCCGGTGCACAAGGTGCACAAGGGGCTGACGGCCGACGGCGCCGGTCTGGCCGGCGACCGGGTCGTGGCCCAGGGCAGCGCCGCCCGGGTGCTGGTCGCCGCCACCGCCCGGGCGCTGCGCGGCGTGGACTGCGCCGACCTCGGGCACACCGGACCCGCGTCACGGTTTCCGGGCACCCCCGAGCCGGTACGCCGCGCAGCGGTGAGCCGGGCCGCCGGGCGGGTCGCCCTCACCGTCGAGCAGGTCGGCGAGGTGGATGCGGCACGCGTGGCCCGCTGGTTCGTCGACCAGTACCCGCGCCGGAGCTACCCGGGCGTACTCATCGGTTCGCCGCACGGCGCGGCGGCCCACCTCGCGGTGGCCCTCGGGGTGCCGTGGCTGCCCGCCGGCTTCGAGATGACCGCCCACTGGAGCGACGGCGCCGTGGACCGCCCGGATGCGGCTGTCGAACACGGCGGCGTACTCGCCGAGCGGCTGCTCGTCGGCAACCCCGACGTGCACGTGCGTCAGGTGCACTGCCCGGCCAGCCGAGGATCGCTGACCGGGGTCACCGTGTCGCTTGTCGCCCGCTGGCGGGCACTGCCGGCCGCGTACGCGCAGTTCCTGACCGACCGGCTGGACGCGGGCGCCCCGGTGCTGCTGGTACGCGACGCCCGCACCTGGCCCGTGTCGGAGCGCGGCCCGGGGCACAGCTACCAGGTCGGCTGCCCGGCCAGTGGGCTGGACCCGGTCGACTTCCACCCCGACAGCCACGCCCTGCGGCAGGTCCTGCGCGCCGTGGGCGGGGACGCCGCCGGGTGGACGCCGCCGGAGGTGTCGGCGCCGTCCGGCGACGCCGAGCACGGCATGGAGTCCGGGTTCGAGCTGGCGGCGCGGGACTTCGCGACCCGGCACGGGCACCCCTTGCACCGGGTGCTGACGCCCCGGCCGGCGGCGCTGAGCGCGGGTGTGGCCGACCTGTACCGGCGGTGGCTGCGGGCCGCCGGCAAGACCGGTGACCGGTTGGTGGTGGAATGCGGCCGACTGCTCGATCCGTGGCAGGTGGTACGGGCGGGGATGGTGCCGTACTGGTGTGAGAACGCCACCCGGCGCACGGTCGACGAGGCCGAGTGGTGGCTGGCCGGCAGCGAGGCGTTCAGCTCGGTGGACGTGCTGCCCGAACCTCCCGGGATGCGCTCACCCGCCCTGGCCGGGCTGCCGCAGTGGTTGGCCGTCGCGGGCTTCGGCAGGCGGCGGCGGGCGCTGGACCGGACCTCCGCCCGGGGTTATCCGGTGACGTCCGTGCCGACGCGCCGGGCCACCGAGGTCCTGCGCGCCCAGCCGTACGACCTGCCCGCTCCGCCCCCGCTGGGGGCCGTCGAGGCCCTGTCGGTGCTCCGCGACAGTGGCGGCCACCAGGGGTTGCTCGTCTCCTGAGGGGAGGACGCCGAAACTTCCTCGCGAACCCGGGGTCCCGTGATTGAGTACCTACGGAGCGGGAACATCGCTGGCTGCGACGGCCTGATTGCGCCGCGTACATGCGTTGTCGCCCGCTGGCATCCCAGTCACTGACCCACTTTCCGGCCCGGTGCGTGGCTCGACCACGCGCACGACCGGTTTCCCGATCCGGGCGGGGGACCTTCCTGAGGGAGGCGCGGATGTTCGGACAGACGAGCACGACCACGACCACACCACCACCCACCGAGCGCGGTCTGGAGGATCTGGACGCGGCGGCGCTGGCGTACGCGGCCCGCATCGCGGGGCTGCCGCCGGAGCGGCGGGGGGAGGCCCGGGACGACCTGGTGCGCTTCGCGCTGCCGTTCGCCGGGCGACTGGCCCGCCGCTACCGGGGCCGGGGGGAGCCGCTGGAGGACCTGGAGCAGGTGGCCCGCCTCGGGCTGGTCAACGCCGTCGACAGGTACGACCCGGAACGGGGTTCGTTCACCGCGTACGCGGCGATCACCATCGTCGGGGAGATCAAGCGGCACTTCCGGGACCGCACCTGGGGCGTGCACGTGCCCCGGCGGCTGCGCGACCTGATCCTCGAGGTGGGGCAGGCCACCGCCGCGCTGACCAGCGAGCTGTCCCGGGCGCCGTCGGTGGCTGAGCTGTCGGCCCGACTGGAGACGCCGCAGGAGGAGATCCTCGCGGCGCTGGAGTCGGCGGCCGGGTACAGCCCGGCGTCCCTGAACGCGCCGGTCGGCGGGGAGAGCTCCGCGGAGTTCGGTGACCTGGTCGGGGAGTCGGACAATGCGCTGGAGTCGGTCGACGACCGGGTGACGGTGAGCGGCCTGCTGCACCGGCTGCCGTGGCGCGAACGCCGCATCCTCGCCATGCGCTTCTACGGCAACCAGACCCAGGCGGAGATCGCCGCACGGTTCGGCATCTCGCAGATGCACGTCTCGCGACTGCTGTCGCGGGCGCTGACCTGGCTGCGGCAGGCGATGCTCGCCGACGCGCCGCCGCCGTGGCAGAACGGGGCCGCCGAACCGGACCCGGGCAAGACCCGCATCTCGATACGGCAGGACGGCGACGGGGTCGTCGTCGAGGTCGGCGGTGAGATCGACCGGGACGGTGCGGACCAGCTGCGCCGCGCGATGCTGGAGGCCGTCAACGGCCAGCCGAGCGAGGTCGTCGTCGACCTGGTCGGCGCGGGTGGCTTCGACGCCGGCGGGATCGCCGCGCTGATGGCGGGGCGGGACGCGGCGGAGCGTACCGGCGTGCCGATGCGGTTGACCCGGGTGCAGCCCGCGGTGCGCCGCTCGCTCACCGCCGCCGGCCTGGCGCCCGCCCGGGACTGACCGCACACGGACGAGCAGAAGGGCCGACACCCCGCGGGGTGTCGGCCCTTTCGCGCGTACCGGAGGTCAGTGCTCGTCGGTTTCGCCGTCGCTGTGCGGGTGCCGCCAGCGTTCGTGCGGTTTCGGCGCGTCCTCGGCGTCCTTCGGCGCGTCGCTCTGCTCGAAGCTCGGCCGGCGTACGCCCTCGGGCTCCGGCACGTCGACCGGACGGGCGCCGGACTCCGGTGCCGGTTGGTACGCGACCGCGTCCCGGGCGCCGTGCGCGCCCTCGGCGGCGGGCGACTCCGGCGCGTGGTGCTCCAGGTGAATCTCGTCGCCGAATTGCTGCGGCGGCTTGGTGGTGCGCTGCGGCAGGTCCCGGCCCAGGTCGGCGACGAGGGGACCGTACTTCAGGTCGAACGCCGGGCGTTCCGAGCGGATGCGGGGCATCTTGTCGAAGTTGCGCAGCGGCGGCGGGCAGGTGGTCGCCCACTCGAGGGAGTTGCCGAAGCCCCACGGGTCGTCCACCGTGACGATGGCGCCGTATCGCCAGGACTTCCAGGCGTTGTAGATGAAGAAGAGCGTGGACAGGCCCAGGATGAAGGCGAAGATGCTGGAGACGGTGTTCAGCGTGGTGAAGCCGTCGCTGGGCAGGTAGTCGGCGTACCGGCGGGGCATGCCCTCGGCGCCCAGCCAGTGGTGCACCAGGAAGGTGCCGTGGAAGCCGATGAACATCGTCCAGAAGTGCGCCTTGCCGAGCCGCTCGTCGAGCAGACGGCCGGTCATCTTGGGCCACCAGAAGTAGTAGCCGCCGAAGAGGGCGAAGACCACGGTGCCGAACACGACGTAGTGGAAGTGCGCCACCACGAAGTAGCTGTCGTGGGTGTGCCAGTCGACCGGAGGGCTGGCCAGCAGCACCCCGGTGAGGCCGCCGAGCAGGAACGTGACCAGGAAGCCGATGGCGAACAGCATCGGCGTTTCGAAGGTCAGCTGCCCCTTCCACATGGTGCCGATCCAGTTGAAGAACTTCACGCCGGTGGGCACCGCGATCAGGTAGCTGAGGATGCTGAAGAACGGCAGCAGCACCTGGCCGGTGGCGAACATGTGGTGCGCCCAGACCGTCATGGACAGCACGGTGATCGCGATGGTGGCCAGCACCAGACCGGTGTAGCCGAAGATCGGCTTGCGGGAGAAGACCGGGATGATCTCGGTGATGATGCCGAAGAACGGCAGCGCGATGATGTAGACCTCGGGATGGCCGAAGAACCAGAACAGGTGCTGCCAGAGCATCGGGCCGCCGGTCACGGCGTCATAGACGTGCGCGTTGAGCAGCCGGTCGGCCGACAGCGCCAGCAGCGCGGCGGCCAGCAGCGGGAACACCAGGATCACCAGCACGCTGGTGAAGAGCATGTTCCAGGTGAAGATCGGCATCCGGAACATGGTCATTCCGGGCGCGCGCAGGGTGAGGATCGTGGTGATCAGGTTGACCGCGCCGAGGATGGTGCCCAGCCCGGAGAGGATCAGGCCGACGACCCACATGTTCGCCCCCACGCCGGGGCTGTTCTCGACACTGCTCAGCGGGTTGTACGCGGTCCATCCGAAGTCCGCCGAGCCACCCGGCGCGAGGAACCCGCCGACCACCATGAGCCCGCCGAACAGGTACAGCCAGTAGGCAAGCGCGTTGAGGCGGGGAAACGACACGTCCGGCGCGCCGATCTGGATCGGCACGATGAAGTTGGCGAACCCGAAGGCCGCAGGCGTGGCGAACAGCAGCAGCATCACCGCGCCGTGCGAGGTGAAGAGCTGGTTGTACTGCTCGGACGAGAGGAACTGCAGGCCCGGGCGGGCCAGCTCGGCGCGCATCAGCATCGCCTGCAGGCCGGCCAACAGGAAGAACCCGAAGGACGTCAGCAGATACAGCAGGCCGATCTGCTTGTGGTCGGTGGTGGCGAGGAACTTGATCAGGGAGTTACCCGGGACTGGCGCCCGCAGGGCTCCGGGGAAGCCCCCGAAGCGGGCCGGTGCCAGGATCGCCGGGCCCCGATCGCGACCGGGTTCCGTGGTTACCCGCTTGGGCATGGCTGCTCACCCCGTCGTGACGGCAGAAAGGACGGGCGTGCCTACCCGACCCTCGCACCATGTAACCAGGCTGAAGCGGTAATTTCGGTCAGATCGCCGGTACCGGTCGAAGCACCCCGTGCCTCAGGTCGCCGGCAACATCGCCCAGACGGCCTTGCCCTGACCCGCCGGCACGCTGCCCCACCGCTGCGCCAGCTCGCGGACCAGCAGCAGCCCCCGGCCGCCCTCGGCCCGCAGATCCAGACCGGCGGGCTGGGCGGCGGCGCGACTGCCGTCCACCACGGCCAGGTGTAGGTACGGCCGGCGCAGCGTCACCGTCACCTGCATGGGGGTGCCCGCATGCCGGACCACGTTGCCGACCAGCTCGCTGAGCACCAACGCGGCCGGGCCCGCCGCGCCGGGTAGGTTCCACCGGGCGCAGGCGTCGCCGACCAGCTCCCGGGCCCGCCGGCAGGCCCCGGCCACCGGCTCCAGCCGGGCCCGCATCCGCAGCGTGCCTGTCGCGCCGGCCACCCGGGTCGCCTCGGCGCAGTCCTGCGACACCGGCACCACCCGGCACGTCGTCGACTCGGCAAGCCAGCGCGCGGCGACCGGCGGCGGCGCGCACAGCACCACCGGCACGGCCGGCCACTCCTCGGCCCGGCGGGCCGTCGCCGCGAACACCGACAGCGCCAGACGGTCCCGCACGGTAACCCGCGCGAGGTCGACCACCAGCGCCTCCGGCTGTGTGGCGAGGGCCCCGTCCAGCGCCTGGTGCACCGAGCGCATCGTGCCCAGGTCGAGGGCGCCGGTGAGCCGGACGACCGCCACCGGCGCGGCCTCGCGCACCTCGCAGGTGATCCGGCTGGTCATCGGCGGGCCCTCGATTCGCTGGTCGGGTCGGGATCTGCCCACTACCCGAGGCCCCGAGGCACCAAACCGCAGCGGTCCGACGGGCGATGCAGGTCACGCCCGGATGCGCAGGTCAGCGGCGTGCCCGCCCGGTCAACAGACCCAGCGCGATCAGGCCCAGGCCGAGGCCGAGGTGCAGCCAGCCGTCGGCGGCGTTGACCGGCAGGACGTTCGCGCCGGTGTCGTGGTCCACCGCCAGGCCGTAGAGCCAGAGGACCAGGTAGACGGCGCCGCCGCCGATGAGGAAGGTCCGGGCGCCGCTGACCGTGCGCGCCAGCGCGAGGCCGACCACCCCGAACAGCAGGTGTACGAGGTTGTGCAGCACCGACACCTGGAAGACGCCGAAGAGGAACGCGCCCGAGGCGTGCCCCGCGAAGCGCAGACTGTCCGTACCACTGGTGATCCCCGGGACGAAGCCCAGCACGCCGACCAGCAGGAAGAGCACCGACGCGGAGCTCGCCGCCCGGCGTACCGGTGGCTTGCCGTCGGCCGGGTTGGCCCGGGCCCGGGAGTGCGCCATCGGTCCGACCATCACCGGCTCCTCGCTGCGCGACGGGCGTGAGCGACGCGTCTACCCGTTGCCGCCGACGCGAAACGCGCCGACGGCAACGGGCGCGCTCAGACCGGTTGCAGGCGGGGCGCGGTGGCCAGGTCGCGGACCCGCTGGTACAGCTCGACGTAGCGCTCGGCCATCACCGCGGGCGTGAACCGCTGCGCGGCCACCCGTCGGCACTCGTCCGGGTCGAGCAGGTCGGCGGCGAGCACGAGGTCGTCCAACTCGGCCTCGTCGGCGGTGAGCAGGCCGGTGCGGCCGTGCTCGATCAACTCCGGCAGGCAGCCCCGACCGGTGGCCACCACCGGCGTGCCCAGGGCCAGCGACTCGACCACCGCCGTGCCGCCCGGCTCCTCCCAACGCAGCGGGAACAGCGACGCGCGGGCGCTGGCCAGCAGGTCGTCCCGCTCCTGCCCGGCCACGGTGCCGATCCAGCGCACCAGATCACCGTCGACGTGTGGCGCCACCTCGTCGAGGAAGAACCGCACGTCCGGGTTCTGCCGGGCCTCGTCGCCGGCCGCGGCCAGGTCGGCCGGGCGATGATACGGACCCACCGGACCGGCCAGCACCAGCGGTACGCCGATCCGCTGTGCGAGCCGCGCGCCCACGTCCTGCCCCTTGCCCGGGTTGATCCGCCCGAGGATGAGCAGGTGCTCGCCCTTCTCCGGGCGGGGCCGGCGGTCGGCGTCCACGGCCAGCGGCGTGGACAGGTGCACGTGACCGACGGAGTGCTCCCGCAGCGCGAGCGGCGCCCGGGCCAGCTGCGACGCCGAGACGCCGTTGACCCGGACCCGGTCGCCGCCGTCCAGGTTGCCGTACAGCGCGGGGTGCTTGGCCAGGTCCCAGTGCAGGGTGTGCAGGGTCGGCGGCCCGGACGGGCCCATCGCGGTGAGGGTGGCCAGCCCGACCGCCTCCACGTGGTCGTGGACCAGGTCGATGTCGTCGCGGGAGTGCAGCTCGCGGACCACCCCGGCCAGGTGCGCCTGGGCGATCCCGCAGACCTGGTTGTACGGCCGTTGCAACGCCGCGAACTGCCCGTCGGCGAAGACCGACACCTTCTCGTCCACCGGCAGGTCGCTGCTCTCCACCGAGGCGAGCACCACCCGTACGCCGAGTCGCCGCAGCTCCGGCACCAGGGTGGCGATGACGTTCTCGATGCCGCCGTAGCCGGGTGGGGGCACCGACAGCCACGGGCCGGCGTTCATCAACACGGTGAGACTCATCGGGGGCACTCCCGTACCGCGGTGGTCCGCGGGCGTACCTCGGCGCTCACGCCGCGGCCACCCGTCGGCGGGGGACCCGGTGGCGCAGCTCGGCCAGCGGGGGACGCTCCTCGATGGAGACGTCGCTGACCACGATCTCCCGGTCCAGGTTCGGCAGCGTGTCCGATCCGCCGCGGCGGAACTGTGTGAGCAGCGCCTCCGGCATCATGCCCGGGCTCGCCCAGCCGCGTCGTTGCAGCCGGGACCAGGCGGTCAGCATGATCTGCGCGGACATCCTGCCGAGCGCCGCCGTGTCCTGGTGGCGGTGCTTGCGCTCGCCCAGGTCGACCTGCGCCAACGCGTCCAGGCCGACCAGGTCCAGGAGGTCGATCATCATCGCCGTCTCCACGCCGTACCCGGAGACGAACGGCACCTGCGACAGCACGTCGCGGCGACCGGCGTACTCGCCGGCGAGCGGCTGCACGAAGCCGGCCAGCTCGGGCCAGAAGAGGTTGAGCAGCGGTCGGGCCATCAGCTCGGTCACCCGGCCACCGCCGTCCTGCTCCACGCTGGCGGTTCCCACCAGGGGCCGGTGATAGAAGCCCTTCACGAAGTCCACCGACGGATCGGTGAGCAGCGGCCCCAGCAGACCGGTGACGAAGTGCGGGCGGAACTCCCGCAGGTCGGCGTCGATGAACGCCACCACGTCGCCCTCGGCGGCGGCCAGCCCGGCCCAGAGCGCGTCGCCCTTGCCGGTGAGCCGGGGCAGGCCCCGGGTCATCGCGTCCTGGCTGACCACCTCCGCGCCGGCGGCGCGGGCCACCTGCGCGGTGCGGTCGGTCGACCGTGAATCCACCACGATCAGTTCGTCGACGAGAGCGACCCGATCCATCAGGTGTTCCCGGATGGTCGACACGATCGCGCCGACGGTCGCCTCCTCGTTGCGTGCCGGCAGCACCACGCTGACCCGGCTCTCCCCCTTGGCGCGCAGCAGCCGGCGTGCCGGCCAGTCCGACGCCGAGGTGGTCCGGTACGTGGCCCACGCCTCCACCACCGGTGACACGGTCGTATCCCGCACGGGCACCCCTCCGTTTCGTGCGTGGAACAAGCAGAGCTTCTAATTCCCACTCGCCACCACGCGCTAACCGTTCCCAGCGCAACAGCTTGATCACGATGGTGACATCGTGGCGTTCCCAGGGGATGAACGTTTGATTGCGCGCACCCCAGGGGACTGCTCCCAGCGAAGCCGAAACGTTCTCGAAAGAGGTTGTCGAATGGGTCGATGCCGGGTGGGTCTCGTGGGAGCCGGCGGGGTGGCACAACGTCACGCGCGGGTGCTGTCCGGGTTCGACGACGTCGAACTGGTCGGGGTGACCGACGTGGTGCCGGACGCGGCGTCCGCGCTGGCCGCCCAGCACGGCGGGCAGACCTTCCGCGACGTCACCGAGCTGCTGGCCGCCGCCCCGGACGCGGTGTACGTCTGCGTGCCGCCCTTCGCGCACGGCCCCGCCGAGGAGGCGGTGATCGACGCCGGGGTGCCGATGTTCGTGGAGAAGCCCGTCGCCGTCGACCTGGTCACCGCCGAGCGCGTCGCCGACCTCGTGGCCCGGCGTGGGCTGCGCACCGCGGTCGGGCACCACTGGCGCTACCTGAGCGTGCTCGACCAGGCCCGCGAGTTGCTCGCCGACCGTCCGGTGCGGATGGTCAGCGGCGCCTGGCTGGACAAGGTGCCGCCGGTCGCCTGGTGGGCGCGCCGCGACCGCTCCGGAGGCCCGGTGGTCGAGCAGGCCGCCCACGTGCTGGACCTCATCCGGGTGCTGGCCGGCGAGGTCACCGAGGTCACCGCGTACGGCAACGGCACGCCACCGCCTGTCGACGGCGCCGACATCGACTCGGTGACCACCGCCGCGCTGCGCTTCGCCGACGGGGCGGTGGGCACGCTCAGCGCGGCCTGCGTGCTGGGCTGGAAGCACCGGGCCGGGCTGGAGATCCTGGCCGACGGGCTGGCCCTGGCGCTGACCGAGGACGGTCTGCTGATCCGCGACGCCGACGGCGAGCGACACGTCCCCGCCGATCCGGAGGCCGCCCGGGTCGCGGTGGACCGCGCCTTCGTCGACGCGGTACGCGGCGTCGGCGACGACGTGCGCGTCCCGTACGCCGAGGCGCTGAAGACCCAGCGACTGGCCCTCGCGGTGGCCGACTCGGCCCGCACCGGTCAGACGGTACGCCTCGGCGCGCCCGCCGAGTCGGTCGCGCTGACCAGCGGGGTGAGCGTCGATGCGTGATCGGGTGGTCACGGTCACCGCCCCCGGCCGGGTGGAACTCGTCGAGCAGGAGGCCGCGGCGCTGCGCCCCGGCACCTTCCGCGTCGAGACGCTGTTCAGCGGCGTGTCCGCCGGCACCGAGCTGAGCTACGTCAAGGGCACGAACCCCTACCTGAACGTCACCTGGAACGCCGACCTGGGGCTCTTCCAGCCCGGGGAGGCCAGCACCCCGTACCCGGTGACCCGACTGGGGTACATGCAGGTCGGCCGGGTGGTGGAGAGCGCCACGCCAGCGGTCCCGGTGGGTGCCGTCGGTGCGATGACCTACGGGCACCGCACCGGCTGGCTTGCCGACCCGGTGGCCGAGCGGTTCGTGCCGCTGCCCGACGACCTCGACCCGCTGCTCGGCGTCTACGTCGCGCACATGGGCCCGATCTGCGCCAACGGCCTGCTGCACGCCGCCGCCGACCTGCACGGCGGGGACGTCCGCTCGCTCGGCGACGGTGTACGCGGCCGGCGGGTCGCCGTGGTCGGCGCCGGCGTGGTGGGTCTGCTGACCGCGCTGCTGGCCCAGCGGCACGGCGCCGCCTCGGTGGTGGTGCTCGACCCCACCCCGCGCCGCCGCCAGGTCGCCGAGGCGCTCGGCCTGGAGACCCTCGACCCGGACGCGGACGACCCGGCAGTGGTGCTCAAGACCCGGTGGGCCCACACCGCCGGTGACCGGGGCGCCGACGTCGTGTTCCAGTGCCGGGGGCAGGCGTGGGCGCTGCAGCTCGCGCTGCGGACGCTGCGCCCGCAGGGCACCGTGATCGACCTGGCGTTCTACCAGGGCGGCGCGGACGCGGTCCGCCTCGGTGAGGAGTTCCACCACAACGGGCTGGCGCTGCGCTGCGCCCAGATCGGGCGGGTGCCGCGCGGACTCGCGCCCACCTGGGACCGGGAACGGCTCTCCGCCGAGACCATCGACCTGCTGCGGGCGTACGGGGACGTGATCCGCAAGCATCTCGTCTCGGCGGTGGTGCCGTTCGACGAGGCGCCCACCCTGCTCACCGACCTGGCCGAGCGTCGCCGCCAGGAGTTGCAGGTCGTCCTGGCCACGTGACCCGCCGGAGCGCGCCCGCCGGGTGACACGGCGGGCTACCGTTCCCGCCATGAGCACCCCGAAGGACCGGCCGGTCGGCGACGCACCCGCGAGCCGACCGGTCGGTCTGAGCGCGTTGCTGCCGTACCTGCGGGAGCACCGCGGCACCCTCGTCGCGGTGGGCGCGCTGTCGCTGGCCGGCTCGGCGGCGTCGCTGGCCCAGCCTCTGCTCACCCGCTCGGTGCTCGACCGGATCGGCGCCGCGCACCCGGTGTCCGGGCTGGTGGCGGTGCTGGTGGCGCTCGTGGTGCTCGGTGCGGCGATCGGCGGGCTGCGCGACTACCTGCTGCAACGCACCGCCGAGGGGCTGGTGCTGGGCACCCGGCGACGGCTGGCCGGTCACCTGCTGCGGCTGCCCATCGCCGAGTACGACAAGCGGCGCACCGGCGACCTGCTCTCCCGGGTCGGGTCGGACACCACCCTGCTGCGGGCGGTCGTCACCTCCGGGCTGTTCGAGACGGTCACCGGGGCGGTGATGGTGCTCGGCGCCGGCACCGCGATGGTGCTGCTCGACCCGCTGCTGTTCGGCGTCACCCTGCTCGGGGTGGCGCTGGGGCTCGGCTTCGCCGCCACCTTCGCCCGCCGGGTCCGTGCGCTGGCCCGCCTCGCGCAGGAGCGGATCGGTGAGATGACCTCGGCGGTGGAGCGGGCCATCTCGGCGGCCCGGACCATCCGGGCCAGCCGCGCCGAGAGCCGGGAGGCGGAGACCGTCACCGGCAGCGCCCGCCAGGCGTACGCGGCGGGGCTGCGGGTGGCCCGGGTGCAGGCGCTGATCGGCCCGATCGGCTCGGTCACCGTGCAGGGAGCGTTCCTGCTGGTGCTGGGCATCGGCGGGGCGCGGGTCGCCGCCGGGGCGATCTCCGTCGGCGACCTGGTCGCCTTCGTCATGTACCTGTTCCTCCTGGCCCTGCCGCTGGGCCAGGTGCTGCGCGCGTACACCCAGTTGCAGTCCGGTCTGGGGGCGTTGCAGCGGATCGAGGAGATCCTGGCCGTGCCGGCGGAGGGCGCGGCGGACCGGCCGACGGCCCGGACCGCCACGACGACCCCACGCCGGCCCGCCCCGATGATCGAGTTCGACCGGGTCGGGTTCGGCTACCCGGGCGGCACTCCGGTGCTGCAGGACGTCAGCTTCGCGGTGCCGGCCGGCACCCGTACCGCCCTGGTCGGTCCCTCGGGCGCCGGCAAGTCGACGCTGCTGGCCCTGGTGGAGCGCTTCTACGAGGTGAGCGCCGGCGCGGTCCGCGTCGACGGGACCGACGTGCGGGAGCTGCCCCGCGACGCGCTGCGCGCCCGGCTCGGGTACGTCGAGCAGGAGGCGCCCGTGCTCGCCGGCACCCTGCGCGAGAACCTGCTGATCACCGCTCCGGACGCCACCGACGACCGGCTGCGCGAGGTCCTCGACGAGGTGAACCTGCGCCACCTGGAGCAGCGCACCGCTCAGGGCCTGGACGTGCAGGTGGGGGAGGGCGGGGTGCTGCTCTCCGGGGGCGAGCGGCAGCGGCTGGCCATCGGGCGGGCGCTGCTGGCCGGCCCGCCGGTCCTGCTGCTCGACGAGCCGACCAGCAACCTCGACGCGCGCAACGAGGCCGCGCTGCGCCGGGCCATCGACGCGGTGGCCGTCCGCCGGACACTGCTGATCGTGGCGCATCGGCTCGCCACAGTGGTGGACGCCGACCAGATCGTCGTGCTCGACGGCGGCCGCGTGGTGGCGGTGGGCACCCACGCCGAGCTGACCGCCACCGACCCCCTCTACCGGGAGCTGGCCACCCACCAACTGCTGGTCGCCTGACCCCACGAGGACCCGGAATCGACATGCCGGCGGATACCCGACCGGCCGGGCCGCGCAAGGCGGCCGGAATCGCGTACCGTTGCCGCTCATGGGTGTGTCGCAACGGTTCAAGAGCAAGTTCCGGCGGTTCCTCCAGCGCCCGGGATCAACCGTGGATCTTGCTCCGCTGGAGAAGCTGCTGCCGGCGATCGAGGCGCGCGAGGATGACCTCGCCGCGCTGGACGACGCCGAGCTGACCGAGGCCGCCGGGGCCGCCTCCGGCTACGAGGAGATCTGCGCCGTCGGCCGCGAAGCCGCCCGCCGGGGCCTCGACCAGCGACCGTACGACGTGCAGCTGCTCGGCGCGATGGCGCTGCTCTCCGGCAAGGTCGCCGAGATGGCCACCGGTGAGGGCAAGACGCTTACCGCGGCCATCGCCGCGTACGGGCATGTCCGACTCGGCAACGGGCCGGTGCACGTGCTCACTGTCAACGACTACCTGGCCCGCCGCGACGCCCAGTGGATGGAGCCCATCTACACGCTGCTCGGCCTGACCGTCGGCTGGGTCAACGAGGCGTCCACGCCGCAGGAGCGGCGCGACGCCTACGGCTGCGACGTCACCTACGTCTCGGTCAGCGAGGCGGGCTTCGACTACCTGCGCGACCAGCTGGTCACCGACGTGGCCGACCGGGTACAGCCCGCACTGACCACCGCGATCATCGACGAGGCCGACTCGATCATGATCGACGAGGCCCGGGTGCCGATGGTCCTGGCCGGCGCGGTGCCGGGCGAGCAGGATCCGGTGCACGCCGCCGCCGCGCTGGTGCGGGGCCTGCGCAAGGGCAAGCACTACACGGTCGCCGAGGACGGGCGCAGCGTCGCCTTCACCTCCGCCGGCCTGGCCGCCGTCGAGGCCAAGCTCGGCATCGACCTGTACGACGAGGAGCACGTCGAGCAGCTCTCCGCGGTCCACGTGGCGCTGCACGCCCAGGCTCTGCTGCACCGCGACGTGGACTACATCGTGCGGGACGGCTCGGTCGAGCTGATCGACGAGATGCGCGGCCGGGTGGCCCAGCGTCGCCGCTGGCCCGACGGGCTCCAGGCGGCGGTCGAGGCCAAGGAGGGCCTGGACGCCACCGCCGAGGGTGAGGTGCTGGGCACCATCGCCGTGCAGGCGTTCATCGCGCTCTACCCGAAGGTGTGCGGCATGACCGCCACGGCGGTGCTGGTCGGCGACCAGTTGCGCGAATTCTTCGGCCTCGAGGTCGCGGTGATCCCGCCGAACACCCCGTGTGTCCGCGAGGACGAGCCCGACCGGATCTACGCGACCCGCGCCGAGAAGGACGAGGCGCTTATCGACGAGATCCAGCGCTGGCACGCCAAGGGGCGGCCGGTGCTGGTCGGCACCCTGGACGTGAAGGAGTCCGAGGGGTTGGCCGCCGGGCTCAACGCGGCAGGCGTGTCCTGCGTGGTGCTGAACGCCAAGAACGACGACGAGGAAGCGGCGATCATCGCCGAGGCCGGCGCGTACGGCGCGGTGACCGTCTCCACCCAGATGGCCGGCCGGGGCGTCGACATCCGGCTCGGCGGCAGCGACCAGGCCGACCAGGAGCGGGTGACCGAGCTGGGTGGCCTCTACGTGATCGGCAGCGGCCGGCACGACAGCCGCCGCGTCGACGACCAGCTACGCGGCCGCGCCGGCCGCCAGGGCGACCCGGGTGGCTCGGTCTTCTTCGTCAGCCTGGAGGACGACCTGGTCGTCCGGCACGCCGCCGACGCGATTCCCCCGTCGCCGCGGATGAACGCCGACGGCCTCGTCACCGACGAGCAGGTCGACTACGCGGTCGAGCACGCCCAGCGGGTCGCCGAGGGCGTCAACCACGAGATCCACCGCAACACCTGGCGTTACAGCGTGGTGATCGAGCAGCAGCGCATCGCCCTGGCCGCCCGTCGGGAGCGGCTGTTGACAAGCGACGTGGCCGCGCTGATGCTGCTGGACAAGATGCCCGAGAAGGCCGGCGAGATGGACGAGGATCTGCTCGCCCGGGTGGCCCGCTCGATCGCGCTCTTCCACCTGGACCGGCTCTGGGCCGAGCACCTGGCCGAGCTGTCCGAGGTCCGCGAGGGCGTGCACCTGCGCGCGCTGGGCCGGCTCGACCCGCTCGACGAGTTCCACCGGGCAGCGGTGCCGGCGTTCAACAACCTCGTTCCGGAGATCGAGGCCCGCACCATCGCCACGTTCACCGAGACCGAGTTCGACGAGGACTGGACGCCCGAGGACGGCACCCTGATCCGGCCGACCGCCACCTGGACGTACCTGGTGCACGACAACCCGTTCGGCTCCGAGCTCGACCGTTTGATCGCCTCCATCGGGCGGCGGCTCAGCGGCGCGTCGCGCTGACCTCGCCTTCGGGGCCTCTGCCACACCGCTGAGGTGTGGCAGAGGCCCCGCCTTACGCCGTTTCGATCCCGGTTTGCGAGGGTAGTAGGGCGGGTCGGTCACGGCGGAAGAGAGCAGACCATGGCACAGGTGACGATGTCGGCGGGATGCACGCGAGGGCGTACGAGGGCAGTGGAACGGTGAACGTGGACACGCGGGAACCGGTGGTCGAGCACCTCGGCGTGCTGGAGACCGCCGCGCTGTTGCGGGAGCTGACCGCCGGCCTCATCGCGTTGACCGATTTCGACGAGGCGTTGCTGGCGCTGGTCCGGGTCACCCGCGACGCGGTGGCCGGGGTGCGCTGGTGCGGCTTCACCGCCCTGCGGGCCGGCGAACCGGCCGGCGTGGCCGCCTCCGACGAGCGGCTGGCCGGCCTCGACGACCTGCGCCACGGGCCCGACTCGCCGGCGATGAGCGCCATCAGCCGCCGCGAGATGATCCTCGCGGCGGACCTGGCCGGCGAACCACGCTGGCCGGCCTGGACGCCACGGGCCCGAGACCTCGGCGTCCGCGGG
The DNA here is from genome assembly GCF_040678875.1 of Micromonospora sp. NPDC049274. Taxonomy (NCBI): domain Bacteria; kingdom Bacillati; phylum Actinomycetota; class Actinomycetes; order Micromonosporales; family Micromonosporaceae; genus Micromonospora; species Micromonospora sp. NPDC049274. The sequence continues at coordinate 227,648 of NZ_JBFAQS010000010.1, forward strand.
GTCATCTCCGCTCCGGTGGACATCGACGACCAGGTCATCGGGGCGATCAACCTGTACGCCGCCGCGCCCGACGTCCTCACGCCTCAGCACCAGTTGACCGCGATGCTGCTCGCCGAGCACGCTGGTCTGCTGCTGGCCGCAGTCCGCGACCGGAGCCGCCGGCAGGCGCTCGTCGGCGAGCGGGACGCCGCGCTCCTGCACGACGGTGTGGTCGGGCAGGCCATCGGCGTGATCATGACGCAGCGCGGGTGCCCGCCGGCCGAGGCCCTCGACGTGCTGCGCACCGCCGCCTCGTCCCTGGACATCCCGCTGCGCGAGGTGGCCGAGCGCCTCATCCGGACGGTCTCCCGCCCCCGTGAGACCTGACCGGCCCTGTCGCCGTGGCGGCGCGCGTTGATCGACTCGGTTTCCGGGAAGTCGGGGTGTCCGAGCCGTGCGGACAGCGCGATTTCCTGGAACCCGAGTGGATCAGGCTGCCGGGTGCCCGTTCTCCCGGTCGGCGGCGAGTCGGGCGGCGTCGTTTCGTGCGGCGGGGGGTCGGGTAGCACCCTGGAGTCGTGAGCTGCGCCGACCCCGGGGAGGACCGATGCAGAGCCGGCTGCGCGTGCAGGGGCATCCCATCCAACCGATGCTTGTGACGTTCCCGCTCGGCCTCTTCGTCAGCGCCACCGTCTTCGACCTCACCGACGTCGCCGGCGGGCTGACGTTCCTCGGCGAGGTCGGCTACTGGACCGGCGTCGCCGCCCTGGTCGCCGCCGCGATGACGGCGGTCGCCGGCATGGTCGACCTGTGGGACGTGCCTGTCGACGGCACCCGCCGCACCGCCATCGCCTTCAACCTGGTGAACGCGGCCATGGCCGGCCTGTTCCTGGTCACCTGCCTGGTGCGCGCCCACTCGCCGCAGCGCGGCGCGACGATCGCGATCCTGGCCACCGAGCTGGTCGCGCTCGCCGCCGGTGGCGTGGGTGTGCGCCTGGGCGCGCGGCTCATGCGTCAGTTCGACGCCGGCCGGGCCGAGACCGGCAGTCTGGACGCTCTCGCCGGCGGCACCGTCGAGGTCGCCCGCCCCCGCCCGTGACGGGCCCGGCTCATGCGCCGTGACGGGTTCGCCGCACGCGCCGTGACAAGCCCGGCTCATACGCTGTGACGGGCCCGGCGCACGCGCCGTGACGCGCCCGGCTCATGCGCCGTGACGAGTCCGGCGCGCGCCGGCAGAGTCCCGGCGGCCCTGTGCGCGCGCGGCGGCAGAGTCGGCGGACGCGCGCCGGCGGAATCGGCGGGCGCGCGCCGGCGGAATCGGCGGGCGCGCGCGCCGGCAGAGTCCCGGCGGGCCGGCGCGCGCGCCGGCAAATGGGTTGCCCGCCGGGCGGCCGGGCGGTGAGGCTGACTCCCATGAGCGCCGAACGTGATGCCCACGAGTTGATCGCCGAGGCGGCCGCCGCGCCGGTCGCCGGTTGGGGCTTCGACTGGCTGGCCGGCCGGGCCACCGAGGAACGCCCACCCTGGGGGTACGCCCGGCTGGTCGCCGACCGGATGGCACGCGCCGACGCCGCGTTGGACGTGGACACCGGCGGCGGCGAGGTGCTCGCCGAGATTCCGCACCCGCCGAAGGTGCTGACGGCCACCGAGGCGTGGCCGCCGAACGTCGAGATCGCCCGGCGTAACCTGCGCCCGCTCGGCGCGACGGTGGTGGCGGTCGCCCCCGACTCGGCGCTGCCGTTCCGCGACAACGCCTTCGACCTGGTGGTCAGCCGCCACCCGGTAGGCACCGACTGGGCCCAGACGGCCCGGGTGTTGCGCCCGGGTGGGACGTACCTGTCCCAGCAGATCGGGCCGGGCACGATGCGGGAGTTGAGCGAGGCGATCCTCGGCCCGCTGCCGCCCCCGCAGTCGCGGCACCCCGAAACCGCGGTGGCCGTCGCCCAGGCCGCCGGGCTGCGGGTGGTGGACCTGCGCCGGGCCACGCTGCGCGCGGTCTTCCACGACATCGGCGCGGTGGTCTGGTTCCTGCGCAAGGTGGTGTGGACGGTGCCCGGCTTCACGGTGGACCGCTACCGTCCCGAACTGCTCGCGCTGCACCACCGCATCACCACTGAGGGCCCCTTCATCGCCCACGCCCAGCGCTACCTCATCGAAGCCACCCGCCCCACCTCGTGAGATTTCCCGACCGTTGCCGGGGGTGTCAGTGCGGGTGAATCTGGTGGTGGGTGGCCAGGATGTCCGCGCCGAAGTCGCTGGCGGGGCGGCGGAGCACCGTGTGCGCGTGGTTGCCGTCGTCGGTGGTGTTGTCGTACTCGATCAGCAGGTCGTCGCCCTGCACCCGGTAGTAGTGCCGCTGGCCGGGCCTGGTCGGGCCGGCCCAGGCGAAGTGCAGCGGGCCGCCCCCGACGCGGGCGGCCTCGACGACGGCCAGCTCGGGAGGCAGCCGGTCCAGGTAGAGCGCGACGACCTGGTCGAGCAGCGCGCGACCGGTCGGGCCGAGGCGGTCGGCCGGCACGCCGAGCGGTTCCAGGGGACCGTCGACTCGTCCGCGGGTGGCGCTGATGATGTCCGTGGGCGCCTCGTCGGCGATGATCGCGGCTGCCCGGCCGGCCGGCCCGAGGGCGTCGAGCAGGGCGCGGGCCAGGTCCTCCTCGACGCCGAGCGGTCGGGAGACGGCGTGCCCGGCGTAGCGCACCGCCGCAGGGTTGGCCCCGAAGAAGATCGGCGCGGGGGAGACCTGGTCGTCGACCACGGTCATGGTCACCGACAGGTGGTGCCCTTCGAGCCGCCACGCCCAGCGGTCGTCGCGCGCCGGGTCACCGAACACGGCGATCCAGTAGTCGCCGCTGTGCCGCCCGCGGTGCCAGCCCTCGGCCCGGTCGAGGACCTCCTCGAGCGCGATGATCGCCATGGCCTGGGCGTACGCCGTTGGGCTGAGCGCGGTGGCCAGCAGCCGGTGCGCGGCCTTGCGGCCGGCGACGTCCAGCTCGGCGAGGCAGACGCCGGGGCGAGGGCGGGGCCGGTACTCCAGCCAGCGTCGGGCTGACTCGTCGTCGAACGGGTACACGGCGCCGATGCGGGGCGCGGGATCGAGCGCGGCCAGCAGCGCGGTGCCGGCGGCACGCATCTGTTCGGGCAGGGGATCTTCCACCGACCCTGTATACCGGCCCGACCCTGGCCGCGTCAGCCGGCCCGCAGCAGAGCGGCCATCTCCGGCAGGTCGAAGAACTGCGCGGTCTCGATCGCCGACGGGGTGCCGTGCGCCGGGTCGGCGCCGGCGGCGAGCAGCGCGCGGACGGCGTCGGCGCTGCTGCGGAAGACCGCTGCGGCGAGCGCGGTCTGCCCGCGGTCGTTGGCCCGCGTGTGGTCCGCGCCGCGGGCCAGCAGGGCGGCCACCGTGTCCGGGTGGGAGTGGTAGGCGGCAAGAATCAGCAGCGTGTCGCCCTTGTCGTTGGTCAGATTGACCGGCAGGCCGGCGTCGACCTGGGCGGCCAGCTCCTCGGTGGAGCCCGCCCGGGCCAGGTCGAACATCCGGTGCGCGAACGCCAGCGTCTCGGCGTCAAGGTCCTCGGTCACCGGTCCAGGGTAGTCGCCGAGGTCCTGATAGGTTGCTCGGCCGACGCGGTGGGGGAGGCTTCGATGGGCGAGACGGTCTACGTGGGCAACGCGGGCGTGGACGGCGCCGGCAACGGGGGCTGGCTGCTCGGGCACTTCGCGCCGCCGGACGAGATCCGGCACAGCACCGACGTCGAGGTGAAGTGGGGCGTGCATCCGCCCGGAGAGGCCCGCTCACGGTGGGCGACAGGTGAGCGCCGCACCACGCTGCTGGTGCTTGTCGACGGGTGCTTCCGTGTCGAACTGCCGGACCGGACGGTACGGCTGGCCATTCCCGGCGACTACGTGGTGTGGGCGCGGGGAGTTGATCACTCCTGGTACGCGGAGCGGGCCTCGGTGGTGCTGACCGTGCGATGGCCGTCGCTGCCCGGCTACCGGGTGGACCCCCCGATCCTGCGCTGAGCCCGAGCGGACGTGCGGATCGCCTCCCGGCATGTGGAATTACCTACTAAACCTATAGGGTTTGCCGGCTAGAGTACGGGGGCACCCCGCCGAACGACCCGCTGAGGAACCACCGATGACCCACGATCGCCTGGCTCTTGACCTGCTTGCCGTCGCCGCCCGGTGGGCCGACCCGGCCGGCTGGCCGGTCGCGCTGCGCTTCGACCCCATCGAGCGCTGGTACGCCCGGCTCGCCACCGCCGACGACCACGAGGTGTGGGCCCTGAGCTGGCTGCCCGGCCAGGGCACCGACCTGCACGACCACGGCGGCTCCGCCGGCGCTTTCCGGGTGGTCGCCGGCGCCCTCACCGAGGAGACGGTCGCGCGGGGAGAACTGCGCCCTCGTCTGCTGCCCGCCGGCGCCGGCCGCCGCTTCGGCGCTCGCCACGTCCATCAGGTCACCAACCGCGGCCCGGAGCCGGCGGTCAGCGTGCACGTCTACCGGCCGGCGCTGCGCCGGATGACCCGCTACCACCTCCTCGACGGCCGCCTGCGGGTCGCCGAGGTCGCCGAGGCCGGCCGGTCCTGGTGAGCCTCTCGTTCGCACCGCCCCCTCGTCACCGGAAGGAACCGATAATGCAGCTCACCGCCGAGCACTGTCCGGCGCCCGTGCCACCGCCGGGCTCCCGGGGCATCGACGAGCTCCTGGCCGCCGCGCGAGCCCGCCTCGACCGTCTCGACCCGGAGCGAGCGCACCTGGCGTACCGGGCCGGCGCGTTGCTCGTCGACATCCGGCCGGCCGCGCAGCGCGCCGCGCACGGCGTCGTGCCCGGCTCGCTCACGATCGAGCGCAACGTGCTGGAGTGGCGCTTCGACCCGCGCTGCCCGGCCCGACTGCCCGAGGCGGTCGACTACGACGTGCCGGTGGTGATCCTCTGCCAGGAGGGCTACACCTCGTCGCTGGCCGCCGCCGCGTTGCAGGACATCGGCCTGCACCGCGCCACCGACGTCGACGGCGGTTTCGCCGCCTGGCGCATCGCCGGCCTGCCGGCGCTCGGCCCCACCCCACTGCACCGCGCATCCCCCCTCGCGTCCCCGGTCACCGCCGGCTGGGCGCGCCGCTGATCCGCCACGCCGCACCCGGCGTGGCGGGCGTACCGCCATCTCAGGAGGCACGATGTCCGTCGTCGCGATCCCCACCCGTCCCTATTCGCCGGGTCACCCGGGTCGGGCCGCCGTCCGCCCGCGTACCGGCCCGACCCTGACCATCACCCTCGACCTGGCCCCCGGGCCGATGAACCCCCGGTTGGCCCGGCTGGTGCAGCTGCTCGGCGAACTGGCCGAGGCCGGGGAGGGGCGGCTGGGCCTCGCCGACGACGTAGCGCCGCTGCCGCGTCCGCTGTCGCGCCCCGCCGCCGACCCCGACGGGGCCGACGTGCACATCCTGGCCGGCTCGCGGGTGGTCCGGTGCGGCGACCGGGTGGTCGCGCTGACCCGCATCGAGTACGACCTGCTGCTCTTCCTCGCCGAGCGTCCGCACCGGGTCTTCACCCGCCTCCAGCTGCTGTCGAACGTCTGGGGCTACGAACACGCGGTGGCCCGCACCGTTGACGTGCACGTGCGGCGCCTGCGCGCCAAGCTGGCCGGAGCCGAGGTGGTCACCACCGTCTACGGGGTGGGTTACCGGCTGGGCGACGAGGCCCGGATCAGCGTCGACCACAACCGCTGAGCGGCGGTCCGCGGCGGTCCGGGGGCGATGCGCGACGGCACGGTGAACAGGACGGGGACCCCCGTAACGGGGCATCCCGGCGGCTCTGCTGTAATCATCTGGCTTCGTACGCAGAGCGAGCGTCTGGCTCCGATGTGTTCGTCAATTGTCACATTCATGCAACGCAGCCGCCTCTTGACCCTCGCCCGGGTGCCCGGAAGCATCGATGAAGCGGCGTCCCGGGCCGTGGGGAGATACCCGGACCAGCCCAAGGAGGACCATGTCGGTCAGCCCCGCCTCGTCGCGCGCCGGATGGCATACGTCCCAACCCGCGGTGCCCGGTCGACCTCCCGGCGGTCAACGCCGCCCGACGAACACCGCCGCGCCCATGCTCACCGTGACGCTGTCCATCCCGCTGGCCTGTGAGGAGTCGCTGACCCCGCCGGCCCGGCGGCTGCTCGAAGCCGCCCGCGAGATGCTGGAACGGGGCGAGGCCGTGATCACCAGCTCCGTTCCGGCCGAGCGGCGCGCCGACGGAGTGCCGGCCAACCGGGCAGCCGCCCGAGCCCTCACCCCGACGATCCCCGCCCTGCACATCCTCGCGTCGTCCCGGTCGGTGCTGCGCGACGACGAGCCGCTGCCGCTGACCCGGCTGGAGTTCGACCTCCTGCTGCATCTGGTCGCCCACCCCCGCCGGGTGTTCACCCGGTTGCAACTGCTCAACGCCGTGTGGGGCTACGAGCACGCCGGTGTCCGTACCGTGGACGTGCACGTGCGGCGGCTGCGCGGCAAGGTCGGCGTGGACGTTCCCCTGGTCACCACCGTGTACGGCGTCGGCTACCGACTGGCCGACGACGCCCGCGTCACTGTCGACCGCACCGGCTGACCGACGACGACCGCCCGCGCGGCGCGGGGCAGGATGGTGCGGTGCCCATCCGTCCCATCTCGCCGGACCTGCTCGTCGCCGAACTGACCGCCCGACTCGCCGACGCCTCCCGCGCCGTCGAGCCCGCCCGGCTGCGCGTGGCGGTCGACGGCGCCCCCGCCGCCGGCCCGGACGCGCTAGCCGCCGCGCTTGTCGACCCGCTGCGCGCCCGGGGCCGTCCGGTCCTGCACGTGCGCGCCGACGACTTCCTCCGGCCCGCGTCGCTGCGCTTCGAGCTCGGCCGTACCAACCCGGACGCCTACTACGAGGGCTGGAGCGACGAGGCCGGCCTGCGCCGCGAGGTGCTCGACCCGGCCGGCCCCGGCGGCGACGGGCGGGTGCTGCCGTCACTGTGGGACGCCACCGCCGACCGGGCCAGCCGCGCCCGCTACGTCGACCTGCCACCCGGCGGCGTGGTCCTGGTCAGCGGCGCGCTCCTGCTCGGCGGCGCACTGCCCTTCGACGTGACAGTCCACCTTCAGTTGTCCCCGGCGGCGTTGCGCCGGCGCACCGAAGCGGCCGACGAGTGGACGCTGCCGGCCTTCGACAGGTACGCCGAGGAGGTGGTCCCCGCGAGCTTCGCCGACGTGGTCGTACGGGCCGACGACAGCCGCCACCCCGCCCTCGTGGAGACCGGGGACGGCTGAGAAATCGCCGGTTTGCGTGTCGTTTCCGGCGGGTACTCGCCCGGCTCACAGAGCGCGGGTAATTGCCCGTGTACCGGATGCGACCGTTGACCGGGGCCCACGCCGCCGGCACCCGGTTCACCTTGAGCCACCAGGCCCAGGAAAGGCAGGCAGCGATGCTCGTCCACGACACGGTCGGTACGGGCCGGTCCCAGACGGAGATCGACCAGATCCGGCACTCCCTGCAGGCGCGCTACGACGACCTGACCGCCGAGTACGAGCAGGCCGTGCTGCAGAGCCAGGTGCTGCGTCTGGTGGAGGTCGGTGACACCGCCGGCGACGACCAGGCCGACAGCGGCACCAAGACGGCCGAGCGGGACACCGCGCAGTCCCTGCTGCGCACCATCCTCGACCGGCGCACCCAGTACGAGCACGCCCTGGGCCGCCTCGCCGAGGGCACGTACGGCTGGTGCGAGGGCTGCTCGGCGGCGATCCCGGTGGAGCGGCTGGAGATCTTCCCGGCCGCCACCACGTGCGTGACCTGCAAGCAGACCCGCGAGCGACGGGCGGCCTGAGCGACGGCAGCGGTTGCCGGTCGGTCCACGACACGATGGACTTTCCCCATGGGTGACATTCTGGTGGGCACCGCGTCCTGGACCGACCGCACACTGCTCGACTCGGGCTGGTACCCGCAGACCGCCGACAACCCGGAGAAGCGTCTGGCGTACTACGCCCGCCAGTTCCCGCTGGTCGAGGTGGACGCCACCTACTACTCACCGCCCGCCGAGGCGACCGCTCGGCTGTGGGCCGAGCGCACCCCGGCCGGCTTCACGTTCAACATCAAGGCGTTCAGCCTCCTCACCGGCCATCCCACCCGGGTCAGCGCGCTGTACAAGGACCTGCGGCCCGAGACGGACAAGAAGAACGTCTACCCCGACGACCTGCCCGCGCAGGCGTACGAGGAGGTGTGGACGCGCTTCCTGTCCGCGCTGGACCCGCTCGTCGAGGCGGGCAAGCTCGGTGCGCTGCTGTTCCAGTTCCCCCCGTGGTTCACGATCAAGCGGGCCAACAAGCAGTACCTGCTGGAGGTGGCGAAGCGCTGCGCGCCACTGCGCCCGGCGTTCGAGTTCCGCCACGCCTCCTGGTTCGACGGCGACAACGCCGACGAGACCCTCGCCTTCCTGCGCGAGCACCACCTTCCGTACGTCTGCGTGGACATGCCGCAGGGCCACCGCTCGTCGGTGCCCCCGGTGCTGGCGGCCACCGGGGACCTCGCGGTGATGCGGTTCCACGGCCACAGCGACAAGTGGACCAGCAAGGACATCCACGAGAAGTTCGGCTACCACTACTCGAAGCGGGAGCTGGCCGACTGGGCGCCGAAGCTGCGCGAGCTGGCCGACTCCGCCGGGCAGACCCACGTTTTGATGAACAACTGCTACCGCGACTACGCCCAGACGAACGCGAAGACCCTCGTCGGGCTCCTCGAAGCCGGCTGACCTCACCCGATCCGGGTGGGGTCGGCTCACCCGACCGAGCGGCACGGTGGACATGGTGGGTACGGCCGCGCGGTAGCGGCCGACGCCCGAGACGACACGGAGGTGACGGGGATGACGGCTCGAGTGGTGACAGATCGACGGCGTGGCGCCGTCCTGCACGTGGTAGGCGCGGCCGACAACGCCCGGCGCGCCCCGCAGGGCAGCCCGGTACGGGCCCGTCGTGGCCCGGTGGGACCACCGCGACGCGCTGACGACCGACGGTGGGACACCACGGAACGGGGGTCGACCGATGGCTGACGCGATGATCTCCGCTTTCGAGAGCTCACTGGACAAGACGAACCTGATCCTCAAGGACATCGAGTCCGCCTACGGGTGGCCGAAGGAGCGGCGCAACCAGTCGTACGCGGCGCTGCGCACTGTGCTGCACCTGCTGCGCGACAGGTTGGCGGTCAACGAGAGCGTCGAGTTCGCCCAGCAGTTGCCGGTGCTGGTCCGGGGGATCTACTTCGACGGCTGGAACCCGTCGGACGTGCCGATCAAGCTCAACCGCGACGACTTCCTCTACGAGGTCCGCCAGGGCTTCCCGTACGACGCCGAGGGCGGCGCCGAGCGGGTGACGCAGGTGGTGCTGGACACCCTGCGTCGGCACGTCACCCAGGGTGAGTGGCAGGACGTGAAGGACACCATGCCGAAGGATCTCGCCACGTTCATGCCGTGACCCCGTGACACCGTGAGCCCGTCCGACGACGCCGTCGGGCGGGCTCAGCGCTGCGACGTGTCTGCCTCGGCTGCGGAGGGCACCCGCGTCACCTGGTGACCGGCCTCGCGGGCCAGCGCCGCGAAGGCCACGGCGTCGGTGACGGCCGCGCCGCCGGGGTCGTTGTTGAAATAGACGTACGCCGGCTCGTCCGCGCCGAACGCGTCGGTGAGCCGGCGGACCCACGAGGCGAGCGCGGTACGCCCGTAGTGCGGCCACGGTCGGGCCCGTCCCTCGTGCAGCCGCAGGTAGCCGAAGTCGGTGGTACGCCACCGAGGGGCCACCGGACGACCGAGGCGATCCGCCCAGACCAGCGCCGCCCGTCGCCGTTCCAGGACGGCACGTGTGGCGTCGGTCCACCACGACGGGTGTCGCGGCTCCACCGCCACCCGAACCTCGGCCGGGAACAGCCGCAGCGTCGCGTCGAGCGCGTCGACGTCCGCCCGCAGGTTCGGCGGCAGTTGCAGCAGCACCGGCCCGAGCCGGTCGCCGAGGGCCGTCGCCCGGCCGAGGAACCGCGCCACCGGCTCGGCCGGATCCCGCAGACGCTTGATGTGGGTGAGGTAGCGGCTCATCTTCACCGCCACGCAGAAGTCCCCAGGTGTCCGTTCCCGCCACGCCGCGAAGGTCTCCCGCTCCGGCAGCCGGTAGAAGGCGTTGTTGACCTCGACGGTGGCGAAGCCCTCCGCGAAGTGCTCCAACCAGAGTCGCTGCGGCAGCCCCTGCGGGTAGAAGCGGCCTCGCCAGTCCCGGTACTGCCAACCGGAGGTGCCCACCAGGATCACCCACCCATCCTGACACCAACCGCGACCGGCCGCGAACCGCCCGTGTCGCCCCGGTTCGGCGTCTACGGTGTGGGTTAGAGAAGATCGCGCGTGGGGTACCACCCGCAGCACGACGGACCCCGGCGTACGGCGGGGCGGCACACCCGAGGGAGTACCGATGGCACTCAACGACGATGACATGCAGACCACTGGCGGCGGCGGCCTGGAGGGCCCGGCCGACGGCGGCGCGACCCCGGGTCACCAGGACGGCGGCGCGGACGGTGGCGCGGAGGGTCCGGCCGACGGCGGCGCGACCCCGGGTCACCAGGACGGCGGCGCCGATGGCGGCGCGGAGGGTCCGGCCGACGGCGGCGCGACCCCGGGTCACCAGGACGGCGGCGCGGACGGTGGCGCGGAGGGTCCGGCCGACGGCGGCGCGACCCCCGGGCAGCAGGATGGCGGCGCCGACGGCAGCGCCCGGTAACGGACCGTCATGACGCACCTCGACCCGCCGGGCGGCCACGGCCGCCCGGCGGTTTCGTCCGCGAGCGCCGCGCTGGCCCGCTGTGTCTCGGTCGAGCCGGCCAAGTTCGCCGCCGCGCACTGGGGACACACCCCGCTGCTGTCCCGCGCCGCCGAGCTGCCCGACCCGTCCGGCTTCACCGACCTGTTCAGCCCCGCCGACGCCGACGAGCTGCTCAGCCGGCGGGGTCTGCGTACCCCGTTCCTGCGGATCGCCAAGGACGGCCAGCTCGTGCCGGCGGCGCGCTGGACCGGCGGCGGCGGCGCCGGCGCCGAGATCGGCGACCAGGTGCTCGACGAGCGGGTCCTGGAGCAGTACGCGGCCGGTGCCACCCTCGTGGTGCAGGGCCTGCACCGGATCTGGCCGCCGCTCGTCGACTTCGCCCGCGATCTGGGCCTCGCGCTGAACCAGCCGCTGCAGATCAACGCCTACCTCACGCCGGCCGGAAGTCAGGGCTTCGCCACCCACTACGACACCCACGACGTGTTCGTGCTCCAGGTCGACGGCCGCAAGCACTGGCGGATCCACCCACCCGTGCTGCCCGACCCGCTGGAGAAGCAGACGTGGGGCGGTCGCGCCGACGAGGTCTCCGCCACCGCGCAGGGTCCCGCCGCGCTGGACGTGGTGCTCGCCCCCGGCGATGCCCTCTACCTGCCCCGTGGCTGGCTGCACAGCGCGCAGGCCCAGGACGCCAGCTCGCTGCACCTGACCGTGGGCATCCGCGCGTTGACCCGCTACGCCCTGGTCGAGGAGCTGCTGGCGCTGGCCGCGGAGGACCGGCGTCTGCGGGCCAGCCTGCCGTTCGGCACCGACGTGGCCGACCCCGACGCCATCGAGCCGGAGCTGACCGAGACGGTGGAGGCGCTGCGCGACTGGTTGCTACGCGCCGACCCGGCCGCCGTGGCGGCGCGACTGCGTCAGCGCGCCTGGCCGGCCGCCCGACCGGCGCCGATCCGGCCACTCGCCCAGGCCGGCGCCGTGGCCGCGTTGGACGCCGACTCCCTGCTCACCCTGCGGCCGGGCCTGCGCTGGCAGCTCGTGCCGCACGGGGACGACCAGGTGGCGCTGCGCCTGTTCGACCGCACCATCACCCTGCCGGCGGACTGCGAGCCGGCGGCCCGCGCCCTGCTCAGCGGCACGGTCACCCGCGTCGGTGACCTGCCGGGTCTGCCCGACGACGCCGACCGGGTCACCCTGGCCCGCCGCCTGCTGCGCGAGGCGGTACTCGTCCCGGCCTGAGCCTGCCCGCTGGCGGTGATCGACTCGGTTTCCCTGAAGTCGCGGTGTCTGGAGGGCTCGGACAGCGCGGTCTCCAGGAAACCGAGTCGATCACCCCCCTGGCGGGTCAGCGGCCGAGCACCAGCAGCAGCGCGGTCGCGAGCACCCCCGCGCCGAGGACCACGGTGATCGGGCGCGGGCCGAGGACCGCGTGCCGGCGGTCGGCCAGCACCCGCGCCGGCACGAGGCCGATCAGCGGCCCGAGCAGGGTCACCACAAGCGCCAGCACCGGCAATCCGACCGCGAGGTCGCCGCCGTACCCGACGCCGAGCGCCCGCGCGCCCGCCCCCAGCGCGTACGCCACCACCGCGCCGGCCACCCCGCAGAGCGCCAGCAGCGGGTTCACCGAACCCGGCAGCTCACCCGGCTGCCCCGCCCGGTCGAGCAGGTCCCGGGCACGGCCGAGCAGCGCCACCGGCTCGCCTGCCGCACTGCCGTTCGTCGGCGCGGGCGGAGCGCCGAGACGGCGAACGCCCAGCCGGGCGCGGACCTGCTGCCACAGGTGCGCCACCTCGGCGTCGATCCGTTCCTGCTCCTCGCGGGCCGCGACCAGTTCCTCCTCGGCGCGGCGTACCTGGTCGTCAGCGTCGGCGACGGCCCGCTCGGCCGCCGCGCACTGCCGTTCGTACCACGTGTGCGCCTCGGCGCGCTGCTCGCGAACCCGGGCGGTCAGTTCGGCCAGTCGCCGCAGCTGCGCCGTGTACGTGTCACTGCTCACCGGCTGGTTCATCGCGACGGTCCATAGGGGATGAGCACCTGGCCGGTGCGGTGCACCGCCCGGTCGAAGAAGAGCCCTCGCCACGGTCGGGGATACCAGTCCGGGCCGCCGGTGCCCGGGTAGAGGGAAGCGCCCAGCTCGCCGCCGTGCGCGTCGAGCGCCACCCAGGCGCCGATCTGGTCGGTGCGTGCTGCCGGGCCGCCCAGGTCAGCACGCATCCGCGCCACACCCCGCCACCAGGCCAGCACGTGGGTACGCCGCTCCGGCCCGTCGTGCAGGATCCGCCGCAGCTGCTCCAGGCCGGTGCGCCGACCCGTGCGCGCGGCCAGCGCCCCGGCCGCCGCGTCGACCGCGAACAGCAGCAGGTAGTGCGGGCTCCCGGGGCCGGACAGCCCATCGGCTGTCTCGTTCATCAACTCGCCGACGGTCTCCTCGTCGTACCAGGCGGCGTCGTCGGCCAGGTCGTCGTAGAGCGCGCGGGCGATCGGATCGGCGTCCGGGTCGAGACAGGCGATGGAGAATCGGGCGGTGCCCGGCGGGTGCTGGCGAGCCAGCGACCGGGCGGCCGAGTCGAGCACCGCGCACGCCTCGTCGACCCGGGTGCCCAGCACCGCCAGGTTGCGCCCGGGCGCGCGGGGCAGGCGCAGCGCCGCCGAGCGGGACTGCACGTCGATGATCTCGCCGAGCAGGGCCACCGGGTTGCGCGGCGCGCGGCCGTCCGCCGGCGCGGCGAGCGCCCGGAAGTCCGGGGCCTCGTCGAGTCGGGGGATCGCGTCGCCGTCGAAGAGCCGCGCCGGCGCGGCGTCCGGCGGGCGCATCCGCCAGAGCCGGTGTTGCAGGCCGCTCCACGTCTCCCAGTCGCTGGCCGACGGGATCCGGGCGACCTCGTTGCCCTCCACCATTCCCGACTCGGCGTTGACCACCGCGTGCCAGCGGGGCAGCGACTGCGCCGCGTCGTTACGTTCGGCCAGGATCCGCAATGCCTTGGGCAGCGCGATCCGCAACGTGAACTGGGCGACCAACGCCGGACGGCCCCACAGCGCCTCGATGCCCCGCACGTCCTGCGAGGCGAGTACCAGATGGATGCCCTGCGACCGGCCGCGGCGGGCCAGGTCCTCCAGCAGGTCGGCGGCCTCCCGGGCGACCACGTCCCGGCCGGCCAGCAGCATCTGGAACTCGTCGACAACGGCGACGATCCGAGGCCAGTGCCCGGTCGGGTCGACCGCGCGCAGCTCGGCCAGCTTGGTCACCTCGTGCTTCTTGGCGGCGTCGGCGCGGCGACGCAGCTCCTCGGTGAGGAACCGCAGCAGCGCCAGCCCGAACTCCCGGTCGGTGTTCACGTTGATGCCGACCAGGCGCATGTGCGGTAGCCAGCTCGGATCGCGCCGGCCCTGCGCGAACCGGGCGAACGACACGCCCTCCTTGAAGTCCAGCAGATAGAACTCCAGCTCGGCGGGGGAGTAGCGGGCGGCCAGGGCACCGATCCACGCGAAGATCAGGTTGGTCTTGCCGGTGCCGGACGGGCCGCCGATCAGCGCGTGCGGTGGATAGTCGCCAAGGGTCAGGCGCACCGGTCGGCCCTGCGGCCCCTCACCGATTGGGGCGGTCAGGCCGCTGGCCGAGTCCTCCCGCCACATCTGCTCCGGCGGAGGCAGCAGGTCGGCGAACGGGGTCGGCGGCGGGCCGGCGTTGACCTGGGCCGCGATCTCCCGGCAGGTCTCGGTGACAAGCGTCGCCGGTGGCGGCGGATCCAACCGGACCGACAGGCCGGACGGGCCGCCGATCCACGCGCCGGACGACTCGGTCACCACCCGCGTCACCGTCGGGTCTTCCGGCAGGGGGATGCCCCGGACCACCAGGTGCACCCCGCAGGCGACGCCGGCGCGGACCACCCGTTCGAGCTGACCGCGCTCGTGCCGGTTCAGCTCGTCGCCGCCGAGCAGCACCGCCACCCGCCAGGGCTCGGGCCGGCGGCCGGTCGCCGATGCCAGCTCCCGCAGCGAGCCGTGCTCGCCGGCCAGCACCGTCTCGTTGATGCGGCGGATCTGCTCGACCAGGTCGTCCAGCAGCGGGCCCAACCCGCCGGGGCCGACGAAGGTGAGCAGCCCCGCGGTGCCCAGGGGCGCGAACCCGGCCAGGCCGCCGCCGAGGTGCTCCGGGTCGTACCCGACCAGTCGTACCCCGCCCGGGTCGGCGCGGCCCACGGCCCGCAACAGCAGCGCGGACACCACCGCGTCGCAGCCGGCGCGGTCGTCCCCGGACAGGTGCACGTGCCCGGCGTCGAGCAGCGGCACCAGCGCGGGCACCGGGTCGACGTCGTCGATCCGGACCGTGCCGACCCGCAGCGCGCCGGGCGGCTCGGCCCGTCGGGTGGGCGTCGGCGTCCAACCCGGCCAGTCGGCGCCGGCGCAGCCGGGCGCCTCCCGGCGGGCGGCGTCGGCGGCGTGGCGGGCCAGCTCGGCGATGCGGGTGGCGTGCCGGGCGTCGATCTCGGCGAGGCGACGGTCTCGTTGGGCGCCGACCCGCTGCGGTACGGCGGCGGCCGCCCGCCGGACCCGGGTCAACCGTTCGCGGCCCGCGGTCAGCTCGGCCTGGGCCGCCGACAATCGGGTACGCGTGGCGCCCAGCGCCTCGGAGAGGGTGTCCCGGATCCGGGTGGCCAACTGGCCGCGCCGGTCAGCCATCGGAACCCCGACGGGCCGGCGCGTCCCGCCACGGGCTGCCCGTCCGCGACGGCAGCCCGGTGCTCCGCTGCGGCACCGCGCCGCCGGACGCCTGCCCGGTACGACCGCCCGCCCCGCCCGGACGCGCCTTCACACCGCCGGACGTCTCGGCGGCCGCCTTCCCGGAGCGCGGCTCAGCGGGCCGTGGACTCGTGCCGCCGGAGCGCTGCTCGGCGGGCCGTGGACTCGCGCCGCCGGAGCGCTGCTCAGCGGGCCGTGGACTCGCGCCGCCGGCGTCTCGGCCCCCGGTGGCCGGCGGCGTGGCGGTGGCGACGGGCAGGTCCCGGCCGAGGCGGGCGAGCAGCAGCCCGGTCGCCACGCCGGCGGTCACCGCGGAGTCGGCGGCGTGTGGCGGCTCCCCCGACGCGCGTGGTGGCGGCATCCGGCACACTCGGGTCAGCAGCGTCTCCAGCACCGGCGGGGGCAACCCGGGCAGCAGGTCCCGCACACGCCCGTTCAGCTCGCCGCGCAGCCGGCCGAGGTCGGCGGCGCGGGGCGGATGCCCCAGCAGCTCACCTGCCAGCTCCCGCAGCAGCGGCGGCGCGAGCGCGGCCATCCCGAGGCCCACGTCGGCCGACGCCCGGCGCAGCTCGGTGCGCAGCCGGTCCCGGTCGCCGGCGCGTACCCCGCCGACGACCCGGCGCAGCAGCTCCTGCGAGTCGCGCAGCCGCTCGTCGGGCTCGTCGGCACCGCCGTCGCGCCCGCCTGTCAACTCGGCCACCCGCACCGACCACCAGCGGCGCATCCGCACCTGCTCCGCCTGCTCCGGCACCACAGTGGTCGGTCCGTTCGGTGGGGCCTCGTCGTGGCGCGGGTCGCGCTGCTGCGGGCGGGGCGCCGGGGCGCCGTCGCCGGCCAGCCCGATCGCGGCCAGGTACGCCGACAACTGCTCCTGTGCCACCCGTAGCGCGTAGTTGGCGCTCTCGGCGTGCTCGGTCGCGGCGGACAGCTCGGGCACCCCCATCGGGTTGGCCGACTCCTGCCGTACCCAGCGCAGCCGCTCGGCGGCCAGGCCGAACTTCTCCAGGGCCTGGCCGAGCAGGCCCACCGGGAACTCCTCGCTGGCCGCGCGGACCTGGCCGCCGATGTCCTCGATGATGGACACGACGGCCTACAGGGTGGAGACGTAGAGCTGCGCCTGCTCGACCGCGACAAGTGTCGCGGCGAGACACTCCTCCAGCTCCTGGCTGGCCTGGGTCAGCGACGCCTGGGCCGCCTCGACCGTCTCGTGGCCGCTGCCCTCCAGCGCCCCGGCCAGGGTCTGCTGCGCCTCGGCCAACTTCTCACCGGCCGCCTGGACGGCTGTCTGCCCGTCGCCGATCTGTTGGAGGGCGACATCGATGGCAGCCTTCAGCTCGGCGACGCTCGCCACGGCGGAACCTCCTGGGGGCGGGGAGATCTCCATTAGAGCCTACTGACGTCCGTGGGAGAACATCCGGCCTGTCAGTGTTCCTGGCCGGCTGACCGTTAACCCCCCGGAAGTGCCGGGAGTCCGTTCTGTGGGAACTCCCGGCATGAGAATCTCTCAATTGTCGCGGAGCCAACGCGGGCCGTACACCTCGGCGCCCAGGGCGGTGACCCGCTCGCGCAGCTCCCGGTCGGCGGTGACCACCAGTCGACGGCGCTGCGGCGCCGCCTGCACCAGCTCGACAACTGTGTCGTCGCCCGAGCCGGGTGCGGAGACCACGCGGACGTCGTCCGTGCCGGGCACGTCTCGCGCGGCGCCCTCGACCACGAGCACCACCTCGACCGGGGCGGTCAGACGCGCGGGCAGACCGGTGGCGGCCACCGGGGCGAGGGAGTCCCTCAGCCGGGCGGCGGCCCCGGCCCGGTCCCGCCACCACCCGTTCGGGCGGGAGCCCACCACGTTGGCGCCGTCCACGATCAGCAGCGGGTTCTCAGTCATGTCGCCAGCCTGCCACCCGGGGCCGGCGTCGGCCGGACGCCACTCCACACCGCGAGGTGCGCCGTCGCGTGCGGCGTTTGTCGGGCCGAGCGCCGGGTAGCCCCTGGCGACCGTGCCGCTGCCCGACTGCGGAGGACAGACATGATGGGACCCGGTGACATCGGCTCCGACCCGTGGGACGAATTCCTGGCCCGGTACTTCGGCCGGGGTGAGGGAGGACGCCGACCGCCGCACCGGGTCGACATCACCCGACTGATGACCGCCGACGCGCGGGAGATGCTGGCCGACGCGGCCCGCCGGGCCGCGCAGCGGCAGAGCAACGACCTGGACACCGACCACCTGCTCTGGGCCGCCCTGCAACGCGAACCCCTGCGCGACCTGGTACGCCGGGCCGGCGCCGACCCGGACACGCTGCTCAACGCGCTGGGCGGCAAGGGCGACGGCGCACCCCGCGGGGAGGTCCCGCCCAACCTGTCGCTGACCCCGGCCGCCAAGCGGGCGCTGCTCGACGCCCACCAGCTGTCCCGGGCGATGGGGGCCAACTACATCGGCCCCGAGCACATCCTGATGGCCCTGCCGCTCAACCCCGAGTCGCCGGCCGGGCGGATGCTGGCCGCCGGCCGGATCCAGCCCGAGTCGTTGCAGGCCGCCAACGCCGAGCGCGGCCCGATGACCGGGCCGAAGCCGGACCGCGGCACTCCCACCCTGGACCAGTACGGGCAGGACCTCACCGACCTGGCCCGCGCCGACCAGATCGACCCGGTGATCGGGCGGGCCGACGAGATCGAACAGGCCGTGGAGATCCTGTCCCGGCGGACGAAGAACAACCCGGTGCTCATCGGCGAGGCAGGTGTCGGCAAGACCGCGATCGTCGAGGGCCTGGCCGAGCGGATCTGCGATGGCGACGTGCCGCAGACCCTGCTCGGCAAGCGCGTGGTGCAGCTCGACCTGGCGGGCCTGGTGGCGGGCACCCGCTACCGGGGCGACTTCGAGGAGCGCCTCAAGAAGGTGATCGACGAGATCCGGGCGCACCGCGACGAGCTGATCATCTTCCTGGACGAGATCCACACCCTGGTGGGCGCGGGCGGCGCCGGCAGCGAGGGCGGAATGGACGCGTCCAACATGCTCAAGCCGGCCCTCGCGCGGGGCGAGCTGCGGGTGATCGGCGCGACCACGCTCGACGAGTACCGCAAGAGCATCGAGAAGGACGCCGCGCTGGCCCGGCGGTTCCAGCCGGTGCTGGTGCCCGAGCCCAGCGTCGATGACACGATCGCCATCCTGCGCGGCCTGCGCGACAGGTATGAGGCCCACCACCAGGTGCGCTTCGCCGACGAGGCCCTGGTCGCCGCCGCCGAGCTGTCCGACCGGTACGTCACCGACCGGTTCCTGCCGGACAAGGCCATCGACCTGATCGACCAGGCCGGCGCCCGGGTCCGGCTGCGTACCCGCACCCCGGCGTCCGACGTGCGGGAGCTGGAACAGGAGCTCGACGACGTACGCCGGGACAAGGAGCAGGCCGTCACCGACGAGCAGTACGAGCGCGCGTCGGCGCTGCGGGACCGGATCTCCGAGCTGGAGGAGGAGATGCGCCGGGCGAACGGCGCCGACGGCTCGTCCTCGCAGGTGCCCGAGGTGCGCCCGCAGGAGATCGCCGAGGTGGTCTCCCGGGCCACCGGCATTCCGGTCAGCCAGCTCACCGAGGAGGAACGCGACCGGCTGCTGCGCCTGGAGGGTCACCTGCACGAGAAGGTGGTAGGCCAGGACGACGCGGTCACCGCGGTGGCCGAGGCGGTGCGCCGCTCCCGCGCCGGGCTGGCCGACCCGGAACGCCCGATGGGCAGCTTCCTGTTCCTCGGGCCCACAGGCGTCGGCAAGACCGAGCTGGCCCGCGCCCTGGCCGAGGCGTTGTTCGGCGAGGCGGACCGGATGGTCCGGGTGGACATGAGCGAGTTCCAGGAGCGGCACACGGTCAGCCGGCTGGTCGGCGCCCCACCCGGGTACGTCGGCTACGAGGAGGCCGGTCAGCTCACCGAGGCGGTGCGCCGCCGCCCGTACGCGGTGGTGCTGCTCGACGAGATCGAGAAGGCGCACCCGGACGTGTTCAACATCCTGCTCCAGGTGCTCGACGACGGGCGGCTCACCGACAGTCAGGGCCGCACGGTGAACTTCAAGAACACCGTGCTGATCATGACGAGCAACCTCGGCTCCGAGCTGATCACCGGTGCCCAGCGGGCCGTCGGCTTCGGCACCGGGGACGTGGGCAGTGAGCAGGAGAACGACGAACTGCGCGAACGCCTGATGCGCCGTCTGCAGGAGAACTTCCGCCCCGAGTTCCTCAACCGCATCGACGAGGTCATCATCTTCCGGCGGCTGGAGGCCGAGCAGTTGCGCGACATCACCGCGCTGCTGCTGGAGGAGACCCGCCGTCGGCTGCACGCCCAGGACATCCAGGTGGAGTTCACCACCGCCGGCATCGACTGGCTCGCCGAGCACGGCTACCAGCCGGAGTTCGGCGCCCGCCCGCTGCGCCGGGTCATCCAGCGGGAGGTGGACAACCACCTGTCGCGGATGCTGCTGGAGTCGGCGATCTCGCCCGGGCAGAAGGTCACCGTGGACGCCCGCGACGGGCAGCTCAGCTTCGACGTGACCGCGGGCGAGCGGGGGTACACCGCCGCCACGACAACGCACCCGCGATGACTCCGCCCGCGCGACGAGACGACCACGAGGACCCGCACGAGCACGCGGAGTCCGGGAAACACCGGGACGAGGACGACGACGACCATCCCGACCCGATCCTGGCGCCCCCGACCGCGAACCCGCGCCGCACGCGGGTGCCCGCCGAGGGCCTGCATCCGAAGACCGACCAGGACGACCCGGAGACGTCGGGTCACCACCGTCGAGAGGAGACCTGATGGTACGCGACACGCGGCTCGACCCCGAGGTGGAAGTGCTCTGGGAGGACTTCCACGCCGAGGTCAACGTCCCGTCGGAGCAGCTGCGCACCTGGCTGCTGACCCGGGGCTCGGGCGAGGAGTCGTTCAGCCCGAACCCGGACCTCGACCTGCCTCAGCCGGGTCGCGAGATCCTCAAGGTGCTCAACAAGCGCAAGGTCGACCTGACCCCTGAGGACATCGAGGTGATGCGGGAGGCGGTCGAGCGTATCCGCGAGCTGATGGACGCCAAGCCTCGGCGCGGCAACGCCGACGACACGTGGCGGCACTCGCTGCTCGACCTCGGGCACGACCCTCTCGTCGAACGCTGAGTGACGCCGTACGCGACGGTGCCGTCCCGGTTCGGGGCGGCACCGTCGCCTGTCGCTACTGGCCCTGGTCGGGCTCCAGGCTGCCGATGGTCAGCCCCGCCGCGTCGGCGGCGGCGTCGCGCTCGCCCCGGGTCTGGTCCTCCCGGGTGAGCAGGTTGGCGTACTCGGTGACGTCGGCCGGGTCGGGCACCTCGGGCAGCCGGCGCAGGAACGCCTCGACCTGGCGGGTGGCGGCGGTGTGCGCGGCGGCGGCCTGGCGGAGCAGTTCCCGGTCGTCGGCGGGCGGGTAGAGATCGGTCATGTCCGCCAGATACCCGGGCAATGGCGCTTCGCACCGCCGCCGGCCGAGCATTACCGGCGGGTGTTCGCGGCCGACGACGGTCGGCCGCCACGCCGGTTGGCTGCCGGCCCGCCGGGAAGCGCCCCCGGACGGCACCGCACGCGCTGCCCGAATGGGAAGAAGTAAATTGCTCTCATTGGTGGGAAATTGTTCTGAGTTCGTCGGGGACCCCACCCGGCGGCCATATATTTGTTCCCGTTGACAACTAAGGCCGAATGTTTCGGGTCGATTTCCGGATCCTGTCCATAGTCTGGGATCGACCGCAATATCGGCCGGGTCCACCGCTCCTCCGGCACCCCTCCTTTCCTGCTCGCTGAGCAGGGACAACGGCGTTCCGCGAGCCGAGAGCACGGCATCGCCAGAAAGCCATCCGGCTTTATCGCTACAAACCGGATATCACTCGGCGTGATGTTGCTTACAAGCCTCCCGCCTTGTCCCGGCCGCCGAACCCCTCGCATCCTTGCGGATAAGGAGGCGGACGACGCTTCCGAAAAGCGCTCGGGGGACGCGTTGATAGCCGAAACCGTTTTCGACCTACTGCCCGGACCACAATTCCTACATCTGCCCGGTATGGGCGCGCTACGCCACCTCTATCTGAAAATCGAGGGGCTCAATCCGGCCGGCAGCATCAAATTCACGGCAGCCCGCGGCATGATCGAAGCCGCCGAGCGGGACGGCCTGCTGCACGCGGATCCGGCCCGTCCGCCAAGCCGCCTGATCGAGTCCACGTCGGGGAACCTCGGAGTCGCGCTGGCAGGCCTCTGCGCCGCCAGGGGTTACGCGCTGACCTGCGTCGTCGATCCCAACACCAACCGGGCCGCGATCGCCACGATGCGATCGCTGGGCGCCGAGGTCGAGATGGTCACCGAGCGGGACGCCAACGGTGGGTTCCTCGGCTCGCGGATCGCCCACCTGCGCGCCCGACTCGCGGCCGACCCCGGTCTGGTCTGGCTCAACCAGTACGCGAACCCGGCCAACCCGGCCGCCCACGCCGACCGGACCGCGCCAGAGATCCTCGGGGCCTTCCACCGGGTCGACTACCTCTTCATCGGCACCGGCACCGGCGGCACCCTGATGGGCTGTGTCCAGGCGTTCCACCGACACAGCCCGCACACCCGGATCGTCGCCGTGGACGCGCTGGGCTCGGTCACCTTCGGCGCCGCACCCGCCACCCGGCACGTTCCCGGCCTGGGCACCAGCCGCCGCCCCGAAATCCTTGACGTGTGCGCGCCGGACGACGTCATCCACGTCGCCGAGGCCGACACCGTGACCGAGTGCCGCCGGCTGGCCCGCTCCACCGGGCTGCTGGCGGGCGGATCGACAGGCACCGTGCTCGCCGCCGTGCGACGTCTCTCCACAGTCATTCCCGCTCGCGCCACAGTCGTCGCCATCTCACCCGACCTCGGGGAGCGGTATCTCGAGTCGATCTACGACGACGAGTGGATCGCCAACCGGGGCCTCGCCGGCCCTACGGAGGAAAACACCGATGTTCTCGTTTGACGTAGTGCCCGGAAAGATCGTCAAAGGCATCCTGGAGTCGTCCGCGCCCGCCATCGTCGAGCTGGTCGAGGACGCCTACCTGCGCCACGACGACGGCCGCACGGTCAATCCGGACAGCTACTTCCTGCGCTTCCCCGACCGTCCGGACTCGCGGATCATCGCGCTGCCCGCCGCCGCCAAGCTGGCGGACGCCGAGATCGCGGGGATCAAATGGATCGCCAGCTTCCCGGGCAACGTCTCCGCGGGGCTGCCCCGTGCCTCCGCCGTGCTGGTCCTCAACGACCTGGACACCGGATATCCGATCGCCCTGCTCGAGGCCGCCGGAATCAGCGCGGCGCGGACCGCGGCCTCGGCGGCCGTCGCCGCCCGCGCGATCGCCCGGCACCTGCCGCCGTCCGGCGCCATCGGCATCGTCGGGGCCGGCGTCATCGCCCGTACGATCCTGCGCTTCCTGCACCTGACCGGCTACCCGAGCGCCGACGTGGTGGTGCACGACCTGGACGACGAGTCGGCCGGCCGGCTGGCCGACTTCGCCGTCGTCGACCTGGGTGTCCGCGCCCGCCGCGGTGACCTGGACGCGGTGCTGGACTGCCAGACCGTGGTGACCGCGACGACCGCGCTGCGACCGTACATCGACCGACCGTTGCGCGACGGCCAGCTGGTCCTCAACGTCTCGCTGCGGGACTTCACGCCCGAGGTCGTCCTGGGCGCGACGAACGTTCTCGACGACGTCGAGCACTGCATGAAGGCGAACACCTCTCCCCACCTGGCCGAGCAGCTGACCGGCAACCGGGACTTCGTGCACGGCACGATCGCGCAGTTCGTCCGGGGCGAACGGGTCCCCGAGGCGGGCCGCGGCGTGCTGGTGTCGCCGTTCGGGCTGGGCGTGCTCGACCTCGCGGTCGGGGCGTACGTGCTGGACTCGGCGCGACGCGACGGCACCGCGATCGCCATCCCCGAGTTCTTCGGCGAGACGAGCCGCTGGTGACGGCGCTGCGCATCGCGGTGGTCGGGTGTGGACCACGCGGCCTCTCGGCCGTCGAGCGCGTGTCCGCGTACGCCCGCTCCGCTCCCGACCGGCCCGTCGAACTGATCGTGGTCGAGCCGGGCGTGCCCGGCGTCGGGATCCACCACACCGACCAACCGGACTATCTGCTGCTCAACACCGTCGCCGGTCAGCTGACCATCTTCTCCGACGAGGCGATGGTGCCGGACGCTCCGGTCACCGCCGGGCCGGACCTGTTCCGCTGGTGCCGCGAGCGGGGCGTCACGGTGCCGACCCCCACCGGGCCGCGCGGGATACGGTTCGACGACTTTCTGCCCCGGCGGCTGCTCGGCGAATACCTCACCTGGGCGGCCGGCGAGCTCCTCGCCACCCTGCCGGCCAACGTCCGGTTGGATCTGCGCAGGCAGGTCGCCACGGCCGTCGAGCCGGCCGGCGCCGGTGCCCGGGTCACGCTCGACGACCGTACCGAACTCGTGGTTGATCTGGTCATCGTCACCACCGGCCACGGTGTCGCGGCGGAGCCCGGGGCGACGGCGGATCCGGCGTGGATCGGCGAGCCCTATCCGCTTCCGTCCTCGCTCGACGGCGTGGGGCCGGCGATGACAGTCGGCGTGCTCGGCGCGGGGCTGACCGGAATGGACGTCGTCGCGGCGCTCACCGTGGGCCGGGGCGGGCGGCACGAGAAGGGCCGCTACGTGCCCTCCGGTCGGGAGCCGCGGATCGTGCTTGTCAACCGCACCGGCTGGTTGCCCGCGGCGCGGCCCCGGCTGCCCCGCTCGCGCGTCCCGTCGGTCGCCCGGCACCTGACCCGGGACGCGGTGGCGGAGTTGCGCGCCCGGGCCGAGGACGGTCGGATCGACCTGTGGCGCGACATCGAGCCGCTGATGCTGGCCGATGTGGAGCACGGCCTGGACGCGGCCGGTCGGCGCACCGTGCGACGGCTGCTCGGGCCCGCCGGCACCTGGGACGACCACGCCGAGTGGCGTGGTCAGGTTCTCGAGCAGGCCCGGTACGACCTGGGCGAGGCCGAGCGCGGCCTGGGCGAGAGCCCGCTCAAGGACCGCCTCGAGCTGCTGCGCGATCACCGCGAGACGCTGCGCCGGGTGGTCGACGAGCCCGGTCTGACCGACAGTGGTCACCGCGACTTCTTCCGGGTGTTCACCGCGATGGTCAACCGGGCGGTGATCGGCCCGCAGCGCGAGCGGATCGCCGAGGTGCTCGCGCTCGCCGAGGCGGGTGTGCTCGACCTCGGTCCGGGACCGGCGCCCGGGCAGGTCCGCACCGCGACCGGTTGGGAGCTGCGCTCGACCGCGCTCAAGCAGCCGATGGTGACCGAGGTGGACGTGCTCGTCTCGGCGAATCTCGGACAGCCGGCGGCCGGACCGCTGCTCGGCTGGGCACGGCCGGGACGCGGCGCCGGTGAGCTGGACCTGACCCGGGACGGCTACGTGCGTACCCCCGCCGGGTCGGTGACCGCCGTCGCGGTGTTCGGGCCGCCGGCGGAGGGAGCCAGCTACTACAACCACTACGTACCGTCGCCCGGGGTCTGGTCCCGGGCGCTGACCGATCTGGATCGCATCCTGGCGAACCGGATGGCACCCATTCGATGAGGAGCAACAACATGTCGCTGTCCCCTGACACCCTGGTGGCTCGGGCGCTCGGTGGGCGCGCGTCCGACACCGGCGCCTTTCCGGCGCCCGTCTCGTTGGGCGTCACGTACGTTCGGGACGCCGACTACCGGCTGCCCGCCGCGATGGCCTACCAGCGCGACCAGGGCAGCCCCGGCTTCGCCCAGGTCGAGCGGCTTCTCGCCGAACTCGAACACGGGACCGACGCGCTGCTGATGTCGTCCGGGATGGCCGCCTGCACCGCGGTGTTCCAGGCGCTGCCGGCCGGCTCGCGGGTGGTCGTCCCGCAGGTCATGTACTTCGGACTGACGAAGTGGCTGCGGACCTTCGGCGTCGACCAGGGCCTCGACGTCGTCGAGGTGCCGACCGGTGACCTCGACGCGATAGGCGTGGCGCTGCGGGCGGCGCCGACCGCGCTGCTGTGGATCGAGACGCCGGCCAACCCGACCTGGGCGGTGACCGACGTGGCCGCCGCGGCCGACCTGGCCGCCGCGGCGGGTGCCGTGCTCGCCGTCGACAACACGGTGCCCACCCCGGTGCACACCAACCCGTTGCGACTGGGGGCCGGCATCGTCATGCACTCCTGCACGAAATACCTGAACGGTCACGACGACGTGGTGGCCGGCGCGCTGGTCACCGACGGGTCGGTGCCCGAACTGTGGTCGCGGATCCAGTTGCAGCGCCAGCTCGCCGGGCAGGTGCCGGGCAGCCTCGAGGCGTACCTGCTGCAACGCGGGATGCGGACGCTCACCGTACGGATGCGCGCCATCTCGCAGTCGGCGTCGGCCTTCGCGGAACACTTCAGCGAGCACCCCGCGGTCGA
Organism: Micromonospora sp. NPDC049274; assembly: GCF_040678875.1. Taxonomy (NCBI): domain Bacteria; kingdom Bacillati; phylum Actinomycetota; class Actinomycetes; order Micromonosporales; family Micromonosporaceae; genus Micromonospora; species Micromonospora sp. NPDC049274. The sequence goes on from NZ_JBFAQS010000010.1 coordinate 253,609, forward strand.
GCGGGTCGCCTATCCGGGCCTGGCCTCGGATCCGGGCCACAAGGTCGCGCAGAGCCAGATGACCGGCGGCTACAGTGGCATGCTCTCGGTGTTCCTGCGCGGGGGCCGCGAGGTCGCTCTGGAGACCGCCAAGGCCACCGAGCTGTTCCTGCCGGCCACGTCGCTCGGCGGCACCGCCAGCCTGATCGAGCACCGGTTCACCTTCGAGGGACCGGGCAGCCGATCCCCGGAGAACATGGTGCGGATCTCGATCGGCCTGGAGGACACGGCCGAGCTGATCGCCGATCTCGATCAGGCGATAAGCCGGGCACGGACGGTAGCGTGACCAGCACTATGCAGAAACTTCCACTCTCTGCGGTCGTGGCCGGTCTGATCGCGGTCCTCGTCTCGTACTCCGGACCCTTCGTCGTCGTGCTGGCCGCCGCCCGGGCGGCCGGCCTGTCCGAGGCGCAGACCACCTCCTGGGTCTGGGCGATCTCCATCGGCAGCGGCCTGACCTGTCTGGTGCTCAGCGTGCTCACCAAACAGCCGGTGATCACCGCCTGGTCGACCCCGGGCGCGGCGCTGCTGGTCGGCTCGCTCGGGGCGTACCACTACTCGGACGCTATCGGCGCGTTCCTCTTCGCCGCGCTCGGCATGACGATCATCGGCCTGTCCGGCCTGTTCGGGCGGATGCTGGCGAAGGTGCCGACAGGCATCATCTCGGCGATGCTCGCCGGCATCCTGCTGCCGTTCGCGCTCGGCGCCTTCCAAGCCCTGCCCAAGGCGCCCGCGATCGTGCTCGCCGTGCTGGTGGCGTACTTCATCGGCCGCCGCCTGCTCGCCCGGTACGCCGTCCTGCTGGCCCTGCTGGCCGGCACCGTGGTCGCGGCGCTCAGCCACGACCTGCACCTGGGCGGTGCGCGCTTCGCCGTCGCGGTGCCGCACCTCACCGTGCCGACCTGGGACCTGTCCGCCCTGGTCGGCATCGGCCTGCCCCTGCTGGTCGTCACGATGGCCTCGCAGAACGCGCCGGGCCTGGCCGTGCTGCGTGCCTCCGGCTACACCCCGAACGACCGGTTGCTCCTGACCGGCACCGGTCTGGCGTCGGTGCTGCTCGCTCCGTTCGGCAGCCACGGCATCAACCTGGCCGCCATCACCGCGGCCATCTGCACCGGCGAGGAGTCGCACCCCAACCCCCGCAAACGATGGGTGGCCGGCGCCGCCTGCGGGGTGTTCTACCTGATCTGCGGGCTGCTGGGCACCGGGTTGGTGCAGTTCTTCACGGCACTGCCCAAGCCGCTGGTCGCCGTGGTCGCCGGGGTCGCCCTCTTCGGGGCGCTGCTCGGCGGCCTGGCCGGGGCGCTGGACGACGTACCGGCCCGTGAGGGCGCATTGGTCACGCTGGCCGCCACGGCGTCGGGCATGACTGTCGCGGGCATCGGGTCGGCGTTCTGGGGCCTGATCGGCGGCGTCGGAGTCCACCTGGTGCTGACCCTGTGGCGACGGAGGCCTCCGGCCACGCCGTCGCCCGCGGTCGAGCCCGCACCCGCACAGGAGCCGGTCGGTTCGAGGTGAGCCGAGCGCCCGGGTCGGCCGGGGCCCGGGCGCCGACGGTGGCCTGACCGACTCAGACCCCGCTGGGCTGCCGGACGCCGAAGCCCGGATTGCGCACCAGCCAGTCCAGGTAGGTGGGGTGCGGGGCCAGCGAATCGGTGTACGCCGCCTTCGCCGTCGCCAGCAGCAGCTCCGCGTCAGCGGCGGCGGGCGAGTCCGGGTGCCAGCCCAGCAACAGCCGCCAGCGCAGCGGGACACCGGCCAGTCGCCGGGTGACCAGGCCGGCGACCGGGCGGAACGTCGCCTGGCAGAGGGCCACCGCCACGCCCGCCTCCACCAGGTCGACGCAGCCGCGGATGTCGGTCTCGTACACCTTGCGGGGGGTGAAGCCGGCACGGGCGCACGCGGCGGCGAAACAGTCGCCGAAGCAGCCGTCGCCCGGCGCGGCCACCCACTGCTCGTGACCCAGGTCCGCCAGGCGCACCTCGGCGCGCTCCGCCAGCGGGTGGGTCTCCGGCAGCAGCACCAGCACCGGGTCGATGGCCACCTCGCGCCAGCTCAGCCCGAACGCGGCCGACGGGGTGGCGTCGCCGCACACGCCGGTGAGGGCGAAGTCCAACCGCCCGCCGGCCACCAACTGCGCCAGCTCGTCCACCGACCACGAGGCGTACGTGGTGATCTGCGCCGGTGGCTGCTCGGCTGCCAGCCGATGCACCAACCGGCCCAGGATCGGGCTGTTCACCCCGCCGAGGCGGTAACAGCGGGGCGCCGCCCCCGCGCCGGCGAGCCGTGCCGCCTCGTCCTGCAGGCCCTTCATCGCCGGCAGCAGCACCCGGGCACGGGCGAGCACCAGCTCACCGAGCGCCGTGGGCCGGGCGCCGCGCCGATCCCTGTCGAACAGCGGCCCGCCCAGCGTCCGCTCGATCCGCTGGAGCTGCGCGGTGAGCGCCGGCTGGGCGAGCCCCAGCGCCGACGCCGCCTTGGTCACACTCCCTGTCTCCGCGATCGCGCAGACCACCCGCAGGTGTCGCAGCTCCAGATTCATACGGTGACGGTAGGACTACGCCGCAGCCTGCGGAAGAGGCCGAGCGGATCGGTGAGATTGAATGCATCGTGCGGTGTGGCACACCCTCAGTCGCGTGGAGGCTCCGGCAGGTCCGCCAGGTACGTCGGCCGCCGCGTCACCGCGTCGCGGACCTTGTCCACCACACCCACCGCCGGCTCCACGATCCGGTTCCACGGCGGCGTCGCCGGGGTTCCCGGGTGCGGCCGGGTCGGCGCGGCCTCCTCGGCGATCTCCAACCGGTTGCCCAGCCGGATCAGCTCCTCCGAGGTGGCCACCGCGCTCAACTCGGCCACCAGCGCGCCCACCCCGTCGACGTGGCGGCGGACCCGCTCCGCGACGTCGGTAAGGGTCTCGTCGGACAGCCCCTTCAGGGCGGCCAGCAGCGCGACGTCGGCGTCGATCTCCGCGTCCACCCGGCCGGACTCCGCAGGCAGCGCCGCCCGCACCGCCGGCAGCAGGTACTGCTCCTCGGCGGAGAGGTGCCGCGACAGCGCGGCGGTGAGCACCGCGAGCCCCTCCTGCGGCGTGGCGTCCGGACCGGTCAGCTGGTCCACGAGAGCCAGCAGCTGCCGATGTTCGCGGTCCACTATGTCGGCGACGCTGCGGCCGCCGGGCCGGTAACCCGCCTCGGGCGCGGGCGCGGGCGGCAACGGGGGCAGGGGGACGGCGGACATTGTGCCCTCCTCGACTGGCGGGCGGAAGCGCCGGCAGGGGATGTGCGGTCGCGAGCGGCGGTACCCGAACCCGGACGCCGCGAAACCGGCAGGCGGATCCGCGGACCTGGATGCCCGGCCCCGTCACGCCGGTGCGCCGGCCCGCCGGTCACCCCGGGCTGGTATGAAGGGGCGATGACGAGCGACGCCGCCTCTGCCCGACCGGACCCCACCGCGGAGGTCGTGGACCTCTGCCGCGACCTGCTGCGCATCGACACCACCAACACGGGGGACAACGACACAAGCGTCGGTGAGCGCCGCGCGGCCGAGTACGTGGCCGAGAAACTCGCCGAGGTGGGCGTCGACTCGGTCCTGCACGAGTCCGCCCCCGGCCGGGCCAACGTGGTGGCCCGCATCCCCGGCGCCGACCCCAGTCGTGGCGCGCTGCTGCTGCACGGCCACCTGGACGTGGTGCCCGCCGACGCCGACGAGTGGTCCGTGCACCCGTTCTCCGGCGAAGAGCGCGACGGCTACCTGTGGGGCCGCGGCGCCATCGACATGAAGGACTTCGACGCGATGGTGCTCGCCGTGGTGCGGCACTGGCAGCGCACCGGCGTACGGCCCCCGCGCGACATCGTGCTCGCGTACACCGCCGACGAGGAGGCGGGCAGCGACTACGGCGCGCGTTTCCTGGTGGAGAACCACCGCGACCTCTTCGACGGCTGCACCGAGGCGATCGGCGAGGTCGGCGGCTTCTCCTACTCGGTCAACGACAGCCAGCGGCTCTACCTCATCGAGACCGCCGAGAAGGGCATCGACTGGCTGCGCCTGCACGCCAAGGGTCGCCCCGGGCACGGGTCGATGGTGCACGACGACAACGCGGTCACCGCCCTCGCCGAGGCCGTGGCCCGCATCGGCAGGCACCGCTTCCCGGTGGTGGTCACCGACACCGTCCGGGCGTTCCTCGAGGAGGTCTCCGACCTGCTCGGCATCGAGCTGGACCCGAACGACCCCGAGACGGCCATCGCCAAGCTCGGCCCGATCGCCAACATCATCGGGGCGACCATCCGGAACACGGCCAACCCGACCCGGCTGGGCGCCGGCTACAAGGACAACGTCATCCCCGGCCGCGCCACCGCCACCATCGACTGCCGCAGCCTGCCCGGCCAGTCCGAGCTGCTGGAGCGGCAGCTGCGCGAGCTGGTCGGCCCGGACATCGCCATCGAGTACATCCAGCGGCAGCCCGCGCTGGAGACCACCTTCGACGGCGACCTGGTCGAGGCCATGTCGGCGGCGCTGCGCGCCGAGGACCCGGGCGCCCGGCCGGTGCCGTACATGCTCTCCGGCGGCACCGACGCCAAGGCGTTCTCCCAGCTCGGCATCCGCTGCTTCGGGTTCGCGCCGCTGCGGCTGCCCGCCGACCTGAACTTCTCCGCGTTGTTCCACGGCATCGACGAGCGCGTTCCGGTCGACGGACTACAGTTCGGCGTGCGGGTTCTCGACCGGTTCCTCCGCAGCTGCTAGCCGTTTTCCATCGTGAAGGGACTGCCCCACATGACCGACCAGCACGGTGAGCTGGACGCCGCTCTCGAGCGGGTGATCGAAGCGGCCCGCCACCACCTGGCCGCCGTACGCGCCGCGCAGGGCCGCGTCGACGACGACGACGTCTGGCAGGCGTACGTGGCGTTGAACAACGCGTCCTTCGCCTACGACGAGCAACTGCTCGACGCCTTCGGTGAGGTGACGCCGTGGGACGTCGACTCGATCGACCCGGACGAGGCCGACGAGCGCTTCGGCGGCGAGGGCGCCGAGGCCAGCGACCCCCACCCGCGGGTGATCTCGGTGCGTCAACGCCGCGACTATCGGGTGCCGAGCATCTCGGCGCTGCTGCGGGCGGCCGAGGCGGCCCGGCGCGAGGGCACCCCGGAGGACGACGAGCCGGCGCCGGTGGAGGGTGTCGGCGAGGCGGTGCTGGAGCTGCTGCAGAGCGGCGACGGCTCGCTCGGCGCGCTGGACGTTCCCGAGCTGGAGCCCCTCGACGGGGTGGTCATGGTCAGCGAGGTGGGCACACCTGTGGACCTGGAGTCGTTCGACGACGACGACGCCGTCGGCCCGTTCCAGCCGGCGAGCGACGACCGGCTCGTCGGTCGACTCGACGAGCATCCGTTCCTGGAGCTCGACGACGACCACGACCACGCCGGGCACCAGCACTAGAGCCGACGTCCTGGCACCAGGCGATGCGAGCCCGGGGCCCGAACCGTTCGCGGTTCGGGCCCCGGGCGTGTCACCGCCCGTCCCGGCCCGGCGTCAGTACGACAGGCCCGGCTGCGGCTGGTTGACCCGCCGACGGCGCAGCATGACCTGCCGCGTGCCGTCGCGGAACAGCCGCACCCGTGCCAACTCCCATCCGGAGAACTCCGCCTGGATCGCCAACTGCGCCGCGGCGGTCAACCGGTCGACGTTCGGCGGCAGCCGCAGTGGCGCGTACTCGTAGTCCATGCCCCCATGCTGCCCAGCCCAGCGGCCGTTCGCCACCCCCTCCGGGGTGACCAACGCCGCTGCCGTGCGTGGTTCCTGCCGCATCGGGCGCCCACGGGTGGTCTCCGCCGCGCGCAGCCGCCCGCGAATCCGGGAAGCGCCGCTCCGGTGAGCGTGCGCGGGTCAGCCGTCGCGCTCCGGATAGCCGATGGGCACCGACGAGACGTCGTCCAACGCGGTGGTGATCTCCTCGGGCAGTGTGATCCGCTCCACCTGCAACGCGCCGAGCAGCTGCCCGACGGTCCGGGCGCCGAGGATCGGCGCGGTCACCCCCGGCCGGTCCCGGATCCACGCCAGCGCCACCTCCAGCGGCGACACCCCGAGGCCGCCGGCCGCGGTCGCCACCGCCTCCACGATGCTGGAGCAGCGCGGCTCCAGGTACGTGGAGACGAACCGCTCGAAGTGCGGCGAGGCGGCCCGCGAGTCCGCCGGCCGGCCGTGCCGGTACTTGCCGGTGAGCACGCCCCGACCCAGCGGCGACCACGGCAGCACCCCGAGGCCCAGCGCGTCGCACGCCGGCAGCACCTCCCGCTCGACGCCCCGCTCCAGCAGCGAGTACTCCACCTGGGCGGCGACCACCGGCGCCCGGCCCGGCCAGGCGGTCTGCCAGGCGGCGGCCCGCGCGGTCTGCCAGCCGGAGAAGTTCGACACCCCCACGTAGCGGACCTTCCCGCTGGCCACCGCGTGGTCCAACGCCGCGAGGGTCTCCTCCAGGGGGGTGTCCGGGTCGTACCCGTGCACCTGGAACAGGTCGACGTGGTCCGTGCCGAGCCGGCGCAGCGACGCCTCGAGGGTGCGCAGCAGGTGGCCCCGGGAGCCGTCGCGACGCCTGCCGCTGCCCGGCCGCAACCCGGCCTTGGTGGCGATCAACAGCTCGTCGCGCGGTACGAGGGTGCCCAGCAGCGACCCGATCACCGACTCGGCGTCGCCGTCGCCGTACACGTCGGCGGTGTCGATCAGATTGCCGCCCGCGTCCAGGTAACTCTTCAGCTGGGCGGCCGCATCGTCGGCGTCGGTGTCCCGGCCCCAGGTCATGGTGCCGAGCGCGAGCCGCGAAACCGCCAGCCCGCTTCGGCCGAGCGGTCGCTGTTGCATGGGTGAACCTTATTTCGAACCCGCCGCCACGGATATCCTCGCTCCCGTCATCTCTGCCGGTTCTGCCGGTTCTGCCTCCGGCGGGCACCGCGACGGACGGGGGATCATTGGCGGTGAGCCGGTGATCGGGTCCGTTTTCGGCATTGCGTAACCTGGTGCGACCTGTGCCACGGATGGGGGAGGACCAGTGCGACTCGGGCTCAACCTTGGATACCAGACGGCGTGGAGCACACCCGCCGACCACCTGGCGCTGGCCCAGGAGGCGGATCGTCTCGGCTACTCGGTGGTGTGGGCGGCAGAGGCGTACGGCTCCGACTCGCCCAGCATGCTCGCCTGGATGGCCGGCCAGACCGAACGGATCGACGTCGGCGCCGCGGTGATGCAGATCCCGGCGCGGACGCCGGCGGCCACCGCGATGACCGCCGCCACCATCGACGCGCTCTCCGGCGGCCGGTTCCGCCTCGGCCTGGGCGTCTCCGGCCCGCAGGTCTCCGAGGGCTGGCACGGTGTGCGGTTCGCCAAGCCCCTCGCCCGGACCCGCGAGTTCGTCGACATCGTCAAGCTGGCCATCGCCCGCAAGGAGGTGGCGTACGACGGCGAGCACTACACGCTGCCGCTGCCGGACGGTCCCGGCAAGGCCCTGCGGCTGGGCTTCCACCCGCCCCGCGAGCACATACCGATCTACCTGGCCGCGGTCGGCCCGAAGAACCTGGAGCTGGCCGGCGAGATCGCCGACGGCTGGCTCGCCGTGTTCTACGCCCCCGAGTTCGCCGACGAGCACCTCGCCGCCGTGACCGCCGGGCGGGCCAAAGCCGGCAAGGAACTGGCCGGCTTCGACGTGGTGCCCTCCGTGCCTGTCGTCATCGGCGACGACGTGGCGTCCTGCGCCGAGCTGGTGCGCTGGTACGCCGCGCTCTACGTCGGCGGCATGGGCAGCCGGACGCAGAACTTCTACAACCAGCTCGCCACCCGGATGGGTTACGGCGACGCCGCCCGCGAGGTGCAGGACCTGTACCTGGCCAAGCGGCAGCGCGACGCCGCCGCCGCGGTGCCGATGGAGTTCATCGACCGCACCTCACTGCTCGGCCCGAAGGAGCGCATCGCCGAACGCATGCGGGAGTACGCCGCCTCCGGCGTCACCACGCTGTCGGTGACCCTGTTCGTGGCCGACCGGGACAGCGGCGTGCAGACCCTGCGTACCGTCGCCGAGGCGCTCGACCTCTCCGGAGTCGGCGAGTGACCTGGATCGAGGCCATCGTCCTGGGCATCGTCCAGGGGCTGACCGAGTTCCTGCCGGTCAGCTCGTCGGGGCATCTGCGGATCACCTCGGCGATCTTCTTCGAGCGCGACGCCGGCGCGTCGTTCACCGCCGTCACCCAGCTCGGCACCGAGGCGGCGGTGCTGATCTACTTCGCGAAGGACATCTGGCGGATCACCCGTACCTGGCTGGTGGGGCTGCGCGACCGTTCGGTGCGCTCCAGCCTCGACTACCGGATGGGCTGGTACGTGATCGTCGGCTCGATCCCGATCGGGCTGTTCGGGTTCCTCTTCAAGGATCAGATCAAGACCGCCGGGCGCAACCTGTGGGTGGTGGCGACCACCCTGATCGTGTTCGCGTTCGTGTTGGCGTTCGCCGAGTACTGGGGCCGGCAGACGCGCACGCTGGAGAATTTCCGGATGAAGGACGGCATCGTGATGGGCTTCGCCCAGGCCATGGCGCTGGTCCCCGGGGTGTCCCGCTCCGGCGGTACGCTCACCGCCGGCCTGCTGCTCAACCTGACCCGGGAGGCGGCGGCGCGCTACTCGTTCCTGCTGGCCATCCCGGCGGTGGTGATGTCCGGCGTGTTCAGCCTCGGCGACGTCTTCGAACCGTCCGCCCCGGGCACGTCCGTCCCCACCGTGGCCCAGACGATCGTGGCCACCGCCATCGCCTTCGGCATCGGGTACGCGGCCATCGCCTGGCTGCTGCGCTACGTCGCCCACCACACCCTGTACGTCTTCGTGCTGTACCGGGTCGCGCTTGGCACCCTGGTCCTGGCCCTCCTGCTGACCGGCACGATCACCGCCACCTGACCCGCCCGGTCGCCCGCTCGGTCCGGTCGCCCGCTCGGTTCGGTCGGCCCGCTCGGTCGGTCGGCCCGCTCGGTTCGGTCGGCCCGCTCGGTTCGGTCGGCCCGCTCGGTTCGGTCGGCCCGCTCGGTTCGGTCGGTCCGGGCCCGGGGCCCGTCTGCCGAGATCTTGGACAGTTTCCGTTCGGCCTGAACGGAAACTGTCCAAGATCTGGAGCCAGACAACCTGAGCAAGTCAGGCCCGGACGAAACCAGGCCCGGGCGAAACCAGGCCCGGCCGGTACCGGGCCGGGGCGAAGCCGGGCCGGGGCGAAACCGGGCCGGGGCGAAACCGGGTCGGGGCGAGACCAGGCCGGGGCGAAGCCAGGCCGGGGCGAAGCCAGGCCGGGGCGAAGCCAGGCCGGGGCGAAGCCAGGCCGGGGCGAAGCCAGGCCGGGGCGAAGCCAGGCCCGGGCGAAACCAGGCCGGGGCGAAGCCGGGCCGGGGCGAAGCCGGGCCCGGGCGGGCGGGGCTGGATGCGCCGCTGGCCGGCACCCCGGGTTCGGGTGCCGGCCAGTCGGTTGGGATCGTGCGGTGGGTCAGCTGTTCCAGTGCTGGGCGACCAGGTCGGTGGCCTGCTGCTCCCACTGGGCGTACGCGTCCGGGTACGCCGACACCTGGACGGTCTGCGCGGCCTCGGTCAGCGGCATGTCCTGCCAACCATCAACCTGCTTGAGGCCCTTGAGGAACGCGGTCGTCGAGTACTCCGGGTTGGTGATCTGCTCCGGCGTACCCCAACCACTGGACGGGCGCTGCTGGAACAGACCCAG
>NZ_JBFAQS010000011.1:0-237095 GCF_040678875.1 Micromonospora sp. NPDC049274
GCGTTCCTCAAGGGCCTCAAGCAGGTTGATGGTTGGCAGGACATGCCGCTGACCGAGGCCGCGCAGACCGTCCAGGTGTCGGCGTACCCGGACGCCTACGCCCAGTGGGAGCAGCAGGCCACCGACCTCGTCAGCCAGCACTGGAACAGCTGACCCACCGAACGATCCCGACCGACTGGCCGGCACCCGAACCCGGGGTGCCGGCCAGCGGCGCATCCAGCCCCGCCCGCCCCGGCCCGGCTTCGCCCCGGCCCGGCTTCGCCCCGGCCCGGCTTCGCCCCGGGCCTGGTTTCGTCCGGGCCTGACTCTCGCAGGTTGTCTGGCTTCAGATCTTGGAAAGTTTCCGTTCGGGCCGAACGGAAACTGTCCAATGATCTCGTGCCCGCGTGCCCGCGTGCCCGCGTGCCCGCGTGCCCGCGTGCCCGCGTGCCCGCGTGCCCGCGTGCCCGCGAGCACGCCGGCCTGCCGGGGGCGGCCGGGCCAATGGGCGCCGGCCGGTCAGTGGCGGCGCGGGTGTCGGGCCGTTGCGTACCGGCTGGTCGGTGGGCGGCCCGGGTGCCGCGCTGAGGGGGCCGGCGGTCCGTGACGGCGCGTCAGCCCTGGCGGTACGTCGGCACGGCGGTGCGCGTACACCCTGGGATTTTCAGTCGTGGTGACCGCGGAGGATGTCGATCAGGGCGGCGACCAGCGCGAGCGCGATGATCCCCGTCGCGAGCAGGAGCGACTTCTCGAAGGCCGACGTCCAGTTGCCGTGATTGTCGGCGAGCGAGGAGAAGAACATCGAGCCGACCGCGGCGATGCCCGCCGCCGTGCCGATCCGCTGACCGGTCTGGAGCATGCCGGCTCCGCTGCCCGCCTGGGCGACCGGCACCTGGGCGAGGGTGAGTGTCTGGTTGGGGGCGATGACCAGCCCGCTGCCGATGCCGGCGATGAGCAGTGGCGCGGCGGTGACCCAGGGCGCGGGGGCGTCCGGCGCGAGGCGTAGTGCGAGCACTGTCGCGGCCAGACCGATCACCACGCCGAGCAGGCCGATGGCGACCAGGGGACGGCCGAAGCGGTTGACGATGCGTCCACCCAGCGCGGAGGCAGCGGCGGATCCGAGGGCGAACGGGGTGATGGCGAGACCGGCGACGAGCGCGCTGTAGCCGAGGCCGTTCTGCAGGAACAGGGTGAAGATGAAGAAGATGGCGGTAAATCCGCCGAAGTAGATAAGCGCGATGAGCGATCCGAGTGTGTACGACTGGAAGGTGAACAGGCGCAGGTCGAACAGCGGTTCCTGGTGCCGCGCGTACCACCGCTCCCACAGCCCGAAGGCGACAAGCACCGCCAGGCCGGCCGGGATGAGCGCCCACTTCCACGGCGTACGCCATTGTTGTTCCTGTACGAGTGGCAGCAGGACCAGCACCACGCCGACGCCCAGCAGCAGCACACCGACCGGGTCGAGGCGACGGCGACCTGGTTGCCCTTCGGGTCGGCCGGGCAGCAGCCGCCACCCGAGGATCACCGCGACGATTCCGACCGGCACGTTGACGAAGAAGACCCACCGCCAGCCGTGCTCCTCGCCGCCGAGGGCGATGAGCAGCCCGCCGAGCAGCGGCCCGACGGCGGTGGAGATGCCGATGGTCGCGCCGAGCAACCCGAACGGGCGGGCTCGTTCCGGCCCCCGGAACAGCTGTTGGATCAACCCGATCACCTGCGGGTTGATGATGCCGGCGGCGGCGCCCTGAAGCAGTCGGGCGGCGACCAGCCAGGTGGGGGAGGTGGCCAGGCCGGCGAGCGCGCTGGTCAGGGTGAACAGCGCGATGCCGAAGACGAATGCGTTGCGCCGGCCGCGGAAGTCACCGAAGCGACCGGCGGGTACGAGCACCAGCCCGAAGGTGAGCGCGTACCCGGAGAGGACCCACTGCAGGTCGCTGGGGGAGGCGTGCAGCGCGCGGTCGATGGACGGCACCGCGACGTTGACGATGCTCACGTCGAGCAGCGTCATGAACGCGGCGACCAGCCCGACTCCGACGGCCTGCCAGCGCCGGCGGTTCTCGGCCGCGTCGACCTGCTGCGGCTCGTTCGCCGCGCTCATCGTGCCCCCCGTTGACCGTCGATCATGCATCCCTGACCGCTACCCCGGTCAGCGGGGGGCGAACCGTCGCGGGTGGTGCCGTGGGTCACGCCATCTGGCGGGCGCAGAACCGGGGGCCGAAGTCGAGGCCGGCCATCGGCGAGTCCTCGCGGTGCAGCAGGCCCTTCTCGGTGAGTTGGTGCAGTGGCGTGTGCACCTGCTCGTCGGTCAGGCCGGATTCCTCGGCGATCAGGTCCGGATAGGGCACCTGGCCACGTGCTTCGAGGGCGGTGACCGCCTGGTACACCCGCTGCTCGATCTCCGACAGCTGCACCTGCTGCATGATCTCCTCCTTTGCCCGTCCGCTCCGCGCGGACGGTCGCGCCGCGTCGGTTACCCCCTGTCTGACCGAAGATGCCCACTCGATCGGGCGGTTGGTGGCGCGGCGTGCTCGGGCCGCGCGGCGGGGGGTGCCCTAGGCTGCAACCGTGATCGTCTGGGATCTCGTCGTCGTCGGCGCCGGCCCCGCGGGGCTCTCCGCGGCACATGCCGCGGCCCGCGCCGGCGTTCGTACGCTGGTTGTCGAGCGGGCCGCGCACCCGCGGTACAAGACGTGCGGTGGTGGCCTCATCGGCACGTCGCTGGCGGCCGTGCGCGGCCGCATCGAGGTGCCCGCGCACGACCGGGTGGACCGGGTGACGTTCACCCGCGACGGCCGGCGGGAGTTCACCCGCCGTAACGGCAGTCCGGTGGTGACCATGGTGCGCCGCGAGGAGTTCGACGACCGGCTGCGCGCGGCGGCGGTCGCCGCCGGCGCGCAGATGCGCGAGCGGGTCGCGGTCCGCGCGATCGAGCAGGACCCCGAGGGGGTACGCCTGCGACTGGCCGACGGTACGACTATCGCGGCCCGCACGGTGATCGGCGCGGACGGCTCCTCGGGGGTGACCGCCCGACACGTGGGTGTGCGCTACCGGCAGGTGGATCTGGGGCTGGAGTTGGAGGTCCCGGTGCCGCCCGCCGAGCAGGAGCGCTGGCGCGGGCGACTGCTGCTGGACTGGGGTGCGATGCCCGGCTCGTACGCCTGGGTGTTCCCGAAGGGCGACCGGCTGACCGTGGGGGTGATCGCGGGTCGCGGCGCGGGGGAGGGGACGCGCGCCTATCTGCGGCAGTTCGTCGACCGGTTGGGCCTGACCGGGCTGCCGGCGGAGCACGACTCGGGTCACCTGACCCGTTGCCGCGAGGAGGACTCGCCGCTGCGGAACGGCCGCGTGCTGGTGGTGGGGGATGCCGCCGGGTTGCTGGAGCCGTGGAGCCGCGAGGGCATCAGCTTCGCGCTGCGCTCCGGGGAGATGGCCGGCGCGGCGGTCGCCGACGGTGATCTGGCCGGGTACGAGCGGGCCGTCAGCGCGCGCCTGACGCCGGAGATGCGAGCGGGGTACCGGCTGCTGGACCTGTTCACCCGCCGCCCGGAGGTGTTCCACGCGCTGCTGGCGACCCCGCCGGGCTGGCGGATGTTCGTCCGTTTCTGTCAGGGCCGGGCGAGCTTCGACGACATGCTGCGACGACGACCGGTCCGCGCGGCGCTCGCGGTGCTGGACCGCCTGCCCGCACCTCGTCGCCCGGCTACCAGCGTTCACCGCTGAGCAGGCGGCGGTCCGCTCGCCCGGCCGCCTCGCCCGCGCCCGCTCGCTCGCCGGGCCCGTGTGGCTTGCGCCCGATCCGGCCCGCCTGCTGGTCGGCACTCGTCCGCCCATGCCGACGGCGCATGCGCTTCTGGCCATACACCCAGGATCCTAGGATGTTCTACGCGGTGTGTGGCGGCCACCGCACCCGAAGGTCGAGGATGCTGTCAGCTGACAGAGCGGTGCTGGAGAGCGCCCGCCGACGGACAATGGCGGGGTAGGAGGGGGTGCCGATGGCCGAGCAACCGTTCACCGAGGACGAGTACGCGTTTCTGCGCCACATCCGGTTCGGGGAGTTGCCGCCCGCCGTTCGCCCGGACGAGCGCGTCGCGCTGACCGAGACCGATCCCGGGCGGGACCGGCCGGAGAAGGCCGAGGACCCGGTTCGCTGGAACGTGCAGGGCTGAGAGACGAGAAGGCGGGCCGGGGTGTCGCCACCCACGGCCCGCCGACGTGTCGCGATCAGAAGACCGGCACGCCCTCGCGTACGAGCCGCCAGTTGGGCTGGAAGAAGTCGGCCGGGTTGATCGTCCCCTTGGCCTGCGCCCAGTCGATGAGCAGCTGGCGGATCTCCTGCTGCTCGTTGTAGACCTGGGTCTTCACGATGCCGGGGAAGTTGCCGCCGCCGCTGCGCCGGTAGTTGTTCACCGCCACCACGAACTGCGCGTCGTCCGCGACGGGGGTGTCGGTGCCCGGCAGCACCAGTCGGGTGATCCGCTGGCCGACCGGCTTCGCGATGTCGATGTCGTAGTCCAGGCCGGCGATGACGTCGTAGTTGTAGTCCGGCACCGTCGAGTCGTTGATCTGCTCGGTGTCCACGGGGGCGCCCGGGGCGAGGGTCCGGAAGTACTTCGCCGAGTACTCCAGGTACGCGCGCACCTCGGCGCCACTGAGCACGACGGCTTCGAGGGTGTTGTCGTACACGTAGAGCCCGGCCACGTCGCGGATCTTGACGTCACCGGAGGGGAAGACCGCGGTGCGGCTGAACGGCGAGGCCTGCGAGAGCACCGGCAGTCCGGCGTACTGCGTGCCGGCCAGCGCCTTCGTGACGGTCTCGGCCTGGACGTGGTTGATGAAGTCCAGGATGGGGGTGTCCTTGTAGCGGGATTCCACGGCGGACATCTCCACCGTGGCCTGGGCCACCACCTGGTTGACGTACGCGATGGTCTTCTGGTGCTGCGCGCGCACGGCGGCGAGCACCTTCGGGTCCTCCACGACCGTGTTGGTGTTCAGCATGGTGGCGGCCTTCTTGGTGATGGTCCACCGGCCACGCGTGCGGGTGAGGGTGAAGTCCATCCGGGTCAGCCGCTGGCCCCACTTCGACGGCTCGGAGAGCAGCACCTGCGTCCCGGTCCGCGCGTTGGTGACGAACCGCTCGACCACCTCGTTGTGGGCGTGCCCGAAGAGGATCGCGTCGATCCCCGGCACCTGCTCGGCGATGAGCGCCACGGGGTTCTCGTTCGGCAGTTCCGGGCCGTAGCTGGAGGTGCCGCTGTCGCCGCCGTGCGCGGAGATCAGCACGAGGTCCGCGCCGCGGGCCCGCATGATCGGCACCCACTTGGCGGCGGTCGCCACCATGTCGTCGAAGCGGAGCTTGCCCTCGACGTTGCCCCTGTCCCAGATGGCCACGCCGGGGTTGGTCAGGCCGAGGATGCCGACCCGCAGGGTCGGCGCCGCGAAGCCGAGGGAGACCTTCTTGATGACGTACGGCAGGAAGGCGGGCTTGCCGGTCTTCGCGTTGATCGCGTTCGCGGCGAGGGCCGGGAAGCCGAGCTGACGGATCCAGAGGTCCAGCAGCGGCAGGCCGTAGTTGAACTCGTGGTTGCCAAGTGTCACGGCGTCGTAGTCGATGACGTTCATGGCCCGGGCCATCGGGTGCTTCTCGCCGGTGGCGGTGATCGGCTCCTGCTTGGCGTAGTACGTGGCGAGGGGGGTGCCCTGGATGGTGTCGCCGGCGTCGAGAACCAGCGTGGCCTTGCCGCGCCGCTCCCGGCGGATCTGGTTGATCAGGGTCGCCAGCTTCGCGACGCCGATGTCGTTGTGCTTGCTGTCGTCGTACTCGGCGTCGCGGTAGTAGTCCCAGTTGTAGACGTTGCCGTGGGTGTCCGACGTGCCGAGCAGCGTGAGGTCCCAGGTGCGCGACCGGGCCGGGCCCGCCGCCTGCGCGGGGGCGTCGGCGATCAGCGGGGCGGTCGCCGCCGCGGCGGCGGCGACGAGCACCTGGCGACGCGACGGACCGGATCCAGAGGTCATGACGTGCCTTTCCATGGGGGTGGACGCGCCTCGTGAGCGCCTCGCGCACCATAACGAGCAGGAGCCACTCCCGCCACGCCAGCCCCGGTTTCCGCAGCCTGGCGCCGGGTAGGGCGGTGGGAACGGTTGTTGCGGGAGCGAACCCGCGCGGTGCGAGGAGATGTCGGTGAGTGAGGACCAGCACACCCAGCAGGACCCGACCAGCCAGTACGGCCAGCAGTCCGGTTCGCCCGGTCAGCAGCAGGCGCCACCCGGCTCGACGGGGGAGATGACGCCGAAGCCGGACCACGGTGAGGAGTCGTACCGGGGCAGCGGGAAGCTCGACGGCAAGCGGGCGCTGATCACCGGCGGTGACTCGGGGATCGGTCGCGCCGTCGCGATCGCGTTCGCCCGGGAGGGCGCCGACGTGCTCATCTCCTACCTCAGCGAGGAGGAGGACGCCGACGCCCGGGAGACCGTCCGGCTCGTCGAGGACGCCGGGCGGCGGGGGATCGCGGTCCGCGGCGACATCACCGACGAGGCGCACTGCCAGGAGCTGGTCGACCGGGCGGTACGTGACCTCGGGGGCCTCGACATCCTGGTGAACAACGCGGCGTACCAGATGTCGCAGGACAAGGGCATCCTCGGGATCAGCACCGAGCAGTTCGACCGGGTGCTCAAGACCAACCTGTACGCCATGTTCTGGCTCTGCAAGGCGGCCATCCCGCACCTGGCGGAGGGGTCGGCGATCATCAACACGGCCTCGATCCAGGCGTTCGACCCGTCGCCGCAGTTGTTGGACTACGCCACCACCAAGGCGGGGATCGCCAACTTCACCAAGGCCCTCGCGGCCGATCTCGCGGAGCAGGGGATCCGGGTCAACGCGGTGGCCCCCGGCCCGGTCTGGACGCCGTTGATTCCGGCGACCATGCCGAAGGAGAAGGTGGAGCAGTTCGGCACCGACACCCCGGAGGGCCGGCCCGGTCAGCCGGCGGAGCTGGCCCCGGCGTACGTCTTCTTCGCCTCCCAGGAGTCCAGCTACGTCACGGGCGAGATCCTGGGGGTCACCGGCGGTCGACCGACCAAGTGATCGCAGCGCCGGGTGGTCGCCCGTGGGTGACCACCCGGCGGTACGGGTTCGCGGGCGGTGGGGTCAGCGGGGCCAGGTGGCGAAGCGGCGCCGCACCCGCGCGACGTCGTCGGCACCCAGGCCGTAGCGGCCGAAACGCGTGTCGGACAGCCGGTCCAGGTAGCGCCCGGCGGCTCGGACGTCGGCCGGATCCAGCGCGGGGTCGACCTGCCGGGCGAGCACCAGCAGCTGCGTCACGTCGTAGTGTTCCAGCGCCGCGGCCACGTCGATGAAGTCTCGGACCTCCCGCCGGTTGACCAACGCCGCGATCTTGTTGGCGACCAGGTCGCGTACGTCCATCACCGGGCCGAGGTCCATGACCACCGGGCTCTGCTGCCGGTCGAGGCGGGCCAGGCTGAGCCGGATCTGTCGTCCGTCGCGGCTCACCACGAAGTCCTTCATGTCCTGGCCGTAGCCGTCGAACAGGTCGGCGAGCTCGCTGTCGGGGTCGGCGTCGGTGACGGTGAACCCGGCCCGCTCGAGCGCGACGCGCACTCCGGCGGTGGCCGCCGCGGCAGCGCCCTCGACGTCGGCGAAGAGGTCCACGTCCTCGGTGGGCCGGGCGACCAGGCCGTGCGCGGCCCAGGCCACCCCACCGCCGAGCACGAACCGGTGGGGTCCGGCGGCGGTCAGCGCCACCCGGGCCACCTCCCGGTAGAACTCGTGCAGGTGGGGTGCGATCACGCCGCGCGCAGGCCGCGGTGCCGGCTCTCCCAGGCGAGGCGGACGCCCCGGGGCAGGTTGAGCAACCGCCAGACCCGGCGCAGTGTCCGCCCGTTGATCAGCTCGCGGAGGTCGTCGGCGCTGGCGGTTTCGCGCAGCACGTTCTCGTACATCCAGAGCAAC
The DNA here is from genome assembly GCF_040678875.1 of Micromonospora sp. NPDC049274. Taxonomy (NCBI): domain Bacteria; kingdom Bacillati; phylum Actinomycetota; class Actinomycetes; order Micromonosporales; family Micromonosporaceae; genus Micromonospora; species Micromonospora sp. NPDC049274. The sequence goes on from NZ_JBFAQS010000011.1 coordinate 7,946, forward strand.
TGGTCGGGGTCGCCGAGGTCGAAGGTGCGCTCGGCGTTCCACATCAACCGCACCGGCAGCTCCACGACGCCGCGGGTGGGGCCGGTCAGCTCGGTGAGGGTGCGCGCCACGACGGCCGGACGACCCGGGCGGGCCAGGAAGGCCACGCCGGTCGCGGTGGGCGAGACGGCCTGCATGCTGTCAGGGTAACCCCCGCCGGTCCCGGTGTCGCTCAGCTACGTTCCTCGGCCCGCGCGCCGGAGGTGATGAGTTCTCGCGCCCGTACCCGTCATATCTACGACGGGACACGACGAGAGGGAGCAGGACGTGACGAGTGCGCACACGCGGGAGCCTGTGGACGTGGGTGGTCTGGGTGGGGTCGACGAGTCGGCGTTCGCGGGGCTGACGGCTCGGCACCGGCGGGAGCTGCACGTGCACTGTTATCGGATGCTCGGGTCGTTCGAGGACGCTGAGGACGCCGTGCAGGAGACGTTGCTGCGGGCGTGGCGGCGGCGGGAGACCTTCGCGGGGCGGTCGTCGTTGCGGGCCTGGCTGTACCGGATCGCCACGAACGCCTGCCTGGACCTGCTCGCCAGGTGCCGCCCGGAGCCCGCGACGGGTGGCGAGGTGCGGTGGTTGCAGCCGTACCCGGACCGGCTGCTCGACGAGCTGCCGGCGGGCGACGCGGACGAGCCGGAAACCCTCGCGGTCGCGCGGGAGACGATCGAGCTGGCGTACCTGGTGGCGGTTCAGCACCTCGCGCCGCGCCCACGGGCCGTGCTGATCCTGCGGGACGTGCTGGGCTGGCCGGCGAGGGACGTCGCGGAACTGCTCGGGGACTCCGTGAACTCGGTGAACAGCGCGCTGCAACGGGCCCGCGCCGGCATGCGTGAGCATCTGCCCGCCGAGCGGCAGGACTGGACCGGCGGTGACGGGGACGCGCAGACGCGCGAGCTGGTGCGCCGTTTCACCGACGCGAGCGTGGCCAAGGACATCGACGGGCTGGCCGCGATGCTGCGCGACGATGTGCGCTGCTCGATGCCGCCCACGCCCGGCGTCCACGTCGGCCGCGACGCGGTGGTGCGCGACTGGGTCGAGGACGGCTTCGCCGACCTGGGGCGTCTGCGCGCCGTACCGACGGCGGTGAACCGGCAGCCCGCCGTCGCCTTCTACCTGTGGCGGGAGTCCGAGGGCGCGTACCTGCCGCTGACCATCGACGTCCTGCGGATCACCGGCGGGGCGGTCGCCGAGATGGTCATCTTCCACGACGACCAGTTCCCGCTGCTCGGGCTGCCGCAGCGCCTGCCGGCGGACGGTGCACAGTGACCGTCGCGGGCCGGGCCGGCCGCGTCGGCCGACTGCGCGGGCTCGCCGGCACCGGCGTCCTCGCCACGCTCGCGGCGATGGTGGTCACCACCGTCGCGGCCGCGCTCGCCCGGGCCGCTGGTGTCGACTTCGAGGTCCCCGACGGTGGGGAGGCGATCCCGCTGCCCGGGTTCGCCGTGGTGACCGGATTCTTCTCGGTCGTGGGCGTCGTCATCGCCGTCGCTCTGCGGCGCTGGAGCGCGCGTCCCGCCGAGCGGTTCGTGTGGACGGCGGTGTCGCTGACCGCGATCTCGCTGGTTCCGCCGCTGGTCAGCGGAGCGAACGCCGCCACCGCCGCCGCCCTCGTCGGGCTGCACCTCGTCGCCGCGGCGGTGCTGGTCCCGGCCGTGGCGTGGGGCCTGCGCGCCCGCGTCGACTGACCATTCGCAACCTGGCACCCCCTCGATTCGCGAAGACTCCTCGCCTGACCTATGTTCGTGGGGTCGCTCGCGTGGGAGGGGGTGTCGGGGATGGGTCTGCGGACGTTCATCGAGGGTTGGCCGGTGTATCGGCAGCTCACCGGCACGGACCCGTTGGGCCGGGGCGCGGCCGCCAAGTCGGCGCGCTCGGCCGGTCTGACCGCTCGCACCGAGGCCGCCGAGAGCGTGGCCCGGTCCGTCTGCCCGTACTGCGCCGTGGGGTGTGGTCAGCGGGTGTACGTCGCCGACGGGCAGGTCACGCAGATCGAGGGTGACCCGGACAGTCCGATCTCGCGGGGTCGGTTGTGTCCGAAGGGCGCGGCGAGCAAGAGCCTGGTGACCAGTCCGTTGCGGCAGACGACTGTCCGCTACCGGCGGCCGTACTCGACGCAGTGGGAGGACCTGGAGCTCGACACCGCGCTCGACATGATCGCCGACCGGATGCTCGCCGCCCGCGAGCAGACCTGGGAGGACGCCGACGAGCAGGGCCGGCCGCTCAACCGGACGCTGGGTTTCGCCAGTCTGGGTGGGGCGACGCTGGACAACGAGGAGAACTACCTCATCAAGAAGTTGTTCACCGCGATGGGGGCTCTGCAGATCGAGAACCAGGCGCGTATTTGACACTCCGCCACCGTCCCCGGTCTGGGGGCCAGCTTCGGTCGTGGCGGTGCGACGGATTTCCAGCAGGACATCGCCAACGCTGACGTCATCGTCATTCAGGGTTCGAACATGGCGGAAGCGCATCCGGTGGGTTTCCAGTGGGTGATGGAGGCCAAGCGCCGTGGGGCGAAGGTGTTCCACGTCGATCCGCGGTTCACGCGCACGAGCGCGGTGGCGGACGCGTACCTGCCGATCCGGGCGGGCACAGACATCGCCCTGCTCGGTGGCGTGGTGCGCTACATCCTGGACAACGCGCTGGACTTCCGCGAGTACGTGCTGGCCTACACCAACGCGGCGACGATCGTCAGCGAGCAGTTCAGCGACACCGAGGACGGTGACGGCTTCTTCTCCGGCTTCGACCCGGAGACCGGCGCCTATGTGCAGGACAGCTGGCAGTACGAGGGTCACGAGGGCTCGTCCGGCAGCGGGCACACCGCGCAGGAGCGTGACAGCGCCGCGGGGCTGACGCACGAGTCGCACGGCGCGGCGGTGGGCGGCCAGACCCAGCGCGACGAGACGTTGCAGCACCCGCGTTGCGTCTACCAGATCCTCAAGCGGCACTTCTCCCGCTACACGCCGGAGATGGTGGAGCGGGTCTGCGGCATCCCGCAGGACAAGTTCCTGGAACTGGCCCAGGCGTGGACGGCCAACTCGGGCCGGGACCGCACCGGCATGCTGATCTACTCGGTGGGCTGGACGCAGCACAGCGTGGGCGTGCAGTACATCCGTACCGGGGCGATCATCCAGTTGCTGCTGGGCAACATGGGCCGCCCGGGTGGCGGGGTCATGGCGCTGCGCGGTCACGCGAGCATCCAGGGCTCCACGGACATCCCGACCCTGTTCAACCTCCTGCCCGGCTACCTGCCCATGCCGCACCACGCCGAGCACCCCAGCTTCGACGAGTGGGTCGACAGCATCCGGCACCCCGGGCAGAAGGGGTTCTGGGGCAACGCCCGGTCGTTCGCGGCCAGCCTGCTCAAGGCGTACTGGGGTGACGCGGCGACACCGGAGAACGACTACTGCTACGGCTATCTGCCTCGACTGACCGGCGACCACGGCACCTACCAGCAGGTGCTCAACATGATCGACGGGAAGATCAAGGGATACTTCCTGCTCGGGCAGAACCCGGCGGTCGGCTCGGCGCACGGCCGCGCCCAGCGCCTCGGGATGGCCAACCTGGACTGGCTGGTCGTCCGGGACCTGTTCATGATCGAGAGCGCGACCTTCTGGCAGAACGGTCCCGAGGTGGCCACCGGCGAGATCGTGCCCGAGGAATGCCGGACCGAGGTGTTCTTCCTGCCCGCCGCCTCCCACGTGGAGAAGGAGGGCACGTTCACCCAGACGCAGCGGCTGCTGCAGTGGCGCGAGAAGGCCGTCGAGCCGCCGGGCGATGCCCGCTCCGAGCTGTGGTTCTTCTACCACCTCGGACGCAGGCTGCGCGAGAAGCTGGCCGCCTCGCCGCTACCGCGCGACCGGGCGCTGCTCGACCTCACCTGGGACTACCCCACGCACGGCCCGCACGCGGAGCCGAGCGCCGAGTCGGTCCTTCGCGAGATCAACGGGTACGACGTGACGACCGGACGTCCGCTGTCCAGTTTCGCCGAAGCCCGCGCGGACGGCTCCACCGCGATCGGCTGCTGGATCTACACGGGCGTGTACGCCGACGGCGTCAACCAGGCCGCCCGGCGCAAGTCCCGCCACGAGCAGGACTGGGTGGCAGCCGAGTGGGGCTGGGCGTGGCCGGCGAACCGCCGCATCCTCTACAACCGTGCCTCGGCCGACCCGGACGGCAACCCGTGGAGCGAGCGCAAACGCTACGTGTGGTGGGACGCGGAGAAGGCCGAGTGGACCGGCTACGACGTGCCGGACTTCGAGAAGACGAAACCGCCGTCGTACCGGCCGCCGGATGGCGCGTCCGGGCCGGAGGGCATCGCCGGTGACGATCCGTTCGTCATGCAGGGCGACGGCAAGGGCTGGCTGTACGCGCCCAGCGGGGTGCTGGACGGGCCGCTGCCGACGCACTACGAGCCGGTGGAGTCGCCGGTGCGCAACCCGCTCTACCGCCAGCAGGCCAACCCGACCCGCAAGTCGTACGCGCACCCGGTGAACTCGGTCAACCCGAGCCCTCCGCAGGAGCACAGCCAGGTCTTCCCGTACGTGTTCACGGTCAGCCGGCTCACCGAGCACCACACCGCCGGTGGGATGAGCCGTACGGTGCGCCCGTTGGCCGAGCTGCAGCCGGAGATGTTCGTCGAGGTGTCGCCGGAGTTGGCCGCCGAGGTCGGGTTGGCGCATCTGGGGTGGGCGCACCTGATCAGCGGACGCGCGGTCATCGAGGCGAAGGTGCTGGTGACCGACCGGCTCACTCCGCTGCGGGTGGACGGTCGGATCATCCACCAGGTCTGGTTGCCGTACCACTTCGGCTTCGAGGGTCTGGTGACCGGTGACTCGGCCAACGACCTGTTCGGCATCACCCTCGACCCCAACGTCCTCATCCAGGAGAGCAAGATCGGTACCTGTGACGTCCGGTCGGGCCGCCGGCCCACCGGGAAGGCGTTGCTCGACCTGGTCGCCGACTACCAGCGGCGCGCCGGGATCACTCCGGGCGGACACGCGCCGGCCGTCACCACCGACCAGGACGTGGAGGGGCGCGATGGTTCCTGACCCGAACAGCCTCTACGGGCCGCTCGATCCGGCGTCGGACGCCGGCTATGGGGACGCGCCGCCGCGGATGGGGTTCTTCACCGACACCAGCGTGTGTATCGGCTGCAAGGCGTGTGAGGTGGCCTGCAAGGAGTGGAACGGCGTTCCGGGAAGTGGTCTGGATCTGCTGGGCATGTCGTACGACAACACGGGGGCGTTGACGGCGAACTCGTGGCGGCACGTCGCGTTCATCGAGCAGCCGCGTCCGGCGGGGCACGGCGGCGCGGCGTTCGCGGGCACACCGACAGGCGCATCGGTCAGCGCGGCGTCGGCGGCGGTCGCCGCCAGCACCGCCGGCCCGACCGGCACCGACCCGGGCCTGCCGCCCGGGTCCCCGGCGGCCGCCGCGCGCATGACCAACGGCACCCGGCCCGACGGCACCCCGCCCGTCACCGGCCACGATGGCCGGCTCGACGTGCTCGGCGACCCGGTCGGCGCGCATGACCTCGGCGCACACCCCGTCACGGGCCACGGCCCCACCGCTGCGGCCGGGACCACCGGCGGCGCGGGTCCACAGTTCCTGGGGATGCCGGGTGGGCAGCCGCCGGGGCGGGGTACGGGTGTGGAGCAGCGGTCGGATTTTCGGTGGTTGATGATGTCGGATGTGTGCAAGCACTGCACGCATGCGGCCTGTCTGGATGTGTGCCCGACGGGGTCGTTGTTCCGGACGGAGTTCGGGACGGTGGTGGTGCAGGAGGACATCTGCAACGGCTGCGGTTACTGCATTTCCGCGTGCCCGTACGGGGTCATCGATCAGCGTAAGGATGATGGTCGGGCGTGGAAGTGCACGTTGTGTTACGACCGGTTGGGTGCGGGGATGACGCCGGCGTGTGCGCAGGCGTGTCCGACGGAGTCGATTCAGTACGGGCCTTTGGACGAGTTGCGGGAGCGGGCGGCGGCGCGGGTCGAGACGTTGCATGAGCGGGGTGTGCCGGAGGCGCGTCTGTACGGGCACGACCCGAATGATGGTGTGGGTGGTGACGGGGCGTTCTTCCTGCTGTTGGACGAGCCGGAGGTGTACGGGTTGCCACCGGACCCGGTGGTGACGACGCGGGATCTGCCGGCGATGTGGAAACGCGCCGGCCTCGCCGCGCTGGCCATGACGGCGGCGGCCGTCGCCGCGTTCGTCGTCGGAGGATCCTCGTGAGCCCACGCCGTCCCGAGGTGGGCGACCGGTTCCGCCGGTTCCGCGACCGGTTGCCCGCACACGGTCCACTGCTGCCGACGCCGAGCGGCAGCGACGCCACGACGAGCGGTGGCCCGGTGGACGCCACGACGAGCGGTGGCCCGGTCGACGCCGCGACCGGCCTGGCACCGCACAACGGCAACGGCAACGGCCGCCAGGCCGGGACCGTCGGACCGGACAGCCGGCCGTCTCGTCGTCGGGGCGGCCGCCGTGGTGGCGGCGAGGAGCTTCGGGTGCCGGAGGCCGAGTTCACCTCGTACTACGGCCGGCCGGTCCTCAAGGCGCCGGTCTGGAAGTGGGACATCGCCGCGTACCTGTTCACCGGTGGGCTGGCCGCCGGCTCGTCCCTGCTCGGCGCGGGAGGGCAGCTCACCGGCCGGCCGGTGCTGCGCCGGGCCGGCCGGGTCACCGCGCTGGGGGCCGTCAGCGCCAGCGCCGTCTTCCTGATCCGGGACCTGGGCCGCCCGGAGCGGTTCCACCACATGCTGCGGGTGGCCAAGCCGACCTCGCCCATGTCGGTGGGCACCTGGATCCTCACCGCGTTCGGGCCGGCCGCAGGGGTGGCGGCGGTCGCCGAGGCCGCCGGCTGGCTGCCCCGGCGCGGTCTGCTCGGATGGGTCGGCCGGGCACTGCCGCCGGCCGGGCACGCCGCCGGGCTCGTCGCCGCCGCCACCGCGCCGGCGCTGGCCACGTACACCGGGGTGCTGCTCGCCGACACGGCGGTGCCGTCGTGGCATGAGGCGTACCCCGAGTTGCCTGTCATCTTCGCGGGCAGCGCGCTGGCCAGCGGCGCCGCCGTGGGGCTGCTCGCCGCGCCGCCGGCGCAGGCCGGGCCGGCCCGCCGGATGGCGGTGGCCGGGGCGGCCCTGGAACTGTTCGGCGCGCACCGCGTGGAGACGCGCCTGGGGTTGCTCAGCGAGCCCTACCGGTCGGGGCGACCCGGTCGGCTGCTGCGCGCCGGTCGGCTGCTGACCGTCGCCGGTGTGGTCGGGGCGCTGCTCGGGCGGCGCAGTCGGGCGGCGGGCGCGTTGTCGGGGGCGGCGTTGCTGGGCGCGTCGGTGGCCACCCGGTTCGGCATCTTCTACGGCGGCGTCGCGTCGGCGCGGGATCCGCGCTACACGGTGGTGCCGCAACGCGAGCGGGTGAACGCGCGGCGGACCGGGGTGGATCCGGCGGCTGACTGAGCGGCGGCTCCGGCGTTGTGATCGAATGTCCGACGGAGGCGTTCAGGCGGCTGGTGCCCCTCCCGGTCTTCAAAACCGGTGTGGTCCGGGACCCGGGCCAGGCGGGTTCGATTCCCGTCCGTCTCCGCCAACGGCGGCAGGAGTGACGTGATGGGCGACGGCAGCGTGGACCCGCGACGTCGGGTGCCCCGCACCGACACGCTGCTCGCCGACCCGCGGCTGGCCGCGGCCGTCGCGACCCTCGGCCGGGACCGGGTCAAGGCCGCCGTCGTCCAGGCGCAGGAGCGGGCCCGCCGCACTGAGATCGAGCCCGACGAGGTCCGCGACGCCGCACTCGCCGGACTGCCCGCGCCGGGTCCACGCACGGTCCTCAACGCCACGGGCGTCGTGCTGCACACCAATCTGGGCCGGGCGCCGCTGTCACCTACCGCCGTGGCCGCGGTCGTGGCGGCCACCGGGCACACCGACGTCGAGCTGGACCTGCGCACGGGCCGGCGCGCGAGTCGTGGCCGGGACGCGCTCGACGCGCTGGCCGCCGCCGTACCGGCCGCCGCCGCCGTGCACGTGGTCAACAACGGCGCCGCCGCGCTGGTGCTGGCCGCCACCGCGCTCGCCGCCGGCCGGGAGATCGTGGTCAGCCGCGGCGAACTGGTCGAGATCGGCGACGGTTTCCGCCTGCCGGACCTGCTGGAGAGCACGGGCGCCCGCCTGCGCGAGGTGGGCACCACCAACCGCACCACGCTCGACGACTACGCCGCGGCCCTCGGCCCGCAGACCGGGTTCGTGCTCAAGGTGCACCCGTCGAACTTCCGAATCACCGGCTTCACCTCGGCCACACCGGTCCGCCAACTGGCCACGCTCGACGTGCCGGTGGTCGCCGACATCGGCTCCGGGCTGCTCGCGCCGGACCCGCTGCTGCCCGACGAGCCGGACGCCGCCGGCGCCCTGCGCGCCGGCGCGGCCCTGGTCACCGCGAGCGGCGACAAACTGCTCGGCGGCCCCCAGGCCGGTCTGCTGCTCGGCGACGCCACGCTCGTCGAACGGCTGCGCCGCCACCCGCTGGCCCGGGCGCTGCGCGTGGACAAGCTGACCCTGGCCGCGCTGGCCGCCACCCTGCACCGCCCGGACACCCCGACGCGGGCCGCGCTGCACGCCGACCCGGCCGCCCTGCGCCGTCGGGTGGAGCTGCTGCGGGACCGGCTCGGCGCGGACGGCCGCAAGGCGGAGGTCGTCCCGGCGGTCGCCGTGGTCGGCGGCGGCGGCGGTCCCGGCGTCGAGCTGGACTCGTGGGCGCTGAGCCTGCCCGAGCGGTACGCCGTGCCGCTGCGCACCGGGGACCAGCCGGTGCTCGGCCGGGTGGTGCGGGGTCGGCTCCTGCTCGACCTGCGCTGTGTTCCCGTCGACGCCGACGAGGCGGTCCTGGCGGCCGTGCTGCGCGTTCCCGGGGACGACTGAACATGTTCGTCGTCGCCACCGCCGGGCACGTCGACCACGGCAAGTCGACACTGGTCCGGGCGTTGACCGGGATGGAACCCGACCGGTGGGCCGAGGAACGCCGCCGGGGCATGACCATCGACCTGGGTTTCGCCTGGACGACGCTGCCGTCCGGCGCCACCATCGCCTTCGTCGACGTGCCCGGGCACGAACGGTTCGTGCCGAACATGCTCGCGGGGGTCGGCCCGGTGCCGGCCGCGTTGCTGGTGGTCGCCGCGGACGAGGGGTGGATGCCGCAGTCCGCCGAGCATCTGGCCGCGCTCGACGCGCTCGGCGTCGGGCACGGACTGCTGGTGGTGACCCGCGCGGACCTCGCCGACCCCGCGCCGGCGGCGGAGCGCGCCCGCGCCGAGATCGCGGCGAGCAGCCTCGGCGCGGTGGAGACGGTGGCCGTCAGTGGACTGACCGGCGCCGGCCTGCCGGAGCTGCGGACCGCGCTGGACCGGCTCGCCGCCCGGCTGCCCGCCCCCACCGTGGACGCCCCGGTGCGTCTCTGGGTGGACCGCAGTTTCACCGTGCGGGGCAGCGGCACCGTCGTCACCGGCACCCTGGGCGCCGGCCGGGTGCGCGTCGGCGACGTGTTGGAGCTGGCCGGGGCCGAGGAGACGGTGCGGGTTCGTGGCCTGCACAGTATGGGCGAGGCCCGTCCCGAGGTGGCAGCCGTGGCCCGGGTCGCGGTCAACCTGCGCGGTACGCCCCGGGACCGGCTCGGCCGAGGCGACGCGCTGCTCACCCCGGGCCGGTTCCACCGCACCGACGTCATCGACGTACGGCTCACCGGCGACCCGGCCGCCGACCTGCCCGCCACCCTCACCCTGCACGTGGGGTCGGCGGCGGTGCCGGTCCGCGTGCGACCGCTCGGCGCGGACACCGTCCGGCTGCGGCTGGCCCGCCCGTTGCCGCTGCTGGTCGGCGACCGGGCGCTGCTGCGTGATCCCGGCCGACACCACGTGGCCGGCGGCGTACGGGTCCTCGACGTGGCGCCGCCGCCGTTGTCACGTCGAGGTGCGGCCGCCGCCCGCGCGACGGTCCTGGCTGGCCTCGACGGTAGCCCTGACCTGGCTGGTGAGCTGCGCCGCCGTCGACTGGTCCGGGTCGGCGCGCTGCGCCGGATGGGTGTGCCGGTGCAGGCCACGCCGGTGGCCGGTGACTGGCTGGCCGACCCGGCGCACTGGCAGCGGCTCGGCGTGCAGCTCACCGAGGAGGTCGGCCGCTACGCCCGGGAACACCCGCTGGAGCCGGGCATGCCCGTGGACGCGCTGCGACAACGCCTCGCCCTGCCCGACCGGGCGCTTGTCGAGGCGCTGATCCGCCCGCCGCTGCGGGTCCACGGTGGGCGGATCGGAACGGCCGCCGTCGACACCCTGCCGGCGCCGGTGGCACGGGCGGTGCAGCGGCTGCGCGCCGAGTACACCGACCGGCCCTTTCGCGCCCCCGAGGCGGACCGCCTCGCCGACCTGGGCCTGGGTCCTCGGGAGATCGGTGCGGCGGTACGCGCCGGCGCGCTGCTGCGGCTGGCCGACAGCGTGGTGTTGCTGCCCGACGCGCTCGACGCGGCGGTGACCGTGCTGGCCGGGCTGCCCCAGCCGTTCACCCTGTCGGCGGCCCGGCAGGCGTTGGACACCACCCGCCGGGTGGCGGTGCCGCTGCTGGAGTTGCTGGACCGGCGTGGCGTCACCCGCCGCCTGCCCGACGACGCCCGGGTCGTCGTCACCTGAGCCCCGCGACGCGCGGCCCTGTCGTGTTCGACGCTCTCGGGGGCTGACGGGAGTGTGACCGGCTGCCATGGTGGGGGGATGGTCGAGCTGTCCCCAGCCCCGTCTCTGCCGTCCGGTGGCCGGTGGCGGGGCCTCGTCCCGGTCGCGTTGCGGTGGGCGTTGCCGGTGCTGTGGGTGCTGTGGGCCTCGCTGGCCTGGTGGGTGGCGCCGCGCGAGGCGACGGCGGCGCAGCTTGACCGGGATCTGGCGGCCGGCCGGGTGGTGACCTTCCAACGGGCGTCGGGCTGGGTCGACGACGACGCGTACTGGGGCAGCCGGCCGCAGCCGCGGTACGACACGCAGGGCGGGATGCTCGCCTGGAGCGTGCCGAGCGGCCGGATCCGGTACGCCTTCGTCGAGTCACCCGAGGCGCAGGTGGACCCCGGCGGGCCGGAATCGACGGAGCAGCCCGAGGGGTCGGACGCGCGACTCGCCGCGGTGGCGGACCCGTGGCAGAGCGCCGGCGCCGCAGCGCATCGGATCGTCGACGCGGCCGCGCTGCTCGCCGGCACGGTGACCCTGCTGTGGCTGGTCCGACTGGTCGGGGGCGCCCCACCGTTGGTCGGCACCCGCTGGTTCTGGTTCTGGATCGGGCTCCTCCCGTTCGGAGTGGGTGTGCTGGCCTGGTCGTACCGCGAGTTGTGGAGACCACCCTCGCGGCCGCCACCCGATCGCGGCTCGGGGTGGCGCGGTGTCGGTTGGTTGCTGCTCGCCGGGCTCGGCATCGCCGCGCTGGTGTCCGCCGCGCGTGCGCTGTTCGGCGTGGCGGTCGTGCCGGGCTGATCCCCCGGTGCCGGGCTAACCGGCCCCCCGACCGTCGGTGGTCGCCTACGGTGACGCCATGGACCCTTCGGCGGTCTGGCGGGACCGGCAGCACCGATGGCGGATCGAGGCGTACCGGGCGCCGGACCTGCGGTTCGCCATCTACGCGACAAACGGTCCCACCGAGTCGGTGCCGCTCTGGCTGTTCGGCATGTCGGCGCTGGCCCGCTGGTTGATGACCCACGCGATCTCGCTGGACGACCTGGAGGTCGACTGAGGTTCCGGACGGCCGGAAACCGGACCGGAGCCGGGCGTGCTGCGGTTAGGTGACCTGAGGTGGTCAACGGGGGTGCGTGGTGGGCGGTCAGCTGGGGCAGGTGGCGCTGGTGGCCGTGCTGGTGCTGGTCAACGCCGCGCTGTCCGGCAGCGAGATGGCGCTGGTGACGTTGCGGGAGGGGCAGCTGCGGCGGTTGGGTCGGCGCACCCGCGCCGGTGAGCGGCTGGTCCGGCTCTCCCGGGACCCGAACCGCTACCTGGGCACCATCCAGCTCGGCATCACCCTGGCCGGGTTCCTCGCCTCGGCGGCCGCGGCGGTGTCGCTGGCGCAGCCGCTTGTCGCTCCGTTGGGCTTCCTCGGCGCGGCGGCCCGCCCGGCCGCGGTGCTGCTGGTGACTGTGGCGCTGACCTTCGTCACGCTGGTGCTGGGCGAGTTGGCGCCCAAGCGGCTGGCCATGCAGCGCGCCGAGCGGTGGGCGCTGCTCAGCGCCGGGCCGCTGGACCTGCTCGCCCGGGTGTCGCGCCCGGCGGTGTGGCTGCTCAGTTGGGCGACCGACAGGGTGGTCCGGCTGGCCGGCGGGGACCCCCAGGCCAGCCGGGAGGAGATGACCGAGGAGGAGCTGCGGGAGATGCTTGTCAGTCAGCGGGGCCTGTCGGCGCAGCAGCGGGAGATCCTGACCGGCGCGTTCGACATCGCCGGTCGAACACTGCGGGAGATCCTGGTGGCCCGCCGGGAGGTGACGACGCTGCCGACCGACCTGCCCGCCGACGAGGGGGTACGCCGGCTGGCCGGCGCCGGCCGGTCCCGTGCCCCGGTGACCGGGCCGGGCGGCTTGGACGAGGTGCTCGGCGTGGTGCACATCCGCGACCTGGTGCGGGCAGGTGCCGGGACGGTGGGGGAGCGGGTCCGGTCGCCGTTGCTGCTGCCGGTCACCCTGCCGGTGGCCGACGCGCTGCGCCGGCTACGCCAGGAACACCAGCAACTGGCCCTCGTCGTCGACGAGCACGGCGGCATCGACGGCATCGTCACGCTGGAGGACCTGCTGGCCGAGGTCGTCGGCGAGCTGTACGACGAGACCGACCGCGACGTTCGCGGCGTGACCCGGGAACCGGACGGGTCGCTGCTGGTGCCCGGCGACTTCCCCCTGCACGACCTGCCCGATCTGGGGGTGCGACTGAGCTTCCCGCTGTCGCGGGAGTACACGACGGTGGCCGGGCTGGTGCTGGCACGGTTGGGTCACCTGCCGGGTGAGCCGGGCGAGACGGTGCGGTTGCCCGGCCTGACCATGGAGGTGGTGGAGGTCGCCGACCGGGCCGTGCGGCGGGTGCGGCTGCGCGGGTTCGTTCCGGACCACTGATCGTGTCGCCCGGACGGGGGACAGGACGCCCGAAAAGACCCGCCGTGGTTGCCCGCTGCCTACCGTGCGGTACGTGAAGGACCGAGGGTTGCGTACGTTCGTCACCGTGCTCGCCGGCCTCGCGGTGATCTACTTCGGCAGCGCCGGCCGCAGCCCCGAGGAGGGCCGTGGCATCTCCGGCGGGGTGATCATCCTGGCGCTGCTCGCCGCGCTCGGCGTGTGGCACCTGACCCGACCGGGTGACAAGACCGTCAAGTGAGCGCCTCACCCCGCGGCGACGCGGGTGACCTCGCCCGCGGACTCCTCGCCGAGCGCCACCCGCACCAGCGCCGAGGCGAGCCGACCGAAGTCCGGTTCGTCGACCAACCCGGCCAGCCGGTCCGGTGAGCCCGGCAGGCCCAGCCGCTTCGCGCCGGCGAGGGCGCGACGGTCGGCGTACGGGCGGAGGTCGGACCACACCGTCTGTGCCTCGCGCAGGTAGATGTCCGCGCCGGTGGGCCCGATGCCGGGGAATTCGGTGAGTCGTCGACGAAGCCCCGCCGGGTCGCCCTGGGCGTCGCGGTGCAGCCGCCGAAGGTCGCCGTGCCAGCGGTCCAGACACAGGCGGGCGCCGGTGCCGAGCATGGTGGCGGTGCGCTCGTCGTAGCGGCGGTAGTGACCGCGGCCCAGCGCGTCGACCCGCTGCTGCCAGCTCGCCGCCTCCATCGCCTGCGGTGTGCGGTAGCCGGCCGCGAACAGCTCCCGCGCGGCGTCGATCGCCACGCACGCCCGGATCCGGGTGCTCAGCAGGGTGGCCAGCACCAGCAGCTGGTACAGCGGACCGGGGCGGTCGGACAGCCGGATGCCGGCCTCCTCCGCGTACGTGTGGCGGCGCCGGTCCAGCAGGACCCGCACCACCGCTCGATCGTCACCCACACCGCACGGGTACCCACCCCGGGCCCGGCTAGCCCTTGCGGGGCGCGCCGGGACCGGAATGCCGCCGGTTCGGACGGGTATGCCGCCGCTGGAGGCGGTCGATGCCGCCTGCCGTACCGGGAGGGAGACGCTCGTGGTCAACCCGCAGCAGGAGGAGTTCCGGCGTAACGCCAAGGGAGCGACGAGTCAGGACAGCAAGGGGCCCCAGCCGAGCGGGCATCCGCGCAACCGTGGCACGTCGCGCGGCGACGCCGGCCGGCCGGTGCCCAGGGGGCAGGTGTCGCCGTACGGCCCGGCGGGTGAGCCGGTCGCCGAGGACGACAGCGACACCCGCGCCTAACGACAGCGATCTGACGGCCGCCGCAACCTGTTCCAGGTGGCGGCGGCCGTCAGTCCGTACGCCAGGTGCGGGATGATGTCGGAGATCCAGTCGGAGCGCCGCCAGGTGCGCGGGTCGCTGATCCCGAGCACGGTGATGGACCCGTCGGTCATCGCCATCACGCCGGCGCCGAGCAGGCCGGTGGCCAGCGGCAGGGGCTGACGCCGACCTCCGGCGTAGGCCGCGAACGCCACGCCGGCGGCGATGCCCAGCCCGTAGCCGATGAGGGGGCCGAGCCCCGAGCGGCGGTTCGCCGCCCGGGGCCCCGACCCCAGGTCCAGGTGCGCGATGCCGGCAAGCCTGTCGACGGTCTGCTCCGGTGTGCTGCTCGCCGGTCGTGCCCGCAGGGCGATGTCCAGGAAGCCGACCACGTTGAGCGCGGTGCTGCCGACGGCGCCCGCGATGGCGCCGTCGGCCAGGTCGACCCCCCTCACTTCGGGTCGCCCGGTTCGCGTTCACTCTTGGGGCCGTAGGTGCGCTCGCCGCGGACGACGCCCCGTTGGCCGCGATCCTCCTGCAGGATCCGGTTCGCGACCTGGTTGGCCTTGCCGTCGGGTACCCGGCGTCCGGAATCGTCGATCGCGTTGCGCATCCGCGCGCGCTGCTTGTCGTACGCGTTGCTGCCCGGCCGTGGTCCTGGCATCTGCTGCCTCCTTCGTCGCCGTTGGCGTACCGCGGCCGTCTACCCGTCTGGCGGCGGTACAACCCCGGGGTCAGCGGGGCCAGCGGACCACGGCGACCGGGCAGCGGGAGTGGTGCAGCACCGACTGGCTCACCGACCCCAGCAGCAACCCGGTCACCTCGCCGCGCCCCTGCCCCCCGACGACCATCAGTTGGGCGGTGCTCGACGCCTCCGCGAGGACCGCGCCGGCGCGGCCGTGCGTCGCCCGCCAGGTCAGCCGCAGCCCCGGGTGGCGGTCGGTCAGCCCGTCCAGCCAGCCGGTGAGCATCCGTTCCTGCTCGCCGTGCAGCTGCGCCTCGTCGTACACCAGGGGTTGCATGTCACCGGGACCGCTGCTGCCGGGGTGGCGGTAGGCGTGCACGGCGCGCAGCGGCACGCCGCGCGTCAGCGCGGTCTCCGCGGCGAACTCGGCGGCCAGCCGGGACGCCGCCGAGCCGTCCATCGCCACCACCACCGGTTCGTCGGGTCGCTGGTCGCCGCGGGCGACGAGCACCGGGCAGTCGGCGTACGCGCAGACCTGCACCGCCACCGAGCCGACG
Source organism: Micromonospora sp. NPDC049274 (assembly GCF_040678875.1). Taxonomy (NCBI): domain Bacteria; kingdom Bacillati; phylum Actinomycetota; class Actinomycetes; order Micromonosporales; family Micromonosporaceae; genus Micromonospora; species Micromonospora sp. NPDC049274. The sequence continues at coordinate 23,604 of NZ_JBFAQS010000011.1, forward strand.
ACGAGCGTGGAGAAGCCGCCCAGCCCGCGGTCGCCGAGCACGACGAGCGCGGCGGTGGGGGACTCGCCCACCAGCACCGCGGACGCCTCGCCGTCGATGATCTCGCCGGAGACCGTCAGGCCGGGTGCGGTCGCCTCGGCCTCGGCCACCGCGGCGCGGACCAGTTCCTGGGCCCGCTGGCGCAGTCCGGCGCCGGGAGGGGCGTCGGGCGCGGGGGAGACGGGCACGTGCAGCAGCGCCCAGGCGAACCCGTGTACCACCCGCAGCGGCCGGTGCCGGCGCACGGCCTCGGCGGCGGCCAGGCGCACCGCGCGCAGGGACGGCTCCGAGCCGTCCACGCCGACCACCACCGCCGCGCTGTCCGCCGAGTTCACCGTCCACCTCCCGCCGGGCCAGTATCGCGGGCGTGGCGGCGCGGCGAAGCGATACCGCCGGTCGGGATCGTCGCGGTTTCCCGGTGGCGGCTCGCCCGCCGACGTGCCGGACGCCTTCCACGGCGTCCTCGCGGCACGGGGCGCCGGCTGACCCGCGGCGACGGGTTGTCCGGCGGCGTCCGTATGATGCTTGCCCTGTAGCAAGTTTCTGGAGGGACGACCAACAATGGTGGACGCGCCGGACGGGGTGTCGCGCGCGCTGCGCGAGGCCGCGCCCGACCAGTTGGCGGAGGCGGCGGACCGGGCGATCCGGGCGGCGTTGGGCGCGCTGCGCACCGACGTGTTCGTCGCCGACTACCGGATCAGCGGGCTCTGGCCGGTGCTCGATCCGGACCTGCCGGCGGCCGGAGCCCTGGCCCGGCACACCGTGGCGCAGCGCTGCTTCTCCAGCCAGCAACCGGTGCGCGACGGGCTCGAGGACGGCGCTTGCCGCCTCTACCTGCCGCTGACGGTGTGGGGAGAACGGCTGGGTGTGCTGCTCATCGAGCTGCCGACCGTGCCGGGCCCGGCGGTCACCGGCCGCGCCACCGACATCGCCGGCGACCTGGCGGTGGCGATGCGGGCGGCGGACCGGGAGACCGACCGCTATCGGCGGGCCCGTCGCCGGGAGCGACTCAGCATGGCCGCCGAGATGCAGTGGGACCTGCTGCCCGGCCGCAGCGTGGCGCACCGCGCCTTCCACCTGGCCGGGCAGCTGGAACCGGCGTACACCGTGGGTGGCGACCATTTCGACTGGTCGTTGGATGGGGACCGGCTCACCCTGACGGTGCTCAACGGTGAGGGCAGTGGCCTGGCCGCGTCGCTGCTGACGGCGGTCACCGTGAACGCGATGCGCAACGCCCGCCGCTCCGGCGGTGGCCTCGTGGAGCAGGCGGAGCTGGCCTCGGACACCGTCTACTACCAGCACCGGGGCCGTCGGCACGTGGCCACGCTGCTGCTGGAGCTGGACATCCACACCGGGCGGGTGCGGGCGGTCGACGCAGGCTCGCCGCACCTGCTGCGGATGCGGGGCGCGACTGTCGAGCCGATGAAGCTGGAGCAGCAGCTGCCGCTGGGCATGTTCGCCGAGACCCGCTACGAGGTGCAGGAGTTCCCGCTCGCCCCGGGTGACCGCCTGTTCGTCGTCAGCGACGGGGTGTGGGCGGCCGAGCCGGCGGGGCGGGAGCCGTACGGGCAGCGGATGATGGCCCGTTCCCTGCGGGCCACGCGCTTGCAGCCGGCGACCGAAGCGGTTGGTACGGTGATGCGCGAACTGCACGCCTACCACGCGGATTCCGATTTGCGCGACGACGCCGTCGTCGTCTGCCTGGACTGGCATGGTCCGCGTGAGCGGGACGGCGGATGAGGGTCGCCGGGGTCCTGCCGGGCGGGCACCAGCGCGACGACGGCAGGGGACATCGGGTGGAGCGACAGGCGGATCTCGCCTCGGCGATCGACGCGGCCGCCGAGACGCTGATCGCCGTTCTCGACTCGGCGGCGTCGCGGCATCAGGTGCCACCGACCCAGCTGCGGGTGCTGATGCTCATCAACGGCCGGCGGGAAACCAACGTCAACGGCCTGGCGGAGCTGCTGGACGTGGTGCCCTCCTCGGCGAGTCGGCTCTGCGACCGGCTGGAGGCGACCGGTCTGTTGCGCCGAGTGGCGGACCCGCGCGACCGGCGGGAGGTGCGGTTGGTGCTGACGGCCGCCGCCCTGACCCTGCTGGGGGAGTTGGCGGAGCGGCGGCAGCGCGCGGTGCAGGCCGTGCTGGACAGAATGCCGCCACGGATGCAGCACGACCTGCTGCTGTCGTTGCTCGCCTTCGGTCGGGCGGCGACGCAGACGGTGCCGGAACAGCAGGCGGACCAGGCGGTGCAGACGGCCTGATCCGCCATCCCCTCGACTAGCATCCTAGGACGGCTTACGCGTGGTGATCCACACCACAAAGCGACAGCAGCGCACCAACAGGACGCGGCGGCGACCAGGGTGCACGGGGGTGGCCCGATATAGTGGCAGCGCACTCACCCGGCCCGCGATCACGACGATCGCGGGCCGCATCAGAGCAGAGGTCCCGTCCCGGGGCCGCAGGGGCGCCGGCGGTTGCCGGCACGACAGCGCGTACGACCTGAACCGCGCCCGAGCACGGACTGGCGTCGGGGCGTGCGTGGAGGAGGTTCGGTGTCGCGTCGGCCGGCTCGGGCAGAGCATCCGCGGGACACCGGTGACCAGGCTCCCGGAGACCAGGTCCTCACCCTGCCCAACCTGATCAGCTTCGGGCGCCTGCTGGGCGTACCCCTGTTCCTCTATCTGTTCCTGGTGGTGCGCGCGGACGTGGCGGCGGTGGTGGTGTTGGCCATCGGCGGCACCACCGACTGGGTCGACGGCTGGATCGCCCGCCGGCTGCGTCAGGTGAGCCGGCTCGGGGAACTGCTCGACCCCCTCGCCGACCGGCTGTACATCCTCGCCACGCTGCTCGCCTTCACCGCCCGGGAGGTGGTGCCGTGGCAGTTCACGGCGGCACTGCTGGCCCGTGAGGTGCTGCTGCTCGGCTCGCTGACGGTGTTGCGCCGCTACGGGTACGGGCCGCCGCCGGTGCACTACATGGGCAAGACCGCCACCTTCCTGCTGCTCGCGGCGTTCCCGGTGCTGCTGTTGGCCACCGAGTGGAGCGCGGCGGCGACGGCGACGGCCGCGATCGGCTGGGGCTTGGCCTGGTGGGGGCTGGTGCTCTACTGGGTGGCCGGCGCGATGTACGTGGTGCAGGCGTCCCGGCTGGTGCGCGCGGCGCGTAGCCGGGGAGCGGCCGCGTGAGCGCGAGGCCGCCGGAGCGTCCCCGCCCGGATCGGGTGTACGCGCCTGACTTCCTCACCGAGCTGTTCCGTAACCCCCTGGACCCGGGGTACGCCGACGCGGCGGCCGCGCGCCGGCGGGTGGCGTCGTCGCCGGACGAGTCCCGGGGTTGGCCGGCTCGGGCGGTCGGCCTGGTCGTGGTGGTGGTGCTGGGTTTCCTGTTCGCGGTGGCGTATCGCCAGACGATGGCGGACGAGCCGGGGCGTGCCCAGGCGCGCTCCGGCTTGGTGACGCAGATCAAGGAGCGGGAGAGTCAGACCGACCGGTTGTCGACGCGCGCGGACCAGCTGCGGGAGGAGGTCAGCCGGCAGCGGGACGCGGCGTTGAGCGGGCCGACCGCGGCGCGCCTGCGGGACCTGGAGGCGGTCACCGGGCTGGGTCGGGTGCGCGGTGACGGTGTGGTGGTGCGCCTGGCGGACGGCCCGGGCAACGCGGACGCGGTGACCGGTAAGGGCGCGGGGCCGTCGCAGGTGCTGTACAGCGATCTGCAGGGCGTGGCGAACGCGTTGTGGAGCGCCGGTGCGGAGGCGATCTCGATCAACGGTCAGCGGTTGACGTCGACGTCGACGATCCGTACGGCGGGTGAGGCGATCCTGGTGGATTTCCGGCCGGTGACGGGGCCGTACGAGGTGTCGGCGATCGGGCCGGGGTCGATGCGGCGCAAGTTCGAGGACAGCCGGAGCGCGGCGGTGATGCGGGAGGTCGCGCAGAAGACCGGCCTGTCGTTCGGTGTGCGTAAGGCGGAGGACCTCGCCCTGCCGGCGGCTCCGGAGCCGCAGCTACGCTACGCCAAGCCGTCGGTCAGTCCGAGTCCTTCCGGGTCGGGTGTCCGGTCCGGCAGTCCTGGGTCGTCGGGTTCGCCGGGGACCGCTAGCCCTTCCGGAGGTGGCGGATGATCGCGGTGCTGGCGTTGCTCGCCGGTGTGGTGCTGGGCGTGTGGCTTGATCCCACGGTGCCGGCGGCGTTGCAGCCGTACCTGCCGATCGCGGTGGTCGCCGCGTTGGACGCGGTGTTCGGTGGGGTCCGGGCGAAGTTGGACCGTATCTTCGACGACAAGCAGTTCGTGGTGTCGTTCATTTCGAACGTGCTGGTGGCTGGTGTGATCGTGTACCTGGGTGACCAGTTGGGGGTGGGCGGGCAGTTGTCCACGGGTGTGGTCGTCGTGCTGGGTGTGCGGATCTTCGGAAATGTGGCGGCGATCCGTCGGCACCTGTTCCGGGCGTAGGTTTGACAGCGATGAGCGACGAGCAGGCGGAGACGGGGACGGGTTGGCCGCAGCCGGCGGGGCCGGGTCGGCCGGGTGGGCCGGCGGGTGAGCCGGATCCGCGGCCGGACGCGCCGGATCCGGACGAGTTGAGTCCGTTGGCGCCGAGCGGTCCCGCCGAGGAGCCGGAGTCACCGGGTGCGGAGCCCGAGGTGGCGCCGGCCGATGACGGTGCGACGGTGGACCTGAGTGCGGTGTCGCGGGCGGGTGCGCCGGTGGACGAGCCGGTGGTGGAGCCGGTGGTGGAGTCGGCGGCGCCGGTGGCTGCGGGTCGGTCGCGGTTCAGCGCGGCGGGTGTGATGATCGCGGCGTTGTTGGCGTTGCTGGGGTTCACCCTGGTGGTGCAGTTGCGGACGACGTCGGCGGATCCGACGTTGGGGGCGACGCGCCAGGAGGACCTGGTGCGGATCCTGTCGGATCTGGATGCGCGTGAGAATCGTCTTCAGCAGGACATTCGGGCGCTGGAGGACAGTCAGCGGCAGTTGACCTCGGGTGCGCAGGGTCGGCAGGCGGCGTTGGACGAGGCGACCCGTCGGGCGGACGAGCTGGGGATTCTGGCGGGTACGTTGCCGGCGGTGGGGCCGGGGTTGACGGTGCAGTTCACCAGCAACGGGGTCAAGCCGATCACGGCGGACCGGGTGTTGGACGCCGTGCAGGAGTTGCGGGGCGCGGGCGCGGAGGCGATGCAGATCGCCGGTGGTGACCGGGCGACGGTGCGGGTGATCGCATCGACGTACTTCCTCGATGGGGACAACGGGTCGTTGGTGGTGGAGGGGCGTCGGTTGACGGGGCCGTTCACGATCACGGTGATCGGTGATCCGGCGACGATGCGTACGGCGTTGAACATTCCTGGTGGGGTGGTCGCGACGGTCCGGGGTGACGGCGGTAACGTGACGTTTGGGGAGCGTGAGGTTGCCGAGGTTTCGGCGCTGCACGTGCCGACCAAGTAGGAAACACGCCCGTCCGGTCTCCTGGCCGGCGCGGCCGCGCCGGGCCCGGGTGGTCCGGTGCACCGATGGATGAGGACGCGTCTGGTGATACCCGAGGATCTGCGATACACCGCCGAGCATGAGTGGGTGGCGGGTGACGGTACCGGTTCGATCCGGGTCGGCATTACGCACTTCGCGCAGGACGCGTTGGGTGACATCGTGTATGTGCAGTTGCCGGAGGCGGGTGCGGTCGTCGCTGCCGGTGACTCGTTGGGCGAGATCGAGTCGACCAAGAGTGTGTCGGAGATCTACGCGCCGGTCGCGGGTACGGTGGCGGCGCGTAACGACGCGTTGGGTGACACTCCTGAGCTGATCAACACGGATCCGTACGGTGCGGGTTGGTTGGTGGAGATCACTCCGAACGATCCGACGGCGACGGACGGGTTGCTGACGGCGGGCGCGTACCAGAAGATCACCGAAGGCTGAGTGTGCTTGATCCGGTGTGCGGGATGTCTGCGCGCGTCCGGTTGCCCTGCATTTCGGCGCTGGCTAGGCTCGCCCAGTCGACCGAGAAGAACCCATTAGTTGAGCGTTGCGGAATTGCCTTCCCGGGCACGGGGAGCCAGCCGCCGGGTGAACGATCGCCCGGCGGCCAGACCCGCCATTACCCGACGCCGACCGAACAGATCCGTGAGGTGGTCCCATGACGCGCCCAGACGACGAGTTCCCCCCGCTCGACGTCACCTCGACGCTCAATCTCGGCTCGCTCGACGAAGTGCTGGAAGGGCCGGACACCGATGTGGTGCCGAGCCGGATGTCCGGTTCGTTGCCGCCGGGTATGGCGCTGCTGGTGGTTCGTCGCGGCCCGAACGCGGGTGCCCGGTTCCTGTTGGACCACGATGTGACGACCAGTGGCCGGCACCCGGACAGTGACATCTTCCTTGACGATGTGACGGTGTCGCGTCGGCACGCGGAGTTCCACCGTGATGGTGGGACGTTCACGGTGCGGGACGTGGGTAGCCTGAATGGCACGTACGTCAATCGTGAGCGGGTTGAGGCGGCCACGTTGAGCAATGGTGACGAGGTTCAGATCGGTAAGTTCCGGGTGGTGTTCATCGCCGGTCCGCGCCCGGAGGAGGAGGCCGGCCGGGGGTGAACGAGCCTGCGGCCTCCACGCCACCCGGGGCGGCCCGGTCCCAGCCGCTGATGAGCATCGGTGAGGTGCTGGGTCAGTTGCGGGTGGATTTCCCGGACACGACCATTTCGAAGCTGCGGTTCCTTGAGGCCGAGGGGCTGGTGGAGCCGCAGCGGACGGCGGCGGGTTACCGGAAGTACAGCTGGGATGATGTGGCGCGGTTGCGGTTCGTGTTGACCGCGCAGCGGGACCGGTATCTGCCGTTGCGGGTGATCCGTGAGCAGTTGGCGCAGTGGGATTCGTCCGGTGAGCAGCCGGAGCGGTCGCGGCCGGCGTTGGTCGCGGTGGGGCCCGATGGTGCGGTGCCGGGTCGGGAGTCGGCGGAGCCGGCCGAGTCGTCGCAGGTGCGGCTCGGCCGGGCGGAGTTGGTGGCCCGTAGTGGGATCGACGAGTCGACTCTGGTGGAGTTGGAGCGGCTCGGTGTGCTGGTGTCGGATCCGCCGGGGTGGTACGACGCGGATGCGTTGATCATCGCGTCGGCGGTGGCGGGTTTGGCGGCGTACGGGTTGGAGCCGCGGCATCTGCGGGGTTACCGGAGTGCGGCCGATCGTGAGGTCGGGTTGTTCGCGCAGTTGGTGGCGCCGTTGGCGCGGCAGAGTGATCCGGCGGCGCGGGCGCGGGCGGCGGAGACGGCGCGGGAGTTGGTGGCGTTGTCGGAGCAGTTGCACGCGGCGTTGGTGCGGGTGGGGCTGCGGTCGACGTTGGGTCGGTGAGGGTGCCCGGCAGGTGGTGGTGGAGCGGAAAGATCTCTTCTGCGAAGCGTGCCGTAGGCTTGCCGGGGTAACCCCTTTCTGGCGCGGGCGTGGTGCTGTAGCGCATACGACGGCCGTGTTGCGGTCCGTGTACCGTGCAGGGAAGGGCGCGGTGCGGCGTAGGTGACAACGACACGGAGGCGGCGGTGCGCGAGCTGAGCGTGGTCGGAGTTCGGGTGGAGCTGCCCAGCAACCAGCCGATCGTCCTGCTCAGGGAGGTCGAGGGCGACCGCTATCTGCCGATCTGGATCGGCGCGGTCGAGGCCACGGCTATCGCTTATGAGCAGCAGGGGGTCAAGCCGGCCCGTCCGTTGACGCATGATCTGTTGCGGGATGTGTTGGCGGCGTTGCAGGCGCCGTTGCAGGCGGTGGAGATCACCGAGCTCAAGGAGAACGTCTTCTACGCGGATCTGTTGATCGGCGATGGGGTGCGGGTGTCGGCGCGGCCGAGCGATTCGATCGCGTTGGCGTTGCGCGTCGGTGCGCCGATTCGTTGTGCGGAGCAGGTCCTCAGCGAGGCGGGGATCGTCATCCCCGATGAGCAGGAGGACGAGGTGGAGAAGTTCCGCGAGTTCCTGGAGCAGGTGCGTCCGGAGGATTTCGCGGGCTGAGTGGCTCGGTTCGGTGCTGGTGTCACGGTGGGTGACGTCGGTGCCGGTTGGTGATCTTTCTCGGTGGCTGCGCGGCGTGTCGCGTCGGTTCCTCCGTGGTAACTCCTGACGGTGGCGTTAGGGTTGCCGTGTCGAGGGGTGCGCGTCGGAGGAAACGACGCGTTGCCGCACTGACGGGGAGGTTGTCCGGATGCACGAGCCGCAGGATTCCGATCCGGGTACACAGGTGGGCGAGTCGGGTGTGGCGTCGTCGGGTGCGGCGACTGAGAGTGACGGCTCGGTGGGTTACCGCGGTGTGACGGCGTGCCACGCGGTGGGCATCAGTTATCGACAGTTGGATTACTGGGCGCGGACGACGCTTGTGGTGCCGAGTGTGCGGGACGCGTCGGGTTCGGGGACGTCTCGGTTGTACTCGTTCCGCGATCTGGTGGTGTTGAAGGTCGTGAAGCGGTTGTTGGACGCGGGGGTGTCCCTGCAGAACATCCGTAAGGCGATCGAGGCGTTGCGGTCGCGGGGTGTGGAGGATCTGGCCGGGATCACGTTGATCTCCGACGGGACGACGGTGTACGAGTGTCGGTCTCCGGAGGAGGTGGTCGACCTGTTGCAGGGTGGGCAGGGCGTCTTCGGGATCGCGATCGGTGGGGCGTTCAAGGAGATTCAGGGGTCGTTGTCGCATCTGCCGGCGGAGCCGGCGGCGAGCGGCCCGGCGGAGCCGGTGGTGGGGTCCGCGTCGGATCCGGTGGGTGACGAGTTGGCGGCGCGGCGGGCGCGGCGGCGCGCGGGCTGAGTGGCGCGGCGCGACTGTCGGTGCCCGGCCCATCGACACCCGTGACAATTTTGGCTGCGGCCGTGCGATGACTGTGGGTCAGGTTGTTGGGGCGCGGGTTCCGGTTGCACGGGTCGTCTGTTCCACTGTGGACACTGTGGGTTGTCTCCTGGTTGCGGTGGGTGGATCATCGGGTTGCCTGTGGTGACGGTGCGTGTGCGGCAACTGTCGGGAAACCGATAGGGGGGCCCTGACCGGAGGTCGTGGGCACGCTATGGTCCGTCACGGTCCCCGGTGTGCCGCCGTGGCTTGACGGTGTGACGTCGGTGGCCGTTGCCCCTGCGCGTCACCGCGCGCGCGACCTGTCACCCCGGAAGGAACGACCGTGACGGTTACGGAAGAGACCGCTCCCGCCTCGAATTACGACCGCATCGGCGGTGCCAGTTCGGTGAAGGCGGCCGTGGAGCTGTTCTACGACAAGGTGCTCGCCGATGCGGAGTTGGCGGGTTATTTCGCCACTGTGGACATGGCGGGTCAGCGTCGGCACCTGGCGTTGATGTTGACGGTGGTGTTGGGCGGCCCGAACGAGTACACGGGTCGCGGGTTGGCCGAGGCGCACCAGCCGTTGGGCATTCCGGTGGCGCACTACGCCAAGGTGGGTGAGTACCTGATCGCGACGCTGTCCGAGTTGGGCGTTCCGGCCGATGTGCAGGATGACGTGCGGGCGGTGCTGGCGCAGGTGCAGGACCAGGTGGTGGCCGCCGGAGAGCGTCCGGGCGTCTGAGCGTGGACGAGGCCCGACTCAAGCAGAGTTGGTCCCTCGTCGCCGGGCACGGCGACGAGGTGCCGCTCTACTTCTATTCGACGTTGTTTCTGGCGCATCCCGAGACGCGGCAGATGTTCCCCACGAACATGGCGGGGCAGCGAGACCGCCTGGTCACCGCGTTGGGGCACATCGTGTCCCATGTGGACCAGGTGGATCGGCTGGTGGGTTTCCTGCAGGACCTGGGTGCGGATCACCGGAAGTTCGCGGTCCGCGCGGAGCACTACCCGGCGGTCGGTGAGGCGCTGTTGGCGACGTTGCAACATTTCCTCGCCGAGCAGTGGACCGATGAGCTGGCTCAGGACTGGGCGGCGGCGTATGGGCTGATCGCGCAGGTGATGATGGAGTCGGCGCAGGCCGCGGAGGCGGTGAATCCGCCGTGGTGGGTGGCGGAGATCGTGGCCCATGAGCGGCGGGCGTTCGACGTGGCGGTGTTGACGGTGCGCCCGCAGTACCTGTTGCCGTTCACGCCGGGTCAGTCGATCGGGGTGTCGCATCCGTCGGTGCGGTCGTGGCGGTACTACTCGCCGGCGAACGCGCCACGTGCGGACGGCACGCTGGAGTTGCATGTGCGGGCCGCTCCGGGGGGCGCGGTGTCGTCGCGGCTGGTGTACGGGTCGGCGGTGGGGGACCGTGTGCATCTGGCCGCGCCGGTGGGGGAGCGCCTGGGGTTGTGGTCGGCGGGTTCCAGTGATCTGTTGCTGCTGGCGTCGGGCACCGGCTGGGCGCCGGTGAAGGCGTTGGTGGAGCAGGTCGCCGCGGAGGGTTCCCGTCGCCGGGTGGACCTGTATGTGGGTGCGCGGTCGCCCAGCGAGTTCTACGACAGCGACGCGATCGACAAGTTGGCGTCGTCGTTTCCGTGGTTGACGGTGACGTACGTCGTGGGCGCGGATGTGCATCGGCCGGGTGAGTTCGTGCAGGCGGTGGACCGGGCGTTGGCCGATGGTGACTGGCGTTCGCGGCACGTGTACGTGTGCGGGTCGGACGAGATGGTGTCGCACACGGTGCAGACGTTGGCCCGTGCGGGCTACCACGAGGGTCAGGTGCACCACGAGGGTCTGGGCACGCAGTGGTACGGCCCGGCGTGGCGTACGGCGGTTCAGCAGTCGAGTGAGGGGCTCGCGGGCCCCGCTGTGGCGAACGAGAGGCGTGAGCGGTGAGCGCGACCCCGATCAGCCGGTACGACGGGATGCAGGTGTCCGGCGGTGTGCAGGTGCGGATGACCTCCGACCGGGTTCGGCGGTGGGAGTTCGGGACTGCGCCGTTCGCGCGGCGTGGTTACGACAACGCGGATGTGGACCGGTTCCGGGTGCAGGTCGCCGACGAGTTGGATCTGTTGGCGACGCAGATCGCGAACCTGCGGGCGGAGAACGAGCGGCTCACCGACCGGGTGGAGTTGCACCGGCACGGGGTGATCCCGAGTACTCCGGCGGCGGCGAAGGTGCCGGCGGCCAAGGAGGTCAATCTGCTGTCGGCGGCGCAGCGGGAGGCCGAGCAGATCATCGCGCAGGCGCACGACTACGCGCGGCGGGTCGCCGAGTACGCCCGGGTGCAGTACGAGAGTTACATGCGGGCGGCGGCGGAGGAGGCGAAGCAGGAGGCTGAGCGGGCGGTGGCGGAGTACCGCAGTTCGGCCGGGTCGAGCTTCGACGACACGGTGGCGACCCGGGAGGCGTTGCGGATCTTCGGGGAGATGATGGTGTCGCACATGCAGGCGGCGGCGCGGCATCTCGACGACGGCAGTGAGCAGTTGGCGCGCACGATGGACCGGATCGCGGCGGAGACGCCGGGGGCGTCCTTCGTGGGGGGCGCGGCGGGTCAGGCGGCGTTGCCGCGTCATCACCAGCGGTGACGGGCCTCGGGTGGGGTCGGCGCGGTGCGCGACCCCACCCGGCCGCCGCCTCGGAGGGCGGTACGGCTCAGAGGGCGGCGGCGCGGACCGCCTCGGCGATGGGTGTCGGTCCGCCCACGAGTTCGAGTGTCGTGCCGGCGGTGCGGGGTTCGTCGAGCAGGGCCGCGAGGACCGCTGCGACGTCGGCGCGGCTGATGGCGCCGCGGCCGGCGTGTGGGGTGAGGGTGACCTGCCCGGTGGGTTCGTCGTCGGTGAGCCGGCCGGGTCGCAGCACCGTCCAGGTCAGCTCGCGGGCGCGTAGGTCGTCCTCGGCGGCGCGTTTGGCGCGCAGGTAGGCGGCCCACACGTCGTCGGTGCCGGCGGCCGGTGGGTTGTCCACTCCCATGGAGGAGACCAGCAGGTAGCGGTCGACGCCGGCCTGGGTGGCGGCGTCGGCGAGCAGCGCGGCGGCGGCCCGGTCGACGGTGTCCTTGCGGGCGGCGCCGCTGCCGGGGCCGGCCCCGGCAGCGAAGATCACCGCGTCGGCGTCGCGCAGGTGCGCAGCGACCTCGTCGACGTCGACGTGTTCCAGGTCGCAGACGACGGGTGTGGCGCCGGCGGCGCGCAGGGCGTCGGCCTGGTCGGGGTTGCGGATCAGGCCGACGGCGGTGTCGCCGCGGTCGGCGAGGTGCCGCTCCAGCAGCAGGGCGATCTTGCCGTGGCCTCCGGCGATGACGACGCGCATACGCCCAACCTACCTTCAGCGGCGGCCTTGACCTTGACCGTGGGGCAACCCCCAGCCTGGTGCGTGCCGGTCGGGGTGACCGGCGCGAGGAGGATGCCGACGTGGAGCTGTTGACCATCGGGGCGTTCGCGCACGCGGCGAGGCTGACGCCGAAGGCGTTGCGCCTGTACGACGAGGTGGGGCTCCTGCTGCCGGCGGCGGTCGATCCCGAGTCCGGCTACCGGCTCTACGACCCGGCGCAGGTGCCGCTGGCCCGGTTGGTGGCCCACCTGCGTCGCATCGGCATGCCCCTGGCGACGATCCGCGTCGTGTGCGCCCTGGAGCCCGCGGCGGCGGCCGAGGCGGTCGCCGCGTACTGGCGGCGGGTCACCGACGACACGTCGGCGCGGGCGCGGCTCGCCGCCATCCTCGTGGATTACCTGTCCGAAGGGGGCACCACCATGTCGCAGACCAATCCCACAGTTGCCGTCCGCTGTGCCGCCGCCTGTGAGACGGGGGCCGTGCGCGACAGCAACGAGGACGTCGCGTACGCCAGCGAGCGGTTGTTCGCCGTCGCCGACGGCATGCGGGGGCCGGGTGGCGCTGCCGCCAGCGCCGCCGCCATCGAGGCTCTGCGGCCGTTGGAGCTCACCGCCGTGCCGGCCGTCGAACTGGTGACGATGCTGGCGGGGGCGGTGACCGACGCCGACAAGATCGTGCGGGGGTTGGCGACCGGCGAGCACCGGCCGGCGACGACGCTGACCGCGCTGCTGCGCAGCGGCACCCAACTGGCGTTGGTGCACGTCGGTGACACCCGGGCGTACCTGCTGCGCGACGGTGAGCTGTCCCTGCTCACGCAGGACCACACCTGGGTGCAGGCCCAGGTGGACCAGGGCCGCCTCGACCGTGACGAGGCGGGCGCGCACCCGCAGCGGGCGCTGCTGGTGCGCGCGCTCGGCGGCGGGCAGCAGGTCGAGGCCGACCTGGCGTTGCGCACGGCGCTGCCCGGTGACCGGTACCTGCTGTGCTCCGACGGACTGTGGGCTGTCGTCGACCGGGTCGCCCTGGCCGCGACGCTGAGCGCGGCGGCCGATCCGCAGGACGCGGTCCGGGACCTTGTCGCCGCGGCGCGGGCCGCGGGCGCGCCGGACAACATCGCGTGTGTCGTCGCCGACGTCGTCGCGGTGTGAACGGCGACGGGTGGCCGCTGCCGGCGGGTGTTCGGCGTCGGCGGGTGCGCTGAGGCAGCATGGAGGGGTGACGAACAGCCTGGAGGCGTTGACCTCGCTGGTGGCCGGTGGTGGCGTGGTGGTGCTCAGCGGAGCGGGCCTGTCCACCGAATCGGGTATCCCGGATTATCGGGGGCCCAGCGGGGTGGCCCGCCGGCACACGCCGATGACCTTCCAGGCGTTCACCCGTGATCCTGTGGCGCGGCGGCGGTACTGGGCGCGCAGCCACCTGGGGTGGCGGTTGATCGCGCGGGCGGCGCCGAACGACGGGCACCGGGCGGTGGCGCGGCTGCAACGCGCCGGCCTGGTCGACGCGGTGATCACGCAGAACGTCGACGGGTTGCACGGCGCCGCCGGCAGCGACCCGGTGGTCGAGTTGCACGGCCGCCTCGACGAGGTGGTGTGCCTGGACTGCGGCAACCTGACCTCCCGGGAGGAGGTGGACCGGCGGCTGCGCGAGGCCAACCCGGACTTCGCGGCCCGCGCCGCCGCGGTCAACCCCGACGGTGATGTGGATCTCCCTGACGAGCAGGTGGCCGGGTTCCGGCCGGTGGACTGCGGGATCTGCGGGACGGGGATGCTGAAACCGGACGTGGTGTTCTTCGGCGAGACGGTGCCGCCGCAGCGGGTGGCGCGGTGTTTCGCGCTGGTGGAGCAGGCACGCGCGGTGGTGGTGCTCGGGTCGTCGTTGACTGTCATGTCGGGGCGCCGGTTCGTGATCCGGGCGGCGAAACGGGGTATTGCGGTGGCGATCGTCAACCAGGGGCCGACCCGGGGTGACGGGTACGCCACGGTGTGCGTCGACGCGCCGCTCGGGGCGGTGCTGCCGGTGCTTGCCGACCGCGTCGCCGGTGGGGCCGCGCCGCTGGCCGCGCCGGCCGGCGTGTGACGTCACAGGGGTAGGACATCTGCCGGAAACACCGGCGCTGGTAGCGTTGACCATGCCGGTACCACCCACGTGGGAGAGACCGCCCGACAGCAGCAGGGGCGGCGCCGAAGGGGCAAATCCTCCCCGGAACCTCTCAGGCAAAAGGACCTCGTGGGCAGGCACTGTGGAGCGCTGTGCGGGCGCGACAGAGGGGGAGGCCGATCCGTCGACCTCGCCCGGGAGCGCCCCTGATGTCCGTAGAGCAGTTCGCCACCCGTCACATCGGTCCCGCAGCGGACGACGAGCGCCGCATGCTGGAGGCCGTCGGGCACGACTCGATCGACGAGCTGATGGACGCCGCGATCCCCGAGGTGATCCGCTGGCACGGCACCCTCGACCTGCCCGATCCGGCCACCGAGGCCGAGGCGATCGCCGAGCTGCGGGCCCTCGCGGCGCGTAACACCGTCGCCGTGTCGATGATCGGTCTGGGCTACCACGGCACGCACACCCCGGCGGTGATCCGCCGCAACGTCCTCGAGGACCCGGCCTGGTACACGGCGTACACCCCGTACCAGCCGGAGATCAGCCAGGGCCGCCTGGAGGCGTTGCTGAACTTCCAGACGATGGTCACGGACCTGACCGGCCTGGCCACCGCGAACGCGTCGATGCTCGACGAGGGCACCGCCGCCGCGGAGGCCATGACCCTCGCCCGTCGCGCGTCCAAGAGCAAGAGCCGGGTGTACGTCGTCGACGCCGACGCCCTCCCGCAGACCATCGCGGTGATCGCCAGCCGGGCCGAGCCGCTCGGTATCGAGGTGCGGGTCGTCGACGTGCGGCGCGACGAGTTGCCGGCGGAGTTCTTCGGCCTGCACCTGCAGTACCCGGGGGCGTCCGGGGCGGTGCGTGACCACGCGGGCCTGGTCGAGGCGGCGCACGCCGTCGGTGCCCTGGTCACCGTCGCGGCGGACCTGCTGGCGTTGACGCTGCTGCGCGCACCGGGGGAGATCGGCGCGGACATCGCCGCCGGCACCACGCAGCGTTTCGGCGTACCCATGGGCTTCGGTGGGCCGCACGCCGGCTACCTGGCGGTCCGCTCGGGCCTGGAGCGGATGCTGCCCGGCCGCCTCGTCGGGGTGTCGCGCGACGCCGACGGCAACCCGGCGTACCGGCTGGCGTTGCAGACCCGCGAGCAGCACATCCGCCGGGAGAAGGCGACAAGCAACATCTGCACCGCGCAGGTGCTCCTCGCCGTGATGGCCGGCATGTACGCCGTCTACCACGGCCCGGACGGGCTGCGGGAGATCGCGACGCGTACCCACGCCATGGCGGCGCGGCTCGCGGCCGGCCTGCGCGCCGGTGGCGTGGACGTCGCGGACGTCGCGTTCTTCGACACCGTGACCGTCAGCGTGCCGGGCCGGGCCGCGCAGGTCGTCGCGGCCGCCGCCGAACGTGGCGTGAACCTGCGGCTGGTCGACGCCGACCAGGTGGGAATGTCCTGCGACGAGACCACCACCGACGCGCACCTGCGCGCGGTGTGGGAGGCGTTCGGTGTGCCCGCCCTCGACGCCGACGTGGACGCGGCCCTGCCGGTCGACCTGGCCCGCACCAGTGACTTCCTCACCCACCCGGTGTTCCGCAGCCACCACTCGGAGACGGCGATGCTGCGCTACCTGCGGCGGCTGTCGGACTTCGACTACGCCCTGGACCGGGGCATGATCCCGCTCGGGTCGTGCACGATGAAGCTCAACGCCACCACCGAGATGGAGCCGGTCAGCTGGGCGGAGTTCGCGAACATCCACCCGTTCGCGCCGGACACGCAGACCGCCGGGTACCGGGAGATGATCGGGCAGCTGGAGTCGTGGCTGGCCGAGGTGACCGGCTACGACGCGGTGAGCGTGCAACCCAACGCCGGGTCGCAGGGGGAGCTGGCCGGGTTGCTGGCCATCCGCTCGTACCACGCGTCGCGGGGTGAGACGCACCGCGACGTGTGCCTCATCCCGTCGTCGGCGCACGGCACGAACGCCGCGTCGGCGGTGATGGCAGGCATGCGGGTCGTCGTGGTGGCCTGCGACGACAACGGCAACGTCGACCTCGTCGACCTGGACGCGAAGATCGACAAGCACCGCGACGCGCTCGCCGGGATCATGGTGACGTACCCGTCGACGCACGGCGTGTACGAGACGGGCATCGCGTCGCTGTGCGCGAAGGTCCACGACGCCGGCGGGCAGGTGTACGTCGACGGCGCGAACCTCAACGCCCTCGTCGGCTACGCCAAGCCCGGCAAGTTCGGCGCGGACGTGTCACACCTGAACCTGCACAAGACGTTCTGCATCCCGCACGGCGGCGGCGGCCCCGGCGTCGGCCCGGTGGCGGTGCGCGCGCACCTCGCCCCGTTCCTGCCCGGTGACCCGCTGGGCGCGCACGCCGACGCGACGCCGGCGATCTCGGCGGCGAAGTACGGGTCGGCGGGGATCCTGCCGATCCCGTGGGCGTACCTGCGGATGATGGGCGCCGAGGGCCTGACCCGGGCCACCGGCGTGGCAGTCCTCGCCGCGAACTACGTGGCGGCGCGGCTGCGCGGGCACTACCCGGTGCTGTACACCGGCAACAAGGGCCTGGTCGCGCACGAGTGCATCCTGGACCTGCGGCCGTTGACGAAGACGACAGGGGTGAGCGTCGACGACGTGGCGAAGCGGCTCATCGACTACGGCTTCCACGCGCCCACGATGTCGTTCCCCGTCGCCGGGACGCTGATGGTGGAACCGACCGAGAGCGAGGACCTGGCCGAGCTGGACCGGTTCTGCGACGCCATGATCGCGATCCGGGCGGAGATCGAACAGGTCGCGTCGGGGCAGTGGCCGGCGGGGGACAACCCCCTGGCCAACGCGCCGCACACCGCGGCGATGGTCAGCGGCGACGAGTGGCCGCACCCGTACCCGCGGTCGGCGGGCGCGTACCCGACCGGCGTGGACCGGGCCGGAAAGTACTGGCCGCCGGTACGGCGCATCGACGGCGCGTACGGCGACCGGAACCTGGTCTGCTCGTGCCCGTCGCCCGAGGCGTTCGAGGACTGACAACGGCGAGCCGGGGCGGGCGGTATGGCCGCCCCGGCAGCCGCTGCGACCTGGGCTGCGACGTCCCGTACCGGGGGACTAGCCTGGGTCGACGGCGGCTAAGCGGTAACGCTGGGTGGTCGTTCAGGCCACGAGAGCGTGGCGGGCGGGGCCGCGGTGCGGTGCGATGCTGCTGCCGTCGGGGAGCAACTCGCCGGTGTCCTCGAAGACGATGACACCGTTGCAGAGCAGGCTCCAGCCCTGCTCACGGAAGCAGGCGAGGACCCGCGCGGCTTCCCGGTCGGTGGCTTCAGCGGAGGGGCAGGTCGGTTGGTGCTGGCACATCGGGTTCTCCGGACTGTGGGGGCACTGTGTCATGGTTCACATGACCAGTGACGCACAGTACCAAGCGAAAGTGTCCAGCATCGAGCAGGTGGCGGCCTGCCGCACGGGAAATCCACTGAACGGATGAGGAAGGTCGAACCATACGTCGTGGAAACGCTCCCACAGGTGCTGGTCAATGTGCCCGCCGCACCCCCCGCCTGCCGCGACACACTCGTCGAACGCACCCGCCTGCACTGGCACCGCACCGACGGCGGCGACCCCGCCGCACTCGCCGAGGACTTCCTCGCCGCGCACGGCCTGAACCTGCGCGACCTCACCCGCCCCACCACCGGCCACCACGACACCGGGCCCTGCGGCGCCGCCCTCTACCTCTCCGCCGCCGCCGGAGCGCTGCTCGCCGGCGCCCCCACCGGGGCACCCGAACCCGCCCCGACCCTGCCCGACCTCGCCGTCGTCATCTACGACCACGCCCCCACCCACAGCACACCACCGCCCCCACCCACACCCTGGTGGCTCGGCGAGTGGACCGAGAGCTGGACACCGCAGCAGCACGCCGCCGCCGTCGACGCCATCCACGCCGCCATCGCCCGCGGCGACATCTACCAGGCCAACCTCGTCGGCCACGCCAGCGCCCCCTACACCGGGGACCCGCTACCCGCCCTGCGCCGCCTCGGCGCGCTACCCGGCGCCCGCTACGGCGGCGTCCTCACCGGCGACACCTGGGCCATCGGCTGCGCCTCCCCGGAAACCCTCATCGAGCTCACCGACGGACACCTCATCACCCGACCCATCAAGGGCACCCGCCCCGCCACCCCCACCGGCCGCACCGAACTCCTCAGCAGCGCCAAAGAACGCGCCGAACACATCATGATCGTCGACCTGGAACGCAACGACCTCGCCCGCATCGCCCGCACCGGCACCGTCACCGTCGACGACCTGTTCACCGTCCGCCGCTGGTGCGACCTCTGGCAGGCCGAATCCACCGTCCGCGCCACCCCCGCCGACGGCCTCGGCCTCGCCGACCTGCTGCGCGCCACCTGCCCCGGCGGCTCCGTCACCGGCGCACCGAAACTCGCCGCCCTGACCCACATCGCCGCCGCAGAACCCGTCGGCCGCGGCGCCAGCATGGGCGCCCTCGGCTGGGTCACCCACGGCCACATCGACCTCGGCCTCACCATCCGCACCGCCGCCGCCGACGGCGAGCACCTGCACACCTGGGCCGGCGGCGGCATCACCTGGGACAGCGACCCCTACGCCGAAGTCGCCGAAGCCGCCGCGAAGACCACACCCATCCGCACCACCCTGGCCGGACACTGACCCCGCCGCCAACGGCGATACGCTGACCCCCATGACCATGCGGCCCATCCGGATCATCGGCGACCCCGTCCTGCGCACCGAATGCGACAAGGTCACCACCTTCGACGCCGACCTGCGCGCCCTGGTCACCGACCTGATGGACACCCTGCTCGGCGAACCCGGCCGCGCCGGCGTCGCCGCACCCCAGATCGGCGTCAGCGCCCAGGTGTTCGTCTACGACGCCGACGGCCACCGCGGCCACCTCATCAACCCCACCCTGGAACTCTCCGACGAAACCCAGGACGACGAGGAAGGCTGCCTGTCCATCCCCGGGCTGTACTTCCCGACCGTACGGGCCCTGCACGCCACCGCCCACGGCGTCGACCAGCACGGCGAACCCCTCACCATCACCGGCACCGGATTCCTCGCCCGCGCCCTGCAACACGAAACCGACCACCTGCGCGGCACCCTCTACGTCGACACCCTGCGCGGCGACACCCGCCGCCGCGCCCTACGCGAAATCCGCGCCGGCCGCTTCGACTCACCCAGCCGCCGAAGCTAGTCACCCCCACGTCACCTGCCGGCCCGGGCCCGCCTCCGTCAGCGGGCCACCCACTGGTCGTGACCCAACTTCGCGACCAACGCCAGCACCACCACCAGCAGCACCACCCGCACGAACCCCGAACCACGACGCAACGCCATCCGCGCACCCAACACCGCGCCCGCGATGTTGCACACCGCCATCCCCGCGCCCAGCAACCACCACACGTGCCCGGTCACCCCGAACACCACCAACGCACCCAGGTTCGTCCCCGCGTTGACCACCTTCGCCATCGCCGACCCGCGCACGAAATCCGCACCCACCAGCGCCGTGAACGCCAACACCAGGAACGTCCCCGTACCCGGGCCGATCAACCCGTCGTACAGCGCGATGCCCACCCCAGCCACGCCGACCGCCACCGCCACCCGCACCGGCGTACGCCGCCCCGGCACCGCCACCACCCCCAGGCGCGGCCGCAGCAGCACGAACACCGCCACCGACACCAACACCACCAACACCACCGGCCGGTACGCCGACGCCGGCACCGCCCCGGCCAACGCCGCACCCACCCCCGCGCTGACCACCGCCAACCCCGCCGCCGGCCCCACCACCCGCCAGTCGACAGTCGTCCGCCGCGCATACGTCACCGCCGCCGTCGACGTACCGAAGATCGCCGCCAACTTGTTCGTCCCCAACGCCGTAGC
The DNA here is from genome assembly GCF_040678875.1 of Micromonospora sp. NPDC049274. NCBI lineage: Bacteria > Bacillati > Actinomycetota > Actinomycetes > Micromonosporales > Micromonosporaceae > Micromonospora > Micromonospora sp. NPDC049274. Next base: position 43,798 of record NZ_JBFAQS010000011.1, read on the forward strand.
CACCGGCAACCCCGGCGCGGCCACCAACAACGCCGGCAACAACAGCAACCCACCACCGCCGACCACGGCGTCCACCCACCCCGCCGCAGCGGCGGCGACCAGCAACGTACTCAACGAAACGGCGTCCACGGGCGGCAATTCTCCCCACCGATTCACGGCCGACCCGCCCTCAAGTGGCCAGCCTCACCTCAACGACCCCGCGAACGCCGCAACCACACCCCCAACCCGCCCACCGCCACGAACACCAGCATCGAACACAGCAGCACCTTCACCACCCGGCAACCCTGCCACGGGGACGTAGGGTGCAGGAGTGCGCCTGGCCACCTTCAACCTGCTGCACGGCCGATCCCTCACCGACGGACTCGTCAACCCCGACCGACTCGCCGCCGCCATAGCCGCCCTCGACGCCGACGTCCTCGCCCTGCAGGAAGTCGACCGCGACCAACACCGCAGCGGCAACCACGACCTCACCGCCATCGCCGCCCACGCCCTCGACGCGCCACACCACCGCTTCGCAGCCGCCGTCGTCGGCACCCCCGGCGAACAGTTCCGCCCCCTCCGCCACGACGACGACGGCCACGGCGAACCCTGCTACGGCATCGGCCTCATAAGCCGCCACCCCGTCCGCAGCTGGCACATCACCCGCCTCACACCCGCACCCGTCCGCTCACCGATCTACGTCCCCGGCCCCGGCGGCGGCCTCATCCTGCTGCACGACGAACCCCGCGTCGTCCTCGCCGCCGTCCTCGACACCCCACACGGCCCCCTCACCGCCGCCGCGACCCACCTGTCGTTCGTCCCCGGCTGGAACGCCCGCCAACTCCGCCAGACCGTGCGCGCCCTCCGCGCGCTACCCGGCCCCCGCGTCCTGCTCGGCGACCTCAACCTGCCCGCCGGCCCGGCCCGCCTCATCTCCCGCTGGCGACCCCTGGGCCGACGCCCCACCTACCCCTCCGGGCAGCCCCGCGTCCAACTCGACCACATCCTCGCCGACCGGCACGCCCTCGCCCAGCTCCCACCCGTACGAGCCGTCACCGCCCCACCGTCCACCATCTCCGACCACCGCCCCCTGCTCGTCGACCTCGGCTGACCCGATACCGCCTCGCCGCGGCGCTGGAAACCCTGACCCGCTGAGCGGCGCGGGCGCTCGCTGCCGCGCTCAGGGGCGCAGAATCACCTTTCCGTGATTGACCCGCGCCTCGATGATCCGGTGAGCGGTCGCCGCATCCGACAGGGAGATCTCGGCGTGGATGGCGGCCCGAAGCTGCCCGGTGCGGTGCAGCTCCCACAGCCGCTCGTGGTGGCGGTCGTAGAGGCCCCGCCGGGTGCTGGCGAACCGCGCCATCGTGAGACCGGTGATGGTCTTCGACCCGGCGAGCAGGTCGAACGCCGGCACCGTACCGCCACCGGAGTTGAAGAAGATGAGCCGCCCACCCGGACGCAACGCGGCGACCGCGCGCGGGAGGAGGTCACCACCGACGGCGTCGAGGACGACATCGACCGGGTCGGCCCAGGGCTCATCGTGGTAGACGACGACCTCGTCGGCCCCGAGACCACGCACGAAGTCCGCCTTCTCCACAGTGCCGACGGCCGCCACGACGCGCGTGATTCCCTGGATCTTCGCCAACTGGACGGCGAGATGCCCCACGCCGCTGGCGGCGCCGGTGATCAGGACCGACTCGGCGGCGGTGATCTCCGCGCTGGCCAGCACCGCCAGCGCGACGTGTCCGCTTCGGACCAGCGCGGCGGCCTGCACACAGTCCGCGTGCTCGGGGATGCGGCTCGCGGTGAACGTCGGCACGACGACCACGTCGGCGTAGGCGTCCGCGAAGGCGAGAGCGGTCACCCGGTCGCCGATCGCGAAGCCACCGACCTGCGGGCCCACGGCGATCACCACACCGGCCACCTCCCCGCCCAGGGTCGCCGGCAGCGGACCGCGGTCGCCTTCTCCGCGAACCTTTCGTACGCCGGGGAGCGTGACACCGATGGCTTCGACGCGGATCAGCAGCTCTCCGGGGCCGGGACGAGGCTGGGGAACCTCCTCCACCCGCAGGACCTCCGGTCCTCCGTAGCGGTGATAGCGAATACTGCGCACAGGCACCTCCTATCGTTGGGGGTACCCAACGATAGGCGCTACTGTCGGGTGGACCCAACGATTAAGTAGTGTCCTGACATGGCCGACACCCCGTACGCCCCGGCACGCATCCGCGTGCTGCCAAGTTGGCTACTGGGCCGAGCCGCCGCCCGCGGCCACCGACTCGTCGCCGAGGCACTCACTCATGAGGGCATCCGCATGATGCACCACGCGGTGCTGGCCACTGTGGCCGAACTCGGACCGGTCTCGCAGGCCCAACTCAGCAGAACACTCGGCGTCGACCCCAAAGACATGGTTCCCATAGTCCACGACCTCGACACCCACGACCTGATCACTCGAGTCCCCGACCCCGCCGACCGGCGCAAGAACGCCATCTCCATCACACCCACCGGCACCCTCCTGCTGCGCCGCACCGAGAGGCTCGGCGAGCAGGCCAACGCCGAACTGACCGCCGCACTCACCCCCGACGAGCGTCAACAACTCGTACGACTCCTGACCCTCATCGTCTCGTCCAACCACCCGCCGGCATGACCCGCCGACACGCCCACCGTGTCGCCGCGCGCTCAGTCCTGGTTCACCAGCGACGCCAACACCCGATTGGTGCGATTGGCCCGCACCGCCTCACGCTGCTGCCCGGCCGTCACCTCGATGTACGTCTGCGACGACGCCAACGACGCGTGCCCCAACAACCGCATGATCTCCGCCGCGCTCGCCCCGTCCTCGGCCAACCGCGTCGCGAACGTGTGCCGCAACGCGTGCAACCGCGCCCCACGCGGCACCCGGTCACCGATCCCCGCCCGCCGATAACACGACTCCACCAGATACTGCAGACCACCACGGCGTAGCGGCTCGCCCTGCCGGTCCACCAGCAACGCCGAGTCGGGGCGCACCGACCGCGACCCGAAACGCCGACGGCGACTGTCCAGGTAGTCCGCCACCACCCGGTCCAGATCAGCCTCGATCGGCACCACCCGCGGACGCCCGCCCTTGCCCGCCACCTCGATGCGCCGCTCACCCGGCCGACCCGCCAGCGAACCGACCCGCAGCGCCAACAACTCCGACAGACGCAGCCCCGCGCACAGCGCCACCGCCACCACCGCCACGTCCCGCTCCGGCCACGGATCACGCTGCCGGCCGTCGTCACGGGCAACCGACGCGAGCAGCACCTCGGGGGTGTCCGCACCGCGCAGCGGCTTCGGCTGGGGGAGCAGCGCCCGGGGCCGACCGACCGCCGGCATCGGATTGCCCGCCACCACCTGATCGGCCACCAGGAACGTGAAGAAACTGTTCCAGGTGGACCAGGCGCGGTGCACCGACGCGGGCGCCCGAGGCGCGGCGAACCGGGCGAAGGCCGCCCGCAGCACGCGGGGGGAGAGGTCGGTGATCGACAGCGCGTCGAGGGGGAGGGGAGTGGCGTCATCGTCGGCCACCAGCGCGGCCACCGCGTGCAGATCCCGCCGGTAGGCCGCCAGGGTGTGCGGGGAGGGCTTGCGGGTCGCCCGGGCGGTCAGGAACTCCTCGATCAGCACCACGAGCGATTCGTCCTTTTTGTCATGCATAAGGGATATTATGCAGCATTTTCGCGTTGCCCGGAAGGGGTGCAAGGGGGGAGAGGATGCCCGAACTCCGGCGGTACGTCCTGACCGGAGCACCAGGCGCCGGCAAGACCACGCTCATCGAGGCGCTGCGCCGCCAGGGTCACGTCACCGTGCGGGAGGCCGCCACCGACATCATCGCGGCGCGCCAGGCGCAGGGGTGCGCCGAGCCGTGGCGCGAGCCCGGGTTCGTCGACGCGGTGGCCGCCCTGCAGCGCCGCAGGCAGTTCGACGCCGATCAGCGCATCGACTCCCACGCCGAGCGGACGAGATCTTGGACAGTTTCCGTCATCGCTGAACGGAAACTGTCCAAGATTGGCTTCCGGCGAGACGCTCCTGGGCGGGGGTGCGTGCAACTCCATGACCGGTCGCCGTTGTGCACGCTGGCGTTGGCCCGGTATCTGGGCAGGCCGGTCGGTCCGGTGCTCGCCGCCGAGGTGGACCGCGTCGCACGGCAGCGGACCTACCAACGCTCGGTGTTCGTGATCGGCCCGCTGGGCTTCATCCGGCCCACGGCCGCGCGCCAGATCGGCTACGCCGAATCGCTGGCCTTCGCCCGAGTGCACGAGCAGGTGTACGAGGCGTACGGGTACCGCCTGGTCCACGTGCCGGCCGGACCGGTGCCGGAGCGGACCGCCCTGATCGAGAGGTGCCTGTCCACGCTCGACGGGAGGCCCCGATCTCGCCTAACTTTACATAATGTGCATTATCGAATCGGGTCCGGCGTCGGCCCGGCCGCAACTATGCTCGGCTGGCCGACGCCGGACCCGCGGCGCCGTGGTGGCAGCGATCAGGTCACGCTGCACACCGGACGTGGGCCCTCGGCCAACGTGACGTCGCTGATGACGATCCGGTGATCCCGGGTCGGTGTGTACAGCAGGCACTGCCGTGAATTGATCCCGCGGTGAAGGATGTAGTCGAACTTGGCGTCGCGCGTCTCGGGAAGTGTCCTGTTGCAGCGGGCATCCCTGGTCGACCGACAGTACGGGTCGACGTCGGAGAACCCGGCCCGCCAGATCGGGGTCATGACGGACGTGATCCACGGCCGAGTGTTGAAATCACCAAGAACCAGCGCGCGACGGTACGGCCGTGTGGCGACCGACAGCTCCCGCGCCTGCAGCCGGCGCAGATCTTCGTAACCGGGCGCGCTGAGATGGGTGTTGAACACCCGGACCCACTGCCCGTCGATTTTCGTGCTGAACGACTGGATGCCGCGCGCCTCGAGCCAGCCTTCGTCCTCGCTGTAGCCCTTGCGGTTGTGCGCTCTGACAACGGTGCCCTTGGCGTAGAGGATCGCGGTGCCCAGACGACTCGCGCAGCCAGGGTTCAGTGCGGACAGGCCGCTGCGGTAGCTGTACTCCAGGCCAATCTGCCGGAGTTGTCGTACGGCCTCGCTCACCTCGTCCAGGCAGGACTCCTGCAACGCCACCACCTGCGGCCGGAAACGACGCACCTGTTCCACGAGCGACTCCGGGGTGCCGAGCCCCTGTCCGTTGGTGTTCCACGTCATGAACCTGTTGGGGATCGCCGCCAGTGAACTCGGCGGGGCGGCGGCGAGCGCGGGGGCAGCCAGGCCGGCCACCGTCAGCAGGCCGACCAGGCCGGCTGTTATCGCACGCCGTGTGATGCCATTGATTGTTGCCATTGACTCCCCTGCCCTGATCAGATCTGGGCCGGCTGCGTCACCGCGTCCTCGTCGAGGGTCTGACAGGCGGGCGATCGTGCCGGACGGACATCCCCGGCCGCGGTGGTCGTGCGGCGTCGCACGTACTGTGCGCTGTCGGGTGCCTCCCACTGTGTTGGTGTGCCGCGTCGTACGACAAGAGGCGGTGCCTGTTCCGAACAGGACGGGATGGTCTGGGCTGGTCACCGGCGTGTTCGAACGTGTTCGGAACGGTCACCGCGTATCCGTTGGCCCTCTCCCCTGCATTCACTGGGTTCCGCGCAGCCAGTCCTGGGTGAGGGGCCGCAGGTGGTCATTCGAAGTGGTCGGCCAGCTTTCGCAGCTTGCTGACGTACGTCGGCCAGTCGTACCCGTCGGGGATGCTGGCGCTCCCCCGCTGCCAACCGATCGCGCCGTCGTGCTGCTCGCGCATGATGTCGGCGTGACCGGCGTGCCGGGCGATGTCGCAGGTCACGTGCGCGATGACCCGGTGCAGCGTCACGTCCTGGTGGCCGGGCCGCCACCAGGGCACCTGCCCGGGCGCGTCGAGCGGCAACTGATCGATCGTCTCGTCCGCGAACACCGCGACGCGGCGGTACAGGTCGATCAGGCCGTCCTTCGTCTCGTCCTCGCGGGCGTACCAGTCGACCTGCGGGTCGTCGTCGAACGCCTCCAGGGCGACCAGTTCCTCGGGCGCCGAGAAGTGCCGTCCGAAGGTGAGCCCGAAGTAGGCGGCTTCGACGTTGAGGCAGTGTTTGACGACTCCGAGCAGGTTGTTGCCGGTGGCGGTGCGGGGCGTTCTGGCCTCGCGTTCGCTGAGCCCGTCGAGCTTCCAGAGGAGGTCGTCGCGGTTCCTGCGCAGGTAGTAGTGCAGCGCGGCCTTCATATCGTCGAGGTCAGCCATGCCCGCCATTGTGGCGTACGGACTGGGCCGGGGTGTGCCGTGGTGAGGGTGGGGTCAGCGCGCCCGGCGCAGCCAGTTCTGGGTGAGCGCGCGCAGCAGCGCCGGTTGTTCGTAGGGCAGGTAGTGCCCGGCCTCGTCGATGACGGTGTAGGTGCCGTGGGGGTAGCGGCGCATGGCGTGGAACTGGTCGGTGTAGCCGACGATGTGGTCCTGTCGGCCGGTGAGCACGCTGACGGGGCCGTCGTACGGGGTGTCGGTGGTTTCGTCGGGGAGCGCGTATTCGGGGCTTGTGCGCAGGGTTTGTTGGAAGGTGTCGTCGCCGGGGCCGCCGGAGCGCAGGGCGGCGAGGACGGTGGCGACGACGGTTGGGGTGCGGTGGCCGAGCGCGGTGTCGAGGTGGGTGCGCAGGTGGGTGGGGGCGTCGTCGAGCCAGCCGGTGGGTCCCGGGGGTGGGCGGTGGTCGGGCAGGGTGCGGCTGGCCGGTGCGATGGTGACGCCGGGGCAGACGAGCAGGAGGCCGCGGACCAGGTCGGGTCGTTGGCGGGCGATGCCGGCGGCGAGGTAGGCGCCGTAGGACGCGCCGGCGAGGAGGACGGGTGCGTCGGTGTGGTGGTCGAGCCAGGCGCAGACGGTGTCCAGCAGGGCCTGGGAGGTGGGTGGGCAGGTGGCGGGGGTGTCGCCGTGGCCGGGTAGGTCCAGGTATGTCTCGCGCAGGTTGGCGTCGGCGAGGGCGGGGCGGAAGGCGGCAGCCGTGGCGGCGCGGGTCGTGGCGAACATCGGTAGGCACACCACGTCGGGGCCTGTTGCGGTGCTTCGGTCGACTGCGAGGTCCATTGCGGGGTCCTCCCCTGGTGCGCGGAGCGTCGCTGCGCGTCTTCTGGTGTGGCGGATACGCGGGACGGGGTGGAGCGTCGGGGTTTGCGGGCTTTAGGATGATCGAGATTGTTCGATCAGGTTGGAGCGTTGCCCGCGTCACGCCTGGTCGGTGAGCCTTTTCAGGGTGTGCGCCGTCGCTGTCGCCGACCTCACGTGCGTCGTTGCCGGGGAATTCTTCCAGTGGGGCGTGCGGTTGTCCGTTCGGAAGATCAGGTTTCCACATGATCGGATGGAAGTGCCATGCCCGTGCGCTCAGACGCGGTAGTGCTGTTCGGCGTGACAGGTGATCTCGTCTCGAAGAAGCTTTTTCCGGCGCTGTACGAGTTGACCCGACGTGGCCGTCTCGATGTTCCGGTGATCGGGGTGGCCCGCTCCCCCTGGGATGATCAGCAGTTGGTCGCGACGGCCCGTAAGTCGGTGGCCGAGGCGAGTGACGAGGTGGATGACGAGGCGTTCGACGTCTTGGCGGGCAATCTGTCGATGATCTCGGGAGACTACGCGGACCCGGTGACGTATCAGCGGCTGGCGGAGCGTCTGGGCGACGCCGAGCGGCCGGTGTTCTATCTGGCGATTCCGCCGATGGTGTTCGGTTCGGTGGTGCAGGGGTTGGCGGCGGTCGGGCTGGCCGATCGTGGTCGGGTGATCGTGGAGAAGCCGTTCGGGCGGGACCTGGCGTCGTCTGCGGAGTTGGATCGGACGTTGCGGGGGGCCTTCGATCCGACGCGGGTGTTCCGGATCGATCACTACTTGGGCAAGGAGGCGGTGGAGGGTCTGTACGCGTTCCGGTTCGCGAATCGGTTGTTCGAGCCGTTGTGGAACAGCGAGCACATCGACAACGTGCAGGTCACTCTCGCCGAGGGGTTCGGCACGCAGGGCCGGGCCGGGTTCTACGACACGGTGGGCGCGACTCGTGACGTGTTGCAGAACCACATTCTCCAGGTGGTCGCGTTGATCGCGATGGACGCGCCGGAGAGTGACGACACGGACGCGTTCCGGGAGGCGGAGGCGGCGGTGTTGCGGCAGATCGCGCCGTTGTCGCCGGAGTTCACGGTGCGGGGGCAGTACGCGGGCTACCGCGACGAGCCGGGTGTCGCGCCGGATTCGAACACGGAGACGTTCGTGGCGACGCGGTTGACTGTCGATTCTCCCCGGTGGGCGGGTGTGCCGTTCTATTTGCGGACGGGTAAGTCGTTGCCGGGGACGGCGACGGAGGTGGTGGTCGAGTTCAAGAAGCCGCCGCGTTCGTTGATCCCCGCCGCGGGTGGGGTGGCGGCGCCGGCGAATCTGCTGCGGTTCCGGTTGGGTCGTGGGGACGGCATCACGATGTCGATTCAGGCGAAGAGCCCGGGTGCGGAGGTGGCGAGCCGTCCGGTTGACCTGTCGGTGGACTTCGGGGCGGCGTTGGGTCGTCGTCAGGAGGCGTACGAGCGGTTGCTCGACGATGCGATGGACGGGCAGCATCTGCGTTTCGCCCGGGCGGAGACGATTCGGCAGGAGTGGCGGATCGTTGAGCCGATCCTGGATCTGTCGACGCCGGTGCGGGCGTACGACAGGGGTAGTTGGGGTCCGGCGGAGGCCGAAGCGTTGGCGGGTGGCTGGCACACCCCGAACCTGGGCTGAGTGACCGCTCAGCTCACCGGAGGGACCGTCCGGCGACGGTGAGGTTTGCCGCCAAGGCGCGGTGTGGGCATGTGGAGGGTGTCTCACGTCCTCGTCGGAGAGGAAGCAGCGCATGCTTTCCGCACTCGATCGTCGGCACACCGTGGCGCCGCCCGGCTACAGCCGGTGGCTCATTCCCCCGGCGGCGTTGGCCATCCATCTCTGCATCGGCCAGGTGTACGCCACAAGCGTCTACAAGAACTCGTTGATCGCGCACTTCGACACCGGTCAGACGGCGATCGGGGTGATCTTCAGTATCGCGATCGTGATGCTGGGGTTGTCCGCCGCGGTGGCGGGGACGTGGGTGGAGGCGAACGGGCCGCGTAAGGCCATGTTCGTGTCGGCCTGTTTCTGGGCGGCGGGTTTCCTGGTGGGGTCGCTGGGCATCGCCACGAAGCAGCTGTGGCTGCTGTATCTGGGCTATGGCCTGCTCGGCGGCATCGGTCTGGGCATCGGGTACATCTCCCCCGTCTCGACGCTGATCAAGTGGTTCCCGGATCGGCCGGGTCTGGCCACCGGTTTGGCGATCATGGGGTTCGGTGGTGGTGCGATGGTGGCCTCTCCCCTGTCGCGGCAGCTGCTGTCGTTCTACGACCCCGCCTACGACCCGTCGAATGCGGGGTCGACGGCGTCGGGCAGCGCGTTGGTGTGGCTGTTCGTGACGCTCGGCCTGGGCTACTTCGTGATCATGATGTTCGGGGTGGCGAACGTGCGGGTGCCGGCCGACGATTGGCGTCCGGCGGGCTTCGATCCGGCGGCGGTGGCGGCGAAGCCGCTTGTCACCACGGCGAACGTGTCGGCGGCCAACGCGGTGAAGACCCGTTCGTTCTGGCTGCTGTGGGTGGTGCTGTTCTGCAACGTGACGGCCGGTATCGGCATCCTGGAGCAGGCCAGTCCGATGATTCAGGACTTCTTCCGGGACAACGGCACGTCGGCGGTGTCGGTGGCGGCGGCCGGCGGGTTCGTGGGTCTGCTGTCGCTGTTCAACATGGCGGGCCGGTTCGTGTGGTCGTCGACGTCGGACGTCATCGGCCGCAAGCCGATCTACCTGGTGTACCTGGGTGTGGGCATGGTGTTGTACGCGCTGCTGGCCCTGTTCGGGCAGACGGCGACGGCGCTGTTCGTGTTGTTCGCCTGCGTGATCCTGTCGTTCTACGGCGGCGGGTTCGCCACGGTGCCGGCGTATCTACGGGATCTGTTCGGCACGTATCAGGTGGGTGCGATCCACGGGCGGCTGCTGACCGCGTGGTCGGCGGCGGGGATCGCCGGGCCGCTGATCGTGAACGGGTTCCTCGACGCGCAGGGCAAGCCGGGCACGTTGACAGCGGCGGCGTACCGGCCGGCGCTGTTCACGATGGTGGGCGTTCTCGCGGTGGGTTTCGTGGCGAACCTGCTGGTGCGGCCGGTGCCCGAGCGTTACCACGAGCCGGCGGCGCAGCAGGGTGTGGACGAGGACGAGGCGGCGCTGAGGAGTGGTACGCGATGAGTGACGACGGTCGGCAGGGGCAGCAGGCCCGGTTGTGGATTTCCTGGCTGGTGGTGGCGGTGCTGCTCGGCTACGGGGTCGTGCAGACGGTGATCACGGCGGCGAAGCTGTTCACGCACTGAGGGTGTGAGCCGGGGCGTCGTGCGCGCCCCGGCTCACAGGCCGCCGGAGACGCGCAGGACGGTGCCGGTGGCGTAGGAGGCGTCCGGGCTGAGCAGCCAGGCGATGGCGGCGGCGATCTCGTCGGGTTCGCCGGCGCGGCCCAGCGGGATGCGGCCGGCGGCGCTGTCGGCGCGGTCGGGTACGCCGGAGTCGGCGTGGATGTCGGTGCGGATGAGGCCGGGGGCGACGGCGTTGACGCGGATGCCGCGCGGGGCGAGTTCCTTGGCCAGGCCGACGGTGAGGGTGTCGGTGGCGGCCTTGACGGCGGCGTAGTGGACGTACTCCCCCGGGCTGCCGAGGGTCGCGGCGGCCGAGGACACGTTGACGATGGCGCCGCCGTCGGTGAGGCGGCGGGCGGCCTGCTGGGCGCAGAGGACGTACCCGATGAGGTTGACGTCGACGACGCGGCGCAGGTCGTCGACGCGCAGGTCGGTGAATGGGCCGATGGGGCTGGTGACGCCGGCGTTGTTGACAAGTCCGGTGAGTGGGCCGAGCTGCGCGGCGGCGTCGAACAGGGCGGCGACCTGGTCGGGGTCGGTGGTGTTGGCGCGGACCGCGATGGCCTGCGTGCCGGCCGCGTGCAGGTCGGCCAGGACCGCTGCGGCGGCGGTGTCGTCGCGGCGGTAGCACAGGGCGAGGTGGTGCCCGGCGGTGGCGAGTCGGCGGGCGGTGGCCGCGCCGATGCCGCGGCCGCCTCCGGTGATGACGGTGACGGGTGCCACGAATGCCTCCGGGCTGCCGGGTGGGTGGGGCCGACGTTACCGTGACCGGCGCGGGTCGGTCGTCGAGAGGAGGGTCACATGCGGCGGGCGTTGGTGCTCGGCGGTGGCGGGGTGACCGGGGTGGCATGGGAGTTGGGACTGCTGGCCGCGTTGGCCGAGCGGGGTGTGGCGGTCGCCGAGGCCGATCTGGTGGTGGGCACGTCGGCGGGTTCGGTGGTCGGCGCGCAGGTGCGCTCGGGGGTGCCGCTGCGGGGGTTGTACGAGGAGCAGTTGGCGCCGCCGACGGGTGAGACGGCGGCGCGGTTGGGGTTGTGGGTGGTGGCGCGACTGCTGTGGGCCGGTGGCCGTACGCGTGACGCGGTGCGGTCGAGGGCGCGTATCGGGGCGATGGCGGTGGCGGCGCGTACGCCGTCGGAGGCGTCGCAGCGGGCGGTGATCGAGGCCCGGTTGCCGGTCCGGGAGTGGCCGCGGCGGCGGCTGCTGGTGACGGCTGTCGACGCGGCGTCGGGTGAGTTCGTGGTGTTCGAAGGCACCGACGGGGTGTCGTTGGTGGACGCGGTGGGCGCGAGCTGCGCGGTGCCCGGGGTGTGGCCGCCGGTGACGATCGGGGCGCGTCGTTTCGTCGACGGTGGGATGCGCTCGAGCGTGAACGCGGACCTGGCGGCGGGCGCGCGGCGTGTGCTGGTTCTCGCGCCGACGTCGGCGTCGTTCGGGCCGATGCCGCGGCTGGCGGCGCAGGTGGCCGAGCTGGAGGCGGCCGGGTCGCGGGTGGTGGTGGTGACGCCGGACGCGGCGGCGCGTGCGGCGATCGGCCGCGACGTGCTGGATCCGGCGCGGCGGGCCGGCGCGGCGCGGGCCGGTTGGGCGCAGGCGGCGACGGTGGCCGACGAGGTGCTGGCCCTCTGGGTGTGATCGCTTACGCTCACCGCGCGTTCGATCGGACAACGGAGGTGCGCGGTGGCGGGTGTGGGTGTCGGCGATGTCGTGGAGGACTTCGAGCTGCCGGATGAGACGGGGACGCCGCGGCGGCTGTCGGAGTTCCTGGCGGCGGGTCCGGTGGTGCTGTTCTTCTATCCGGCGGCGATGACCCGGGGGTGCACGGCGGAGAGCTGTCACTTCCGGGACCTGGGCGCGGAGTTCACGGCGTTGGGCGCGTCGCGGGTGGGCATCAGCCGTGATTCGGTGGCGAAGCAGGCGGAGTTCTCGACGCTGCACGGTTTCGACTATCCGTTGCTCTCGGATTCCGACGGGGCGGTGGCGCGGGCGTTCGGGGTCAAGCGGCGGGTGCCGCTGGGGCCGTTGAGCACGAAGCGGATGACGTTCGTGATCGGCGCGGACCGGCGGGTCATCGAGGTGATCCACAGTGAGGTCAGCATGAACGACCACGCGGACCGGGCGCTGCGGGCGCTGGGCGGCTAGGCCCTGACCCCCTTGCGGCGGGTGTCGCAGGCGGCTGGTATCAAGACAGCAATCAAACAGGTGTACGGAAGAGGGTTGTGATGGATGCCGGCCAGGGTTTGTCCACTGACGAGGTGCAGAGCATCCGGGAGGCGTTGGCGGCCGGTCGTAAGCCGCGGGTGGTGTTCACCGCGTCGGCGGGGCAGATCGCCGGTCAGGTCGGTCAGGTCGTCGAGCTGACCGATCCCGAGGTGTCCGACGAGTTCGTGGTGGTGCGTTTCGGCCGCGACGAGTTGCCGTTCTCCCCCGCCGATCTGGCGGTGGCGCCCAAGGGCGCGGGTCGTCGGGTGGCGGAGCCGAAAGCGGAGCCGGAGCCGCCGGCGGCGCCGGTGGTGGCCGAGCCGGAGTTCGTGTTGGACACGCCGCGGGTGCCGGCGCAGCGACAGGAGGAGCCGAAGGTGGAGCAGGCGGAGAAGGCGACGCCGGCGCGGCGGGCGGTCAAGGCCGTCAAGCCGAAGGGGCCCGCGGGCCTCACGGTGACGCTGGCGTACGCCGACGGCGAGTGGACTGTCGCCGCGCAGCAGGGCAGCAAGGCCCTGGCGAAGCCGTACGTGGTGAAGCCGGCGGAGGCGTTGAAGATGGTGGCGCTTGTCGACGTGCCGGGTGTGCAGGAGGCGGTGGAGCAGATCCTCGGCACCGAGCGGGCCGAGGCGGAGCAGCAGGCCGAGAAGCTGCGCGCGGAGTTGGCCGAGATCGAGGCGCGGCTGGCGGAGTTGCGCGAGGCCCGCTGAGCGGTGCTCAGCGTCGGGTGTGGTGGTCCAGCAGCCGGGTGAGCAGTCGGGTCAGCTCGACGCGTTCGGCGGTGGACAGGGGGGCGAGCAGGTCGTCCTGTGCGCGGGTGACGGTGTCGGTCATCCGGTGGGCCTCGTCGGCGCCGCTGTCGGTGAGGCTGATGACGTTGCGGCGGCGGTCGGCCGGGTCGGGGGCGCGGACGACGAGTCCCCGACCGGCCAGGTCGTTGACGGCGGCCACGACGTCGCTGCGGTCGATGCCGCAGCGGCGGCCGAGGTCGGCCTGGCTGGCGGGGCCGTCCTCGGCCAGCGCGGCGAGCAGCCGGTAGTGGTAGCCGCGCAGGTCGTGGGCGGCGAAGCCCTCGGCGAGTAGGCGGCCGGCGTGGCTGGCGGTCTGGTTGAGCAGCCAGCTCGGTGTGGTGCGCAGCCCGGCGGGTGACTGCGGGGCGGTGGCGTCCATGGGCGGGAGCCTAACAGGAATCGTTGGCGCGACCCACGAACCATGTTACGTTGGCTCTACCAACGTTGGTTAGGCCAATGTTTTCCAGGAGGCGTCATGTCCACTCCCACCCTCACCGGCCAGGCCATCGGCCAGGCCCACTACGCCACCCGGGCGCTGCTCGAACGGGCCGCCGCGCCCCTCGGCGTCAACTTCGGCCAGGTCCTCGCCCTCAACGTCCTCGCCGCCGGCCCCGTCGAGGCGGCTCACCTCGTGCGCCGGATCACCAGCACCCTCAAGGTCGACGAACCGGCCGTGCGCGAGATGATCGCCAGCCTCGCCGACGCCGACCTCGCGCACCTCGACGAGGCGTCCGTGCGACTCACCGACGTCGGGCGCGCCACGCAGGCCCGCATCGCCGACGCCGTCGCGGGCATCACCGCCCGGCTGTACGGGGACATCCCTGCCGACGAGGCCAGCGCCGCCGCCCGGGTGCTCACTCTGATCACCCAGCGAGCGAACGCCGAACTGGCGGCGAACCCCACCTGACCGGCGCGATCCTCATCTTGACGGCCGCCGTAGCCGCTCAGGCGAGCTGGTTCATGCTGGCCCGGACCCGCAGCCAGGACGGGTCGCCTGTGGAGTGTTCGGTGACCGTTTCCAGGTCGCCCGCCTGCCAGGTCCGTGTCCCGTCGGTGAGGTCAAGGTGGTCCATGTCCAGGTCGGCGGCCTCGGAGGTGCCGGCGAGGAACTCGGTCACCGCGGCCGTGGCCGCCTCGCTCGGGGCGGCACTGCCCACCGACAGCAGCACAAGCTCGCCGTCACGGCCCGCGACGAGGAGTGCACCGGTGGCGGTGGCCGTCAGCGCGGTGACCGCGGACCCGGGCAGCACCTGGTGCTCGGTCACCTGCTCCCCGTCGATCGTCAGCTCGACGACGACACCCTCGGGTGTCCCGATCCAGAGGACGCCGGGCACCGGCCCGAACACCACGTTGTGGCGGGACCAGGAGTTCATCTCGTCCAGCCACTCCTGCGGGTACGGGTACCCCGGGCAGGGCCGCCCGAGGGTCATGCCGAGGACGCGGCGCAGCGAGGGGAACTCGAAGACCTCGAGGGAGTTGTCGTAGGCGTTCCCCCGCACCGCGAAGTGCCGCCCGTCCGGGCTGAAGGTCGGAGCCTCGTAGCCGTCGCAGTCGAGGATCAGCGCTCGGCGCAGCGGCCGCAGTACGGGCCCGGAGTCTCGGGCGAAGAGCACCAGCGTGGCACCCTGATCGCTGTTCAGGGTGGACACGAGACCACCCCCCGGATGCCCCACGATCCCGGTGTCCCATCCTGGCCCGATGGAGGTTGCCCCGGAGGCGAGGTCGCGCGCGATGGAGCTCTCCCAGCCCTCCTCCCCGCCGGCGGGTGACAACCAGAGCGTCCGACCGTCCGGGCTGAAGGCCACTTCCCGGTACTCACTCGGCGGCAGGCCGTCGATCGCCGAGGTTGCGGTGGGTGTCCAGCAGGTCGTGCCGGTGCCAACCGCCACCACCAGCAGCGGCTCGCTCGGATGCCAGGTGGCAGACGGTGTCAGCCGGTCCCGGTCATAACCGATGGCGTCGTCGTAGACAGCCGAATCCGCGCCCACGATCCCGACCTCACGCACCTGCCCGTCGCCGTACTCCCAGATCCGGATCGTCGGACGTTCGGCGTCCCACCCGGCCACCAGCGGCAGGCGGGGGTGGCCGAGCAGCCGCTCCACAGGCGCGCCGGAACGGACCTGCGCCAGAATTTCCATCGGCACACCGTACCGGGCAGCTGTCAGCACGCCGCCGGTCAGAAGTAGTCGAGCAGCTGCGCCGGACCGCCGGCGCCCAGCAGGTCCAGGGCGTCCGGCTCGACACCGGTGGCGTGCAGCAGACCCGCCTGCGCGACCGACCGGGCGCGGGCGGCCCCGGCGTAGAGCATGGCGAAACCGCGTACGTCCAACCGCAGGTCCGGCGCGGAGTCGATCCGGGTCAGCTCGGCGGCGCCGTCGACGACCGTCAACCGCCACGTGCCGGTGTTCCACTCGGCGAGCGCGTCGGTGAGGGTGAAGTCGACGACACCCCGGGCGTGGGCGGGCCAGCCGCGCTCGGCCACCGCCCGGACGACGTCCACCGGCCGGTGCATCCACAGGTCCCGCTCGTGGTCACGTGCCGCCTCCAGCGGCAGGACGGCGCTGACGGCGTCGCCGTCGAGCGGGCACAGTCGCAGCGTCGGTGCGACGCTGGCCCAGCTGGCGAGCACTCCGACGAGTTCGCGGGCCGCTTCGGCGGTGGTGGCGAGGGCCTCGTCGACGGTGAGCACCGAGTCCGCGCCGTAGCCGCTGCCCCGCTGCCAGGTGGCGTAGCCGACCAGGTCGCTTGCGGCCTCGACGAGTGTGAGCCCGTCGCCGGGCAGACCCCGGTCGGCGGCGAAGTGGTCGAACAGCTCACCCCGGCGCGTCAGCATGCCGTTGCGGTGTCGGGTGACGCGCTCGTAGAGGGCGGCGACGGCGGGCAGGTCGGCGGGTGTGCCGGCGCGGACCGTCAGGTGCGGGGAGGGCCGGTGCCGGGGCAGCGCGGCGGTGGCCAGGTCGACGGTACGCAGCACACCGGCGGTCTCCCACCCGCAGGCCCGGTACGGGGCGGCGACGGTCGGGTACAGGGCGCTGACCGCCGCGCCGCGCTCGCGGGCGCCGCGTAGCAGGGCGGTGAGCAGGGCACGGGCCACGCCGCGACCCCGGGCCTCGGGGGCGACCGCTACTCCGGCGACATCGGCGGCCGGCACCGTCCGACCCGACCACCACTGGTCGTGGTGCAGGTCGACGGCCTTGCCGACGAGCCGACCGCTGGCGTCGAACGCGCCGTGGCGGGTCATGCCGGGCACCGCGACGGTGGTGCTGGCGGGTCGCTCCGAGGTCGAGCCGAACGCGAACCGGCCCAGCTCCCAGGCGGCGTCGAGGTCGGCGAGGTCGAGTTCACGAACGTGCACGGCGGCGGGCATCGGCACACCCTAGCGAGAACGCGGCGGTGTGATCGACGCGATATCGCCGACGTCGCGGTGTCCCCTGCGCGGGATCCCGCAACGTCGCCGATACGGTGCCCACCCGGTCAGTGCTGCGGGATGTTGGCCACGCCGATGCGCTTGCGGAACACCCAGTACGTCCAGGCCTGGTAGCCCAGCACGACCGGAGTGAAGATCACCGCCACCCAGGTCATGATCTTCAGGGTGTAGGGGGTGGACGCGGCGTTGGTGGCCGTCAGCGTGCCCGCCGCGTCCAGGGTGGACGGCAGCACGTTCGGAAACAGCGCCGCGAACAGGGTCGCCACGGCCAGGCCGATCGCCACGGCGGTGCCGGTGAACGCCCAGCCCTCCCGGCGTACCCGGGCGGCGGCCAGCGCGCCGAGCAGAGCGAGGGCCGCGCCGACGGCGAGCACGACGGCGGCCGCGCTGGAGCGGATGCTCAACGTCCACGTGAGGAACCCGACCGCGAGCACGGCGGCGCCGACACCCAGGCGCACCGCGAGGGCGCCCGCGCGCTCGCGGATGTCACCGGTGGTCTTCAGGGCCAGGAACACCGCGCCGTGGGTGGCGAACAGCGCCAGGGTCGTCGCGCCACCCAGCAGGGCGTACGGGTTGAGCAGGTCCAGCAGGCCGCCGACGTACTCGTGGTCGGCGTCCAGCGGCACACCGCGCAGGATGTTGGCGAAGGCGACGCCCCACAGGATCGCCGGCACCACCGAGCCGACCACGATCGCCGTGTCCCAGCGGCGCTTCCAGGACGCCTCGGGGCGCTTGTGCCGGTACTCGAAGGCCACGCCCCGGGCGATCAGGGCCAGCAGGATCAGCAGCAGCGGCAGGTAGAACCCGGAGAACAGGGTGGCGTACCACTCGGGGAACGCGGCGAACATGGCGCCGCCGGCGGTGATCAGCCACACCTCGTTGCCGTCCCAGACCGGGCCGATGGTGTTGATCAGGACGCGGCGCTCCCTGTCGTCGCGGCCCAGGACGGGCAGCAGCATGCCGACGCCGAAGTCGAAGCCCTCCAGGATGAAGTACCCGGTGAACAGCACGGCGACGAGGAGAAACCAGATGGTGGTCAGGTCCACGATGGGCTCCGGGATCAGTAGGCGAAGGCGAGCGGACGCTCGGCGTCGTCGTGGGTGTCGTCGATGGGGTGCTCCTCGCTGACGTCGGGCACGCCGGCCCTGGCGTAGCGCAGCAGCAGCTTGACCTCGATCACGGCGAGGGTGGCGTAGATCAGCGTGAAGGCGGTGAACGAGGTGAGCACCTCGGCCAGCGAGACGCTGCGGGACACGCCGTTGCGGGTGAGCATCTCGCCGAAGACGATCCACGGCTGGCGGCCCATCTCGGTGAAGATCCAGCCGAAGGAGTTGGCCAGCAGCGGCAGCACAGGCATGGCCAGCCCGGCACGCAGCAGCCATTTGCTGCGGGGGGTGCGGCCCTTGCGCTGGCTCCACAGCACCAGCAGTGCGATCGCACCGGCGGCCAGCCCGAAGGCGACCATGAAGCGGAAACTCCAGTAGGTGACCGGGATGATCGGGGTGTAGCTGCCCGCGCCGTACTGGGTGGCGTACTGGGCCTGCAGGTCGTTGATGCCGTGCACGGTGCCGTGCGGGTCGCCGGTGCCCAGGTACGACAGCAGGTAGGGGATCTTGAGGGCGAACACCTCGCGGCTGCCGTCGAGGCTGCCGATGGTGAGCACGGAGAACGAGGCGGGGCTCTCGGTGGTGTAGAGGCCCTCGGCGGCGGCCATCTTCATCGGCTGCACGTCCGTCATGATCTTGCCCTGGATGTCGCCTGTGAACAGCACTGCCGCGGAGGCGACCAGCACCACCCAGGAGCCGAACTTGGTGGCGAAGCGGTACGCGCCGGCGTCGGCGGAGTCGCGGTGGCGGATGACGTGATAAAGGCCGACCGCGACGATCAGGGACCCGGCGACCAGGAAGGAGCCGGCCAGGGTGTGCGGGAAGGTGATCAGGGCGACCTTGTTGGTCAGCACGGCCGGGAAGTCGGTCAGTTCGGCGCGGCCGCTGTCCGGGTTGATCCGGAAGCCGACCGGGTTCTGCATGAACGAGTTGGCCGCGAGGATGAAGTACGCGGACAGGTTGGTGCCGATCGCGGCGGCCCAGATGCTGGCCAGGTGCGCCCGCTTGGGCAGCCGGTCCCAACCGAAGATCCACAGGCCGATGAAGGTGGATTCGAGGAAGAACGCGACGAGCGCCTCGATGGCCAGGGGCGCGCCGAAGATGTCACCGACGAAGCGGGAGTAGTCGCTCCAGTTCATGCCGAACTGGAACTCCTGCACGATGCCGGTGACCACGCCCATGGCGAAGTTGATCAGGAAGAGCTTGCCGTAGAACTTGGTGAGCTTGAGGTAGCGCTCGTTGCCGGTGCGGTGCCACATCGTCTGCAGGATGGCCACCAGCACCGACAGGCCGATGGTCAGCGGCACGAAGAGAAAGTGGTAGACGGTGGTGACACCGAACTGCCAGCGGGCAACGTCCAACGCGTCCACCTGAGAACCCCCTGCCATTCGTACTACCAGACGTAGTAAATACTACTGCTCGTCGTAGACGCTTGGGTGGCCCGACACCGCCCGCAGCCATGACCCTGATCACCCCGACCCGACCTCGCGACCACCCCGCCGCGTGCGACGATGGCGCGCTGATGGACACCGCACACTCCCCCTGGCAGCCGCCGCCGATCTGGCGAGGCGCCCTCCTGCTGGCCCGCGCCCTGGTCGGCCTGCTCGCCCGCCTCGAGGTCACCGGCGACGTCCCCGCGCA
Source organism: Micromonospora sp. NPDC049274 (assembly GCF_040678875.1). Taxonomy (NCBI): domain Bacteria; kingdom Bacillati; phylum Actinomycetota; class Actinomycetes; order Micromonosporales; family Micromonosporaceae; genus Micromonospora; species Micromonospora sp. NPDC049274. The sequence continues at coordinate 63,404 of NZ_JBFAQS010000011.1, forward strand.
CCTGCGCCGCGGTCCCCTGGTACTGGCCGCCAACCACATCAGCCCGTTCGACCCGGTGGTGATGGTCGCCGCCTGCCAGACCCGCGGCATCGCCCCGCGGATCATGGCGACCGCCGGGCTGTTCCGCGTCCCGGTGCTCGGCGCCGCCATGCGGCACGCCGGGCACATCCGGGTCGACAGGGGCACCAGCGCCGTGCACCGGGCCCTCGACGACGCCGCCACCGCCGTCGCGGCCGGCTCGGTGATCCTCATCTACCCCGAGGGACGCATCGGCCTGGACCCCGGCATGTGGCCCGAACGCGGCAAGACCGGCGCCGCCCGACTCGCGCTGGCCTGCGGCGCCCCCGTCATCCCGGTCGCCCAATGGGGCGCACACGAGGTGCTGCCCTACCGGGCGCCGAAGGGCATGCTGCGCGGCGTCGCCCGCGCGCTGTGGCGCCGCCCGGTGATCCGGGTGCACTTCGGCGCGACCGTCGACCTGGGCGAGACGGCGGCCGCGAACCCCGGCGCCGCCCGCCGGGCCACCGACCGGATCGTCGACGCGCTCACCGACACCCTCGCCCCACTGCGCCCCGACGAACCCGAGCGGCCCCGCCACGTCGACCCCGGCCGCCCCGCCGACACCAGCCGGGCGCACCGCCGCCGCTCAGCCTGACGCAGACTCCGAGATCAACTCGGCTTCCTGGAAACCGGGGCCTCAACAGCCGCGGACACCGCGCTTTTCAGGAAACCGAGTCGATCACCAACCGTGCCCTTAACCTGTTGCGGCGGGGTCCAGGAGCGAATCCGCCCGCAGCCCCGCGACGAAAGGCAGACGCATGAGCGAGCAGACGGTGTTGATCACCGGAACGTCCACCGGCATCGGGCTGGAGATCGCGCTCGCCTGTGCCAGCGCCGGCTGGCGCACCGTCGCCACCATGCGCGACGTGGCCCGCGCCGACCGGCTGCGCGAGGCCGCCAGCGCCGCCGGGGTCGCCGACCTGATCGACGTACGCCCACTCGACGTCACCGACCCGGCCGCGGTCGACGGCTGCGTCGAGGACGTGATCGGCGCGTACGGCCGACTCGACGCCGTGGTCAACAACGCCGGCGCCGGGCACGTCGGCACCCTGGAACAGGACACCGTCGACGACGTCCGGGCCGTCATGGAGGTCAACTTCTTCGGCGTCCTGCACGTCAGCCGCGCCGCCCTACCCCACCTGCGGGCCAGCCGGGGCCGCCTCGTGACCGTCTCCAGCGTCGGCGGGATCGTCGGGCAGCCGTTCAACGAGGCGTACTGCGCGGCGAAGTTCGCCGTCGAGGGGTACATGGAGTCCCTCGCCCCGCTCGCCGCCACCACCGGCGTACGGGTCACACTCGTCGAGCCGGGCGCGGTGGCCAGCGAGTTCGTCACCAACATCGCCATCGACGCCGACGCCGCCATCGCCGCCGCCGGGCCGTACGGGCCGGCGCTCCGCGCATACCTGGCCCGCACCGGGCAGGCGTTCGCCGCCGCGCAGTCCCCCGCCGACGCCGCGGCGGTGGTGCTCGCCGCGCTGACCGACCCGACGCCGCCGGTGCGGGCGCAGACCTCCGACGGCGCCCGACAGTTCGTCGGAGTCAAACTCGCCGACCTCGACGGCGCCGCGGTCGCCCGGCTGACCAGCGGCTGGCTGGCCTGACGCCAAGAGGGCGACAAACGCCGGAAGCCGACGTGCACGCCACCGCCGACCACCGTCCGCCCGCGTCGGCCGGTCTGGGGGAAATCCCCCAGTGCACGACGGCTGCCAGCCGGCTTCTGCGCGGACAACCGCGCGCCTAGCGTCATCTCTCGTGCCGCCGACGGACACACGACGATCGCAGGACCCGGGCCCGCGACGTCACCCGGCGACACGAACCGATGGCCGGTGTGCGGTGCCCGTACGCCGTGGTCGCACCGGCCGTCGGCGGTTGGGACGCGTGGGCAGGAGGCCGGGCGGGCGGCGAGGAGGATGACGGGCATGGGCCTTCCGGTACGCGCGCCGAGCGCGGGCCTGCCGCCGGACGACCGCCGGCAGGGCAGGCGTTCGTGGCGGGGCGACCGCGCGGCGGCCGTGGCCCCGTTCCGAAAGCGTGCGGGCCGCGAGCTGGTGTTCTGCGTCGCCGGGCTGCCGTTCATCGTGCTCAACCCGGTGGCACTCTTCGTTGTCGCGGTGGACCTGAGCTGGTTCGTCAGCAATGGCGGGCGGGACAACCCCACCCCGACCGACCTGGCCATCGCCGTCGTCAGCGTGGGATCGCTGGCCGTGCTGCTGGTCTCGACGACGGCGGCCCGCAGGCTCGGCGCACTGCACCGCATGCTCGCGGCCCGGCTGCTCGGGGTGCGGGTCGCGGCACCGCCGCCGGTGCGCGCGAGCCCCGCCGGTCGGACCTGGCCCGGCTCCCGCGACGGGGCCGGTTGGCGGGTCGTCGGCTATCTGCTGGCCAAGCTGCCGGCCAGCCTGATCGAGCTGTACGCCCTGTTCTTCTGGATCGGCGGGCTGGTCAACCTGAGCTACCCGCTGCTGTGGGGGGCCTTCCGCAACCACCCGCCGGAGGTCCGACTGGACCCGGTGCCGGTGTTCACGCCGTTCGGGTTGTTCGGCGACGGCACGTTCCGCGTCGCGACCCTCGGCGGCACGTTCGCCGCCGCCGCGTCGGGAGCGGCGATGCTGCTGGCCGCGCCGTGGGTGACCAGAGCCGCCACGTCCGCCGATGCCTGGCTGATCCGAGGTCTGCTCGGGCCGGGGCCGCTGGCGCAACGGGTCCACGAGCTGGAGCTGAGCCGGGCATCAGCGGTGGACGACTCTGCCGCCCTGCTGCGCCGGCTCGAACGCGACCTGCACGACGGCGCGCAGATCCGGCTGGCCACGCTGGCCATGAACCTCGGCATGGCCCGCCGCAAGCTCGGCGACGGCGACGAGGTCGCGGACGCCGCCGCCGTCCGCGAGTTGGTCGACGCCGCGCTGCGCAACGCCAAGGACGCCCTCGGCGAACTGCGCGCTCTGACTCGCGGGATCCACCCGCCGGTGCTCGACTCCGGGCTGCCCGACGCCCTCGCCTCGCTGGCCGCCGACAGTGCGATCCCGGTCGAGCTGGAGATCGGCATCCCGGTCCGGCCCACCCCCGCGATCGAGAGCATCGCGTACTTCTGCGCCGCCGAACTACTGGCCAACGCCGCCAAGCACAGCTTCGCGAACACCATCGCCCTGCGGGTGACAGGCGGGCCCGGAGTGCTGCGGCTCAGCGTCGCCGACGACGGCACCGGCGGCGCCGACCCGAACCGGGGCACCGGCCTGTCCGGGCTGGCGCAACGGGTCGCCGTGGTCGACGGCACGCTGAGCATCGCGAGCCCGCCCGGTGGCCCGACGACGATCACCGTCGAGCTTCCCCTGCGCGCATGAGGGTGCGCGTGGTGATCGCCGAGGACGCCGCCCTGTTCCGGGCGGGGCTCACCCGCCTGATCGAGGACCACGGCCACCAGGTGTGCGCCGCCGTGGGCGACGGCGAGACGCTGCTGGCCGCGGTGGCCGAGCATCAACCAGACGTCGTGGTCGCCGACATCCGGATGCCGCCCACCCACACCGACGAAGGGCTGCGCGCAGCACTCGAGATCCGCCGCCAGCACCCCCGCACGGGGGTGATGGTGCTGTCGCAGTACATCGAGACCACGTACACGGCCCGGTTGCTGGAGGGCAACGCGGCGGGCGTCGGGTACCTGCTGAAGGAACGGGTGGCCGACGTCGCGGAGTTCGCCGACGCGCTACAACGGGTCGCGACGGGCGGCACGGCGCTCGACCCGGAGGTCGTCGGTCAACTGCTGCGCGTCAGCCGCCGAGCCGGCGGCGTGGCGGCGCTGACCCCACGCGAGCGCCACGTGCTCGCGTTGATGGCGGAGGGGCGCTCGAACGCCGGCGTCGCCGACGCGCTCACGGTGACCGGCGGAACCGTCGAGAAGCACGTCGCGAGCATCTTCGACAAGCTGGGGTTGCCCCCGGACGAGGCCGACAACCGCCGCGTCCTCGCGGTCCTGCGCCACCTCAGTTCGCAGGTCGGCACCGACGCGCGCTGACGCCGTGGCTGGGGGCTAACCCCCACGTCGAAGCTGGGGTTTCCCGGTTGGTGCGCACATCGAGGCTCTTCATACCGTTTGGGCACAGTGTTGTCCCGAAGGGAGCCGTGAGGTGAGCGTGGTTTTCGCAGTACGCAAGGCAGTGCGATGGCGCGGCGTCGTGGCGGCCACGACCGTCGCGGCAGTGCTGGCCACCACCGTCGGCCCGGCGGCCGGGTCGGCCGCACCGCCCACCCCGGATCACCTGTCGACGGCCACGGTGCTCCAGGAGGGCCTGGACGAATTGCACGGCCTGGGTGTGTCCGGGACGCAGGGCCTGGTCCGCGACGGGGGCCAGGTGACAGTGGCGCGCAGCGGGGTGGCCGACCTGGACACCGGCGCGCCGATGCCTGTCGACGGGTACTTTCGGATCGGCAGCACCACGAAGACGTTCGTGTCGGTAGTGGTGCTGCAACTCGTCGGCGAGGGCCGGATCCGACTGGACGACCCGATCGAACGCTGGCTGCCCGGCGTCGTCACCGGCACCGGCAACGACGGTCGGCACGTCAGCGTTCGCCAACTCCTGCAACACACCAGCGGCCTCTACGACGCCACCGGCGACCTCGCCGCCCTGCGGTCGGCCGACGAGTTCCTGACGCACCGCTTCGACCACTACACCGAGGCGCAGCAGGTGGCGACCGCGATGCGGCACGCGCCGCTGTTCGCCGCCGGTACCGGCTGGAGCTACTCGAACACCAACTACCTGCTGGCCGGGATGCTCGTCGAACGCGTCACCGGACACCGGTGGGACACCGAGGTACGCTCCCGGATCCTGCTGCCGCTGCGCCTGACCCACACGTTCTACCCGGGTGACCGGCCGACGCTTCCCCAGCCGCACGCCGACGGGTACCGGCAGTTCGCGCCCGGCGGGCCGCTGGTCGACACGACCGTGTTCAATCCGACGGTGACGGCCTCGGCGGGCGGCCTGGTCAGCACCCCCACCGACCTGTCCCGCTTCTGGCAGGCGGTCGGCCACGGTCAGCTCCTGCGGCCCGCGCAACTGGCCGAACTGCGCCGGACCGTGCTGGCCGACGGGTTCCAGGGCATCCGGCCGGGCATCCGGTACGGGCTTGGCGTCATGTGGATACCCAACCGGTGCGGCGGTTCCTGGGCGCACGTCGGCTCCATGCCCGGGATGAGCACCCTCGCCGCGGTCAGCCCGGACGGGCGCCGCTCGACTGTCCTGTACCTGGCCACCGAACTGGCCGACCCGGGCCCGGCGGTGGCGGTCATCCAGCGGCAGATGACCCTGCTGGACGACCTGATCTGCGGCTGACGCCCCGTGCGGACGCCGTGCGCGCTCAGGACGCTCAGAGGGTCTGTAGTCGCTGCGTGATGAACAGGGCGGCGCGGTCCAGGGCGTGGTCGGCTTCGTCGAGCTGGCCGATGAAGGACTGGAAGACGTGCGGAACGCCGGCGGTGATGTCGAGGATGACGTCGACCTCGGCGTCGCGGGCGCGCTTCGCCAGCCGGACGGAGTCGTCGAGCAGCAGTTCGTTCGTGCCGACCTGCAGCAGGATCGGCGGGAAGCCGGCCAGGTCGGCGAGCACGGCGGGCGCGGCGAGCTCCTGGTTCGGGTCCTGGCCGGCGAGGTAGAACCCGGCCGTGTGGGCCATGCCCTCTCGGGTGAAGAACGGGTCGATGCCCTCCTTGGTGTCCATCGACTCGCCCGTGCGGGTGTGGTCCAGGCCCGGCGAGAACGCGACGAGCGCGCCCGGCAGAGGCAGTCCGGCGTTTCGGGCGGCGAGGGTGGTGGTCACCGTGAGGCCGCCACCGGCGGAATCGCCGGCGAACGCGATCGACTCGGCGGCGACGCCGCTGTCGAGCAGGGACCGGTACGCCGCGAGGCAGTCCTCGATCGCGGCCGGGAACGGGTTCTCCGGAGCCAGCCGGTAGTCGAGGGAGAAGGCCCGCATTCCTGTGCGCGTGACCAGACTCGCGGTCAGGCCCATCGCGGTCCGCGGAGATCCGACCGCGAACGAGCCGCCGTGGAAGTACAGGATCGTGCCGGGGCGGGCTTCGCCCTCCGGTTCGACGAGCACCGCGGGACGGCCGCCCAGGGTCAGCTCCGAGGTCCGCGCCGCAGGAACCGGGAACTGCGCCATGAGCGCGGCGAAGCTCTCCCGCATCGTCTCGACCGGCTCCGGCACGAAGTCCTTGGGCCCGTCGCCCAGCATGGCGCCGATCGCCGCGCGCTGTTCCCTGCTCATGTCCGACGCCTCCCACAGGCGATAAAGTAGCTGCCGTGGAAGCTAATATATCTGCCACGGCATCTTTTTCCGGTGTCGGGCCCGCCACACTCGCTCAGGTCTTCAGTGACCTGGTCCGCTGCGAGACGCGGCTCTACAACGCGTTGAACGACACGTTGCGCCGCGAGCACGGCATCGTGGCGTCGCAGTTCGAGTTTCTGATCTACCTACGTGACCATCCTGGTTCGCGGGTCGCCGATCTCGCCGAGTTTTTCGCTATCGGGGTCGGGGCGACCAGCAAGGGCGTGGGCCGGCTCGAGGCCCGGGGCTGGGTGCGGCGCGTGCCGAACCCCGCCGACGGCCGGTCACTGCTGCTGGAGTTGACCCCGCAGGGCACGCAACTCGTCGGTGACGCCGAAGGCACCTTCCAGGAACACCTGGCCACGCACATCGGTCGGTCGATCGCCCCGGCCCAGGTCACGGAACTCGGTTCCACGCTCGCACGGCTGCGCGCCACCCTGGAGCACGGCGGTGTCGGCACCCCCGTGGGCTGACAGCCGCCAGGTCCCGCGCGAGAGGGCGACAGACGCCGGCCGGCCATCCGCAGGCCACCAACCGGGGGCATACTGCGTCGCGTGCTGACCCGATTCGGCTATCTGGACGCGCCCGCGCCACTGGCGTTCGCCCATCGCGGCGGTGCCGCCGAGGGCGACGAGAACACCACCGAGGCGTTCGCCCGGGCCATCGGGCTGGGCTACCGGTACGTGGAGACCGACGTGCACGCCACCGCCGACGGGGTGGCGGTGATCTTCCACGACCCGACGCTCGCGCGGGTCACCGGGGAGGCGGGGCGCATCGCCGACCTGCGCTGGGCCGACCTCGCCTCGGTACGCGTCGGCGGCGCCGCCGTCGTACCCCGGCTCGACGAGGTCCTGGGCGCCTGGCCGCGGGTCCGCTTCAACATCGACGTGAAGGCCGACGGCGGCGTCGCGCCGACGGTCGCGACGGTGTCCCGGGCCGGCGCCGACGACCGGGTGCTGCTCGCCTCGTTCAGCGACGCCCGGCTGACCCGGCTGCGGGCGCTCACGCAGGGACGGGTCGCCACCAGCCTCGGCATGCGCGGGGTCGCCCGGCTGCGGCTCGCCTCCCTGCACGGGCGTCCGCTGCGGCTGCCGCCGTCGGTGGTCGCCGCACAGGTGCCACCGAGCTACGGGCGGGTGCCGGTGGTGGACCGCCGGTTCCTCGACTACTGCCACCGCCTCGGACTGCAGGTGCACGTCTGGACGATCGACGAACCCGCCCAGATGCACGACTTACTGGATCGTGGCGTGGATGGCATCATGACCGATCACGTCGGCGTGCTGCGCGACGTCTACCGCAGCCGCGGCCACTGGGCCGCCTGACCATCATCGAAGGACCCCCGATGGCCGAGACCGTGACCCCCACGGTGGACGACACCCCGCCCCCGGCGAGCACCCGCCGCGAGCGCAGCGGCTGGTACATCTACGACTGGGCGAACTCCGCCTTCCAGACCACGGTGATCACCGTGTTCCTCGGCCCGTTCCTGACCACCGTCGCCGAGCTGGCCGCCGGCTGCGAACTGGGCACCGACACCTGCGACGGGTACGTGCACCCGCTGGGCATCCGTGTCGCGGCCGGCTCGTACTACCCGTACCTCATCTCGCTGTCGGTGTTCCTCACCGTGTTCGTGCTGCCGGTCATCGGGGCGATCGCCGACCGGTCGGCGCACAAGAAGCGGCTGCTCGGCGGGGCCGCGTTCACCGGCGCGGCCGCGACCATCGCGATGGCCTTCGTCACCGGCGACCGTTACCTCCTCGGCGGGGCGCTGTTCCTGGTCGCCAACATCTCCTTCGGCGCGGCGGTCGTGGTCTACAACTCGTTCCTGCCGCAGCTCGGCGGCCCCGACGAGCGCGACGGCATCTCCAGCCGCGGCTGGGCGCTGGGCTACCTCGGCGGTGGCGTGCTGCTGGCGCTGAACCTGGTCGCGGTAACCGTGCTCAGCGAGGACGACAACCCGCAACGCACCCTGGACCTGGCCCGCTGGTCGATCGTCTCCGCCGGGGTGTGGTGGGCCGCGTTCACGCTGGTGCCGCTGCGCTGGCTGCGCGAACGGCCCGCCGCGGCGGCCCTGGCGGCACGCGGCAACGTGCTCACCGACGGGTTCCGGCAGCTCGGCCACACCCTGCGCGAAGTCAAGGCGTACCCGCTGACGTTGTTCTTCCTGCTCGCGTTCCTCGTCTACAACGACGGCATCCAGACCGTCATCACCCTCGCCAGCCAGTACGGCACCGAGGAGCTGCGGCTGGAGCAGAGCACCCTGATCGTCACCATCCTGCTGGTGCAGTTCCTCGCCTTCGGAGGCGCGCTGAGCCTCGGCGCACTCGCCCGGCGCATCGGCGCGTGGAAGACGGTGCTGCTCAGCCTGGTGCTGTGGACCGGTGTGATCCTCGGCGCGTTCCGGCTGCCCGCCGAGGCGCCGGTGCCGTTCATGGTGCTCGGCGCCGCTATCGGCCTGGTCCTCGGCGGCAGCCAGGCGCTGAGCAGATCACTGTTCAGCCAGCTCATCCCCGCCGGCAAGGAGGGCGAGTACTACGGCTTCTACGAGATCAGTGACAAGGGCACCAGCTGGCTCGGCCCCCTCGCGTTCGGGCTCGTGTTCCAACTCACCGCCTCCTACCGCGTGGGCCTGGTCTCACTGCTGATCTTCTTCGTGGTCGGGTTCCTGCTGCTGGCCGCCGTGCCCATCCGCCGGGCCATCGTCGCCGCCGGCAACACCCCACCCCGGGTGCTCTGAGCACGCATCCCGCACCTGACAGATTCGGACTGGTCGATCGGCTAGGCTGCCCGACCGTGACCGACGACGCCGCTGCCGCCCCGACCTGCCTGGCCCACCCCTTCCCCGGCCAGCCGCACGCACCGGCCGGGTGCGCGGCCGCGCGCGGGCTCGACGGTCGTCCGGTACACGCCGCGGCGTTGAAGTTCTTCTGGGGTCCGATGGACTGCGGCAAGTCCACGATGGCGTTGCAGATGAACTACAACCACGCCCGGCAGGGCCGGCGTGGGCTGGTCACCACCCGCATCGACAGGTCGCTCGGCCCGCAGGTCACCACCCGCATCGGCCTGGCCCACGAGGCCATCGAGGTCACCGACGACCTGGACCTGCGGGCGCTCGTCCGCGGCCGCTGGGCCGACGGGGTCCGCGTCGACTACCTGATCTGCGACGAGGCGTGCTTCTACACCGTCGAGCACGTCGAGCAGATGGCCGAGCTGGTCGACAGCTACGACGTGGACGTGTTCGCGTTCGGCCTCGCCACCGACTTCCGGTCCTGCCTGTTCCCCGCCGCGCAACGCCTGTTCGAGTTGGCCGACGAGGTGGCCCGCATCCAGGTCGAGGTGCTCTGCTGGTGCGGCCGCGAGGGCCTGCTCAACGCGCGGGTCGTCGACGATCGGGTCGTCCGCGAGGGCGCGCAGGTCGTCATCGGCGACACCGTCGACACCGCCGAGGTGCGCTACCAGGTGCTCTGCCGCCGGCACTACCGCAGCGGTGACCTCGGCCCCCGCGACTGACCCCACCCCACCGACCGGTCGATCATGATCACGGCGACGGTCACCGCCACCGCCGCGGCGGCGCACACCGCGACGGACGCCCTCAGCGCCACAGCGGCCGGCACCAACGCCAGCAGCACCAGCACCGCCGCGATCCGGCTGGTCGGCACGGCCCGCCACAGCAGCGCCTGGTAGGCGGCGTGTCCGGCGAGGAACAGCGCCGGGCCGCCCAGAGTGAACAGCGCGGCGGCCATGGTGGCGGGGGCACCGGGCTCACGCAGGAGTTGCTCGTCGCCCGCCGAGGTCACGATGACGCCCGCGACGATCACCGGGTGCAGGTAGTTGAACCCCACCCGGCTCAACGCGCCGGTGCGTACACCGGCGCGGGCAATGACCTCCGTCGCGGCGGGAGCCGACCGGGCGAAGTACACCCACCACAGCGCCACCGACCCGGCGAACGCCAGCAGGAACGCCCCGGACGTCACCCGGTTGACGTGCGACGTGAGGGTCGTGCCGGTGACCAGGATCGACTCGCCCAACGCGATCAGCACGAACGCCGCGCACCGCTCGGCCAGGTGCCCACCCTCCACCATCCACCGCTCGGGGCGACTCCGCCCCCGCCCGGGCAGCGGGTAGCCGATCAACAGGCCCACCACGTCCAGCACGACCGCCGCCGCCCACACCGCCTCCCGGACGGCCCCACCGACGAGGCCACCGACCACCACGAGCACCGACGTCCCGGCTATCCACGGCAGCGACTTCTGGAAGCCGTCGACCAGCCACGGGGTGCCCTGCACGGCCCACAGGGCGAACACCGTGCGGCCCACCTGAACGGTCACGTAGACCACCGCGAAGAGCAGGCCGGTGCCGGCGAACGCCTGCGGGATCGCCGCCGACAGCAGCAGGCTGCCCAGCGCCACCCCGAGCAGCATCGCCCGTACCGGACCCCGGTCCGGGTGCAGCCAGTTGGTCAGCCAGGTGGTGTAGATCCAGACGAACCAGACCAGCGCCAACAGCAGAGCGGTACGTGCGGCGCCGCGCCAGTCGGGGTGCGCGATCAGGTAGTGCGACAACTGGGTGACCGTGAAGATGAACACCAGGTCGAAGAAGAGTTCGGTGGAGGTGGTCGGCTCGACCCCCTGCCGCTTCCGCAGCCACCCGGGGTGCGCTGGTTCGCCGGCCGGGTCAGAACGGGTCACCGCACACCCTCCAGTCGCCGTCCTCGCGGACCACCGGCAGACGGCGTTCCTCGCTGATGCCGCCGTCGCGGGTCACCTTCACGGTCACCGTGCCGCGTGGACGCCCACCCTTGGTGGACACCGACACGTCGGTGATCTCGTAGTCGGTCACCATCGGTGGCGTACGCACCCAGCTGGTGAAGCCGACCGGACTCCACCGGGTACGCGCGTCCGCACAGAGCCGCTCGTACGCCTGGTCGCTGTCCCCGAGTGTCACCTCGCTGAGGAAGCCGTCGGCGGTCTCCCGGATCGGGCCGGCGGCCTGCCGCACCGTCTGCAGGTTCCACGCCCCCAGCCCGGCCACCCCGACGCAGCACAGCGCCATGCCGAACCCGGCGAAGGCCAGCCCGGCGTGCATCGGGCGGCGTCGCCGGGCCGATCGGCTCCACGACTGACCGGCACCCACGACTACCGACCGTAGAGAAGGTCATCGCAGTGGGGCGTGACAAGCCGGAAACTGGGCCCCTATTCGACGCGGCCACGCATCGTCTACCGTCGGCGCACACCCCCCGCAGCGCCAGGGAGCCGATCGATGAACCGCTTCGTGCAGCCGGTACCACCACCCGCCGACCCGTACGCCGGTGACGCCCTGCTGCGGTCCTGGCTGGAACGTCACCTCGGCCCGGACGGACACGCCGCCGCGAAGGGCCGCCTCGCCGACCTGGCCGCCGACGTCACCGGGCCGCTGCGAGCGGCGCACGCCGACGCCGAGGCGCATCCGCCGACGCTGGTCCGCTACGACCCGTGGGGCGCCCGCGTCGACCGGATCGAGGTGTCCGCCGGCTGGCAGGCGCAGCGCGCCGCCGCAGCCCGCCACGCCGTGGTGGCGCTGCCCTACCTGCCCGACGCGCGCGGCACCTGGGGCGCCGCCGCACGGATCGTGCAACACGCGCTGCTGCACCTGTACGGGCCGGAGTCGGCGACCTTCTCCTGCCCGGTGGCGATGGCCGACGGTGCGGCGGCGCTGCTCAGCCTCCCCGACGTCGACGCCGGTGTCCGCGACGCGTGGCTGCCCCGGCTGATCTCCACCGACCCGACCACGGCGATCACCAGTGGGCAGTGGATGACCGAGTCGCAGGGCGGCTCCGACCTGGGCCGCTCCGCCACGATCGGCCGACCCGCCGCCGACGGGTCGTGGCGGCTGACCGGGGAGAAGTGGTTCTGCTCGGCCGCCGACGCCGCGATGGCGGTGGCGCTGGCCCGCCCCGAGGGCGCCGGCCGGGGCAGCCGGGTGCTCGCCCCGTTCCTCGTGCCCCGCTACGCGGTCGACTCGCCGCTGATCGGTGGCGGTGCACCGGACGCGCCGGCACCGGGCGTCATCGTGCACCGGCTCAAGGACAAGCTCGGCACCCGGGCGCTGCCGACCGCCGAGATCGGTCTGCGCGACGCGTACGCGGTGCCGCTGGGCGACCCGACGGTGCCCGGCCTGGTCCGGGCGATGACCCTGGTCGTGGTGACCCGGGTGCACAACGCCGCCGCCGCGGCCGGCGGGATGCGACGGGGCCTCGCCTACGCCCGCGCGTACGCCGACGCGCGGCACGTGGCGGGTGGCGCGTTGGCGTCCTCGCCGTTGCACCGGGCCACGCTGGGCACCCTCGCGGTCGACGCGGCGGGTGCGTTCGCCCTCGCGGGGCACGCGTTCGCGCTGCTCGGACGGGTCGAGGTGGGCGCCGACCCGCAGGCCGCGGCGGAACTGCGCATCGTGGCGCCGCTGGCGAAGCTGGCCACCGGGCGGCTCGCCGTCAGCTCCGCGAGCGAGTACGTGGAGAGCTTCGGCGGCGCCGGCTACGTGGAGGACACCGGCGTGCCCCGGCTGCTGCGCGACGCGCAGGTGCTGCCGATCTGGGAGGGCACCACAAACGTGCTGGCCCTGGACGTGCTGCGGGCGCTGAGCCGGGAGGACGCCGGGACGCCACTGCTGAGCCGACTGGCCGCTGCCGTCGACCTGGCCCGGCCGCTGTCGCCCGCGCTGGCCGACACCCTGGCCGCCGCCGCCGCGCAGCTGGGCGACACCATCGCGGCGGTGACTGCCGACCCGGGCACGGCCGGAGTATTCGCCGGCGCGCGGGGCCTGGCGCTGCGCCTGGCGTACGCGCTGACCGCCGCCCTGCTCGTTGAGCACGCCGCCTGGGGCGACGAGCAGGCGGAACTGGCCGCCCGGCTGTGGGCGCGACGGTGGCTGCGGCACGAGGACATCGCCGAGGACGCCCACCACCACCTGGATCTGCTCTGCTGACCGTCGCTGCGGCTCGATCGAGGAACCGCCGACGTACCTGACACAGGGTGGCAGGTACGTCGGGGCAGACTGCCCGCATGACAACAACCGCCGACCTCGCAATGGTCAATCTGGACAGCTCCGACCCGGCCGCGCACGCCGCCTTCTACCACCGAGCGCTGGGCTGGGAAATCACCCACAGCGAAGCCGAGTACGCGATGATCAGCGGCGGTGGCGCGTCCATCGGTTTCGGCCTGGTCGAGGGCTACCAGCCACCGGCCTGGCCGGACCCGGCCGGGCAGAAGCGCTACCACCTCGACCTCTACGTCGACGACCTGGCCGTGGCCGAGAAGGAGTTCGTCGCCGCCGGCGCGTCGAAGCCGGAGTTCCAACCCGGCGGCGACCGCTGGGTGGTGCTGCTGGACCCGATCGGGCAACCCTTCTGCATCTGCCCCCGCCCGCAGGCCTGAACTGCGGCGACGCTCAGCGCAGTGGGCCGCGGGCCACCGCGGCGCGCATCGCCGCCGGGTCGTCGACCGGGACGTACTCCAGCCACCAGGTGGCCCCGGCGGCGGCCAGCTCACGGCGGTAGGCCCGCTCGGCGCGCTCGTCCGGGCGGCGGCGCCGCCCGCCGATCGCCACATCGAACGGCTGGCCGTCGGCCCGGGTCGGGGGCAGCGCCGCGACCAGGTCGCGGACCTCGTCGGGGGTGAAGTCGGCCCAGCCGTCGGTGTCGGTGAGCTTGTACGGCACGATGCCGTCGGCGCGGGCCGCGCGGCGGCGCACCGCCCCGGCCTGGGTGCTGCCGCCGACCCACACCGGCACCCGAGGCGACTGCACGGGCGGTGGGCGCAGCGCCACCTGCTCGGCGCGGTAGTGGGTGCCCCGATGATCGACCCGCTCACCACCGAGCAGGCCGGTCAGCAGGTCGAGACCCTCGTCGAGCATCGCGGCGCGCACGGCCATCTCGGTCGGCTCGCCGAACGCGGCCAGGCCCCGGTCGCCGGGGTCGCCGACACCGACGGCCACGGTGGCCCGGCCCGCGCTCAGGTGGTCGAGGGTCAGCACCTCGCGGGCCAGCTTCGCCGGCCGGCGGCGGGGCAGCGCGGTGACAGTGGTGCCCAGCCGCACCCGGTCGGTGCGCCCGGCGATCGCGGTGAGCACCAGCCACGGGTCGTAGGTGGACGGGTCGTCGCCGCTGTGGTGGATCACGTAATCCTCCAGGAACACCCCGTCCCATCCGGCGCTCTCGGCCAGCTCACCGAGCTCGACCAGGGTGGACACCGCGACGTCGCCGCCGCCGCAGGGAATCTCCAGACCGTGTCTCATCCGCCGACCGTAGGCCGGGGGTCGGACAGTCAGCCGCGGCGGCGGGACCGGGCGGCCCACACCGCGTACGCCGGGTCGCGGTCGAGGTTGTGTCGGTCCCGGTCGTAGCGGCGGGTGGTGCGCGGGTCGGCGTGGCCCATGGCGTCCTGCACGTCCTCCAGGGGAACTCCCTCGGAGCGGGCGGTGGTGGCGAACGCGTGGCGCAGCGAGTGCGGGGACAGTCGCGCCCAGGCCGGGATGCCGGCGGCTCGGGCGAGTCGGCGGACCATCCGGAACACCGAGTGCCGGTCGAGCCGGGCGCCGCTGGCGGTGACCAGCAGAGGCCCGGTCAGGTGTGTCACCGGCACGCCGGTGGTGGCGGCCCGCTGGGCCAGGTACGCGTCCACGGCGTACGCGGTGCCCGGGGTGAGGGCGCGGCGACGCTGCTTGCCGCCCTTGCCGACGAAGCGCACGCTGCGGTGCCCGCGTTCGGTGCCGAGATCGGTCAGGTCCAGCGAGACCAGCTCCCCGACCCGCAGGCCCAGATCGGCCAGCAGCGCGATCGCCGCCCGGTTGCGAGCCGCCGTCGGGCCGGTCTCCGCGTCGGCGGCGGTGAGCAGCGCGTCCACCTCCTCCGGGGTGAGCCCGACGGTGGCGGAGTGGTCCCGGTCGACGCGGGGCCGGTCCGCGCCGGAGACCGGGTTGGCCGGCACGCCGCCGAGCTTGACGAGGAAGTCGTACCAACTGGACAGCGCCGACAGCCGGCGGGCCACTGTCGCCGGGGTCAACGGTCGGCCGCTACGGGCGACGAGAGTGGACTCCAGCGCGCGGGCGTACTCGTTGACGTGCAGGAAGGTGGCCCGCAGCGGATCCAGGTCGCGGCCGGCGCACCAGCCGAGCCACCCGGTGACGTCGCGCCGGTAGGCGTCGCGGGTGTGCTCGGACAACCGACGGTTACGCAGCCACGCCTCGGTGACGTCGACCGGCCCGCCCGACAGGGCCGGTCGGGCGGAGGGGCGGGAGAGCACGGGAGCGTCGGAGGACACCATGTGAAAAAGGTTCTCAGCAGCGGATGGGATTGCCACGCAGGCGCGCCGACGCCGGCGCGTGCGGCGGCGCGGACGGTGTCGGCTACGGTCGCACGGTGCGTGCCAGCCGGCTGGTCTCCCTGCTGCTGCTCCTGCAGGCCCGGGGGCGGATGACCGCCACCGAACTGGCCGACGCCCTGGAGGTGTCGGTTCGCACGGTGTACCGCGACGTGGAGTCGCTGGGAGCCGCCGGCGTACCCGTGTACGCCGAGCGTGGCCCCGCCGGTGGTTACCGCCTGCTCGACGGATACCGCACCCGGCTCACCGGCCTGACCGCAGGCGAGGCCGAGGCGTTGTTCCTGGCCGGCATGCCCGGCCCGGCCGCCGAGCTGGGCCTGGGCTCGGTGCTGGCCACGGCGGAGCTGAAGCTGCGCGCCGCGCTGCCGACCGACCTCGGCGACCGGGGCGCCCGGATCCGGCAACGGTTCCACCTGGACGCGCCGAGCTGGTTTCGCGAACCCGAGCCGACACCGCACCTGGCCGCGCTGGCGACGGCCGTGTGGGAGGACCGCCGCGTCAGCGTGCGCTACCGGCGGTGGCAGGCGCCCCGGGAGGTGACCCGGACCCTCGATCCCCTCGGCGTGGTGCTCAAGGCCGGCCGCTGGTATCTGGTCGCCGCCGCGTCCGGGCAGGTGCGCACCTACCGGGTGGGCGCGATCCTGGACCTGACGGTGCTCGACGAAGCCGCCGAGCGACCGGCCGGGTTCGACCTGGCGGGCTGCTGGCAGGAGCACGCCGCGCGCTACGAGCAGGGCGTGTATCGCGCCGAGGCCCGGGTGCGGATGACCGTCGCGGCGCTGGCACAGACGACCTACCTGTTTCCGCCCGCGATGAGCCGGGCGGCGCAGGACCGCGCCGACGCGCCGGACGCGGACGGCTGGGTCACGACGACCGTGCCGATCGAGTCGATCCGACACGGCTGCGTGGAAATGCTCAAGCTCGGCGCGCAGGCGGAGGTGCTCGCCCCGCCCGAGCTGCGGGAGCGGCTCGCCAGCACCGCCCACGCCCTCGCCGCGCTCTACCCACCGCCCGGTGTCGCGGCGCCACCGGGACAGCCGCAACCCGGCACCGCGCCGCCGTCGGGGCAGCCGCAACCCGGCGTCGTGACACCGGAAACGCCGACGGCCGGCACCTCGGTGCAGGTGCCGGCCGTCGAGGCGGTCGGGGCGATCAGGCGTTGATCTGCCGGCGCGCGTCGCCGTTGGCGGTGACGGTGACCCGGCGGGGCTTGGCCCGCTCGGCGACGGGGATGCGCAGCGTCAGCACCCCGTTCTCGTAGCCGGCCTCCAGGTTGTCGGTGTCCAGGGTGTCACCCAGGAACAGTCGCCTGGTGAACGTGCCCATCGGGCGTTCGGCGGCGACCAGTTCGACACCGTCGCCGGTGGGCCTGCGGCGCTCGGCGCGGACGGTGAGCACGTTGCGCTCGACCGTGCAGTCGATGGTGTCCGGGTCGACGCCGGGCAGGTCGAACGCCGCGTAGAAGTGGTCGCCGTCGCGGTAGGCGTCCAGGTGCATCATCGCGGGACGGGCTGCCGTACCGAAGAACTGCTCGGCGAGCCGGTCCATCTCGCGGAACGGGTCGGTACGCATCAACATCGCTGTGCCTCCTCGGTTCTCCTGGCCGAAGGTGATGAGTTGAGTCGTGGCGGCTCAACTTCCTGTTCCTTATTTACCGCGCGAGCAGGCGGCCGTCAAGCGGTCAGCTCAGCCGCTTCTCGAACCAGTGCTCGGCGTACGGGCCCTGCGAGTACGCCGGGATCTCGGCGTAGCCGTGCCGGGCGTACAGGGCGCGGGCCTCGACCAGGTCGGAGCGGGTGTCGAGGCGGATGCGGTACGCCCCGGCCGCCCGCGCCCGCTGCTCGACGGCGGCCAGCAGGGCGGCGCCCCCACCCGCGCCGCGATGCGCGGGGCGGATGAACACGCGGGTCAGCTCGGCCCAGTCGGGATGCCACCGCAGCCCGGCGCAGCCGGCCAGGACCCCGTCGCGGTGGGCGAGCAGAAGCAGACCCCCGGGGTACGCCAGGTCGTCGCTGGGCATCTCGGTCAGCGCCTCGTCGACCTCGCCCGCTCGGGCCGGGCGGCCGTGGTAGCGCACCACCATCTCCGTCATGTACTCGCGCAGCAGGTCTGTCGCGTCCGGATGGTCGGGACGGACGGTGGCGGTCACCCAGGTGGGCCGAACGGTGGCGGTCACGTGTCGATCATCAGTGCCGGGTCAACGGCTTTTCCTCCGCGACCCGTTGATAGATGCCGTGCTCGCGGCTGAGCAGCCGTTCGTCGACGAGATAGCGGCGCAGGGTGGCGTGGTCCGACCCGCCGGCGGCGCACCACGGCTTGAGCGCGTCGTCGACGGCCCGCTCGGGATAGCGCGCCCCCGGCTCGAACGAGCGTTGCGCGATGTGCGCGAGCAGCACCCGGCGCCTGCCGCGCTGCGCCGGCAGTCCCACCAGGACGCCCGCGCGCAGGAACGTGCGCAACACCGGATCGTCGGCCGGGTCGGCGTCGTCGGCCGGGCGACCGTCGCGCGCCGCCGCCCGCAGCGACGCCTCGTCGACAGTGAGCGCGCCGTCCGCGCCGGCGACGAGGCCCGCGTCGGCCAGCCGGCGCAGCCCGGTGAGCACTGCCCGCGTCGGCAGGCCGGACCGCTGGGCGACCTCGGCCGCGCTTGTCGACCCCAGCACGATCGCCGCGAAGATCCGTCGCCGTCCGTCGTCGGCCAGGGCCCCGGCCAGAGCATGGGCAATCATGCCGGTCACCCTCGCATCGGGGGTACGCGGACCGCCACGCGATTTTCCGGTGTACGCGCTACCGCAGCGGGCGGAAGAAGGTACGCAGGTCCCCCACCAGCAGGTCGGGCACCTCGAGGGCCGGGAAGTGACCGCCGCGGTCGTGTTCCATCCAGTAGCGGATGTCCGGGTAGCGCCTGGTCGCCCAGCGGCGGGAGGGTCGCGGCACCTCGGCGGGGAAGATGGACGCACCGACGGGCACGTGGATCGTGTCGGTGGACGCGCCGCTGATCCAGCCTGACACCGTGTCGATGCTCTCCCTGTAGAGCCGTGCCGAGGACGCGGCGGTGCCGGTCAGCCAGTACAGCGTGACCTGGTCGAGGATCTGGTCCCGCGACAGTGCGCCCGGTAGGTCGTTGGCCCGTCGGAGGCTGTGATCGCTCCAGGCGATCAGTTTCTCGCCCATCCAGGCGCACAGCCCGGCCGGGGAGTCCAGCAGGGCGTAGCCGACGGTCTGTGGAGCGGTGCGATGGATCTCCGAGTACGCCGACGAGGTTCGTCCGCGTTCCCGCATCCGGTCCAGCGCTTCCCGTTCGGCGTCGGTGAACTCGTCGTCCGTCTCCGAGTCCGGGCCGGCCAGGGGCGGAACGAGATGGATGCCGGCCACGTGTTCGGCGTCGAGCGCACCGAGCATGCTGGAGATGCTGGTGCCCCAGTCGCTTCCGGTCGCGCCGTAGCGGGTGTAGCCAAGGCCGGCCATCAGCTGTGCCCAGGTGGCGGCGATGCGCTGAACGTCCCAGCCACTGGTTGTCGGTTTGGTGCTGAAGCCGTACCCCGGCATGGAGGGGATCACCACGTCGAAGGCGTCGACGGCGGCACCGCCGTGGCTGACCGGGTCGGTCAATGGCGCGACGAGGTCGACCAGTTCGAGCACCGAGCCGGGCCAGCCGTGGGTAAGCACGAGCGGCAGCGCACCGGGGTGTGGGGAGCGGGCGTGCAGCACGTGCACCCGCGTCCCGTTGACGTCGACCAGGTACTGCGGGACCGCGTTGAGCCGCGCCTCGGTGGCGCGCCACTGGTAGTCCTCGATCCAGTACCGGCACAGATCCTGCACCACCTCCAGCGGCACCCCGTGTGACCAGCCGGGGGTCGGCGCTGGCTCGGGCCAGCGGGTGCGCGCCAGCCGGGTGTGCAACTCGTGCAGGTCGGATTCCGGTACCTGCACCTGGAAGGGCTGGATGTGGATGGACATCGAAACTCCCTTCGATGGCCGGTCTACGGCGCGTCGACCCCGGCGGTGATCGTCACGTAAGCCGTGGCGCTGACCGCCCTCGGCCACCTCAACCCGGTCTGGGAGACCATCGTGCAGCACCAGTTTCCCCCCGAGGTCCTGGCCCGGGTCACCTCGTACGACTGGCTGGTGTCGATGGGCGCGATGCCGCTGGGCTACGCGCTGGCGCCCCTGGCCGCCGAGGCGTTCGGCGCGCCCGTACCCCTGGCGGTCGCCGGACTGCTGGTCCTGGCCTCCTGCGCCGGCACGTCGCTGGTGCCCGGCGTACGTCGGCTCACCTGGCCGACGGCCCCGCAACCGCAACCGGCCGAACCCGCCGGCGTCCGCTGATCACGCCGGGCCGGCGTGCGGTACGCGCGATGTGGACGGTCAGCGGGCGTCGCGTGCCCTGGCGACGAAGCTTCGCCACGCCTGCGGGCTGAACGTGAGCGTCGCGCCGTCGCGATCCTTCGTGTCCCGGACGAGGACCACGCCCGGGAGGTTGTCGGCGACCTCGACGCAGTTGCCGCCGTTGCCGCCGCTCTTCGTGCTCTTGCGCCACCGCGCCCCGGTCATGTCCATGATGCCGCCGCTTCTCTGAGAAGGTGCAAGGAACGTCCCCGGGGCAGCGCTTCGCCGCGAATCCGCTCCCACCGCCGTTCCAGGCTAACAAGCTCCGATGTCTGGTCGAGGATCTGCGCCTGCGCGGCGCTGTCGACGTGCGCGACCCGCGAGCCGTCCGGCAGGTCGGCGATGGTGAACGGCCCGTCGAGCCCGGGGTAGCTGGGCGCGTCCGCCGGCACGATCTGGAGCTGCACAGTGTCCGTCTCCACGTAGTCGAGCAGGCGCGTGAGCTGCGCCGCCATCAACGCGCGGTCGTCGCCGACGCGCCGACGCAGCACCCCCTCGTCGAGCAGGGCGATGAGCAGCGGCCCGTCGGCGTCCCGGTCGAGAATCGACTGCCGGCCGATCCGCGCCGCGGTGAACTCGTCGACCGCGTCCGGTGTCAGCACCCCGCCGGCCAGGGTCGCCCGGGCGTACGCCTCGGTCTGGAGCAGCCCGGGCACCCACGCCAGCTCGAACGACCGCAGCGTCACCGCCTCGCGTTCGATGTCGACCCAGGGTCGGAACCACACCGGTTCGCGACGACGAAGGGCGTCCGGCCACAGTGCCTCGGCGTCGCGCGCCAGCAGCTCCGCGACGCTCGCACGGTGTCGACTCTGGGGCACGTGGCCCGGGTTCGCCCACCGGGCAACGGTCTTCGGGTGCACACCGATCCGGTCGGCGAGGCTCTCGGCCGTATGACCCGCCTCGGCGAGCGCTGCGACAAAGGCGTGGTTCATGCCGTTCCTCCCTGAGAGCAAAAGGGCTGCGCCAAGGAGATTACGTAACGCTGTGTGCTTGTCCAGAGACTCCCGGGAAAGTGCGGTATAGACGGCGCGGCCGGCAGGGACCCGAACCGGCGGACGCGTTCGTGGCGGGGCCGCTTCCGCGACCAGAAGCGGCCCCGCTTCCAGCTGCCGACCCAGGAGGAGAACCCGTGCCACACACCGAAGGAAAGACCAGGAAGTCGACGCACTCCCCGTTGCGCCCGTCGTGGCGCTGCCCGGTCTGCGGCATCCTCTGGCCGTGCTCGACCGCGAAGCTGCGTCTGCTCGGCGAGTATCGCGAGGATCGCCCGGGTCTGTTGACGCACCTGGCGACAGTCCAGAAGCAGGCCGAAGCCGATCTCACCGCGCTCAACACCGGTGTGGCGCTACCCGACCTGACCCCGCGTTTCGTCGGCTGGGCGCAGGCCCGCTGAGCGGATTCGGCGCCCGCACCCCTCGCGGTCGCCGGCCTGCTGGTCCTGGCCTCCTGCGTCGGCACGTCGCTGGTGCCCGGCGTACGCCGGCTCACCTGGCCGACGGCCCCGCAACCGCGACCGGCCGAACCCGCCGGCGTTCGCTGACCGGCGCCGGCGTTAATCACACGCTCCTCGACCCCGCAATGGCTATCGTCATCCGGAGGCTGGTCGGTGAACGGCGCTGTTCGTGACGCATCCGCGCCCCGCATCGGTGTGGCAACGGCAGCACGCTTCGTGCCTCTGCTCACCTCCACGAATCGGGGGACTCACGATGTCCGGCGCGGCTGCTGGCGGCGACTCGCTGCGCCCCACGCAACTGCTTCGCCGCAATCGGCCCTTTCGCGCTCTGTTCTCGGCCCGACTCGTCTCGTACGCAGGCGATTCGCTCAGCCTTGTCGCGCTCATGTTCCACGTCGCCGAGACGACGGGGAAGGCGCTGGCGGTCTCCCTCCTGCTGCTCGTCGGAGATCTCGCGCCGTCGCTGCTGGGTCCGTTCAGCGGTGCCCTCGCCGACCGGCTCAACCTCCGCCGGGTGATGGTCGCCTGCGAACTCGTCCAGGCCGCGGTCCTGCTGGTGATCGTGCTGACGCTGCCTCCGCTGCCGGTGCTGCTGGCCCTCGTCGCGATCCGCGCCACCGCCGCGCAGGTCTTCCAACCGGCGTCTCGGGCGGCGGTGCCCGCACTGTGCGCCGACCGTGACCTGGAGACCGCCAACTCCACCATCGGGTTCGGCTCCAACGCGGCGGAGGCGGCCGGCCCGCTCCTCGCCGCGGCCCTGTTCCCGCTGGTCGGAGTGCGTGGCCTGCTGCTCGTCGACGCGGTGTCGTTTCTCCTCTCGGCCGTGCTGCTGGCGACGCTCCCCTCCCTGCCGGCGGTGACCGGCAACGCGCGCCAGCCGTCCCTGCTGCGACAGGCCAGAGCGGGAATCGGCTACCTGTGGAGTGTTCCCACGGTACGGGTGATCTTCCTGGGCTTCACCGCGGTGGTCGCCTTCAACGGGGTCGACGACGTGGCGCTGCTGCTGTTGGCCCGCGACACCTTCGCGGTGGGCAATTCCGCCGTCGGACTGCTGTTGGGCGCGGTCGGCGTCGGACTTGTCGCCGGTTACGCCATCCTGTCGCGGTGGGGCACCCGGGCGTCGATGCCGCTGCTGCTGATCGTGGGCTTCGGGGTCAGCAGTGTCGGGAACCTGCTGACCGGGCTCGCCTGGGCCGTCGCCGCCGCGATCGCCGTGCAGGGGGTCCGGGGGTTCGGATTGGCGGCCATGGACGTCGCCTCCAGCACGCTGCTGCAACGCACGGTTCCCGCGGGCCTGCTCGGGCGGGTCTTCGGAAACCTGTACGGCGCGATCGGTGTCGCCGCCGCGACGTCCTACCTCGCCGGTGGTCTGCTGCTCGACGCCACGTCGGCTCCGGTGACCCTTGTGGTCGCGGGCGTCGGCGGCCTGCTGGCCACCGGCATCGTCGCGCTGCGCCTGCCCCGGGCGATGCGGCGCGACGCCGAGGACGCGGCGGCGCCGACGACATCCGCGCCGACCACCGAGCAGATCGGGTGATCAGATCGGGCCGTCGGTGCGCAGCCGCGCGTGCAGGTGCATGTCGTGCCAGCCGTCGGCGTGCCGCACCGAACCCCGCACCACACCGTCGGCGGTGAAGCCCGAGCGCGTAGCCACCCGGCACGACGCCGCGTTGGCGGTCGAGTGCTCCAGACCCAGCCGGTGCAATCCCGCCGCGAAGCTCCACCGGGTCAGCGCCCGCAGCGCCGCGGCGGCGATCCCTGCGCCGCGCGCGGCGGGCAGCACCCAGTACGACACGTCCGCCGACGCCTCCACCAGCGACACCTGCCGCAATCCCACCTGGCCGACCGGCCGGTCGTCGACGTCGACGATGGCCCAACTGGCGGCCGTCTCGGCACGCCAACGGCCGACCCACTGCGCCGTCCACGCCCGGGCCTCGGCCTCGTCGTCCAACCGGAGCACATGCCACCGCTGGATCGCCGGACAGTCGAACGCCGCCCGCACGACCGGAGCGTCTCCGTCGTGCCACGGCCGCAGCGCCACCCCGGGGCGTACCGCAAGGCGGGGTTGCTCTCTGCTGGCGAGACTTCCGGCGGGCAGGGCGGGCATGACGAGCAGCGGCATCGGTCCATTCTCCTTCGCCGACCGGCCCGGCAATGCCCGCCGGAGGGCTCACTTGCCGGTCGGGCCGCCGGCGAGTTCGGCGACCACGTCGAGGTGGCCGAGGTGGCGGGCGTACTCCTGGACGAGGTGGAACAGCACCCGCTCCAGCGAGGCCGGGTCGGCGCCGTTCCAGCGCGGGCCCGGCGCGCCGATCTCCGCCAGGTCGTGCGCCGACACCACGGCGGTGGTGTGCGCGCCCTGCGCCCGCAGCGCCGCCACCAGGTCGGAGCGGGTCTCGTCGGGGGCGACGTACCAGCGGTCGTCGCGGCGGTCACCCCACGGCTCGGCGACCGCCCGGCCCTGGAAACCCCATTCGATCCAGCGCAGCTCGACGTGACGCAGGTGCGTGAGCAGCTCCAACGGGGTCCACCCGGACGGCAGACGGCTCTGCCGCAGCTCCGGCTCCGCCAGCGAATACACCTTGGCCACCACGGACTCGCGGAAGTAGTCGAGGTAGCGCAGGAACACCTCGGAGCGGCTGCCGGCCGGGCTGGTGGGCTCGGGGAAGGGAGGAATCATGACCCGGTCGGCAGGTCGCGGCCACGCTGGCGCATGCCGGCGCCGCCGTACGGGTAGTCGCCGACCAGCGGAGCGCTCGCCTCGTCCAGCAACCGCATCTGCTCGGCGTCGAGAACCAGCTCGGCGGCGGTCAGGTTGTCGTCGAGCTGCTCGGTGGTCCGCGCGCCCAGGATCACCGAGGTGACCGCCGGTCGGGCCGCCAGCCAGGCCAGCGACACCGCCGACATGGACACGCCACGGTCCCGGGCGATCTGGCCGACAGTGTCGAGCACCCGCCAGGTGCGCTCCTCGGCGTTGCGACCCGCGTACGCCTCCACGCCGCGCTCGGGGTTCTCGCCGAGTCGAGTGGCGCCGGTGGGCGTGCTGTCGCGCTGGTACTTGCCGGTCAGCCAGCCGCCGCCCAGCGGCGACCACGGCAGGATGCCGATGCCCTCGTTCTCGCAGACCGGCACCAGCTCGAACTCGATCTCCCGGGCCAGCAGGTTGTACTGCGGCTGGAGGGTCACGATCGGGGTGAGGTTGAGATGCTGGGTGAGCAGGGCGGCCTTCTGCAACTGCCAACCGGTGAAGTTGCTGACCCCCGCGTAGCGGATCTTGCCGGCGCGCACGGCGTCGTCGAAGAAGCGCAGGGTCTCCGGCAGCGGGGTCAGCGGATCCCACGCGTGCGCCTGGTACAGGTCGACGGCCTCGACGCCGAGCCGCCGGAGGCTGGCGTCCAGGGCGCGCGTGAGGTGCACCCGGGACAGGCCGGCGTCGTTCGCGCCCGGGCCCATCGGGAAGCGGCCCTTGGTGGCGATGACGAGGCGGTCCCGCAGGTCCGGGCGTGCCCGCAGCCAGCGGCCGACGATCTCCTCGGAGACGCCCGTGGAGTAGACGTCGGCGGTGTCGAGGAACGTGCCGCCGGCCTCGACGAACCGGTCCAGCTGCGCGAAGCTGCCCGCCTCGTCGGTCTCCTTGCCGAAGGTCATCGTGCCCAGACACAGGGTCGACACCACCGTGCCGGTGGCGCCCAGAGTGCGGTATCGCATGTCGTCCTCTCGGTCCGAGTTACCAAACTGATCTTCGCACCTGCTCAGGGCACCCGCACCCGCAGGCTTTCGGGCACCCACGCGCCGGCCGCAGCGGCGATGATGGGGCGGTGAGCGAGCCCGCCATCGACACCGATCGACCGCACCGGCCGGGGCCGTCGTGCGAGCCGGGGCGCCTGCCGCAGCCCGGTCCACGTGCGCGGGGGCCGTGGCTGGTGGCCGCGGCGACAAGCGTGACGCTGCTGTTGCTCGCCGGCCGCTACGGCTATCACCGCGACGAGCTCTACTTCCTGCTCTGCGGCCGGCACCTGGCCTGGGGCTACGTCGACCAGGGCCCGCTCGTTCCGGCGCTGGCCCGGCTGCTCGACACGATCGCGCCGGGCAACCTGGTGGTGCTGCGTACGCCGTCGGCGCTGCTGGCCGGCGTGGCGGTCGTGCTGGTCGCCGCCATCGCCCGCGAGCTGGGCGGTGGTCGGGGCGGGCAGAGCTTCGCGGCGGTGCTGGCCGCGCTGTCCGGCATCGTGCTCGCCAGCGGGCACCTGCTCAGCACCACGACCGTCGACCTGCTGGTCTGGCTCGCGGTGGCGTGGTGTGCGGTGCGGTTGCTGCGCACCGGGGACAACCGGTGGGCGCTCGCGCTCGGGCTGGTGCTCGGGGTGGGCATGCTCAACAAGCTGCTGCCCGCGCTGCTGGCCGTGGGTCTGCTGGCCGGGGTGCTGATCGCCGGGCCGCGTCGGCTGCTGCGCGAGAAGTGGGTTCTCGCCGCCGCCGGGATCGCCGTGCTGCTGGCCGCGCCGAATTTGATCTGGCAGGCCGCGCACGGCTTCCCGCAGCTCGGTGTGGCCGCCTCCATCGCCGACGGCGACAGCTCGTACAGCGGTCGCCTCGACGCGTTCATCCTGCAGTTCCTCATCATCAGCCCGTACGCCGTGCCGATCTGGATCGCCGGTCTCGTCGCACTGCTGCGCCGGCCGACGTGGCGGGCGTACCGCGCGGTGGGTTGGGCCTGGGTGGTCGTCGTCGGCGTCGTCCTGGTCGCCGGCGGCAAGGGTTACTACGACGCGCCTCTGCTGCTCGTGCTCGCCGCCGCCGGCGCGGTGGTGACCGCCGCCTGGGCGTCGCGCGGGTCGGCGTGGCTGCGGCGGGGTGTGCTCGCGGCGGGCGCCGTGCTGTTCCTCCTGCCCAACGTCGTGTTGCTGCTGCCGGTGCTGCCGGCCGAGCGGCTGCCCGCTTTCGTGGTCGACGTCAACTACGACGCCGGCGAGACCATCGGCTGGCCGGCGTTCGCCGACTCGGTCGCCGCTGTCCATCGTGACCTGCCACCGCAGGAGCGCGCGCGGGCGGTCATCCTGACCGGCAACTACGGGGAGGCCGGGGCGATCGCCCGCTACGGCCCGGCCCGTGGGCTTCCCCGGGCGTACTCCGGGCACAACAGCATGGTCGACTTCGGCCGTCCGCCCGCCGACGCGGACGTGGTCATCGTCGTCGGCTGGGAGCGCCCCGACGCGCTGAACGCCTGGTTCCAGCAGTGCGCGCCCGCCGGGCGGGTGGATCAGCGGGTCGAGGTGGACAACGACGAGAACGGCGGCCCGATCCTGGTTTGCCGGGGGCTGCGGCGTCCATGGGCGCAGATCTGGGACACCGAGGTACGCCACACCGGCTGAGCGCGGTCAGCCGGCGCTGTCGCCGGTGAGCCACGCGCTGACGCCGGGCAGCGCCTCGGGGCCGGAGTCGGCGGCCACGTCGCGGGCGAGATCGGCGATCGTGACAGCGGCCAGGGCGGCGCGCCACGCCTTCTCGGCACTCGACATGGCGCGGGCGATCGGGCACGCGCGGGTGCAGGCCTCGGGTGGGCTGGCCAGCGGGCCGCGCTGGCGGATCTCGGTGCAGACGAAGGCGGGACCCGGCCCGTCGACGGCGTGGACCACGTCGAGCAGGCTGATGCTCTCCGGAGCGCGGGTCAGCGCGTATCCGCCCGACTTGCCCTGCACGGAGTGGATGAGCCCGGCGCGGGCAAGCGCCTGGAGCTGTTTGGCGAGGTAGCTGCCGGAGACGTCGTGCAGCTCCGCGAGCCGGGCTGCGGGGACGGGCCTGCTGCTGGCCGTGAGCACGACGCAGCAGTGCAGCGCCCACTCGACCCCGCCGGACATCTTCATCGCCTCACCCTAGCCACCCCGATACTCGGATTCATCATGTCCGAGTATAGTTCTCGGACATAGGAAGTCCGAGTTAAGTGTCGTAGGGACACGACGGACAAACAGGCAGGGAAGGTGGAACGGATATGAAGATCGCCGTACTGGGCGGGACCGGACTGATCGGGTCCCAGGTCGTCACGATCCTGCGAGCGGGCGGGCACGAGGCGGTCCCGCACTCGCAGTCGACGGGTGTCGACCTCCTCACCGGGCAGGGCCTGCCCGAGGCGCTCACGAGCGCCGACGTCGTCGTCAACCTGACCAACTCGCCGACCTTCGACGACGCCTCCCCCGCCTTCTTCCAGACGACCATGGACAACCTCGTGACAGCCGCCGAGCGGGCCGGTGTCGGTCACGCGGTGATCCTGTCCATCCTCGGCGTCGACCAGGTGCCCGACCTGGCCTACTACCGCGCCAAGGTGCTCCAGGAGGACATCCTCAAGGCCAGCGCGGTGCCGTACTCGATCGTCCGCGCCACGCAGTTCTTCGAGTTCATCGACGCGGTCATCTCCTGGACCGCCGACGAGAGCGGCGTACGCCTGCCCCGCACCCCCGTGCAGCCGATGGCCGCGGCCGACGTGGCCCAGGCCGTCGCCGACGTCACCGTGGGCGCTCCCCTGCTGGGCGTCCGCAACGTCGCCGGCCCCGACGTGTTCGCGCTCGACGAGCTGGGCCGGATCACCCTCGCCGCGCACGACGACCCGCGCACCGTCACCGCCGACGACAGTGCCGGCATGTTCGCGGCCGTTCCCGGCGACGTGCTGATCGCCAAGGAGGGCGCCGTGCTCGCGCCGACGTCCTACCGGCAGTGGCTGGCACGCTGACCCTGCGCCCGCGGTGTTCCGGCGTACGCCTGCGCGCCGGAACACCGCACGCACCTCGGTGCCGCAGGCGTTGCGCGATCACGTCGACTCCTCGCCGGTCGGTCGACGGCCAGGGCGCCGCGTGCCTCGTTCACCGCTTCGGGCGGACCGGCCCGGGGTGCGGGACGCTCAGGTGCGAGCGGGGCGACCGGCGTGCGCCGGGCCGACGCCGCGACAGGGAACGGATCAGACCCGCGTGCACCCGCTGCTCGTCGCGCTTGGTGAGGCCGAGCTGATTGTGCAGCAGGTGGACCAGGTCGAACGTCATCGCGCCCTCGTAGCCGGGTGCGCGGCGGAACGCCTCCAGCAGGTGTGACCAGCAGGTCAGCGGGTGGCGTTCGGTCTGCAGCGCGGTGGCGATCCGCTGCCAGCGGCCGCTCGGCAGCGCCGCCACCGCCTCGGTCGCAGCGAGGTCGCTGTCGCCGCGCAGGGCGGGGCAACTGCGTATGGCCGCCACCATCGCCACGTCCACGGCGGCGCCGAGGCGGGCCTGCCGCCCCGGGGTCATCCCGATCAGGTCGACCGCCACGTCGACAAGCCGGGGATCGCGCGCCGGCGGAGCGGCGAGGTGCGGCAGGTGCACGGGCCCCTGGGCCCCGACCGCCAGGCAGAGCCCCGCCAGTCGGGCCGCCAGCAGTCGTGGCGCACTGCCGAGCAGGTGCAGACTCACCACCCGTGGCGACTGTCGGGTGAATGACCAGGCGGACAGTTCGCCGGTGGCTTGAAGGCCGTGCAGCAGCGGGCTGATGCCCCGGGTGAGGAACGCGTCGGCAACCGCCGCACGTGGCGGTAAAAGGCACTGAAATGCGTGCCATCGTTCCGACTCGTTGAGCATCACCTCGGCATCTGACGAATTGTCCAGATAGGATCGGTACGGAACGGTCATCCGAAGTCCCCCCAGAAGGCGTCGCACCGCCGGGGTCGACATTAAGCGACGGGGAACGATGCGACAGTAGGGGAAACCCCACATTGTCGTGAACTCAACGCAACTGGCGGCGTGCGCTGTGTCAAGACTCAAGTCCGCTATTTCGGTTTTTGGGCATCAACATTTGCTCTCTTCGGCAATAGGAG
This sequence comes from Micromonospora sp. NPDC049274, assembly GCF_040678875.1. Lineage (NCBI taxonomy): Bacteria > Bacillati > Actinomycetota > Actinomycetes > Micromonosporales > Micromonosporaceae > Micromonospora > Micromonospora sp. NPDC049274. The sequence continues at coordinate 92,811 of NZ_JBFAQS010000011.1, forward strand.
CAACCGGTCCCGCGATCGCAGTTCTTGGCACGCGGACCTAGAGTTGCACCTGCCGCTCGCCCGAGCGCCGGCAATTGGCACCGCCGGTATCGGGCACGCCGAGAGGCCCGAACGGGACAGATCCTGGGGGTGGCAGTTGATGCTGAGCCAACGCGCACCGCGTCCGACCCGATGGCGTACGCCGACGGGCCGCACGGTGCGGGTGTCCGTCGTGGAGCGCCGATGAACATCAGCGAGGAGGAGTTCGCCCCGCCACCGGCGGGCGACCCTCTCGACCCCCTGGTCGGGCGCAACTGTGCGCTCGACCTGTTCGACCGCGCCCTGGCCGGGGTCCACGACGGCCAACCCGCCATGATCGAGTTCGTGGGTGACCCCGGCACCGGTAAGACCCGGCTGCTGCGCGAGGTCGCCGCACGAGCCCGACGAGCCGGGGTGCCGGTGCTCGCCGCGACCGGCCACGACGGCCACCAGATCGGGCAGGTCCTCGCCGCGCTGCCGGAGGAGCCCTCCACTGCGCTCCGCGCCGGCGGTCCACTGCTGCTGCTCCTGGACGACCTGCACGGCGCGTCACCCGCGACGGCCACGCTGCTGAGTCGACTCGCGCAGGCGCCGCCCGCGGGTCTGCTGTGGGTCACCGCGTACCGGCCGCGGCAGATGCCGACCCGGGTGACCACCGCGCTCGCCGCCGGCATCCACCTGAGCCGCCGGGCGGTCACCCTGACACCGTTGGATCCCGCCAGCGTCGCCGCGCTGCTCGGGCTGGCGGAGGGACGCGCCGCCCAGCGGGTCCACGTGCTCTCCGGCGGCGTGCCCCGCTACGTCCTCGCCTACCGCCCGGGCGCACTGGACGGCCCGGTCGCCGCCCTGCGCGGCCTGCCCGCCGAGCTGCCCGTCGATGTCACAGGCGCGGTCCAGCTCGACCTCGACGCGCTCACCGACGAGCAGCGGCGGATGCTGGAGGCCGTCGCGGTGTGCCCGGACGGGTTCGAGCCTGCGCTGGCCGCGGCCCTCGCCGATCGCGGCCCGGAGGTCACCAGCGACCTGCTCGACGCGCTGGTGGCCGTCGACCTGCTGCGGACCGACCCCACGGAGGCGTCGACCCTGCGGTTCCGTCACGAGGTGGACCGCACCGTGGTGTACCGCTCGCTGTCTCCCGGCCGGCGACGACGCCTGCACGCGACGGCGGCCCGCGTCCTGCGCGAGCTCGGGCATCCGGTCACCCGGTACGCCGAACACCTGTCGGCAAGCGGCCAGTGCGCCGAACCGGCGACCGCCGACGCGCTGATCGAGGCGGCGGAGAGCGGTCTCGTGCCCCGGCTCGACGCGATCCGGTGGTTGACGAACGTCCAGCGGCTGCTGCCCGCCGCCGAGGTCACCGAACCACGCCGTACGCGACTGGAGTTCGCGATGGCGGACGCGCTTGTCGGTGCGGGTCAACTGCGCCAGGCCCGCACCCTGCTACAGGAACTCACCCGCCGTCCTCTCCCCGACTGCGACAAGCGACTGCGGGCGGTGGCCGCACGGGCGCGGGTGGAACGCCTGCTGGGCCGGCCGTTCGACGCGTACGCGCTGTTGCTGCCGTACCGGGATGGGCAGGTGGAGCCGCACACTCACTTCCTGCTGACGGTCGAGGCCGCGATCGCCGGCGCCCTCTGCGCGGCGCCCGACGCGGCGGAGCACGCCCGGAGTCTGGGCCCGCTGGCCGAACGCACCGGCTCGGCGGTCTGCGCGACCACGGCGGCGGTGGTGCAGTCGTTCGTGGCCGCGTACGCCGACTGCGGGATCCGGGTGCCCGAGACGCTGGATCGGGCGTCGTCCGAGGTGGACGCGTTCGCCGACACCGACCTCGCCCGGCACCCGGACCTGCTGGCCCTGCTGGGCTGGGCCGAGTACTTCCACGAGCGGGAACGCTCCGCCCTGCACCACTTCGACCGTGCGCTGGACATCTGCTGCCGCGGGGGTCTCGTGGCGCTGACCCCCTGGCTGCTGGTGGGCCGTTGCGCGGTGACCGCCCGACTGGGCAGCCTGGACCGGGCCCGGGTCGAGGGTGAGGACGCCGAGGAGGTGGCCGTCGCCATGGGCATCGACCCGATGGTGGCGCTGGCGCGCGCGTACCGGGCCATCGCGGTGGCGTGGCGCAGCGGCCCGGCGGCGGCGCGCCACCTGGCCGACACCGCCGTGCTGGACGCCAGCACCCGCCGCGAGAACTGGTACGACGGGGCTAGTCAGCGCGTGTCGGTGCGTCTGCGCTTCCTCGCCGGCGACCGGGCCGGCTCGACGTCGACGTTGCTGCGCGCCTGCGGCGGTGATGGTCTCGGCCAGGTCGAGGTGACCAACCGGGCCTGCTGGGCCTCGGCCCTGGCCGAGACGGCCCACAAGGCCGGTCGGTGCGACGAGGCCGCGCGCTGGTTGGCCGTGGCGGAGGGGTACGCCGAGCGGCTGGGGCTGCGCGGGCAGAGCGCGTTGACCCGGACCGCCCGGGCGCGGCTGACGCTGGAGGCGGATCCGCGCTGCGCCGCGGAGCTGGCCGCCGCGGCGGCCGACACCTTCGCGAGTCTGGGATGGAGGCTGGAGGAGGCGTCGGCGCGCTTGGTGCGCGCGCGGGCCCTGTGCGACGCCCGGGAGTGGTCGGCGGCGGAGGTCGAACTCGCCGAGACCCGCCGTATCGCGGAGCTTGTCGACTCCCCGCCGCTGCGCCGCTCGGTGGCCGCCGAGCAGAGCCGCGCGGCCGGAGCCGCGGGTCGCCTGCCGGCCGCGGCCGCCGGCGGGGAGCTGACGCTGACCCGGCGGGAGTGGGACATCGCCCGGCTCGTGGCCGCCGGTGCGAGCAACGCCGAGGCGGCGGACCAGGTGTACGTGACGGTCAAGACGGTGGAGGCCCACCTGACCCGGATCTTCCGCAAGACGGGGGTGTCGTCGCGGGCCGGGCTGGCCGCGTTGCTGGTGTCCCGGGCTGTCGATCCGCGAGCGAGGACCGAGGATCGAGGGTCTGTGACCCGGAGAGCCCGGTTTGAGCGTTGATGCCCACAATAAAACGGAGATGAAGGATAGGCGTCCCGTGGCGAGTGTCGGATATCTCGCCTTCTGCCTGCGGGAATCTGATATCTTGTCTCCCACCACAGGTCAAACCCGACAGGGTTGACCGGGGGGCCGGAAGCCGCACTGGCTCGCCCGGAGATGCGCAGGAAAGGCATCGTCGTGAGTCAATACATCATCACCATCGTGCCCGTTGAGGACGACGGTGAGGAGATCACCGGCCCGGTGGCCCAGACCGTCGTGCGTCTGGAGACCGGCAACGGGCACCCGGTCGTACGGGAGCTCACCGTCCGCGCGCCGCAGAGCGCCGGTCTGACCGGCGAGCTGCCCTACGTCGACTTCGATGCCCTGCTGCGCGCCTTCATCCCCCCGCAGGACCGGGACAGGAGCCGCGCCGAAGCCGCGCCCCGTCCGGCCGTGACGGTCGGACCGGTCCCCGCGACCACCGCCACCGAGACCGCACCGCGACCGCTGCCGCCCCGGCCCGCACGCCGGGCCGGCGAACCGGACCGGCTCAGCCGACTCAAGGCCGGTCGCGCGTACCGCCGGGCGCCCGACCCGGCGGACCTGGAGGCGGTCTACGAGCAGGTCGGCACGATCAGCGCCGTCGCCGAGCACTTCGACGTTCCCGTGCACACGGCACAGGGCTGGATCAGCCGGATGCGCCGCAAGCACGACACCGAGGTCAACGCCGGCTGACTCCGGGCTCGGCCGGCACGCCGGGCACCCCGGCGAGCGCGTCGACCACCGCCGGCGTCGCCCGGTCCAGCCAGCGCTCGATGCCGACCTCCGCCGTGTCCAACTCTCGCTCCAGCACACACAGGCCGGCCACGGGCACGTACGCGCCCACCTCGGCCAGCAGCGCGCCCAGGTAGGTGTCGACGACATGCCGGTGACCGGACCGGGCGGCCGTCATCAACGGCACCGCCACCACCCCGGTCAGCGCGCCCCGGGGCAGCACGTCGACGAAGAGCTTCAGCAGGCCGCTGTACGCCGCCTTGAACGTGGGGCTGGCCACCAGCAGCAGCCCCGGCCGGCGTACCGCCTCCAGCACCTCGTCGAGAATCTCCGGCCGGCTGCCCTGACCGACCAGTTCGGCAGTCAGCTCGGCCAGGTCGATCACCGTCGGCGCTCCGACCGGGTTCGGGCAGTGGGCCAGTCGGGAGTGCAGGGCGGCCGCGGTGGCCAGCGCGACGGTCCGCGTACGGGAATGGGGTTTGGGGTTGCCGATCAGCGCGGTCATCGGCAGCTCCGCGACGGGCCGGCTCATCGGCCCACCGCCAGCTCCGGGGTCCGCCGGGGCCCGGCGTCCGCATCGGTCGCGGCGTGCGCGTCGGTCGCGGGGTCGAGGAGACCGTCGTGGCGCAGCAGCGGCAACACTCCCTCGCCGAACCAGTACGCCTCCTCCAGGTGCGGCTGCCCGGACAGGATCAGATGGTCCACCCCTGCGGCGTGGTACTCGGCGATCCGCTCGGCGACCTCCTCGTGGCTGCCCACCAGCGCCGCACCGGCACCGGGGCGGATCAGGGAGTAGCCCGCCCAGACGTTCGGGTACACCTCCATCCGGGCGTTGCCGTCCGCGTGCAACGCCGCGGCCCGCCGCTGGCCCTCCGAGTCGGTGCGGGCGAAGCGCTGCCGAGCGGCGGCGATCCGCGCCTGGTCGACGCCGGCGAGCAGCCGGTCCGCCTCCGCCCACGCCTCCCGCGCGGTGTCCCTGGTGATCACGTGCAGCCGACTCCCGGTGCGCAGTGTGCGGCCGACCTCCGCCGCCTGCTCGCGTGCCCGACCCAACAGCTCGCCGAGCTGGGCCGGCGTCTCACCCCAGGCCAGATACACGTCCGCGTGCCGGGCGGCCGCCCGCTGCGCCGCCGGCGAGGACCCGCCCAGGAACACGGCCGGAGCGGTGGCCGGCGGCCGGGCCAGCAGAGCGGCCTTCACCCGGTAGTGCTCACCGTCGTGGTCGACCGGCTGGCCGCCCCACAGTCCACCCAGCACGGTGAGGAACTCCTCGGCGCGGGCGTAGCGGGCGTCGTGGTCCAGCCAGTCGCCGTAGCGACGCTGCTCGTCCGGATCGCTGCCAGCGACGATGTTGAGCAGCACCCGACCCGCCGAGACCCGTTGCAGGGACGCGGCCATCTGCGCGACAAGCGTGGGCGAGGCGAGGCCCGGTCGTAACGCGATCATGAACTTCAGTCGCTCGGTCTGCGCGGCCAGCGCGGACGCCACCACCCACGGGTCCTCGCAGAACAACCCGGCGGGCGTGAGCACACTGGCGAAACCCAACCGGTCGGCGGCGCGCGCCACCTGCGCCAGGTAGCCGATGTCCGGCGGACGGCGGGTGATCCGGGACGGCCGGGCGCCGCGACCACGGGCGGGCTCGGCCAGGTCGCGGCCGTCGCCGTGCGTCGGCAGGAACCAGTGCAGGTCCAGTGGCATGGGGTCACTCCCCTTCCGGCGCGACGTCGAAGCGCGCGGGCATCGCGGTGACGGCGTTCATGAAGTTGGTCCGCATCCGGCGTACCGGCCCGGTCAGTCGGAGCCGGCCCAGATGCGGACGGATCGCGGTGAGGAAGGCCGCCATCTCCAGCCGGGCCAGGTGCGCGCCCAGGCAGAAGTGCGGGCCGATACCGAACGCCAGGTGCGGGTTCGGGTCGCGGGCGAGGTCCAGCCGGTCGGGGTCGAGGAACGCGGCAGGGTCCCGGTTGGCCGAGGCGTAGTAGATGACGACCTTGTCCCCGGCCGCGATGCGGGTGCCGTCGAGGACCGTGTCGCGGGTGGCGGTGCGCCGGAACTGCATGATCGGTGTGACCCAGCGCAGCAGCTCCTCGACCGCGCTCGCGGTCAGGGCGGGCTCGGCGATCAGCCGATCGCGCTGCTCGGGGTGCTCCAGCAACGCCTGCACCCCGTTGGAGATCAGATGCCGGGTGGTCTCGTTGCCGGCGATGACCAGCAGCAGCCACAACTGGCACAGCTGCGCGTCGGTCAGGCCCCGGCCGTCGGCCTCGGCGTGCACGAGGAGACTGAGCAGGTCGTCGGTGGGCGCGGCCCGTCGCTGCGCCGCCAACTCGCGGACGTAGGAGAAGGCCGCCGCGAAGGTGTCCCGGTAGCGCTGCACGCTGCCGCCGCCGTAGCGTGGATCGTCGAACCCGACCAGGTTGTTGCTCCAGTCGAACAGCAACCGGCGGTCCTCCCGTGGCACGCCGAGCAGGTCGGTGAGGACGAGCAGCGGCAGCTCGGCCGCGAGGTCCGCCACCACGTCGATGTCGCGCGCGGCCACCGCCCGCGAGACCACCTCCTCGGCGTGCCGCGTCACCAGCTCACCCAGTCGGCCCACCGCGCGGGGCGTGAAAGCCCCCGCCACCAGCCGCCGCACCCACGCGTGCTCCGGGGCGTCCATATTGATCAGAAGCTGCCGGTTGCGGTGCAGATCCTCAGGTGTCCGGGGATCGGCGAGGAACGCCCCGCCGGCCGCCGACGAGAACGTCGCCGGATCACGGGACACCTCGGACACCGCGGCGTGCCGGGTGACGGCCCAGAAACCCCGGCCCCGGGACCGTACCGACCGGTCCTGGTCGGTACGGGTCAGCTCGACCTCCTCGACCCAGGCCACCGGCGCGTCCCGTCGGCGGCGGGCGAACTCGTCGTGCGGTACGCCGGTCAGGTAGCTCGCCGGATCCGCGAGCAGACCCGGTGACACCGTGGCCGGTCGGTAGCGGTCCCGCAACGCCCGACGGGGCAGCTTGCCGGTGGGCTCGCGGGGAATCCGGTCGACCACCTCGTACGAGCGCGGCACCTTGAAACCGGCCAGGCTGGTCCGGCAGTGCGCGTCGAGGACCTGCTCGACACCCTCGGCCGGCCACGCCGGGTCGAGCTGCACCACCGCCCGGACCTGCTCGCCGAACTCCTCGTCCGGCACACCGATGACCACACTGTCCTGCACGGCGGGGTGCGTGGACAGCACCGCCTCCACCTCGGCGGGATAGACGTTCACGCCGCCGGTGACGATCAGCTCCGCCGAGCGGCCGGTGAGGAACAGATAGCCGTCGGCGTCCAGGCGGCCCAGGTCGCCGACGGTGAACGTGTCCGGGGCGACGTACGCCTGCTCGGTCTGCTCCGGGGCGTTGTGGTAGTGGAAACCCCGGCCCGGGGGCCGGCGCACAGCCACCTGGCCCTCCTGCCCGGCGGGCACCGGCCGGCCCTCGTCGTCGACCACCACCACCTCGGTCGGCGGCGCCGGCCGGCCCACCGTGCCGGGTCGGGCCAGCCAGGTGTGCGAGTCGGCGAGGGTGACGATGCCGGCCTCGGTCGCGGCGTAGTACTCCACGAACACCGGCCCCCACCAGTCGATCATCGCCTGCTTGGTCTCCGGCGGACAGGGGCCTCCGCCGTGCCAGATCCGGGCGAGGCTCGCGCCGGAGAACGCCGCCCGGGTCGCCGCCTCGACCCGGAGCAGGCGGATGAACTGGGTCGGCACCAGATGACTGATCGTGATCTTCTCCTCGTCGATCACCCGCAGCACCTCGACCGGGTCGAACCCGCGTCGCAGCACCAGCCCACAACCACGCAGCAGCGGAAACTGGGCGAAGAACAACTGGGCCGAGTGGTACCAGGGACCGACCAGCAGTGCCTGCCCCTGCGTCGGGATGCCCAACCCGCCGCCGAGCGACTCGGTGGTGGCGGCGACCCGGTCGATCGGGGCGCCGACCTTGAGCAACGGGTTGACCACGCCCTTGGGGCGTCCGCTGGTGCCCGAGGTGTAGAGCAGCACGCCACCGGAGAGCGCCGCGACGGGTGGGCCCACCGGCAGGTCGTCCACCGCCGTGCACCCGTCCCCACCGTCGACAGTCACCAGCAGGTCGGGGCCGTCCGGCGTACGCGCCACCGCGTCGCGCACCCTCGGCGCGTACGCCGCCTCGGTGAGCACCGCCCGGGCGCCACAGTCGGCCAGGATGTGGGCGATCTCCGGCGCGGTGAGGTGCCAGTTGACGGGCACCGCCACCAGTCCCGCGTGCACGCAGGCGAGCAGCGCCTCGAAGGTCTCGTGCCGGTTGCCGAGCACGAACGCCACCCGGTCACCGACGTCCAGGCCGGCCCCGCGCAGCACACCGATCCACCGGTCCACCGACAGGTCCACCTCGGCCCACGTCCGGGTGGTCCGCTCGTCGGTCAGCGCGACGTCGCCGGCCCGGTCCCGGACCATTGTCTTCAGCAGCTCGGCCACTCGTCACTCCTGTCTGGGCGTGGTGCCGTGCGTGAGGTCGGGGCTGACAGCCAGGACGTGCTCCGCGACCGGCCGGAAGTTCAGCCGGGCGATCTGCGCGGTGCCGATGTCCGCCCGCGCCGCCCGGGCCGCGTCGGCGGGGATCACCACCAGGTCACCCGCAGCCTGGGCGAGTAGCTGCACCTGGCAGCAGCGGTCCATCGCGAGGAACCACCACGCCGCCTCGGCCACCGAGCCGCCGACCGTGAGCAGCCCGTGGTTGCGCAGGACGACGGCCTTGCCGGTGCCCAGCGTCGCCGCGATGCGGTCGCCCTCCGCGCCGTCGAGGACGACACCGCCGTACTCGTCGTGGACCTCGTGGTCCTCGAAGAAGGCGCACGCGTCCTGGGTGATCGGCGCGAGCGGCCGGCCGAGGGCCGAGAACGCCCGACCGTTGATCGAGTGGGTGTGCGCGGCGGCCACCACGTCCGGTCGTGCCTTGTGGATGGCCGAGTGGATGGCGTACCCGGCGGGGTTGATCCGGCCCGAGCCGTCGACCACGTCGCCGGTGTGGTCGACGCGCAGCAGGTCGTCGTCGCGCACGTGGGCGAAGTGCCGCCCGAACGGGTTGATCCAGAAGGTGTCCGGGTCGATCGGATCCCGTGCGGTGACGTGCCCACCCGCGCCCTCGTCGAACCCCGCCAGGGCGAACGCGCGCAGCGTGAGCACCAACTGCCGGCGGCGGTGGGCACGCTCCTGCTCCGGGTTCCGTCGCTCAGCCACAGCCGCCTCCGGTGTCGGTGTCGTACCCGCCCACGCCCGCCGGCACCGCCGGGGGCGCGACAGGCGTCCCGGTCCGCTCGGCGTACGCGGCGAGGAAGTCGTCGACCCGGTCCACGCCCCAGAACCGGTGCGGGCCCAGCCGCAGGTAGGGGATGCCGAAGATGTCCTCCTCGTACGCCCGCAGCAGGCAGTGCGCCCCGGCCGCACGGACGGCCTCGTCGTCCACCGCGCCGAGCACCACCGCCGGGTCCACGCCAGCCCGCTCGGCCACCTCGGAGATCACCTCCGGGGTGCACACGTCCTCGCCGCGTTGCCATCGGGCGGCGATCACCTCCCGGTAGAACGCCTCCCCCGCGCCCTGTTCCCGGGCGGCCAACCAGCCCAGGTGCGGGATCTCCCACCACGGGTCGATGTCGATCGGCCAGCGCATCGACAGTCCCAGCCGTTGGGCCTGCCGCTTGGCGTCCTGGAGCAGGTACAGGTGCTTCGGCTTGCTCATCTGCACGTAGTGGAAAGTGCCGCCGCGGGCGGTCAACGCCGCCTCGGTCCGCGCGTCCGGGTCCCAGTAGGGGATGAACTCCAGCGCCTCCTGCGGCCGGCTCAGCGCCCGGGTCAGCCGCTCCACGGCCAGCCAGCTGTACGGGCTGCGGAAGGAGAAGTACAGGCGGGGCTGCTTGGCGGCCATCACCGCCGCCCGCCGGTCAGTGCCGCCACGGTGTCCTCGTCGAGGGTGGCGAGCCGGCCCGCCTCGGGGCCGCGGCTCACGGCGTACCCGTGCAGGATGCCGGCAGTGGCCACCCGGACCAGGCGACCGTCGCGGACGACGTGGCAGTCCATCCGGGCGTCGTACGTGACGTCCTTGAGCACGTCGGTGACCGTGAAGCTGACCCACATCTGCTCGTCGAGGTGGGCGTCGCCGAGCACCTCGATCCGGGCGCGGGAGACCACCGGGATCCAGCCCCGCTCGCGCAGCATCCGGCCCACCGAGACGCCCCGGTCGGCGAGGTAGCGGTCCACCACCTCCTCCAGCAGCCGGACGTACCCGGAGTGCTGCATCCGCTGCGAGTACTGGCAGTAGAAGTAGGGCACCCGCCACGGCCACACGAAGCCCGCGCCTGCGGCGCGCAACGTGTCGCCAGGGTCGCCGCCGGCGGGGGCGCCCGGTTCGCCGACGGCCGGCTCCTCCACGAGGCCGGCCAGCTCCGCCGGCAGCGGCGCGGCCTGCGGTACGTCCGCCTCCCGCACCAGGGCCACCCGCACCCGGGCCCGGCACACGGTGACGTCGGCGTCGCGGCGCACACCCATCCGCACCGCGAACCGACCGTTGGCGGCGGGGGTCGTCACCACAGTCGCGGTGTCGTCGACGTCGAGGACGGCGGGCAGCAGCAGCGAACAGTCTCGGACGGACAGCCCCACCCCGTGCTCGTGGTAGAGCAGCCCGGGGCCGTGGCCGCGCTCCCGGAACCACTGCAGCACGCCCTGCTCCACCAGGTACGCGAAGTGTTTGAACCCGATCCAGGTGCGGATGTTCGCGCCCTCGAACCCGGGTCGGGCGGACAGCGTCACGGATGCGTTCTCAACCGCCGTGGTCACGGCGTACCTCCTCGGATCGCGGGGTCGGGGCAGACCTTCTCGACGAAGCCCGCGACGTGTCGGGCCACCTCGGCCGCCCGGTCGAGATGACAGAAGTGGTGGAAGTCCGGCTCCACGACGACGTGCGCGTCGGGCAGTTCGGCCCGCAGCGCGCCGACGCGCGGACCGTCGAGGCCGGGGTCGCGGCCACCGGTGAGCACCATGGTCGGCACGGTCACCGCGTGCAGTGGCAGGCCGGCGGTCGCGGTGAAGTGGTCGAACAACGTGGTGAAGCCCACCGGGCCGATCCGGTCCACCATGATGTCGCGCATCGCGGCCAGGGTCTCCGGGTCCAGGTCGGCCAGGCGGTGGCCGAGACGATGGCGCAGCCCCTCGTCGATGATCTGCACGAAGTTGGCCTGCGCCCGCTCGTGCACGGCCCAGGTGATCGACAGGTCGGGCGGGCAGTAGAACGGCGCGATGAGCATCGCCCCGCGCGGCGCGACGTCCGGTTCGGTGGCGAGCATCTCCAGCACCGCGTTCGCGCCGAGCGAGTGGCCGACCACGACGTCCGGCGGCGTGGCCAGGGCACGGACGGCAGCGGCGAGCCAGGCCCCCGGGGTGCCCCGACGACGCCAGCGGTGGTCGGTGCCGGCCTTCCACGGCAGCTCGGCCGCGAGCAGCCGCCAGCCGGTGGGCAGCCGCTGCGCCAGGGGCCGCCAACTGCGCCAGGTGTCGGACATGCCGTGCGCCAGCAGCACTGTCGGCGTCCCGGTGTCCGGGCCGGCGAGCCGGTGCACGGCGACCGGGGGTGGCGTGCCGCTCATCGCCGCGCCGCCCGGACGTCGAGTTCTCGGATGCCGTCGACGGGGTCGCCGCAGCGGACCGTGACCGTCGGTTCGGCCCCGACCAGGCGTACGGCCAGCGCGGTGTGCACGACCCCCGCGGCGCCGTAGTGGTCACCCGCCACGGCGGCCGCGTCGACCAGGAGGCCGGGTGGCGTGCCGTCGACGGGTACGCCCGCCCGGACCGGCCCCAGCAGGGCCAACGGGTGCGGCGCGGCGTCGGCGTGGCCGAGCAGCAGGCAGGCCGCCCCGGCGCGCAGCGGCGCACCGGCGGTGGCGCCGTCGCGGGCCGCGTGCAGGGCCTGGGCCTGCGGGTCGTCCGGTTCGGTGCCGACCACTACCACCCGGTCGGCACGGCCGGTGCGCAGCAGCAGGCAGGCCAGCCAGATCGCGTCCAGGCCGGCGGTGGCCCCGGAGCAGACGGTGAGGTTGGGGCCTCCGAAGCGGAACCAGATCGCGATCGCGCCGGCGATGACGTTGCTGGACGCGTTCGGCGCCTCCAGTGGGCCGACCTCGCGCGGGCCGCCCTCGCGCAGCCGGCGGGCGATGTCGCCGACGGTCGCGACGTTGCCCAGGTTGGAGCTGACCACCACCGCGGTACGCGGATCCGCCGGTCCGCTCGGGCGGGGCGCCTTCGGGGCGAGGCCCAGCGCGCGGTGCACGGCGCAGAGGGCGAGCCGGGTGGCCGGCTCCTTGGCCAGCAGACCCTTGCGGCCGAGCAGGTCGGCGGCCCGCTCGGGCGGGCAGGCGGGTTCCTCGTCGGCGGCCCACACCCCGGCGACACCGGCCGGCATGTCGACTCCCGGCAGGTGCAGTGCCGCCGCGAGTACGGCGGCCACCTGCCGATCCGGGTCGGCCCCCACGGTACGGCCCGGTTCGGTCCCGGCCTGGGTGTCCGCCGTGGACCGACCCGGGCGGGTCACCTGACCCGGACGGCGGGACGCGGCCGGCGGCACCGTGCGATCCGGGGTCGGCGCGAGGTGCCCGGCCTGGACGTGGCCGGTCATCGCAGCGCCTCCAGGAGGGTGACGGCGTTGAGACCGCCGAAGCCGAACGCGTCCACCTGCGCCACCCGCACGTCGGCCCGCACGGCCGCGTCGCGGACCAGCCGCAGCCCGGCCGCCTCGGGGGCCGGCCGGGTCAGCCCGACCACCGGCGGCACCCGCCCGGTACGCAGGACCTCCACGGCGACGGCGACGCTGAGCAGCGCCGACCCTCCGGACGTGTGGCCGACGGCGCCCTTCAGGGCGGTGACCAGGGGGCCGGGCTCACAATCGGCGAACACCTGCGCGATGACACGCGCCTCGGTCTCGTCGTTGAGCGTCGTGCCGGTGCCGTGCGCCAGCACCAGGTCGACCTGGTCGGGCCGGCGGTCGGCGCGGCGGTGGGCGTCGTGGACCGCCCGCAGGATGCCCGCCGGGTCGGGCGCCGTCTCGTGCCCGGCGTCGCAGGACAGCCCGGTGGCCAGCAGCCGGGCCAGGCCGCCGTCGGGTCGTTCCGGCTCGATGACCAGGACCGCCGCGCCGTCGCCGAGCAGGACGCCGGTCCGGTCGGCGTCGAAGGGCCGCACCCGGCTGGTCGGGTGGCCGGCCACCCGACCGATCATCGCCAGCATGGAGGCGCTGCTGCCGTCGGTGCCGCCGACCAGCACGGCGTCCGCCTCGCCGGTCTCCACCAGGTCCTGTGCCAGGGCGAGGGCGGAACCGCCGGCGCTGCACGCGTTGGCCAGGGTGACCACCCGCTGCACGCCGGGCGCCGCGCCGGCGACGGCGTCGGCGAAGTGCAGTCGCTCGGCGGGAAAGTCGACCGAGCCGGCGAGTGCCGCCCGTTCCACCTCGGCCGTCTCGCGCAGCCCGGTGCCGACGAGACTGACCACCCGCTGTCGACGGGCGTCGAGGCCGGCGGCGGCGAGGGCCTCGGCCACGCAGTCGGTCAGCCAGCGGCTCGGGCCGAACGGCAGGTCGTCGTCGATCGGGTAGCCATGGTCGACGCCCACCCGGGCCGGGTCCGACCGCCGTAGCCCGGCGGCGCCGCACGCGCCCCGCAGCAGCGCGGCGACGGTGGCCGGGCCGTCGCCGAAGCAGGTACGCAGGGCGGTGGCGGTGATGGTCGCGGACATGTCCTACCCCCGCACCACTGCCGCGGCGACCGCGCCGTCGCGCGAGCGCCCGACGATGAGCGCGGGCCGGCCGCGCGCGGCCGGATCCTCGGCGTAGTGACCGAGCAGCACGCCCAGCGCCAGCGCGCCGGTGGCGGACTGGCAGTCGCCGAGCGCCGGACGCACCGACATTCGCTGCGCGGCCGCCGGCACCACCTCGGAGAGGCTGTCGGTGTCGAGTTCACCGCTCGCGATGGCCCACACGTCGGCCGGACGGACCTTCGCCGTGGCCAGCGCCCGACGGACGCAGCCGGCGAGCCCGTCGGCGCTCGGCTCGGGCTGGAAACCGGTGGCAACCGCGAGTACCTGGGCGCGCGGCGTCCCGGTCAGCCCGGGTGCCGGGCGACGCAGCAGGTAGACCGCCGCTGCCTCACCGGCCGGGCCGGCGCCGGTCAGCTCCGCCGCCCACGCCGTGTTCGGCGTGTACTCCTCCACCCCGCCGACCAGCAGGGCGTCGACATATCCCCGGCGCAACGCGTTGAGCGCGTAGCGCAGCGCGTACAGGAAGGCGAGCGGGCCGCCGGCCACCGTGGCGTTGACGCCCCGCAGCCCGTAGCGGATCGCGGCCTGGCCGCTGGCGCAGTTCATCACCGTGTTCGGAAACAACACCGGATTGACCAGGTACGGCTTGTCCTGCACAAGCGTCTCCCGGGAGAAGTCCATCGTGGACTTCAGGCTGCCGGTGGTGGTGCCCAGCACCACACCGACGCGGTGTCGGTTGTCGTCGTCCGGGGTGAGCCCACCGTCGGCCAACGCCCGCCCACAGGCCACCATAGCCAGGGCTGTCGCCCGGTCCAGGAAGCTGGTGCCCTTGCGACCCAGCAGCCGGCGTACGTCGAAGTCGGCGATCGCCGGGGCCTGCGCCGTGGGCAGCGGCTCGTCGAAGCGGTCGCGGACGTCCACGCCGACGACGGCGCCGACGCGTACGGCTGCCAGCAACTCGGTGACCGAGTCCCCGGCCGCGCTGAGCACCCCCCAGCCGGTCACCAGGCCGGTCACCGGATCGCCCCGAAGATCGTGATGGCGTTGTTGCCGCCGAAGGCGAAGCCGTTGTTCTGCGCGACCCGTACCGTGGCCGGCCGGGCCGTGTTCGGCACGGGATCGATCCAGGACAACTCCGGGTCGGGGTTGGCCCAGTTGATTGTCGGCGGCAGGAACCCGTGCCGGATGCCCAGCGTGGTGGCGATCGCGCCGAACCCGCTCGCCGCCCCCATCGTGTGCCCGAGCATCGACTTGATCGAGCTGACCGGCGGCACCCGGTCACCGAACACCGCCCGGATGGCCCGCGCCTCACACAGGTCGTTGGCGGGCGTGCCGGTGCCGTGCGTGCTGATGTAGTCGATGTCCTCCGGCTTCACCCCGGCGTTCTCCTGGGCCAGCCGCATGCACGCCGCGACGCTGTCCTCGTTGGGCGCGACCATGTGGTGGGCGTCGCAGTTGACGCCGTACCCGAGCACCTCGGCGTAGATCCGGGCGCCCCGTTCCTGCGCGTGCTCCAGGGTCTCCAGCACCAGGGCCGCGCCGCCCTCACCGGTGAGGATGCCGGAGCGGTCCCGGTCGAACGGCCGGCAGGCCCGCTCGGTCAGCGCGCCGAGCCGGTAGAAGCCGGCGTGCGCCCACCGGCACACCGAGTCGGCGCCGCCGGCCACCATCACGTCCGCCTCCCCCCAGCACAACAGGTCGTACGCGTACCCGATGGCGTAGTTGCTGGCCGAGCAGGCGGTGGTGAGGGTGACCGACTCCCCGGCCAGCCCAAGCTCCGCGCTCACCGCGTAGGACAGCCGCTCGGCAGGCGCCTGCCGCAGCGCCTCGGCCGACATGGCCGGGTAGCCGCCGGCCACCAGCTCCGCGGTGAGCTGCTCCACCACAGTGGACTCGCCACTTGTGGTGCCGATGACCGCGCCGACGCGCCCCGGGTCGGTGGTCGGCAGCGACAGACCCGCGTCCAGCGCGGCCAGCCGGGCGGCGGCCGCCGCGAACAGCGCCGAGCGGCCCCAGTCGGCGACCCGCAGCCGCCGCAGCAGCGCCTCCGGCCGGAAGGCGGGCACCTCACCGGCCCAGTGGTGCGGGAACCCGCTCGCGTCGAAGCTCGTGATGGGCGCGGCGGCCGACCGGCCGGAGCGCAGACCGTCGGTGAACTCGTGCACGCCGATACCGATGCCGGACACCGGGCCGAGCCCGGTGACGACCACGCGGTGCACGGTCAGTCCTGCCAGCCGGCGTGTCGCGCCACCACCTCGTGGACGGCCTTGAGGCTGCGCATCTCGTTCAACTCGGCCTGCGGGATCTCCACCCGGTACTTCTTCTCGATCCGGGCCAGGATCTCGATCGCCCGCAACGAGTCCGCCTCGTACTCCTCGACGAAGTCGGCGGTGTCGGCGACCTCCTCGGGTTCCAACTCGAGCACCTCCGCCACGATCTCCCGCAGCTCCGCCATGTGCTGGTCGCGCTCACTCATTCCGAGTCCCTCTTCCTCTCATCGTTTCCGCTCCGCGATGGCGTCGGCCGGTCGGACGACCGCCATCATCGAGCCGAACTCCGCCACCTGGTCGGTCCCCACCCAGCTGGATCCGGCGGCGAACGCGGCACCGTGCACGACCTGTTCCAGTCGAACCCGGTGCCGGATCACGTCGCCCGGGTACACCGGGCGCAGCAGCACGCAGTCACGGGCTGCGGTGAACATCGGCAGCCCCGTCGTGCCCGGCCCCCGCGACAGCAGCCACAGCACCGCCGCGCCCTGACCGAACGACTCGATCAGCAGCGACGCCGGATACGCGTACCGGTCGGGGGCCTGTCCCTCGCCGATCCCCCGGTAGCAGGGTTCGCAGCCGGTGACCGCCTTGACCGCCTCCAGGCTCACGCCCGGCTCGACGCTGTCGACCCGGTCGAGCAGCAGCATCGGGTAGCGGTGCGGCAGCAGGGACCGCAGCTCACCGTGGTCGAGTCTCATCGGGCGTTCCCGCCGTCCGCACTCGGCCAGCGGTAGACGGCACGCACCGTCGCCGCGTGGACGCCGTCGTCGCGTACGCACCTGGCGGTCACGTCGAAGGACTGGTCCTCGCCTACCGGGCCGACCGACGCCTCGACGGTGAGCGTGTCGCCGGCCAGCAGCGGGGCGAGGAACCGAGCCGAGCGCAACAGGTGCAGCTGGGGCAGCCGGCCGGCGCAGTAGCCGACGGCCGCCGTCACGGCCTGCCCGATCGTCTCCAGGGTGAACACGCCCGGATAGACGGTCAGCTCGGGGAAGTGTCCGGCCAGGTAGACGTCGGTGGCGTCGACGGTGACGCCGGCGCGCAGGCCGATACCGCCGCGCGGCCCGGCGGACACCTCGACCCAGTCGATCGCCGGCAGGGGCGCCGCCGCGGCCTCGTACGTGTCGACGGGGCGGGTCGCGGCGCTGAACGCGGGTGCGGCGGTCACAGCACGATCCCCCCGTCCACGCGGATCACCTGGCCGGTGACGTAGCCGGCGCGTTCGGAGAGCAGGAACTCGACAAGCTCGGCGACGTCGGCGGGCGCGCCGAAGCGGCCCAGGGGGATCTGCCCCAGCGCCTGTTCGCGCAGCTTCGCCGGCAGCGCGGCGGTCATGTCGGTCTCGATGAAGCCGGGCGCGACCACGTTGACCCGTACGCCGTACCCGGCGACCTCCTTGGCCAGCGACAGGCTGAGCCCGATGATGCCGGCCTTGCTCGCGGCGTAGTTGGTCTGCCCGGTGTTGCCGGTGACCCCGGCCACCGAGGAGAGGTTGACGATGGCGCCGCGGCGTCGCTTGAGGAAGCGGAACGCGACCGTCCGGCAGGTGTTCCAGGTGCCTGTGAGGTTGGTGCCGATCACGTCGTGCCACTCGTCCGGGGCCATCAGCACCAGCGGTCGGTCCCGGGTGATGCCGGCGTTGTTGACGAGCGCGGTGAGCGGTCCGAGGTGCCGCTCGGCGGCGCTGACGAACGCGTCGACGGCGCTCGGGTCGGTCACGTCGCACGGCCCGAACCACGACCCGACCCCGTACGCCTCGACCTCCGCCCGGGTCTTCTCGGCGGCCTCGCTGGGCGCGCTGAAGCAGCCCGCCACCGCGTACCCCTCGGATGCGAGCCGGAGCGCGACGGCCCGGCCGATTCCCCGGGACACCCCGGTCACCAGCGCGCAGCGTGGCGCGTCGCCTGCCGTTGTCATGTCACCCCCCTGCTCATCCGATGGCCCGTTGCGCGCGCAGCCGTTTCCGCGTTTCCGCGTCGACGCCCACCTCGTCGAGGATCCGGTCGGTGTCCGCGCCGGGCTCGGGTGCGCCGGAGCGGACGGCTGTCGGTGTCCGGGAGAACTTGACCGCCGGCCCGGTCAGCGGCGCGGTGCTGCCGTTGGACAGCACCGTCTCCTGCACCATCGCCCGGGCGTGGACCTGCGGGTCGGTCGCGGCCTCGGCGAAGGTCCGCACCCGCTCGGCGGTGATCCCGGACGCGTCGAGGGTGGCGACCACCTCGGCGCAGGTCCGCCCGGCGAACCAGTCGGCGACTACCGCGTTGACTGTGGCGCGGTTGGCGCGGCGTTCCTCGTTCGTCGCGTACCCGGGTGCGCGGGCCAGTTCGGGGTGGCCGACGACCTCGGCCAGTCGACGCCAGGAGCGGTCCAGGGCGACGGCCACGTAGACGTGGCCGTCGGCGCACCGGAAGCAGCCGGCCGGCACGACGAAGTCGGCCTGGTCGCCCCAGCGGCGCAGCGGCACCCCTGTCGCGCCCAGGGTGAGGTAGCCGTTGCTGGAGAACAGCAGCGAGTCGAGCATGCTCACGTCGACGTGCTGTCCCTCGCCGGTGCGGTCGCGGTGGCGCAGCGCGGCGAGCGCACCGATCACGGCGTGCAGCCCGGCGAGGTCGTCGGCGAGGAAGGTGGGCGCCTTCAGCGGCGTGCCGTCCGGGTCGCCGTTGAGCGCCATCCAGCCCGCGGCGGCCTGGGTGGTGGGGTCGTACCCGGGTCGTTGCGCGTCGGGGCCGTACTGCCCGTAGCCGGAGACGGAGACCAGCACCACGTCCGGCCGGACCGCCCGGCACTGCGCGTAGCCGACGCCCCAGGCGTCAAGCGTTCCGGGTTTGTAGTTCTCCACCACCACGTCGGCCGTGGCCACGAGCCGCAGGAACACCTCGGCCGCGCCGGGGCGGCGCAGGTCGAGCCCGATGCTGCGCTTGTTGCGGTGCACGCTCTGCCGGAACCAGGACAGGCCGGTGCCGGGGATGTCCGGCGGCATCAACCCCTCCCGGTTGCCGGGCATCTCGACCCGCAGGACGTCCGCGCCGAGGTCGGCCAGGACGCAACTGGCGATCGGGCCGGACCAGACCTTCGTGACGTCCAGGACCCGTACGCCGTGCAGCGGCCCGGTCAGGTCGTGCCGGGCGTCGGCGTAGAAGTCCGCGGCGTCGCGGGTGGGCGCGGTACGCGTCTCGGTGTCCATGCCGCCTACTCCCGCACCAGCAGCGACGCCGTGCCGAGCGAGCCGCCGCAGCACATGGTGACCAGTGCCGCCTCACCGTCGGCGCGTTCCAGCTCGTGCAGGGCTGTCACCAGCAGCCGGGTGCCGCTGCTGCCCAGCGGATGCCCGAGCGAGATGGCGCCGCCGTTGACGTTCACCCGGTCCAGGTCGGCGTCGTGGTGCGCCGCCCAGGACAGCACGACGGCGGCGAACGCCTCGTTGACCTCGACGACGTCGATGTCGGCGAGGGTCATCCCGGCGCGCTTGAGCAGCTTGCGGGTGGCCACGGTGGGGCCGTCGAGCAGGTAGTAGGGGTCGGCGCCGGTGACGACCTGCTGCGCCAGCCGAGCCCGGGGTCGTAGGCCGTGCGCAGTGGCCCGCTCCCGCGACATCCACAGGATTGCCGCCGCTCCGTCGGAGATCTGCGAGGTGGTGCCGGCGGTGTGGATGCCGTCCGGGAGCACCGGGCGCAGGGCCGCCAGCCCTTCCTCGGTGGTCTCGCGGATGCCCTGGTCGGCGTCGACGCGCGTGCCGTCGGGCAGCGGCACCGGTGTGATCTCCCGGTCGAAGCGGCCCTCGTCGCGGGCCCGCGCGGCGCGCTGCTGCGAGCGCAGCCCGTAGGCGTCGGCGTCCGCGCGGGTCAGCCCCTGCCGGGCCGCGATCCGCTCCGCGCCGCCGAACTGCGCCTTCGGCGGATCGTCGTACGGGTAGTCGGGTGTCTTGTAGTGCCCCGGCCCCTGGTAGAGGTTGGTGCCGACGGGCACCCGGCTCATCGACTCCACCCCGCAGGCGATGCCCACGTCGATGGCGCCGGCGGTGATGAGCGCCGCGATCAGGTGGTTGGCCTGCTGCGCGGAGCCACACGAGGCGTCGACGGTGCTCGCCCCGACCTCGTAGTCGAGCCCACTGTCGAGCCAGGCGTTGCGGGTGACGTTGAGGCTCTGCTCGCCGACCTGCGTGACGCAACCACCGATGATCTGCTCCACCTCGCCGGGTTCGACGCCGGCCCGGCGGAGCACCTCGACCTGGACGTGGCGCAGCAACTGCACGGCCTTGAGGCCGGACAGCACACCGTCGCGCCTACCGATCGGCGTCCGCACCGCCTCGACGATCACCGCCTCCGGCATGGACTCCCCCTCCTGGTCGGCGCCTTGGTGGTTCGCGGGTGCTCAGGCCGGGACGAGCCGGACGCGCAGCTCCTCCAGGCCCCGGAACGTGCTGCTGTGCCGCCACTCGAGGTCGATCTCGTCGGCGTCCGGGTCGGCCAGCTCGATCACCGCGAACCGGTCGACGAGGCGGCGGAAGGCGATCTGCCCCTCGGCGCGGGCGAGTTGCGCGCCGAGGCAGTGGTGCGGGCCCCAGGCGAACGACAGCGGCGTCTCCGGCGGTTCCGCGCCGGCGAAACGGGCGATGTCGAGCCGGTCCGGGTCGGCGTAGCGGGCCGGGTCACGGTTGGCCGCGCCGATCAGGGTGATCACGTGTTCGCCGCTGCTGAGCGGTGTGCCGTCGACGAAGGTGGTGTCCTCGAAAGCGGCACGTCCCAGCACGTGCACCGGGGAGTCGAAGCGCAGCAGCTCCTCGACCGCGGAGCGGGTCAGCTCCGGTTCGGCGCGCAGCCGCTGCAACTGGTCCGGGTTGCGGCACAGCGCGTGCGTGCCGAGGCCGATCAGGTCGGTCATGGTCTGGAAGCCCGCGCCGAACAGCAGCACGATCACCTGGATCAGCTCGTCGACCGACAGCCGGTCGCCGTCGATCTCGACCTGGCCGAGCGCGGACGCGAGGTCGTCGCGGGGGTCCTCGCGACGCTTGCGGACCAGGTCGGCGAAGTACTCCTCCATCTCGCCGAGCGCCTGGTCGGAGGCCTTGAGCACCTCCTCCGGGGCGAAGATCTCCAGCCCGCCGGACGCGGCGCGGGTGAGCCGGCGCAGCAGCGGCCAGTCCTCCGGCGGTACGCCGACCAGCTCACCGATCACCATGACCGGCAGCGGGAAGCCGAACGAGCCGACGATGTCGACCTCGCCGCCACCGGGGCCGACGCGGGCGGTGATGTCGTCGAGCAGGCCGTCGACGAAGGCGGTCAGTCGGGGACGCAGGGTCTCGGTGCGCCGCGGGGTGAACACCCGGCTGACCAGTCCGCGCAGGCGGGTGTGCTCCGGCCCGTCGAGGAACAGCAGGGTGCGGGCGCCCTCACGGCCGCGGGAGTCGCCCATCCGGGGGCGTTGCGCCGACTTGTCCAGCGAGGGGTTGCGCAGCGCGGCCCGGCAGTCGTCGTACGCGGTGAGCACCCAACCCACACCCTGACCGGGTTGTTCCATCCGGTACTTCGGCGCTGCGGTGCGCAGCGCGTGGTAGTGCGGGTAGGGGCTGCTGACGGTGGCCGGAGCCTTCATCAGCAACTCCATCGCGATGATCCGGGGGTCAGCGCTCACCACGGTCTCGGTCATGGCTCGGAAGCCTAATAGTGTTTCGCGTATCTCGGAAGTACTTGTTTCTCGTATCTTTGGTTGAGCATACTGGCGGGCATGACCTCGGCCCGTACCGGCATGCCGCCGAGATTCGACGCCCGTGACCCCGCCGTGGCAGCCGACCCCTACCCCACCTACGCGGCGCTGCGCGCGGCAGGCCCGCTGTGCCGGATGGGCCCGGGCAGCTGGGGTGTCACCCGCTACGCCGACGTGGCCCGGCTGGTCCGCGACCCGCGCCTGGGCAGCGAGTTCCCCGCCGCCTACCACCGGATGTCGGCAGGCGACGGAGCGGCCGGCGACTTCTTCGGCAGCATCATCCTCTACCGCGACCCGCCCGAGCACGGCCGGCTGCGCCGGCTGATGGCCAAGGCGTTCAGCCCCGCCCTGGTCCGCCGGCTGCGGCCCCGGATCGAGCAGATGGTCACCGAGCTGCTGGTCCCGGCGACCCGCACCGGAGGCTTCGACGCGGTCTCGGATCTCGCTTTTCCCCTGCCGGTGATGGTGGTCTGCGCCCTGATGGGCATCCCGCCGGCCGATCACGAACGCATCCGCCCGTACGCGCTGGACCTGAGCAAGGCATTCGCCGCGATCGTGCCCGACGACGACCGCCCCGCCGCCGACCGGGCTGTCGAGTGGCTGCGCGGCTACCTCGGCGACATCCTCGACAGGCGTCGCGCCGAACCCGGCGAGGACCTGCTGTCCCGGATGCTCGCCGCGACCGACGACGACGGCGCCGTGCTCGACCACGACGAGATCGTGGACAACGCGGTATTCGCCTTCTTCGCCGGCTTCGAGACCACCACCAACCTGATCGCCACCGGGGTGGCCGCCCTGCTCGACCACCCCGACCAGCTCGCCCTGCTGCGCGCGGACCCGACCCTGACCCCCCGGGCGGTGGAGGAGTTCCTGCGCTACGACGCCCCGATCCAGGGCGTCGCCCGCCTCGCCCGGGAGGACCTGGACGTCGGCGGCCGCACCATCCGCGCCGGGCGGGTGCTGATCCTGCTGCTCGGCAGCGCCAACCGCGACCCCGACCAGTTCTCCGCGCCGGACCGCCTGGACATCACCCGCGCGGAGAACCCGCACCTGGCCTTCGGCGGCGGCATCCACCACTGCCTCGGCGGCTACCTGGCCCGGGTGGAGGCGCAGGTCGCGTTCGAGACCCTGCTGCGCACGTTCGGCACACTGACCCCGGCCGGCCCGGCCCACCGGCAGACCGACGGGACGTTGCGCTCGTACGCCAGTGTGCCCGTGGCGGTGCGGCCGTGAGCCCCGCCGGCCGCGTCCTGCCGGCGCGGATGGACCCGCTCGCGCCCGAGGTCGTCGCCGACCCCTACCCGACGTACGCGCGGATGCGCGCTTCCGGCCCGCTGTGTCGCTTCGGGCCGGCGAGTTGGGGCGTGACCCGGCACCGGGACGTGGCCGCGCTGCTGCGCGACCGCCGGCTGAGCAACACCTTCCCGGAGGACGATCCGCAGTTCCGGATGGCACAGGATCTCTCCCGCGAGGTGTTCCGCCGCATCATCCCCACCCGCGACCCGGACGACCACAGCCGCCTGCACCAGCAGATCGTGCGCGCGTTCAGCCCCGGCGTGGCCCGACGCACCGCGAGCCGCGTCGGCGACCTCGTCGACGAGCTGCTCGCCCCGGCGCTGGACACCGGGCGAATGGACGCCGTGGCCGACCTGGCGTTCCCGGTCGCCGCGACGGTCGTGTGCGAACTCATCGGCCTGCCGGCGGCGCGGACCCGGGCCGAGGTCTGGCCCCGCTCGGGGGCGCTGGGCCGGGCCTTCACACCGTTCCTGCCCGAGGCCGACCGCGCGGCGGCCGACGAGGCGCTGGCCTGGCTGCGCGGGTACGTCCGCGACCTGCTCGCCGACCGGCGTGCCGACCTCGGCGGCGACCTGCTCGACCGGATGCTCGCCGTGGCCGACCCCGCCGAGGGGGTCGAGGAGGTCGTCGACAACATCGTCTTCCTCTGCTTCACCGGCTACGAGACGACGATGAACATGGTCTGCACCGGCAGCATCGCCCTGGCCGACCGGCCCGACGAGTGGCGTCGGCTGCGCGCCGACCCGTCGCTGTCCGCCACCGCGGCCGAAGAGTTCGTCCGGTTCGACGCCCCGATCCAGTACACGGCGCGGCTGGCGCTGGAGCCGATCCCCCTCGGCGACCGGGTGATCCGTCCCGGCCGGTCGGTCTTCCTCCTGCTCGGCTGCGCCAACCACGACGAGGACGTGTTCGCAGACCCGGGTCGCGTCGACATCGGCCGCCACCCCAACCCGCACGTCGGCTTCGGCGGCGGGGTGCGCGGCTGCCTCGGCGCCGCGCTGGCCCGCATCGAGGGAGCTGTCGTCTTCGAGCGGCTCGCGCGTCGGCTCGCCGGCATCGAGCTGGCCGCCGACCCGGTCCGCGAGCCCAGCGCCCTCTTCCGGTCGTACGCGTCGATCCCGCTCGCCGTCAGCCCGGCCTGACCCGGCGGAACCTGGAGTCGCAGATGTCTTTGATCGGCCGACCGGTCCGGCGCACCGAGGACCGCGCCCTGCTCACCACCGGCGGCACGTACGTCGACGACGTACGGGTGCCCGGCTCGCTGGAGCTGGTCGTCGTCCGCTCGACAGTGGCCCACGGGCGTCTGCGGGGCGTGGACACCGACGCCGCCCGGCGGGCGCCCGGCGTGGTCGCGGTGTTCACAGCGGCGGACGTGGACCTGCCGCCGCTGCCGCCCGAGGCGGGGGTGCTCAACCAGAAGATGACCACCCCGGTGCTCGCCGACGGCGTGGTGCGCTTCGTCGGCGAACCCGTCGCCGCGGTGCTGGCGACCAGCCGCGCCGAGGCTGTCGACGCCGCCGCCCTCGTCGCGGCCGACATCGAGGCACTGCCGGCCCTGGTCGACGTCGAGGAGGCGCTCGCCGACGAGCGGGTGCTGCACCCCGAGGCCGGCACGAACATGGTGCTGAAGCTGGGCTTCCGGCGGCCGGCCGGGCGTGCCGAGCTGCACGAGGGCGCCGAGGTGGTCGTCCGGCAGCGGATGCGCAACCCCCGGGTCGCGCCGTGCCCCCTGGAAGCCCGCGCCGGGCAGGCCGAGTGGGGGCCGGACGGGTTGCGCTACCGCGCCGGCAGCCAGGCCGTGCACCTGTGGCGCAACCAGCTCGCGGCGGCACTCGGCGAGCCGGAGGACCGGGTCCAGGTGGTCAACGGCGACGTCGGCGGGGCGTTCGGCTCCAAGGCGTTCGCCAGCCGCGAGGACGTCCTCGTCGCCTGGGCCAGCCGTCGACTCGGTCGGCCGGTGCGCTGGGCGGAGACCCGCAGCGAGAGCATGACCGCCGCCGGGCACGGCCGCGCCCAGCACCAGAGCGCCGAGCTGGGCGGCACCCGCGACGGGCGGATCGTGTCGTACGCCCTCGATGTCGTCCAGGACGCCGGGGCGTACCCGCGCATCGGCGCGATCCTGCCGTTCTGGACCCGCACGATGCTCACCGGCCCGTACGCGATCAGTCGGGCGAAGTTCAGCTCGTCAAGCGTCACCACCACGACCACGCCAGTGGTGTCGTACCGGGGCGCCGGGCAGCCGGAGGCCGTCGCCGCGCTGGAACGGATGGTCGACCTGTACGCGGCGGAGATCGGCCTGGACCCGGCCGAGGTACGCCGGCGCAACCTGCTGCCGCCGGAGAGCTTCCCCGTCACCACGATCACGCGCGCCCGCTACGACACCGGCGACTACCCGGCGGCCCTCGAACGGGTGCTCGCCGAGGCCGACTACCAGACGTTACGCGCCGAGCAGGCGGCCCGCCGCGAGCGCGGCGACGTCGAGCAGCTCGGCATCGGCCTGTCCACCTTCGTGGAGATCACCGGCGCGGACACCCGCAGCGAGTACGCCTCGATCCGCGTCGACGACACCGGCCGGTTCACCGTCCACTCCGGTACCTGCCCGCACGGGCAGGGCCACGTCACCGCGTGGGCGATGCTCGCCGCCGACGTGCTCGCCGTGGCGCTGGACCGCGTCGACGTACGCCACTCCGACACCGCGACGGTCGCCGCCGGCGGCGGCACCGGCGGGTCCCGGTCGTTGCAGACCGGCGGCATGGCGGTACGCGAGGCGGCCCTGGCCCTGGTGGAGCGGGGGCGGGACGCGGCGGCCGTACACCTGGGTGTGCCCCGCGACGACGTGGAGTACACGGCGGGACGGTTCCGCTCGACCGCCGGGCACGTCGTCTACTGGACCGAACTGGCCGCCGCCGACGACGCCCTGTCCGCGGAGGCTAACTTCCAGCCGACGGCGGCTACCTGCCCGTTCGGCGCGCACCTGGCGGTGGTGCTTGTCGACACCGAGACCGGCCAGGTGACCCTGCGGCAGGTGGTGGCCGTGGACGACGCGGGAGTGCTGCTCAATCCGCTGCTGGCCGAGGGGCAGGTGCACGGCGGCCTCGCACAGGGCGCCGGCCAGGCGCTCGTGGAGGAGGTCCGCTTCGCCGTCGACGGCACGCCCCTGCACGGTGACCTGCACCGGTACGCCGTGATCGGCGCGGCCGAGCTGCCCTCCTTCGCGACGGTGGCGACGCAGACCCCGACTCCGGTGAACGCGCTGGGCGCCAAGGGCCTGGGCGAGTCGGGGGCGGTCGGGTTCCCGCCGGCGGTGCAGAACGCCGTTGTCGACGCCGTCCGCCACCTGGGCGTGCGACACATCGACATGCCGGTGACCGCAGAACGGGTCTGGACAGCCATCCAGGAGGCGGCGCACCGACCCAGCTCACCACCGACTTGATCAAGTGATGGAAAGTAGTTGCCAGGAGCGCTCCTGACCTACTTCTCATCACTTGATCACTGCGCGGCCCTGCACCGGTTCGCGGCCGGTGCCGGCGCGACCGCTCACCTCGGCCGTTCGGGACAGGACCGAACGACGCCCGCGAGCAGCCCGGACAGGGGCGTGCTGTCCGGGACGCACCGGAACGCTGGTGGCCAGCCGAAACGTGCCCCTAGCCTCGGCGCAGATCCCGTGCCTTTTCTCGTGTCGGGCGGGATCGCGGCACGTGGTCCGCCCCGGCTGGGCGGGCCGTCACCTCTCCCGGAAGGAAACCCGTGCGGCATCCGAGACTGCTCAGAATCCTCGTCGGCGTCCTCACGTTGGCCACGGTGACGCTCGTCGCCCCGACCCCGGCGCAGGCCGCGAACCGGTGCAGCACCGGCAGCGCGACCGTGTACAGCCCCACCGGAGGCGTCGGCGCCACCGCCAGCGCGCGGGTCTGCATCAACAACTACCGTCCCACGCTGGACACCAGCAGGTACAACTACGTCAAGGACCAGAAGGCCGACGGGTACGCGGCCCGCGCCTGGTTCCGCTACTACGACACCTGGTACGGCTACTGGGCGACCATCGGGCCGTTCGTCGCGGACGACACCTCCACCTCGACCGGCGCGGAGATCCCGAACCAGGGGTGGCCCGTCGAGGACGTGGACCAGGCGGAGGTCTGGGTGTGCCTCGGTAATGCACGTCCGGGCTACGGCTCCGAGGACCGGTGTTCGATCATCACCTACGTCGAGTACTACGAGTAGCAGGCCACCCGCTCCCCGTTCGACGGGGAGCGGGTGCCTCCTCAGTCGTCCACGACGGACAGCGCCTGCTTCGGGCAGCGGCGTGCGGCCTCGCGTACCCGGTTGGCAAGCGAGCCTTCCAGCGGCTGTTCGGTGATGTGCAGCCGGTCGTCGTCGCCGACGTCGAACACCTCCGGCGCCTGCCCCACACAGACCGCGTTGCTCTCACAGCGGGAGAAGTCCACGACCAGTCGCATCGCTCACACCTCCTTCGCGACGATCTCGAGGATGGGGAACATCATGGTGGGCACGCTGCGGCCCAGCCGCAGGTCGGCGGCGTCGAGCAGCCGTTCGATGTGCTCGCGGGAGCGGGCACCACCGCCGACCATGGCCAGCAGGAGCAGGTCGTAGAGGCGGCCCACGTCGAAGCGGTCGCCGGCCTCGACCACCGGCTCCAGCACCAGCAGCCGGCTGTCCGGCCGCATCGCCGCGCGCACGGCCGTCAGCAGCCGGACGGCGTTGTCGTCGTCCCAGCCGTAGAGGATCCGCTTGAGCAGGTACGCGTCCGCGCCGGCCGGGATGGTCTCGAAGAAGCTGCCGCCGGTCACCGTGCACCGCTGGGCCACGCCGAGCTTCTGCAGCACCGGCTCGGCCTCGGCGACCACGTGTGGCAGGTCGAACAGGGTGCCCTGCAACTGCGGGAAGCGGGCCATGATGCCGCCGAGGAAGGCGCCGTTGCCGCCGCCGACGTCGACCACCGTGGTGAGCTCCCCCCAGGGGTACGCGGGGAGTGCGGCCCGCAGCTCCAGCCGGGTGGCCGCCTGTTGGGAGGCGTCGAAGCGGGCGCTGTCGTGCGGGTGGGCGGCCATGTACGGCCAGTAGCCCTCGGGGTGCACCTGGTCGAACGACGCCTCGCCGGTGCGGATGCTGTGGTCGAAGTGGGCCCACGCCTCGATGTCCGGCTCCAGCAGCGGGTACGCGTCGCGCAGCGACAGCGGGTGGTCGGTGCGCAGCGGCTCGGCGAGTTTCGTCAGGCCGAACACCTCGGGTTCGACCTCGGTGAAGATGCCCTTGCCGGCGAGCGCGCGCAGGGCGCGCAGCAGCGACGGGGCGTGCGCGCCGGTGGCCTCGGCCAGCTCGGTCACCGGCCGTGGCCCGTCGACGAGTTGGTCGGCGACGCCCAGCTCGGCGACCGCGCGCACGGTGAACGGCACGATGTAGTCGGCCAGCTCGGTCAGTCGGAACACCGACTCGATGTCGATCCGGGGTCGGCTCGGGGCCATCGATTCCTCCTAGGGGGATGTCAGCTGCGGCCCGGCGGGACCGGCGGCGATCACGGTGAGGGTGGGCGTGGCGACGATTCGGTCCAGCCGCAGGCCGGCGTGGGCCAGCAGGTCGACGAGGTCGTCGCGGGTGCGGTGCCGACCGCCGGTGAGCACCAGGGTGTGCAGGTCGACGAGCTTGGCGACGTCGAAGACGTCGCCGGTGGGGATGATCGCTTCCAGCAGCAGCAGCCGGCTCTGCGGGGCCATGGCCGCGGCGATCCGGCGCAGGATGGCCGTGGCGTCGACGTCGTCCCAGCCGGGCAGGATCGTCTTGAGCACGTAGAGGTCGGCGCCGGCCGGCAGCGGGTCGAAGAAGCTGCCCGCCACGATCCGGCACCTGTCGGCCACCCCGGCCTCGGCGAGCAGCGCCGGCGCGGCGGCCACCACGTGGGGCAGGTCGAGCAGGGTGCCGTGCAGGTGCGGGTAGCGACGCAGCAGGCCGGCCAGGAACGCGCCGTCGCCGCCGCCCACGTCGACGAGCTGCCGGGCCTGCGCCCACGGCCAGGCCGGCAGGACGGTGCGCAGGTGCAGTCGGGTCAGGCTGGACATCCAGCGGTCGACGGCGAGGCTGTCGGCGGGATGAGCGGCCAGGTAGGACCAGTAGTCGGCGCCGTGGACCCGGGGAAAGGCGGCCTCGCCGGTGCGCAGGCACCGGGCGAGCCCGGCCCAGGCGCGCACGTCCGCGGCCATCAGGGGGTACGCGTCGCGCAGCGACAGCGGGTGGTCGGTGCGCAGCGGCTCGGCGAGTTTCGTCAGGCCGAACACCTCGGGTTCGACCTCGGTGAAGATGCCCTTGCCGGCGAGCGCGCGCAGGGCGCGCAGCAGCGACGGGGCGTGCGCGCCGGTGGCCTCGGCCAGCTCGGTCACCGGCCGTGGCCCGTCGACGAGCTGGTCGGCCACGCCGAGCTGGGCGATCACCCGGATGGTCAACGGCACGATGTAGTCGGCGAGTTCGGTGAGCCGGGTCAGCGCACCGAGATCGGTACGGGGCCGCGCCGCCAGCATCAACCGCCTCCACTATCGCGTGTCTTGTATCTCGTGTATCTGCACACTAGCTTGTGAGCGGGTCGCTGTCACCGTCGTCACGGGAGGCACGGGATGCTGGACGGATGTGTGGGCTGGCCGCGGGAGCTGGCCGAGCGCTACCGCGCGCAGGGCTACTGGCGTGGCGAATCCCTCGCCGACCTGGGCCGGGAGTGGGCGCGCACCGACCCGGAGCGCGTCGCGCTTGTCACCGGCGACCAACGGGTGTCCTACGGCGACCTCGACCGTCGGGCCGACCGGATGGCCGCCGGGCTGCGCGCCCACGGCATCGGCCGGTGCGACCGGGTGGTGGTGCAACTGCCCAACAGCGTGGAGTTCGTGGTGCTGTGCCTGGCGCTGTTCCGGCTGGGCGCGCTGCCCGTGCTGGCCCTGCCGGCGCACCGGCGCGCCGAGATCGGCCACCTGTGCGCGCACACCGCGGCGGTCGCGTACGTGACGGTCGACCAGGTCCAGGGGTACGACCTCCGTAAGCTCGCCGCCGACGTCCGCGCCGAGACGCCGTCGCTGCGGGAGGTGTTCGTCGTCGGCGACCCCGGCGAGTTCACCGCCCTGTCCGACGTGGACGCCGAACCGGTGCCGCTGCCCGCCCCGGACCCGTCGGACGTCGCGTTCTTCCTGCTCTCCGGCGGCTCGACAGGCCTGCCGAAGCTGATCCCCCGCACCCACGACGACTACGCGTACCAACTGCGGGCGACGGCGGCGGCGATGGGTTTCGGGCCGGACGGGGTCTATCTCGCCGCGCTGCCGGTCGCCCACAACGCGGCGCTCGGCTGCCCCGGCGTGCTCGGCGCGCTGCGGGTGGGGGCCACGGCCGTGCTGGCCGGCAGCCCCAGCCCCGACGAGGCGTTCCGGCTGATCGCCCGCGAGCGGGTCACCCTGACCACGCTGATGCCGCCCTTCCTGCCGCTGTGGGCCGACCTCGCGCCGATGCTCGGCGCCGACCTGAGCGGCCTGGTGGTCGAGGTCGGTGGCGCCAACCTCAGTCCCGCCGTGGCCGAGCGGGTGACCCGGGAGCTGGGGATCCGCCTGGCGCACTTCTTCGGCATGGCCGAGGGCCCGATCTGCTGCACCCGCCCGGACGACCCGCCGGAGCTGGCCGCGCACACCCAGGGTCGTCCCCTGTCGGCCGACGACGAGTTCCGGGTCGTCGACGAGGACGGCCGGCAGGTCGTGGCCGGCGAGGTGGGTGAGCTGATCGTGCGCGGGCCGACCACCCTGCGCGGCTACTACCGGGTGCCGGAGTACAACGCGCACACCTTCACCCCGGACGGCTTCCTGCGCACCGGGGACCTGGTCCGGTGGACGTCGACGGGTGAGCTGGTAGTGGTGGGCCGGATCAAGGAGGTCGTCAATCGGGGCGGCGAGAAGGTCCCGGCCGGCGAGGTCGAGGAGCACCTGCTCGCCCACCCGGCGGTCCGCGAGGTCGCCGTGCTCGCCGTCGGAGACCGGGTCCTGGGCGAGAAGACCTGCGCGGTAGTGGTGCCCCGCGCCGACGCCCCCACCCTGGGGCAGCTGCGCGACTTCCTCACCGACCGGGGGCTGGCCGCGTACAAGCTGCCCGACCGGTTGGAGCTGCGCACGGCGCTGCCGCACACGGCGGTGGGCAAGGTGGACAAGCGGGCGCTCGGCGCCGAGCTGGCGGGTTGAGCCGGCGCGGGGGAAGGCGTCGCCGCCCTCCCCCGCCCCTCTGTCAGCCGGTCAGGTGGTACAGCCTGTGGAACCGGTCGTCCACGGGCACGATCTGCACGTCGGCGAAGCCGGCCTCGGTGGCGAACAGACGGACCTGCGCGGGCCGCAGGACCGTGCCGCTGGCCGTCGAGTCGGGAGCGGCCAGACCGGCCGGCAGGCAGTGCAGCACGCTCGTGGCGTACTGGAAACGCTCGATCTCGTCGCCGGGCGCGACGAACCGGTGCGCCACCTTGGCGTCGAGCACCAGCACCGCTCCGCCGTCGGCGCGCAGCCGCCGGCAGGCCGCCAGCACCGACACCGGATGGCTCATCTCGTGCAACGCGTCGAAGACGCAGACCAGGTCGTACCGGCCGGCCAGCTCCGGATCCGCGGCGTCGCGCCTGTGGAACCGCACGCGGTCGGCGACGCCTGCGGACGCGGCGTTCGCCTGCGCCGCGGCCACCGTCGGCGCGTCCAGGTCGTAGCCGTCGACCTCGGCGAGGGGGTACGCCCGGGCCAGCGCGATCGCCGCCCAGCCCGCGCCGCAGCCGATGTCGGCGATCCGGCTCGGCGCGGCGGCGAGCCGCTGGTGGAGCTGCGGCAGCGCCGAGGCGAGCCACCCGGGCAGGGAGTACGTGAACAGCGCCCGGTTGGCGCCCGAGTGCCCGTGCCGCCAGTCGTCGCCGTACACGTCGTCGGGCACCCCGGCGCCGGTGCGGTACGCCTCCAGCAGCGCCGGCAGCGCGCCGGCCACCCCGCCCAGCGGCAGCATGGTCAGCGACACCAGCGACAGCGGGCTGTCCGAGGCGAGCAGCACCTCGGCGTGCCCCGGCGGCAGCCGGTAGACCCGCCGCTCGGGCGCGGCCGTCACGTCGTCCACGTCGACGAACCCGGCGACCGACTGCTGTTCCAGCCACTCGCGCGCGTACCGGCTGTCGATCCCGGTACGCGCGCACAGCTCGGCCACGTCGGCCGGGCCACGGTCCAGCGCCTCGTACAGCCCCAGCCGGGCGCCCAGGTAACCGGCCAGCAGCTCCTGGGTGTGCAGCATGGCCAGGAACAGCCGTAGCGACAACGCCCGGGCCCGCTGGTCCGGCTCGCCGCTGGCCGGTGGGCGCAGTGTCGCCGTGCCCGGCTCGTTCCCCGGGCGGCCGGTCAACTGGCCAGCTCGCCGCGCGAGCGCAGGATGTCCTTCACGTGCTCCACCACCGCGTCGATCGTGACGATCTTGCGGGCCGTCGTCTCGTCGATCGGCGGCAGCTCGAACTCGTCCTCGAGTGTGAAGGCCAACTCCAGCAGCGCGAGGGAGTGGAAGCCGAGGTCCTCGACCAGCCGCGAGTCACCCGCCCCCTCGGTCTGCTCCGGGTTGGGCGCCAGTTCGGTGACGATCGCCGTCACCGAGTCACGCACCTCCGCCTCGGTCCGCACCTCGGCTGTCGTCGACCTGGTCGCGTCGGTCATTCCCGCCTCCTGTCCGAACGTCCCTCAGGACGCCGTCGTCGTCTGCTCGGTCTGGTCTCGCTGACCGACCGGTCCCGTGGTGACCACGGTTCCGGGCAGCCGGTCATCGACGAACGCCTGCCACAGCTGGCGTCGTTTGGGTTTGCCGCTGGAGGTGCGGGCGATGGTGCCGCGTGGCGCGTCCACGATGACCACCTGCGCCCCCTCCGCCCGGCGGCGCAGCTCGCGCTCCGCCTGCGCCAGCCACTCCGGCTGGGCCTGTTCGAAGACGGCCACCACCGTCGCGGTGCCGCCGCGGTGGCCCAGCAGCGCGGCCATCCGCTGCGCCGGCACCCCGGGGCGGCAGATGGCCCACTCGAGATCCTCGGCGAAGACCGCCCGGCCGCGCACCTTCATGCTGTCGCCGAGGCGGCCCAGCACGTGCAACTGCCCGTCGTGCAGGAACCCGGCGTCTGCGGTGCGCAGCACCCCACCGCCCAGCGCGGTCTGCGACGCCGAGTCGGCCGCGTTGACGTACCCCCGGGCGACGGACGGGCCGTGCACCTCGATCTCGCCGACCACCCCGTCCGGCAGCGGCGCGCCGGCCTCGTCCACGATCCGCACCCGCACCCCGGTCAACGGCCGTCCGCAACCCACCACCGGGTACGCCTCGACGCCGCCGTCGACCGGCTCGCCCGGGTCCGCAACGGCCCGTGCGCCCAGCCGCAGTCGGTCCGGGCGCAGCTCGACGGCGTGGTACAGCTCGTCGAGCGGCAGCCCGGTGACGGCCAGGGTCGCCTCGGCCAGCCCGTACGCGGGCAGCAGCGCGCGTGGGTCGAAGCCGTGCGGGCCGAGCAGGGCGCAGAAGCGGCGCAGCGCCTCGGCGTCGACGCGTTCGGCGCCGACGATGACCGCGCGCCAGGCGGAGAAGTCCAGCCCGGTCAGCGCCTCGGGACGGACGCGGCGGGCGATGTACTCCAGCCCGAAGTTCGGCATCGAGGTCAGGCGCGCGCCGTGCGCCCCGAAGCAGCGCAGGTAGCGCCCGGGGTTGCGGACGAACTCCTCCGGCGGCATCAGCCACAGGTCGCTGGTGTTGACCACCGGGGTGACCAGGCAACCGATGAGACCCATGTCGTGGTGCACCGGCAGCCAGGACGCGGTCGGGTCGTCGGGGGTCATCGCGAGCCACCGCCGGATCGCCGCGACGTTGGCGGCCAGCGCCGCGTGCGGCACCTGCACGCCCCGGGCGCGGCCGCTGGAGCCGGACGTGAACTGCAGCAGGGCCAGCGGGCCGGGATCCGCCACCGCCCCCCGGGACCCGCCTGCGGCGTCGGCCAGCTCGTCGGCGCTCAGCACGCGCGGCACCCCTGCGGTGTCGGCGAGCGGCGCGATGGCGGCGGTGAGGGTGGCCGCGCAGACCACCACCCGCGGCGCGGCGGCGCGCAGGAGACCCAGCACGTGCTCCCCGTAGACCGCGCGGTCCTGGAAGTTCAGCGGTGGGGCGATCGGCGAGGGCGCCGCCCCGGCGGCCATCGCGGCGAACAGCGTGGCGACGAAGTCGGGGCCGGCGGGCTCGACGATGGACACCACGTCGCCCGGCGTCACCCCGACCGCCCGCAGGCCGGCCAGGATCACCCGGGTCCGGTCGGCCAGCTCGGCGTACGACAGGAAGCTCCAGTCGTCGCCGCCGGCGGCGAAGTGCACACCCCGGTCCTGCCGGGGACGCTCCAGCCAGCTCAGCAGCGGCGACTCCGCCACGGCGCGTGCGGTCATCGGCCCGTCACCTCCTCCCCGATACGTCTATCCGAGATTGATAGCAGATACAAGGCTAAACAAGATACGAGGAAGGCGATAGAGTCCAACCGTGACCAGTACGCTTCCCCGCGTCGACGGACTGCTCCCCGCGCTCGCCGAGCGGGCGGCGGAGATTGACCGGGCGGGCCGGGTCCCCGAGGACGTTCTCGCCGAACTGAGTGCGGCGGGCTGCCTGCGGATGCTGGTGCCGGCCGCGTACGGTGGCGCCGACCTGCCGCTGCGCGACGCGCTGCGCGTCATCGAGCAGCTCTCCACCGTGGACGCCTCCACCGGCTGGCTGATCGGCCAGGTCGGCCTGGCGCACCTGCTGTTCGCCTGCTTTCCCGACGCCGCCCGCGACGAGATCTACGCGCACGGTCCGGACGTGCTGGGCGCGGGCGCGGTCGCGCCGAAGGGTCGGGCGGCCCCGGACGGGGCGGGCGGCTGGCGGGTCAGCGGCCAGTGGCCGTTCGTGACCGGCAGCCCGCAGGCGAGCTGGATCTACCTGAACTGCATCGTGCTCGACGGGCGGACCCCCCGGACCCTGCCCAACGGGGCCCCGCTGACCCGGATGGTGCTCTTCCCCGCCGGCGAGCTGGAGCCCGTCGACACCTGGCAGGTGCTGGGCCTGCGCGGCACGGCCAGCCAGGACGTGCGGGCGGCCGGCCGCACCTGCCCCGAGCACCGCGGCTTCAGCCTCGTCGGCGACGGCGACGACGTACGCCGCACCGTCTTCCGGATCGCCCAGGCCGGGCTGCTCATCGCGGCCGTCGACCTCGGCATCGCGCAGGGGGCCGTGCACGACGCGGCGGCGCACGCCGCCGCCGGCCGTCGGCGGACGTTCAGCACCCGGTCGCTCGCCGACTCGCCGGTGTTCCACGACCGGCTCGGCGAGGCCCACGTGGCCCTGCGCGCGGCCCGGGCGCTGCTGCACCGCGAGGCGGCCGGAGCCTGGGAGACCGCGCGGCGCGGCGAGGTGCTCAGCGCGCTGGACCGTGCCTGCCTGCGGGCCACCGCCACGCAGGTCACGGCCACCGCGCTACAGGCCGTGCAGACGGCGTACGCGCTGGCCGGCGCGTCGACAGTGTTCGACTCCTCGCCGCTGCAACGTCGGCTGCGCGACATCAACACCGCGACACAGCACTTCGTCAACAGCCGCGACAGCTACGCCACTGTCGGCGCCCTGCTCTCCGACGCCGACGTCGACACCACGATGTTCTGAGCGTGATCGTCAGGACTGATCTGGCCTGAGCGCCACACCTGCACCGACGACACGATGATCTAGATCTCCAGCTTCTACTCGATCGAGCGACGAGCAGCCGAGGGGGCGCCTGAGCGTCCGATGCCGACGGTGGCCAGCGGGCCGACGAGCGGTAGCGGTGCGTGGCGCGGGAGCGTAGCGGCTATCCCGCCCGGTACCGGGCAATCGCGGCGGCGGCGGCCTCGTCGTCCTCGTAGTAGCGCATGAACCGCTCGACGGAGCCGCCGGCCTCCAGCATGTTCAGCGCGATGGCCCGGACCTCCCGTGCCATGTCGGGGTCGCCCGATCCGCCTGCGTCGTCCGGGATGTCGAGGATGGCTGCCATCACCGGTGTGACCACTGGACCGTGGCGGCCGGAGACTGCCCGCACCAGTTGGGCGCGTTGCGGCCAGGTGTCCAGCGAGGGGTACGCGTCGACCAGAGCCTTGAGCAGGTCTTCTCCGAACGGTTGGCGTAGCTTCTCGGTCGCGTCGCGGTCGCCGGCCCGAATCGCCGTCAACAGGGCGCGCAGCAGGCTGGCGTCACTGATGTCGTACTGCCGGGCACGGACGTCCTCCACCCGGTGCTCCCCGTTCACCATGGTCACCACGGCGGCAAGTTCGAAATACCACAGGCGGTCGGCGTACATCTCCTGTTCGATCGCCCCGGCGAGGTCGTTCCGCCCATGCTCACGGAGCCGGTCGACGGCGTAGCGGAGATAGTCGCGGGTGCCACCGACCACCGTCGTCCCGTACGGGAGACGCCGTCGCGGCAGCTCGTACTCGCCGGCCAGCGCGGTGACCGCGAGCAGCCGCTCGCCGTGGTCTCCCGGCATCCGCCACACCGCGTCGAGCTCGTCGGGTTCGGTCGGATCGCCGTCCGTGCCCCAGAGGCGGACCGCTTCGGGAAACACCTGTTGTACATAGCTCGTAGCGCATAGCCGGGCGATCGTCCGGTCCGCCTCCCAGACTGCGCGGCTCGTCGTTTCGTGAACCATCCGGCCTCCAACCTTCGCCGCCAACCCGGCGTCAGCCCGACAGGTTACCGCCGAGAAGTGACCGACGCGTCGGCGATACATGGGACAGGTTCTCGTGCACATCGACGCCGCGACGGCGTTCGCACCTTGCCGCAAGCAGGTCGGCTACGAAACGCGTGCCGCCAACTCTGCAACCTCTCGGAGATGGTTCGCCTCACCCAGAGTGACCAGCAATTCGCCCTCCTTTGTGCGGACCTCGAGGTAGGCGAAGGTCTGGGGGCTCTGCCCCTGCCCGACAAGATGGGTCTTCGACCCCTTCCGCACATCCACCTCGTTCCACGCATACGGCCGCAGCTGTCCGTTCCCGCCAAGAATGAAGCCGGCTTCGAAGCAGTACAACCTGGGTGCTCGCGCCCAGGTCCGGCCGTACGCCCGCCAGAAGAGGAAGGCGACCACGGGTGCAAGAACAATCAGAGCGATGCCCACCACGGTCGTCACCGGGCCACCGCCGGCGACGAGCAGCCCGGTGCCGACGAGTACCAGGACGAAGGGCGCGATGACGCTCAGGCACCCGGAGCCGATGTCGGCCAGCACCGCCGTCACGACATGCGAACCGTAGCCGCGCTGTTCGGCCAACTCCGCCACTGCCCTGGTTGGTCGTTCCATATTCTCACTGTTCTCGCTAGTCCTGCATCGCACACTAGCGAGGTACGGGCCGGTCGTACCAGGTGTGACGACGACGTCTGCCGTGACGATCCGCGCGACATAGGCTCCCGAACCACTTCCTGACGGCGGGCTGTCCTGGCCGCGGCGGCGTGTTGAGCCCGGCACCGTTCTGAGTGCGGCATTATTCAGGTCGCAGCGCCGTTCCGACTGTGGCGTCGTTTTGACCGCGCAATGTTCAGGCCACGGCGCACCCGAGCGGCGCGCGGCCGAAGCGGCATGTCAGCCCCGCGCGGCGGCGGGTTCGGCAGGCGCGTGCGTGTCCCGTGCCGGCACCCGGGCGGGCACGGGCGCGCCGGCGCCGAAGTAGCGCTCCCGCAGGGTCCGCTCGGCCGGGTCGTACGCGGTGCGGAACAGGCCACGCCGCTGCAACTCCGGCACCAGCAGGTCGCAGATGTCGTCGATGCCCTGGGTCGTCGGGCAGGGAATGAGGTTGAAACCGTCCACGTCGGCCACCGCGCGCCACTCCTCCATCCGGTCGGCGACCTGTTCGACAGTGCCGAAGAGGGTCACCGGCGCGCCGGTGCGGGGTCGGCGGGCCGTCGCCACCAGGTAGCGCACGTCGCCCACCGTCCAGGTGCGTTCGGGCCCGAGTCGGCGCAGGAAGCCCACGAAGCTCTGGCTGCCCTGCCCGGCGATCTCCGCCACCGGCGTCTCGTCCGGGTACGCCGCGAGGTCCACGTCCATCCAGCCGCACCACTTGGCGAGCTGGCCCTCGCCACTCCACAGCGCCACGTACTCCTCGGCCCGCCGTCGTGCCTCCGCCTTGGTCGGGGCGACCATCACCATGCTGCCCTGCAACGCCTTGACCGCGCGCGGGTCGCGCCCGTGGGCGGCCACCTCGGCGCGCAGCCTCGCCACCTGCGACGCGCCGCTGGCCGGGTCCGCCATGGTCAGGAAGACGACCTCGGCGTGCCGGGCCGCGAACGTCATTCCCCGCCCGGACGCGCCGGCCTGGTAGAGCACAGGTGTGCGCTGCGGCGACGGCTCGCACTGGTGCGGGCCCCGCACCGAGAACCAGCGGCCGTCGTGGCCGATCTCGCGCACACGGTCGGGGTCGGTGAAGACGTTGGCGGCGACGTCGCGCCGGACCGCGTCGTCGTCCCAGCTCTCCTCCCAGAGCCGGCGGGCCACCTCGACGTACTCGTCGGCCCGGTCGTAGCGCTCGTCGTGATCCAGGTACGAGCCGAGCCCGTTCGCCGACGCGGACCGCAGATACGAGGTGACGATGTTCCAGGCGACCCGTCCGCCGGTGAGGTGGTCCAGCGAGCTGAACACCCGGGCGCACTCGTACGGGGAGTGGTACGTCGTGGAGTAGGTGACGGCGAGGCCCAGCCGCGAGGTGGTGGCCGCGATCGCCGGCAGCACGAGCAGCGGGTCGATCGACGGGATCTGCACGGCGTGCCGCACTGCCGCCCGCCAGGAGCCCTGGTAGACGTCGTACGTGCCGTGCACGTCGGCGAAGAAGAGCGCGTCCAGGCAGGCGGCCTCCAGCCGGCGACCCAGCTCGACCCAGTAGCCGAGGTCGCGGTAGCCGGTGGCGGTGCGGTCGGCGGGGTGCCGCCAGAACCCCTTGAACTGCGGCGACGGCGAGCACTGGGTGAACAGGTTCAGATGCACGTATCAAGTGTCTCGTATGCTATCTGGTATCGCAACGCTCGACCGGATACCGTACGGACATGCCCGTGACGCCTCGCATCGACCTCGCGTCGGTCACCCGCCTCACCGAACTGGCCGACTACATCGTTCCGTTCACCATCCGGGTCATGTGTGACCTCGCGGTCGCCGACCAGCTCATCGAGGGTCCGTTGCCGGTGGACGTGCTGGCCCGCCGCGTCGGCGCCGACCCCGCCGCGTTGACGCGTGGCCTGCGCGCGCTGGCCGGTCGGGGCATCTTCACCGAGGTCACGCCCGAGGTGTTCGGGCTCACCCCGCTGGCCGAGCCCCTGCGCAGCGACCACCCGTTCTCGGTACGCGAGTGCTTCCCCCTCATGCCACCGGACATCTACTCGTGGGCCCGCCTGACGCACAGTCTGCGCACCGGTGAGACCGCGTTCGGGCACGTGCACGGCGGCACGCGCTACTACGACCACTTCGCCGACCACCCGTACGAGTGCGTCCGGTTCGAGCGGTCGGCCGAGAGTGTCAACCCGTTCGTGCTGCGCACCGTGGCGCCGGCGCTGGACCTGGGCGCGGCCCGGACGCTTGTGGACGTGGGCAGCGGACACGGCACGTTCGTCGCCGGCCTGCTCGGCCGCCACCGCGAGCTGCGCGCGATCCTGCTCGACCTGCCGCACGTGGTCGCCGAGGCGCCGGACGTGCTGGCCCGCGCGGGTGTCGCCGAGAGGTGCGAGGTCCGCGGCGGCAGCTTCTTCGACCCGCTGCCCGAGGGCGCCGACGTGTACCTGCTCAAGACGATCATCCACGACTGGCCGGACGAGCAGGCCGCCGCGATCCTGCGCAACGTCCGCGCGGCAGCCCGGCCCGACAGCCGAGTGGTCATCGTCGAGTCGGTGAGCCGCTACGGCAACCACGACGACACCGGCAAGGTGATGGACGTCAAGGCGCTCGCCCTCTTCGGCGGGCGGACCCGCACCGAGCCGGAGTTCCGCGCGCTGCTCGACGACGCCGGGTTCCGGCTGGAGCGGATCACGCCGACCTCGTCGATGTCGGTCCTGGAGGCCGTGCCGGCGGTACCCGCGGCCGACGGCGACCGGGCCGACGGCAGACCGGCCGTCGCGGCGGCCGGCCGGACCGCCTGAGGAGGCCGGCGATGCCACGCCTGGACGGCCGTAACCACATCAACCTCACTGTCGTCGACCTGGAGCGCAGCACCGCGTTCTACTGCTCGGTGTTCGAGATGGTGGTGGTCAACGACGTCACCCCACCCGAGTCCGGCTTCCGCTTCCGCACCCTGCTGCACAGGGCGTCGTTCGCCTCGGTGGTGCTGGGCTGCGTCGAGGACCCGCCCGAGACCCGCGTCGACGGCGACCGCCCCACCGGCGGCGACCGCTTCGACGAGCGGCGACCGGGGCTGCACCACCTGGCCTACCACGTGCCCGAGCGCGGCGACCTGGACGAGTGGGTGGCCCACCTGGACGCCGTCGGCGTCACGCACTCCGGCATCACCACCTCCAAGCACGAGGCGGGGTCGCAGATCTGGCTGCGCGACCCGGACAACATCTGGCTGGAGTTCTACTGGGTGAACCGGGACTTCTTCGTCGGCCGGCTCCGCCAGGTGTGGCGCCGCGACCGCCAGTCAACCCGCGCCTGAGCCCGCTCGACACGTTGGGGCCGCCCGATACCGGGCGGCCCCAACGCACGTCAGGCCGGCAGGTCGGCCTCGCTGCGGGCCACCACCGCGTCGCCGAGCACCAACAGGTCGATCTCCTTGGCACGTACGAACGTGTCGACCGCGTCGGCGGCCGAGTTCACGATCGGGTCACCGGCCAGGTTGAACGACGTGTTGACCACCGCCGGCACGCCCGTGAGCTGCCGGAACTGCTCGATGAGCGCCCAGTAGCCGGGGTTGGTGTCGCGGTGCACGGTCTGCGGGCGGGCCGAGCCGTCCACGTGGGTCACCGCCGGAACCCGCAGCCGGGCGTCCGGACGCAGCGACGCGGCGGCCAGCATGAACCGCGACGGTTCGCCGACCGGCCCCTCGATCAGGTCCGACACGTGTTCGGCGAGGATGCTCGGCGCGACCGGCCGCCACATCTCCCGGCCCTTGAGTACGTTCAGGCGTTCCAGGTTGCGCCGGGACCGCGGATCGGCCAGCAGACTGCGCGCGCCGAGCGCCCGTTGCCCGATCTCCGCCCGGCCGCGCGCCCAGCCCACGATCCGACCCCTGGCGAGTTCACCGGCCACGGATCGGGCCAACTCGTCGTCGCCGAGGCGGCGGTGCACCATGCCGGCGCGCGCGGCGGCCGCCTCGCCGGCCTCCGTGGTGATCGGCTGACCCCAGTACGCGTGGTCGATGCGGGTGGGCGTGAACTCCCCGCACTCCCGCGCCGCGACAAGCGCCGCCCCGAGGGACACCCCCGCGTCGGTGGGCACCGGCGGGACGTAGACCCGGTCGAAGAGTCCACTGCGGACCAGCACACCGATCATGGTGCAGTTCATCGCGACCCCGCCGGCGAGCGCCAGCACCGGGGTGTCGACCCGCCGACGCAGGTCGGCCGCCAGGGACAGCACCGTCTCCTCCAGCCCCTGCTGGATCGTCGCGGCGAAGTCCGCGTACGCGATGGGTTCCTCGCCGGTGCGCGGCGCGTACGGGAACAGCTTGCCGAACTCGGGTTTGAGCGACTCGGCGACGGCCGGGTAGTACGCCATCAGCGGGCCGAGCGTCGCGGCCCGTCGACTCGGGACCTCGGCGGTGGGCGTGCCGCGGACCAGCTCGTACCCGCCCGCGACGGGTCGCACCGGCGCGCCCGGACCGGGTCTGCCGTAGGCGGCCAGCCCCATCAGCTTGCCGGTGCCCCAGTAGCCCAGTCCGGCCCACTCGGCTGCGGCGTTGTAGTAGAAGCCCAGCGACTGCTCCACGGGCCACTCCCGCAGGATCTCGATCTCGCCGTCGGCGTACCTGCCGAACGAGGTCGACTGCGTCTCGCCGGCGCCGTCGAGGACCAGGACGGCGGCCTCCTCGCAGTCGCAGCTGTACGCGGCGCTGGCCGCGTGCGCGACGTGGTGCGGCACCCAGCGGACCGCAGGCATGGGCAGGTCCTCGTCGTCGGGGAAGAGCATCGCCCGTAGCCCCTCGGTGGTGAACCGTCGGTTGCGGCCCAGCGGGATGTCCCGGAAGTCCCAGCCGATGGCGACGGTGTCCACCTCCCGTGCGCCGATGCCCGCCATCGCCAGGCACGCGGCGATCGCCTCGGCGGGCGGCTGGCCCACCGCGTGCTTGCGGCGGCTGACCCGCTCCTGCTCGACCAGGGCGCAGAGCGCGCCGTCGCGGACCAGCGCGGCGCTGGAGTCGTGGAAGCCGATGTTCACCCCGAGTACGTAACGCGCCGACATGGTCGGCCTCCCTTCCGGTCTCTGGCGGTCATCCGGCCCGTCGGGCCCCGTCGAGGGCGAGCACGGCACGGACGATGTTGTGGTAGCCGGTGCAGCGGCACAGGTTGCCCTTGAGGGCGTGCCGCACGTCGTGCTCGGTGAGCGGCCCCGGGTTCTCCTGAAGGAGGCTCACCACCGCGAGGACCATCCCCGGGGTGCAGAAGCCGCACTGCAGGGCGTGGTGCTCGGCGAACGCCTCCTGCACCGGGTGCAGCCGGTCGCCGTCGGCGAGCCCCTCGGCGGTGCGAATGTCCGCGCCGTCGGCCTGCGCGGCCAGCAGGGTGCACGACTTGACCGACCGACCGTCGAGCAGCACGGTGCAGGCGCCGCAGGAGGTGGTGTCGCAGCCCACCGTCGCGGCCGTCAGCCCCAACTCGTCACGCAGCAGGTGCACCAGCAGGGTGCGCGAGGGCACCCGACGGCTCTCCGGGCGGCCGTTGACGGTGGCGGTGACGGCGACTGTCGTCGTACCGGGCCGGGCGTCGATGCTCATCGTGGCTCCTCCGCGGTGCTGCCGGAATCGGTCAGGGCGCGGGCCACCAGCACCCGGCTGAGGTGCCGCCGGTACGCGGCCGAGGCCCGTACGTCGTCGGGCGGGTCGCACCCCTCGTCGGCGCGTGCCGCCGCGACCGTCACACCGGCGCCCTCGGCGAGGGCCGCCTCGACCCCGTACGCCCGCCGGATGGTCGGACCCATCCCGGCCAGCGCCACCCGGGAGTCGGCGACGGCGACGGCGACCACCGACCACTCCAACGCCGGGCGGGCGAACGTCAGGTAGCGCCAGCGGGCCGGGCCGGGCAGCGGCACCCGGATCTCGGTGACGAGCTCGTCGGGCCGGCACACCGTCACGCCCGGCGCGACGGCCAGCTCGGCGGCGGGCACGGTTCGCGCCCCGGTGGCGCTGCGCAGCACCACCACGGCGTCCAGCGCGACCAGGGCCAGGGGCAGGTCGGCGGCCGGATCGGCCTGGGCCAGCGCCCCGCCGACGGTGCCGAGGTGCCGCACCTGCGGGTCACCGACAGCCGCGGCCGCGACCGCCAGCAGCGGGGCGTACCTGTCGACGAGCGGGTCGCCGAGGAGCCGGTGGTAGCGGGTCAGCGCGCCGACGGCCAGGTGGTTGTCGCGGTGCGCCACGTACGACAGTTCGGTGACCCGGCCGAGGTCCAGCAGCGTGTCGACCCGGTCCCGGCGCAGCTTGAGCGCCGGCAGGAGTGACTGCCCGCCGGCCAGTGGCCGCAACTGGTCCCCGTACGCCCGGCGCAGCTCCAGCGCCTCGGTGAGATCCCGGGCCCGGTGGTAGTGCAGGCTCGCCGGGATCACGGGCCGGCCGCCGACCAGGTGGGCACCGGGCTGCGGTGCGTGGCCCGCAGGATGGTGTCGATGAGCTGGTTGCGCCGCGCCAGCAGGTAGAAGTGCCCGCCGGGGAAGGTGTGCACTGTGAATTCGCCGCGGGTGCGCAGCGCCCAGTCGCCGGCCTCGTCGGCGGTGACCTCCGGGTCGTCCGCGCCGACGCAGGCCAGCACCGGCGCGCGCAGCGGCACGGGTGGCTCCGGGCGGTACGTCTCGGCGATCCGGTAGTCGGCGCGCAGCACCGGCAGGGCGATGGCGCGTACCCCTTCGTGGTCGAGGGTCTCGCGGCCGGTGCCGCCGAGGCGTCCGGTCTCCGCCCACAGCGTGTCGTCGTCGGCCAGGTGCACGCTCGTGGCCCGCAGCCGACCCGGACCGGGGCGACCGGAGACGACAAGCGCCCGCAGCACGCTGCCGGGGCCGTCCAACAGGCGTGCCGTCTCGTACGCCACCGACGCGCCGAGGCTGTGCCCGAACAGG
Source organism: Micromonospora sp. NPDC049274 (assembly GCF_040678875.1). NCBI lineage: Bacteria > Bacillati > Actinomycetota > Actinomycetes > Micromonosporales > Micromonosporaceae > Micromonospora > Micromonospora sp. NPDC049274. The sequence goes on from NZ_JBFAQS010000011.1 coordinate 136,948, forward strand.
ACGACAGGCGCGTCGGCCGGCAGTGCCCGCACCGCCTGCGCGACGCCCTCGGCCAGGCTCGGCAGGTCGGCCGCGAACGGCTCCGTCGACCGGTCCATCCGGCCCGGATACTGCACGCCGTGCACCTCTACGTCGTCGGGCACCTGCGCCGACCACGCCCGGTAGAACGCGGCGTTGCCGCCGGCGTGCGGGAAGCAGACGAGACGCAGCGCGGGCCAGCGCAGCGGCCGGAAGCACCGCAGCCACGTCCGCGCGACGGGGGTCACGGGCGCGCTCCGACCGGCTGTTCGCCGGCCCACGACACGTCGGCCGGGGACGGGTCGACCGCCCTCGCCGCCGCGTCGGCCAAATCCGCCACGTCGGACGCCCCGAACATCCGCGGCGGTACGGAGTGCACCAGCTCGGGTGGCCCGAGCCGGGCGGTGACGTCCTGCCACAGTTGGCACAGGCTCAGGTGGTACTGGCCGTGGCGGGCCAGCTTCTGTCCACCCAGCGCCGCGGCGTGCAGGTTGCCCAGCGCGTACCCGACGCCGGCCGGCCACACCTCGTCGAACACCCTGCGGTAGCTGGGCGCGACGGTGTCGGCCAGCGGCTGCGCGCTCGGCACGTCCAGGTGGTCCGGTTCATCGCTCTCGCCGTCGGCGAAGTGCGGCCGTCCCACGCCCCGGTCCTGCACCTGCTGCGGGAAGTCCGGCCGAGGGCTCCACACGGTGGGCCCGTGCGTGCTGACCAGGGTCAGGTTGCCGGCCTCGGTGCCGATCGTCACCCGGTGCAGCAGGTGCGCGTAGTTGTCCGGGTCCGCCGGGTCCATCTGGTTCTGCACCCGCAGCGTCAACGGCACACCGGCGAGCACCCCGTCGAGGCTGCGGAACGGCACGTCCACCCGGGACAGCCGGCGTACCTGCTCGGGCAGCTCGACCGACGGGGCCAGGCCCCACGGTCGGACGCCGCCGAGGGCCTGACCGAGGATGTCCAGCAGCGCGTACGCGACCTGGAACCCGCAGGCCGCGTCGACGTAGCGGGCCGGCTGCCGGGCCAGCAGCGCCCGGGCGGCAGCGAGGAACCGGCGTACCGGGGCGGTGTGCACGTAGAACGAGTTCAGGTGGTAGACGACACCGGCCCGTCCGGCGGTGCGCAGGCACTCGACCAGCTCGTCGTGGTGCAGCGGATGCTCCTGCAACACATGCAGGCCGCGCTGCATCAGCGCCCGGGCCACCTCGCCGCCCGGCCCGCCCAGCAGGCCACCACGGATGACCACGCAGGCAAGCGTCACGTCCTCGGGCACCTGGGCGACATCGGTCCACAGCGGTACCCCGTAGTGCCGGGCACAGGCCACCGACCGGGCGCTGCCCCCGGCGAGGATCCCGGCCAGCTCGAACGGGAAGTTCGGCTGCCGGAACGCCTGCAGGTACACCTGGCCGAACTTGGTGCCGGCGACAAGCACTCTCGGTTTCACGCCACCCCCTCCTCGATCAGGTCGTACGACCCCAACGGGCCGTCCTCGACGCGCAGTGACGTGACCGCCGGGCTGGTGCGCAGCAGGTCCACCGCCCATCCGGGATCCACCGCCTCGGCCAGGTGGTGCACGCCCGGTGGCACGTCGCCGGCGGCGACCGCGAGGGCACCGAGGGCGACAGCCGCGCCGGTGAGCGCGTTCGCGCCGGTCCCCCGGCAGACCAGCACGCGGGCGTCCGCCGGGCCGGTCAGCTCGACCACCAGCAGCTGGTAGCGGGGTCGCCCGAAGGTGTCCAGCTCGGCCGCCCGGCACAGCTGCGCGGCGGCGTCGGCGAGCTGCGCCGCCGTCGCGCCGTCGCGCGCTCGGCGGGCGCTCGCGGCGAGCGCCGCCGGCAACCGGCTGCCGGCGAACGCCGACCACCAGTCGACGTCGGTCAGGCCCAGCCGGCGGGCGAGCCGCTCGGTCTCGGTGCTGAGGTACGGCTGCAGCAGCACCGGCTCGTCGAAGAACGGCACCGGCGCCTCCGCCCGCGCGGTGAGGGCGTGGCTGCGTCGCGCGCCGTCACGCCACGCGGCCGACGGCTCGCCGTACTCGGCGTCTCCGGCGGCGAGGAAGTCCAGGGCGGCGCCGGGTGTGAACCCGTCGCGACCGCCGACGTACCCGGTCATCCGCCGCGCCCCCGGCACCTGGGCCGCGAGGTGGGCGGGGAGCAGCCCGGACAGGCCGGGCATCAGACCGGCGGAGAGCACCGCGACCCGGTCGGCGGCCCCGGGCAGGGCGGACACCGCCGCGTGCAGCGGGTCGTCGCCGGCCGCGTCGACGTAGCCGGCGCCGCAGCGGGCCGCCGCGCGGGCCACCGTGTCGCCGATCGAGGCCGCCGGCCCGGCGCAGTTGACGACTGTGTGGCAGCCGGCGCAGAACGCGTCCAGGCTCGCCGGGTCGGTGACGTCCACCGCCCGCGCCTGCACCCGGGGATCGTCCACGCCCAGCCGGGCGGGATCGCGGGTGCCGGCGCGGACGTCGTCCACGCTCCAGGCCAGCAGGTGCGCCAGGGCGTGCCGGCCCACCCCACCGGTGGCGCCCAGCAGGGCGACAGTCGCGGCCATGTCAGCCCTCCTCGGCGATCGGGCCGGCCCACTCGCCCGGATCGTCGGGCACCCGTCGCACGGTCAGCTCGCCCAGGCACACGTCGCGCCACCAGTCGACGCTCGTCGGGTCCGGCTCGTCCGCGCACAGGAGCGTGACGTCGCCCGCGTACGGGGAACTGCCGTAGCCGTCGCCGTCGACCGGGTCGGCGACCACCAGGGTCGCCACGTCCACTCCGGACTCGGTGAGCTGCCGGGCCAGCTCCAACGCCAGCACGCCGGCCGCGCCCCGACCCACCAGCACCAGCTCCCCGGCCGACACGTGCGCGGCCAGCGCGCTCGTGTAGTCGGCGGCGAGGCGTTGCACAAGCGGCGCCGGGTCGAGACCCGCGTAGCGGTGCAGCCCGCCGTCCACGATCCCGCACACGGCACCGCTGCCGGCCAGCCGCTCGGCCAGCCCGGCGTACCCGTCGAGGCTGCCGCTGCCGTCGTGCACCAGCACGTAGCGGGGCGGACCCTCACCGGCCAGGGCCACCACCTCGCCGGTGTCGCTGCCGGCCGGCTCCTCGTCGGGTCGGACGCTGCCCACGGCGGCCAGGTGATCGGCCAGGTCCGCGACGGTCGGGTGCTCCAGGATCCGGCGCAGCAGCTCGTCGAAGAAGACGTCGGCGGCGGCCGGCACCCGCTCGGCGAGCTGACCGGCGAGTTTCGCGGCGAGCAGCGAGTCACCGCCGAGGGCGAAGAAGTCCGCGTCCCGTCCGACCCGCTCCACCCGCAGCACGTCGGCCCAGACGGCCGCGATCTGCTCCTCCAGCTCGGTGAGCGGGGCCGTGGCGGTCGCCTCGGGACCGGCAGTCGTGGCCGCCACCAGCCGGCGTACGGCCGCCCGGTCCAGTTTGCCGTTGGCCGTGCGGGGCAGGTCGTCGACGACCTGCAGCACGCCCGGGATCATGTAGTCGGGCAGCCGGTCGGCCAGGTGCGCCCGCAGCTCGTCGGGCACCACCCGCCGCCGGTCGGCCTTCACCCGCGCGGCGATGATCCGCATGCCGAGCCCGGCCATCGGGTCGGCGGCCGACGGCAGGTCGAGCACGGGCGACGCCCCGGCGGCGGCGAGCAGGCCGCGCCACTCGTCGCCGGTGAGGAACGTGCGGTCGGTGCCCCGGCGCAGGTCGACGAAGTCACCGAGGTCGTCGTCGAGCCGCACCAGCAGCTCCAGTGACGTCATGATCTGGTAGTGCTCCCGGGTCATCTCCAGCAGCACCAGGTGCCCGCCGGGGGCGAGCAGGCCGCGCAGCCGGGCCAGCGTGGCCGGCACGTCGCGGGTGGCGTGCAGGACGTCGCCGGCGATCACGATGTCGGCGCTGTTCGGGGCCATGCCCTGCCCGGCCAGGTCGGCGTCGAGGTCGAGCTGCGCGAACCGCAGCCCCGGCCGGTCGGCGAAGCGTTGCCGGCCGGCGCCGAGGAAGAACGCGGACAGGTCGGTGTAGAGGTAGTCGACGTCGAGGCCGTCCAGCGCGTCGAGCACCGCAGCTGTCGTACCGCCGGACCCGGCGCCGACCTCGACGACGCGCACCGGCCCGTCCAGCCGCTCGGCCAGCGACCGGACGGTCGCCGCCGCGACCGCGTTGGCCCACCTGTTGAACAGGGCGTCGGCGTAGAGGTTGTCCGACACGGCCAGCTCACCGCCGGGAAAGAGCAGCGCGAGGGGGTCCTCGTCGCCGCGCAGCAGCGCCGGCAGCGCGGTGGCGCTGGCCTGGAAGTAGCGGACCAGCTCGGGGGACTCCCCGACCGCCGCCGCGCGCTCGGCCACCGCGTCCCAGGCCCGCGCGGCAGGTGGTGGCGCGCCGGCCAGCCGATAGCCGTCGTCGTCGTGGCGCAGCACCCCGCTGTCGGTGAGCGCCCGCAGCCAGCGGCGCAGCAGCCGGCGGTGCCGGGGCGCGACGCGGGTGGCGGCGTACACCTCGTCGAGGCGGTGCGGGCGGTCGTCGAGCGCGAGGCCGGCGGCGCGCAGGGTGTCCAGCATCGCGGTGAGGCCGAGAGAGTCCAGCTCGTGCAGGTACGCCTCGTAGGCCCCCAGGTCGGTGCCGGCCACCAGCGCGGACCCGGCCGCGGTGGGTCCGGCCGGGTCGACCGGCTGCCCACTGCCGGGCTCGACCGCGGCGGGCTGGACGACGGCGGCCAGTCGCCTCTCCAAGGGACGGTCACCGTCGACCACCGCGATCGCCCCGCCCACCCCCGGGTGCGCGAGCAACGCCGACTCGACCTCGGCCAACTCGATCCGATGGCCGCGGATCTTGACCTGGAAGTCCTCCCGGCCGAGGAACTCGATGGTGCCGTCGGGTCGGTAGCGGCCCAGGTCGCCGGTGCGATACAAGCGCTCGCCTGTAAACGGGTCGGTGACGAACCGCTCGGCGGTGCGGGCCTCGTCGCCGAGGTAGCCCAGCGCCAGCCCGGCGCCGCCGATGTACAGCTCCCCGGCGACCCAGTCCGGGCGGGGCCGCAGCGCGGCGTCCCGGACGTGCCAGCTCTGGTTGGTCAGCGGCACCCCGTACGGGATGCTGCGCCAGGACGTGTCGACCCGCCCGATCGGGTGGATGATCGACCAGATGGCGGCCTCGGTCGCGCCGCCGAGGCTGACCACTGCCAGACCGGGGACGAGATCGCGGATCTGGTCCGGCAGGGTGACCGGGATCCAGTCGCCGCTGAGCAGGGCCAGCCGCAGCGAGGGGATCCGAACCATCGGCGCGGCCGCGAGGTAGTCGGCGAGCATCTGCAACTGCGCCGGCACCGAGTTCCAGAGGGTCACCTCGTTCTCGGCGACCAGCTCCGCCCAGTGGGTGGGGTCGCCGCGCCGCTGCGGCGCGGGCAGCACCAGCGCCGCGCCTACCGCCGGCGGGCCGAACAGGTCGTAGACGGACAGGTCGAAGCCCAGACTGGCCAGGCCGAGGACACGGTCGTCAGGCGTCACGTCGAACCGGGCGTTGATGTCCGCCACGGTGTTCAGGGCCGCCCGGTGGGTGATCACCACGCCCTTCGGGGTGCCCGTCGACCCGGAGGTGTGGATGACGTACGCGCGGTCGTCCGGGCCGACCGTGCGGGCCGGCAGGGCCGTCGGCGCCGGCCCGTCGCAGTCGTCCACAGCGATCGGCGTCACACCCTCCGGCCAGTCGCCGGCCACCCGGTCGGCCTCGGTGAGGACGTGCCGGATCCCCGCGCCGTCGAGGATCAGGTCGCGGCGCACGGGCGGCTGATTGGTGTCGACAGGCACGTACGCCCCACCGGCCAGCAGGACGCCGAACACCGCCACCACCTGCCGCCAGCCCTTCTCGGCGACCACCGCGACCAGGTCCCCGGGCCGGCAGCCGGCCTCGGCGAGCCGCGCGGCCACCGCCGTGGCACGGCCGGTGAGCTGCCGGTACGTGAGGGTGCCGTCGGCGGCCACCACGGCCACCCGGTCCGGGGTCCGCAGCGCCTGGGCGAGCACCCCCTCGTGCAGCAGCCCGTCGGGCAGCGGTGCGGCGGTGTCGTTGACCTCGGCGCGGCGGCGGGCGCTCGCCTCGGGCAGCGCCACCGGGGCCAGCTCCTCCCACGCCTCGTCGGTGCCCGCCAGCCGGCGCAGCAGCGCGGCGTACGCGGCGAACATCTCGTCGACGACACCGTCGGGGAAGACCCCCTCGCGGACGTCCCAGTTGGTGGCCAGCCCACCGGAACGCTCGATGTTCTGGCAGTCGATCCACACCTGCGGGGTCTGGCTGATGCCGTACCCCAGTTCACCGAAGCCCTCCACGCCGGTGTCGCCGCCCAGCCCGATGGCGCTGGTGAAGACGATGGGCATCAGCGCGGCGTCGGCGCCCCGGCGACGGGCCAGCTCGCGGACCACGTCGACGCCGGAGAACCGGCGGTGGTCCAGGTCGGACCAGAGCTGCGCCTGGATGCGCTTGGCCCGTTCCTGCACCGGCGCGTCCGGGCTCTGCTCCACGGCGAGCAGGCTGACCGAGGTGAAGTCGCCGACGATCCGGTCCACCTGCGGGTGCGTGGGCGTCCGGTTGAGCAGGGTGACGTCGACGGTGAAGCGCGGGTGCACGCTCCACGCGGCGATCACCTCGACGTACGCGGCGAGCACCGCGCCCGACGGGCTGATGCCGTGCTGCCCGGCGCGTTGGCGCAACCCGGCCCACTCGGTCGGGTCGAGCCGCAGGTCGAGGCGGCGGAACCGGGGCGGCGCGGCCGTGGCGCCGCCGCGCAGGGGCAGCTCCGGCGCCGGGGGCAGGTCGTCGAGCCGGGCCAGCCACCAGTCCCGGTCGGCGTCGTGGCGGGGGCCGCCGCGCAGCGGCTCGGTGGCCAGCAGGTGGTCACGGAACGTCAGTGTCAGCTCATCGGTGGGCGGGTCGCCCGCGTAGCGGCGGCCCAGCTCGTCGAGCAGGATGTTGATGCTGACGAAGTCGCAGACCAGGAAGTCGATCGAGAAGTGCAGGACGCACCGCTGCGGGCCGCGGGTGAGCCGCAGCGCGAACAGCGGCCACTGCTGCGGGTCGTAGCGGCGGTGGTCCAGCTCCGCCCGGGTGGCGGCCACCGCGTCGGCGAAGCCGGCCGCGTCGGTGTCGCGCACCTCGATCCGGTACGCCGGCACGTCGGGTCGTACCTGCTGGGAGCCGTCGCGGTTGACGACTGCCCGCAGCATGTCGTGCCGGGCGACGACCTCGTGCCAGGCGCGTTCCAGCCGGTCCACGTCCAGCTCGGCAAAGGTCAGCTCGCCGTAGCCGTGGCAGCCGACTCCGCCGTAGGCGAAGCTGTCGCCCCGCCCGAGCAGGTAGGCGCTCTGCACGTCGGTGAGCGGGAACGGCTCGTACCGCTGCTCGGGGTGCGGCACGGCGGTGGGTGCGGCGGCGTCGCGCAGCACGGCCAGCACCTGCTCCTTGTGCTGGCGGAGCGCGGCGCGGCGCTGGTCGGTGAGAACGCCTGTCGGTGCCCGGAAGCGGAGCTGGCCGTCCTCCTCCCAGAGGTGGACGCCGACCTGCGCCAGCTCGGCGATGAGGTCCTGCCCGTTCATACAGTGCCTTCCTCGTACGTGCCGGCGGCGTGCTGCACGGCGGTGGCCAGGTCCGCGATGGTCGGTCGGTCGAGCAGGCCCCGCATCGGCAGGTCGACGCCGTAGCGTTCCCGCAGCACGGCCAGCAGCCGGGTGGCGAGCAGGCTGTCCCCGCCGAGGCTGAAGAAGTTGCGGGTGCGGCCGGGAACGGGGCCGTTCAGCAGGTCGGACCAGAGCGCGCCGAGGTCGCTCTCCAGGCCGGGGTGGGGTGGCTCGTCGGCCGGTGCGCTGTCTCCGCTGGCGAGCAGGGTGGCCACCGCACCTCGGTCGATCTTGCCGTTGCCGCTCAGGGGCAGCGCGTCGAGCACGGCGACGTGCTCGGGCACCATGTACGCGGGCAGCCGGTCGACGACGAACGCGCCTGTGGCGTCCGGGTCGAGGGTGACGCCCGCCTCCGGTACGACGGCGGCGGCGAGCCGGCGAGTGCTGGTACCCACGGCGACCACCACTGCCTCGCGTACGCCGGGGCAGTCGGTCAGGGCGGACTCGACCTCGCCCAACTCGATGCGGTGCCCGCGGATCTTGACCTGGAAGTCCGCCCGCCCCAGGAACTCAAGCGTGCCGTCCGGCCAGTACCGGCCCAGGTCACCGGTGCGGTACCAGCGCATCCCGTCGTGCGTCACGAACCGCTGGGCGGTGCGCTCCGGGTCCCCCCGGTAGCCGGCCGCCACCCCCGCTCCACCGATCCACAGTTCACCGACCACCCAGTCGGGGCAGTCCCGTCCCCGCCCGTCCACCACGCGGTAACGCTGGTTGGGCAGCGGGAAGCCGTACGGGATGGACCGCCAGTGCGCCGGCACCTCGCCCACCTCGAACGCGTTGGACCAGATGCCCGCCTCGGTGGCACCGCCGAGGGCGGTGAGCCGGGCCTCGGGCCGGCGGGCGACCAGCCGGTCGCGCAGGTCCAGGCCGACCCAGTCGCCGGAGACCAGGGCGTGCCGCAACGCGCCGAGCGGCTCGTCGCCGGCCGCGGTGAGCAGCATGTCGAGCAGGGCGGGCACGGTGTTCCAGATGGTGACGTCGTGCTCGTTGACGAGCCGTAGCCAGGTGCGGGCGTCGCGTCGCTGTCCCTCCTCGACGAGCACCACCGCGCCGCCGACGCCGAGCAGGGCGAAGGTGTCGTACACCGACAGGTCGAAGTCCAGCGCCGACACGGCGAGGACCCGGTCGTCCGGGCCGAGGCGCAGCCGGTCGTTGACCGCCGCGATGGTGTTCGTGGCCGCCGCGTGGGACACCTCGACGCCCTTGGGCTCGCCGGTGGAGCCGGAGGTGAAGATGACGTACGCCAGCGACGCCGGGTCCACCGGGACGCAGCCGTCCAGGGCCGGGCCGCCGTCGCCGGCCGGGTCGAGCCCGCCCGCGCCGATGACAGTCTTCACGTCGGCGCGGGTGAGGATCCGCTCCCGGCGGACCACCGGCTGGTCCACGCCGACAGGCACGTACACGCCACCGGCGGCGAGCACACTCAGCACCGCGACGACCTGGTCGACGCCCTTGGGCAGGCACACCCCCACCGCGTCCCCCGGAGCGACCCCGGCTCGCGTCAACGCCCCGGCCAGGGTCGACGCCCGAGCGGCCAGGTCCCCGTAGGACACCGACACCCCGTCGCCGAGCAGCGCCGCCCGATCAGGCTCCCGCGCCGCCCATGCGAAGAACCCGTCGTGCAGCAGGCCGGGCGGTATCGGCGCGGCTGTCGCGTTGACCAGCTCGCGCACGGCCCGCTGCCCGGCGGGGAGCCCGACCGGCACCTGCCGTGCCCAGTTCCCGGCCGCGAGGGTGGTCAGCAGCTTGACGTACGCGGCGAACATCGTCTCCACCACGTCGGGCGGGAACAGCTCCGCCACCACGTCCCAGTTGATGCTCAGGCCACCGTCGCGTTCCATGACCTGGTTGTCCAGCCACACCTGCGGGGTCTGCGAGGCGCCCCAGATCTGCTCGCCGAACGGCAGCGACATGCTCACCAGTTCGTCGCTGATGCCCAGCGCGCTGGTGAAGACCACGGGCATCGCGGCGGCAGGGGCGCCGGTGCGCCGGGCGATCTCCCGCAGCACCCAGATCGCCGAGACGGCGTTGTGCTCGATGCCGTCCCACATGCGCTCCTGCAATCGGCGTACCAGGGTCAGGAAGTCGTCGGCCGCGCCGGGGCGGTGCCCGACGAGCAGCAGCGAGGTGAAGTCACCGAGCACGTGGTCGATGTCGGGGTGCACCTCGCGGCGGTCGAAGAGGGTCAGGTTGAGGGTGAGGTCCGGGCGCGCGCTGAAGGCCGAGAGCACCTCGGCGTACGCGGTGGCGAGCACGGCCGCCGGGCTCACCCCGTGGGCGCGGGCGGCGTCGACCAGGGCGGTCCACTCGGCGGGGTCGAGCCGCGCCGCGTGACGGACGAAGCGGGGCGCGCGCACCCGATCGGGGTCGACGGCGAGCGGCAGTTGCGGCGCGGGGGGCATTTCCGCGGCCTGTGCCGACCAGTAGCGCTTGTCGGCCTCGACCGTCGTCTCGTCCGGCCGGGCGGTGAGCACGTAGTCGCGAAACGACACGCCGATCGGGCGCAGCGGCGCGTCGAGGTCGACGTATAGGGCGGACAGTTCGGCGAAGACTGTCACGATGCTGAGCGCGTCGAGCACGATGTAGTCGAAGCTGAACGCCAGCCGGACGCGACGGTCCCCGTACCGGACGGCCTCGATGGCCACCAGCGGCCAGCGGGTCGGGTCGGCGATGCGGTGCGACAGCCTGTCGCGCAGGTCGGCGAGCGCGGCCTCACCCTCGCCGATCGGAATCGTCACCTCGGGCACTTCGGGTTGGACGCGTTGGCGTCCGTCGGCGTCGAAGACGGCCCGCAGCATCTCGTGCCGGCGGACCAGTCGGTTCCAGGCCGTGGTGAGCCGGTCGAGGTCCACGTCCTCGCCGTCGAATTCCCAGTACCAGTGGGAGCCGATCTCACCGAGGGCGAAGTCGCCGTTGCGGCCCATCCAGTACGCCCGCTGCACGTCGGTCGCGGGGAACGGCTCGTGGCGGTTCGCCGGGTCGGCGACGAAGGTCCCGCTCAGCGCGGCGCCGGTGTCGAGGCGTACGCCGGCGGCGAAGCCGGCGAGGGTCGGCTCGGCGAAGAGGCGGCGCAGTTGCCCGCCGGCCAGCCCGGCCGAGCGCATCCGCCCGAGCAGGCGGGTGGCGAGCAGGCTGTCCCCGCCGAGGGTGAAGAAGCTGTCGGCGCGGCCGACTGTCGGCACGCCGAGCAGGTCGGCCCAGAGGGTGGCCAGTGCCGTCTCGACCGGCCCGGCGGGTGGCTCGACCTTCGTGGAGCGGCCGGCGCCCTCGGCGAGCCGTCGTGCCAGCGCCGGCCGGTCGATCTTGCCGTTGCCGCTCAGGGGCAGCGCGTCGAGCACGGCGACGTGCTCGGGCACCATGTACGCGGGCAGCCGGTCGACCACGAACTCCCGTACTGTCTCCGGGTCCACCTCGGACGCCGACGGCACGACGGCGGCGGCGAGCCGGCGGGTGCTGGTACCCACGGCCACCACCACGGCCTCGCGTACCCCGGGGCAGTCGGCCAGGGCGGCCTCGACCTCACCCAACTCGATGCGATGCCCACGGATCTTGACCTGGAAGTCCGCCCGCCCGAGGAACTCAAGCGTCCCGTCCGGCCAGTACCGGCCCAGGTCACCGGTGCGGTACCAGCGCATCCCGTCGTGCGTCACGAACCGCTGGGCGGTGCGCTCCGGATCCCCCCGGTAGCCGGCCGCCACCCCCGCCCCACCGATCCACAACTCACCGACCACCCAGTCCGGGCAGTCCCGCCCCCGCCCGTCCACCACGCGACAGCGCTGGTTCGGCAGCGGAACCCCGTACGGGATGGACCGCCAGTGCGCCGGCACGTCGCCCACCTCGAAGACCGTCGAGTGGATGGCGGTCTCGGTAGTGCCGCCCAGGGCGACGAGCCGGGCGTCGGGGCGCAGCGCCACCAGGCGGTCGCGCAGGTCCATGCCGACCCAGTCGCCGCCGAGCAGCGCCAGCCGCAGGTGGTCCAGCCCACCCTCGGCCTCGGCGGCGGTCAGCAGCATGTCCAGCAGCGCGGGGACCGACTGCCAGACGGTGACCCGGTTGGTGTCGACGAGCCGCCGCCAGGCGCTCGCGTCGCGGCGCTGCTGCTCGCCGATCAGCACCACCGCCCCGCCGACGCCGAGCAGGGCGAAGATGTCGAACACCGACAGGTCGAAGTCCAGCGCCGACACGGCGAGGACCCGGTCGTCCGCGCCGATGTCGAACCGGCGGCGGATGGCCTCGATGGTGGTGCCGGCGGCCGAGTGCGGCACCTCGACGCCCTTGGGTTCGCCCGTGGAGCCGGAGGTGAAGATGACGTACGCGACCGACGCCGGGTCACCGGGCACGCAGCCGTCCAGGGCCGGGCCGCCGTCACCGGCCGGGTCGAGCCCGCCCGCGCCGATGACCGTCTCCACGCCGGCCCGCTGCCAGATCCGGTCCCGCCGGGCGGTCGGCTGGTCCACGCCGACAGGCACGTACACACCACCGGCGGCCAGCACACCCAGCACCGCGACGACCTGGTCGACGCCCTTGGGCAGACACACACCCACCGCGTCCCCCGACGCGACCCCGGCCCGCGCCAGCGTCCCGGCCAGCGTCAACGCCCGAGCGGCCAGGTCGCCATAGGACACCGACACACCATCGCCGAGCAGCGCCACCCGCGCCGGCTCGCGCGCCGCCCGGTCGAAGAACCCGTCGTGCAGCAGGCCGGGCGTGACCGGCGCGGCTGTCGCGTTCACCCGCTCGCGCACCGCCCGCTGCTTCCCCGGCAGCAGGTCGCCCGGCGGCGCGGCCCAGTCGCCCTCGACCAGCCCGGTGAGCAACCGGACGTACGCGGCGAACATCGCCTCCGACACACCGGGCGGGAACAGCTCCGCCACCACGTCCCAGTTGAGGTACAGGCCGCCCTCGCGCTCGGTGACCTGGTTGTCCAACCACACCTGTGGGGTCTGCGACGACGTCCACACCGGGTCGCCGAAGCACTCCCGCACGTCGGCGCCGAAGAGGTCGCCGAGGCTGAGCGCGCTGGTGAACACCACGGGCGCGAGCACGGCCCGGTCGGAGCGGGCGCGGGCCAGGTCGCGCAGCACGTCCACTCCGGAGTACGCGCTGTGCGCCACGTCCCGGGCGAACTGCTCGCCCAGACGGCGGGCGCGGTCGACGAACGGCACCTCGTCGGTGGCGTCGACCTCCAGCAGCAGCAGGTTGGTGAAGTCCCCACTGAGCAACGGCACATCCGGGTGGTACGGCGTCCGGTCGTACAGCGGCAGGTTGAGCAGGAAGCGTTGCCGGCTGCTCCAGGCGGCCAGGACCTCGGCGAAGGCCGTCAGGAACACCATCGACAGGGTGACGCCGTGCTCGCGGGCGCGGACGGCGAGCCGGTCCCGGTCGGCGCCGGAGAGCCAGTGGTGATGGCGGACGACCCGGTGTCCGCTGACCCGTTCCGGGGCCACGGCCACCGGCAGGTCGGGCCCGCCGGGCAGGTCGGGCACCCGCTGACGCCAGTAGTCGGCGGCGGCCTCGCGGGCGTCGGCCCGCCGTCGCTCGTGGGTGGCCAGGTAGCGGGGATAGCTGTAGTCGATGGGCGGCAGCGGCTCGTCGGGCCGGCGGTAGAGGCTTGCGAGGTCGGCGAGGAGCACCCGGAAGCTGTGCGCGTCGGCGACCAGCATCTCGATCTCCACGTGCACCCGGCTCGCCCCGTCGGGCAGTAGGCAGAGCTGGATGTCGAACACCTCGCCCCGGTCCACCCGCAGGGTGCGGTGCGACAGGGTGGCGCGCAGGTCGGCGAGCCGTCGGTCCCGCTCGTACGCGGGCAGTTCCCGCAGGTCGTGCACGGTCAGGCCGGGCCAGGCGCCGTCCGGGGTGATCCGCTGCCGACCGTCGTCGAGGAAGCGGGCCCGCAGCATGTCGTGGCGGCGCACCAGGGCTCGGATGGCCCCCTCCAGCCGGTCGGGGTCCACCTGCCTGCCGTCGAACTCGTTGTAGAAGTGCGCCCCCACGCCGCCGAGGGCCTGCTCACCGGCCCGCCCGACCCAGTACGCGTGCTGCATGGTCGCCAGGGCGAACGGCTCGTCCGGATCGACCGTGGGCTCGTCGTCGGCGGCAGCCGGCGCCGTGGCGGGCGTCGACGAAGGGTGGGCCAGCGCGTGCCACTGCCGGACGGTGCGCAGCTCGATGAGTTGGGCGAAGGTGAGACCCGCGCCGGCCCAGCGGGCGGCGAGTCGCATCAGGCCGATCGAGTCGAGGCCGCGCTCCAGCAGATCCTCGTCGGGTGACACCGGCTCGTCGAGCAGCGACGCGACGTCGTCGCACATGCCGTCGAGGGTCAGCGTGGTGAGCACTGGCATGTCTCCTCCCGACTCCTCAGGCGCGGGGAACGCGGATCGAGCGGTCGGCGAACCCGATGAGGTCCAGCCGCTCCAGGCCCTCGCGGACCCGGGGAGTCAGCAGGCCGATGTTGGACAACGCGGTGACCACGCGGGCGAAGATGGCCTGCCGATACTTGATCATCAGCTCGTTGTGCGCCGCGAAGTCGACGCCCTCGCCGCGGTCCACCTCGATGCGCTCCCAGACGTCCTCCAGCAGGAACCGGCGGCGCATCAGGCTCGCGGAGTCGAGCACCATGTCCTCGCGGTCGGCCAGCTCGGCGCTTGTCATCTCCCGGTAGATGCCCTCCAACGACAGCACCCCGAACGACACGTGCCGGGCCTCGTCGCGGGCCACGAGGCGGGTGATGTCGCAGATGAGGCGGTCGTGGAAGGTGCTGTTGGCCAGCCGGAACGCGGCCATCGCCAGGGCCTCGACCACGATCTGCATGCCCAGCGCGGTGATGTCCCAGCGGGAGTCGGAGAGCAGGTCCTCGATCAGCTCGGACAGCGCCGGGTTGATCGGGTACGGGTTCGGCACCTTCTCGCGCAGGTAGCGGGAGAACGCCTCGACGTGCCGGGCCTCGTCGGCGGCCTGACTCGCGGCGTAGTACTTGCTGTCGATGTCGGGCACGACCTCGACCAGGCGCGCGGCGACCACCAGCGCGCCCTGCTCACCGTGCAGGAACTGGCTCACCATCCACGACTGCAGCTCCCAGCGGAACGTGTCCCACATGGGGCGGCCGCGCCGCGCCAGCGGGGACGCCTCGAACGACGCCATGGCGAACGCGGAGTCGTCGGGCAACGGTTCACCGAACGGCACCTCGATCGACCAGTCGACATCGGTGCTGGCGTTCCACTGCGCGCTCTTGGCCCGTTCGTAGAGGGAGAGCACCCGGGGCATCTCGGACTCGTAGTGCCACGTCAGCTGCGCGTGCACGGGGGTGGTCACCGACAGACCAGACATGCGCCCAAGGTACCGAGAGAGAACACAAGATGCCAGACCCTTGATGACAGATACAAAGACGAGCGGTACCGTCGTGGCGTGGCCCCCCGACCCGTACCGGCCTCCGTGGGACAGCGGCTGCTCGGCATCATCGAGCACTACCGGGCGGACCACGGGGCGTTGACCTGCCCGCTGCTGTGCCGCCTCACCGGCACTGTCGACCTGGGCGCGCTGGAGCGGGCGCTCACCGCGCTGACTGCGCGGCACGAGGCGCTGCGGACCACTGTCGTGGGACGCGGACCACGGGTGTCCCAGCTCGTGCACGATCCGCGACCCGTCGAGCTGCGGGTGGTCGACCTGCGCGACGAGCCGGATCCGCGTGCCGCCGCCGACGCCGCCGTCACCACCGAGCTGGCCACCCGGGTGGACGTCACACAGTGGCCGACCCGGGCCACCGCCTGGCGGGTCGACGACCACGAGGTGATCGCGTGCTTCACGATGCACCACCTGGTCACCGACGCGTGGTCGTGCGGGCTGCTGTTCGAGGAGCTGCACGCCCTCTACGCCGACGCGTCGGCCGAGTTGCCCCCGGTGCGCTGGCAGTACCCGCAGTTCGTGGCCTGGCAGGAGGGCCGGCTGGCCGGCACGGAGCTGGACCGGCACCGCGAGTTCTGGCGCGGTCAGCTGACCGGGCTGCGGTTGCCGCGTCTGCCGTACCGCGAGCCGCCCCCGGACGCCGCCCCGGGCGTGCTGGCCCGCGACCTGGACGCCGAGGTCGCCGACGGGCTGCGCGCCCTGGCCCGGCGACACCGCACGACGCTGTTCACCGTGGCCCTGGCCGTCTACTACGCCGTCCTGCACCGCGTCACCGGGCAGGGTGACCTCGCCGTCGCCTCGCTGTTCGCCAACCGCGCGCGGCCGGAGAGTCAACGCACCGTCGGGTTCTGCGCCAACATGGTGGTGCTGCGCACCCGGCTGCCGCCGTTCGCCACCTTCGCGGCCCTGCTCCAGGCGACGCACGCGACGACAGCCGCCGCCTTCGCCAACCAGGAGCAGCCCTACCAGGCCGTTGCCACCGGCAGCGCCAACCTGGGCGGCCGGGTCGATGACGTGGTGTTCCAGATGATGGCCGAGCTGTCCCACCGCGTACGCGTCGGCGACACCGAGTTCGAGTTGCTCGTCCCCGAGGCGATCGGCAGCCGCTTCGGCACCGAGCTGGCGATCGCCCCGCGCGGCGACGGCCTGCGGGTGGTCCTGTTCCACACGCCTCGGCTGGCCCCGGCCGACGCCGTACGCCTGCTCGACGGCTATGTCGCCGTGGCACGGACGGTCGTGGGCAACCCGTCCGCGTCGCTGTCGACGCTGCTGCGCCGCTAGGACCTACGGCACCGGCCGGCAGGGCTTTGACCCAGGCGCTAGCCCGCGACCAGCTCGGCCCCGCGTTCGCCGATCATGATGCTCGTCAACGCGGCCGGCGCGCGCAGCGGCACCGGCACGATGCTGGCGTCGACGACCCGCAGGTTGGCCACCCCATGCACCCGGCACCGCCCGTCGACGACCGCGCCCGGGTCGCCGGCCGTGCCCATCCGCGCGCCGCCGACCAGGTTCAACCGGCTGTACGTGGTGGCGCGCAACAGGTGGTCGAGCTGCTCGTCGTCGCCCACGACCGCGTCGTCGACGAGCGCGAACCGGGAGACCGTCTTGGTGAACGCGGCCTGGTTGGCGATCTCCCACGCGTGCCGGTACGCGTCGCGCATCCGGGCGAGGTCACCCTCGGCCGAGTAGAACCCGAGGTCGACCACGGGTGGGCTCGCCCCGTCGGCGTCCCGCACCGAGATCCGTCCACGCGAGGCCATCGCCATGTCGCCGATCATCACGGTGTTGACCTGGTCGACGCCGATGATCCGGTCCAGACCGGCGCCGGGGCCCCGCGACGTGCTCATGCCGGTGAACAGGCTCAGGTAGAACGCCTGGTCGACCTCGTGACCCGGGATGCCGGCGAGCCGCGCGATGAGCTGCGTACGCGGCCAGTCGCCGCCGATCGTCTCCGGCTCGGGAACGACCAGGATGATCGCGCCGGGCTGGTCGATCACGTCCGCGCCCACACCGGGCAGGTCGACGAGCGACGTGACGCCGGCCGCGCGCAGCTCGTCGGCGGGGCCGATCCCCGAGCGCAGCAGCAGAGCCGGGCTGTACGGCGAGCCGGCGCAGAGGATCACCTCGCCGGCGTCGATCCGCTCCCCCGCGACCTGCACACCCACCGCCCGCCCGCCGTCGAGCAGCACGCGCTCGACCTCGGCGTCGCCGCGGACGACCAGATTGGACCGCGAACGGGCCGGGTCGAGGTGGGTGAGGGCTGTGGACATCCGCAGCCGATCGCGCCGGTTCTGCGGATACATCCCGATGCCGACGGCGTCGGGGGCGTTCATGTCCTCCTGGTAGTCGTGGCCCAGGCCGAGCGTGGCCTGCAGGAAGCCGTCCATCGCCGGCGTCAGCTCACCGCGCGGCCACCTGGTGATCGGGACGGGCCCGTCGGCGCCGTGGTGGTCACGGTCGCCGAACTGCTGGTCGGCCTCCAACCGGCGAAACGCCGGGAGCACCGCCGGCCAGTCCCACTCGGGCAGGCTGCGCGCGCCCCACGAGACGAAGTCGGCTGCCGGGGCCCGCATCGCGCCGCGGTCGTTGATCTGCGTCGAGCCGCCGACCACCCGGCCGCGCCGCAGCGGCGCCTCCCGACCGTCGACGACTGTCGCCCGCAGATCCCAGTCGAAGCCGTCCTCGGCCTCCACCGAGCCGGTCCGCAACGCCTCGGGCACCGCGGCTCCGACGAGGTCCGGGCCGGCCTCCAGCAGCAACACGGAACGGCCCGGCTCCTCGCTCAGGCGGGCCGCGAGCACCGCGCCGGCCGCGCCCGCGCCGACGACCACGAAATCGTAGCGAAGCATGGGCTCAGCGTAGCCGAATACGCGACATGCCAGGACGCATCACATGTGCTATCCGCGATTCTTCATTAGACTCTCGTGTATGAGCAGAGGCCCGGAAGTCATCCCCACCCTGCGCTACCGCGACGCGCCGGCCGCCATCGGGTGGCTTGTCGACGTCGTCGGTTTTCGCGCGGAGCTGGTCGTCCCCGGCCCGGACGACTCCATCAGTCACGCGCAGCTGACCTGGGGAAACGGCATGGTCATGCTCGCCTCCCAGACGGACGGCAGCGACGGCCGGCTCGTTCTGGACAGCGGGCCCGCCTCGACCTATGTGGTGCTCGACGACGTGGCGGCGCACTACGAACGGGTCGTCGCGGCGGGCGCCGAGGTCGTGCAGAAGCTCCGCGACGAGGACTACGGCGGCCAGGGCTACTCGGTCCGCGACGCCGAGGGCAACCTGTGGAGCTTCGGCTCCTACCGCCCCGGCTCGTCCTGACCGCCGACGGCTGAGCCGCCAGGGCGGCGGGTCAGTCGTCCAGCAACAGCCCGGCCAGCTCGGCCCGCGCGTCGGCGACCGTGCCGT
The DNA here is from genome assembly GCF_040678875.1 of Micromonospora sp. NPDC049274. Taxonomy (NCBI): domain Bacteria; kingdom Bacillati; phylum Actinomycetota; class Actinomycetes; order Micromonosporales; family Micromonosporaceae; genus Micromonospora; species Micromonospora sp. NPDC049274. The sequence goes on from NZ_JBFAQS010000011.1 coordinate 155,432, forward strand.
CGAAGGTCGCCAGCCACCAGGCCCTGCGGTACCAGTGGTGCAGCGGCTGCTCCCAGGTGAAGCCGCTGCCCCCGTAGGTCTGGATGGCGACCTCGCAGGCGTTGAGCGCGGCCTCCCGGGCGGCCACGTTGGCCGTGAGCACCGCCCGGTCGGCGACCCGGCCCGTCTCCTCGTCGACCGTCCACGCCGCCCGGTAGGCAAGCGAGCGGGCCGTCTCGACCTGCCCGTAGCACTCGGCGAGGGGGTGCGCGACCGCCTGGTTGGCGCCGATCGGCGCGCCGAACTGGGTGCGGGTGGCGGCGTACGCGCCGGCCCAGGCGAGGGCCCTCGCCCCCACGCCGACGGCCTCGGCGGCGAGCAGCGCCAGGGCCCGCCGCCGGGTGAGCGCCAGCACGTCGGCGGCGGCGTCCGCGGCCACGAGGAGCGTCGAGGGTACGCCGGTCAGCTCCACTGTCGAGACGGCGCGGCTCGGGTCGAGCGCCTGTCCGCCGGCACCGGCCGGTGTCGCCCGCACCACGGCCGTGTCGACCAGGCGCAGCTCCACTCCGTACGCCCCGGTCACGGCCACCACCAGGTCCACCGCGTCGACCGCGTGCGGCACGCGGATCGCGCGCCCGGTCAGCGTCCCGTCGACGGCGACGGCGCAGCCGACGCCCGGGTTGTCGGTCGACGGCGTGCCTGCGTGGGCGACGTCGCCCGTCAACGAGCGAGCGGCCGCGGCGGCGCCCGGCGAGCGGGCTGCCGTCGCGGTGGGGTCGGTGCCCGTCGGTCGGCGGGCGGCGGCCACCACCTCGGCGAGGGTGCCGGGGCCGTTCTCCCACGCCCAGGCCAGGGTCGCGGGGCGGGCGACCGGCCGGCCCGCCGCCCGCAGCGCCGGGCCGGCCAGGCTCACCGTGGTCCACCAGGGTGACGGGCTGCGCGCCCAGCCGAGCTGCTCGGCGAGCAGCGCCAGCTCGACGGTGCCCAGCTCGGCGTCGAGCCACCCCAGGTCGGCGATCTCGGTCCAGGCAACCCGGCCGTCGGCGGTGGACCTGTCGTCGGCGAGGTACTTCGCCGCGGTGTCCCGCAGCGCCTCCTGCTCACCTGTCAGTGCGAAGTCCATCAGGTCTCCCCTCGTCGTGGGCGAGTCGGCGGTCAGTACGACCGGGGCAGGCCCAGTACGCGCTCGGCGACCAGGTTGCGCAGCACCTCGGAGGTGCCGCCCTCGATGGTGTTGGCCCGGCTGCGCAGCATCTGGTGTCGCCAGTAGCGGTCCCACCCGTCGGGTTCGGCGTCGCCGCCCAGCAGGTGCACGGCGAGGGTGGTGAGCCGCTGGTGCGCCTGCGACCAGCGCAGTTTGATCACCGACGTCTCCGGGCCGGGCACCCCGGTACGCGCCAACGCGGCCAGCCCCCGCCGGTTGGTCCAGCGCAGACCCTCCAACTCGACGTAGCGGGCGGCGATCTGGTCGCGTACGAGAGGGTCGGTGTCCCGGCCCCGGGCCTTCGCCGTCGCGACGAGGCGGCGGAACGCCACGTCCAGCCGGGCGGTCAGGGTGAACCCGAAGGTGCCGCGCTCGTGGGCGAGGGTGGTCATCGCGACCCGCCACCCGTCGTCGAGGGCGCCGACCACCGCGTCGAGCGGCACCCGTACCTCGTCGAACTCGATCTCGGCGAACTCGGCCTCGCCGGTCATCTGACGGATCGGTCGGACCGTGACGCCGGCGGAGCGCAGGTCCACCAGCAGGCAGGACAGCCCCCGGTGGCGGCGCTGTTCGGGGTCGGTGCGCGCCAGGAGCAGGCAGTGGTCGGCGAGGTGGGCGTACGACGACCACACCTTGCGCCCGGTCACCACCAGCTCGTCGCCGTCGCGCCGCGCGACGGTCCGCACGGCGGACAGGTCGCTGCCGGCCTCCGGCTCGGAGAAACCCTGGCAGAAGATGATCTCCCCGGTGAGGATGCGGGGCAGGTACCAGGCGCGCTGCTCGGGCGACCCGCAGGCGATGATGGTCGGCCCGACCATGCCCAGGCCGATGACTCCGATGTGCTCGGTGGCCTCGGCCCGGGCCGTCTCCTCCAGGTAGATCGCCTGGTAGGCAGGGGACAACCCGCGTCCGCCGTGCTCGGCCGGCCAGGTCAGGCCCGCGTACCCGGCGTCGTGCAGCGCGCGGGTGTACGACCGCACCGCCTCGATGTCGCCCCAGCGGTCCTGCGGCGGCGCTCCGTCCGGGCCGGTGGTCACCGGCACCGCGCCCGCCAACCAGGCACGCAGGCCCGCCCGGAACTCGGCCTCCTCGGCGCTGTCACGCAGATCCATGCGCCGCATCGTACTCGTATCTGGTTTTGATCTGCAGTATCTTGTTTTCACGCGTCCCAACGCCGGAAGGGGTCCTCGATGGCCAGTCTCGCGGACGATGCCGCGGTACGACAGACCGCGCCCGGCCAGTACCGGGCCCACCTCTGCGAGGACTGGTCGGTGTGGGGGCCCAACGGCGGTTACCTGGCCGCGATCGCGCTGCGCGCGGCGGGCGAGGAGGCCGGTGGCATGTTGCCGGTGAGCCTGAGCTGCCAGTTCCTCGCGCCGCCGCGCTACGGCGACGTCGACGTCGAGGTCGCCCGGGTGCACGGCACCCGCCGCGCCGCGGCCCTGCACGTCACCCTGCGCCAGCGCGGCCGGATCCTGCTCACCGCGCACGTCTGGACCATCGCCGCCGGCCTGCTCGGCCCCGAGCGGCGCTGGATGCCACCACCGGACCTGCCCAAGCCCGACGAGCTGCCCACCCTTGTCGAGTTGATGCGCCGCGACGGCCTGCCGGTGCTGCCGATCTGGGAACGGTGCTACGAGGTACGGCTGGCCGGCTGGCCGGCGGGCGGCTGGCAGCCGCAACGCGACGGCGTGCCGACCATCCGGGGCTGGCTGCGACTGCACGAGGAGCTGCCCGCCGACGCGGACCCGTGGCTGGCGGCCGCCCGACTGGTCTTCGCCGTCGACGTGGTGCAGTTCCCGGCGGTGGTGCAGGCGTTCGAGCGGACCACGTTCATGGCGCCGAGCATGGATCTGTACGTGGGCTTCCAGGGCGGCGACGACGGCACCGGCTGGCTGCTGGTGGAGGGCGAGGCGGCCGCCGCCACCGGTGGGGTGCTCGGCGCCCGCGCCCGCGTCTGGTCCGACAGCGGGCTGTTGCTGGCCACCGGCGGGCAGCAGATGCTGTACCGGATGGCCAGCCCGGTCTGACCGGCCCGTCAGCGGTCCGCGCGGCCCTTCAGTGATCCGCGCGGCCCCTCAGCGGTCCGCGCGGCGGCCGAACCGGCGCACCGCCACCAGCAGGCAGACCGTGCCCAATCCGAGCACCCACGCGAGGGTCTGCAGCACCGGCCACAGCACCGGCCCGCCGCTGGACAGGCCGACAAGCGCCTCGGTGGCGACCGAGAACGGGTTGGCCCGCACCACCGGCTGCACCACCGAGGGGAACGCCGACACCGGCACGAACCCCGAGGAGAAGATGAACAGCAGGGTCGCCGGGCCGGTCAGCGACGGCGGCAGCGACTCCTCGTCACCGGGACCGGAGCCCCGCCACAACGCGATCGCCGCCCACAGCAGGCCGAACAGCGCGATCACCGCGAAGAAACCGGCGACGGCGAGGGGCCCCTCCCGGAACCGGAAACCCAGCAGCATGGCCACGCCCGTGGTGAGCGCTCCGATCGCGACGATGCGCAGCACGTCACCGGCGACCCGACCCGCCAGCAGCGCCCCCGGCGCCACCGGCATGGTGCGCAGCCTGTCGACCAGCCCACCGCGCAGGTCGCGCAGGAAACCGACGGCGCTCGACGGTGACCCGAACGCGGCGGTGGACAGCACCACCAGCGGGGCCAACCGCTCCAGGTAGTGCTGGCGATCGCCGTCGCCGACGATCCGGCCGAACACCGCGTACTGGGTGAGCAGGAGCAGCACCGGGAACGCGAACGCGTAGATCAACGCGGGTGGCGCCCGGAAGAAGCGGCGAAGGTTACGCCCGGCGAACAACGAGGCCTGCGTGACGGTACTCATCGGCTCCTCCGAAACGAACGTGCCGCGGCCAACCCGAACAGCAGCCCCAGGACCACCAGCCAGACGAGGGCCGGCCACACCCTCTCGTCGGCGCCCTCCGTGGACAGCGCCCGCAACGCGTCGACCTGGGCGGAGAACGGCGACACCTCGACCACCGGTTGCAGCCAGCCCGGAAACGCGTCGACAGGCACGAAGGCGGTGGAGACCGTGGTGAGCACCAGGTACGGCAGGGTCAGCGCCGAGTACACCTGCTCGGGGTCGCGGGCGCCCAGCCCCAGAGCCGCGCAGCCCGCCGCGAGCACCACCGCGAAGCCGACCGCCAGCACGACGAAGCCCGCGGCGCCTGCCGCCCCCGCGGTGAACCGGAAACCGACGAGCACCGCGGCGATGAGGATCACCGCCACCGCGACGGCGGCGCGGGCCGCGTCCACCACGAGCCGGGCCAGCGGCACCACGACCGCGCTCATCGGCAACGTCCGGTACCGGGAGATCAGGCCGCTGCGGGCGTCGCCGGCGATCATGTAGCAGGCCGACATGGCGACCAGGGCTGTGGTCTGCACGACGATCGCGGGCGGGAGGAACTGCTCGTAGGCGATCCCGTAGTCGGACATCAGCCGCTGGAAGACCACCATGAAGCCCGCGAAGAACGTCAGCGGGAACACGACGGTCAGGCCGACCGAGCGGCCCGCGCGCGCCTGCCGGAGATTGCGGGCGGCCAGGACCGCGAACTGCCGCAGCCCGCTGGCCGCCACCGCCGTCGTGGTGCTCACCGGCCGGCCCCCGCCGCGTCCACGTCGACAGCCTTCTCGGCGTCGACGGACCCGGTCAGGGAGAGGAACACCTCGTCCAGGGTGGGCCGCCGCACGGTGACGTCGTCGGCCTCCACACCCGCCGACTCCAACCGCCGCACCACCTCGGTGAGCGTGCCGGAGCCGGCGGCCAGCCGCAGCACGTCCTCGTCCTCGGTCAACCCCTCGAACACCGCGCCGAGCTGCTCCGCCGCGACCGCCCGCGCCCGCGGGTCCTCGATGCGTACCTCGCAGACCGCGCCACCGAGCTGACGCTTGAGCTCGTCCGGGGTGCCCTCGGCGGCGACCCGTCCGTGGTCGATGAGCAGCACCCGCCCGGCCAACTGATCGGCCTCCTCCAGATACTGCGTGGTGAGCAGCACGGCCGTGCCGCCGTCGCGCAACTCCCGGACGACCTCCCACAGTGCCCGCCGGCTGCGCGGATCCAGGCCGGTGGTCGGCTCGTCGAGGATCAGCACGGGCCTGTCGACCACCAGGCTCGCGGCCAGGTCGAGGCGGCGGCGCAACCCACCGGAGTACGTGCGTACCGCCTTGCCCGCCACCTCACCCAGGTCGAAGCGGGCGATCAGCTCGTCCGCGCGGGCGGCGGCCGGCTGCCGACCCAGCCCGAGCAGCCGGCCGAACAGCACCAGGTTCTCCCGGCCGGTCAGCAACTCGTCGAGGGCCGCGAACTGCCCGGTGACCGCGATGCTGCGACGCACCTCGGCGCCCTGGGTGGCGACGTCGAAGCCGGCGACGCGGGCGGTACCGGAATCCGGCTTCAGCAGCGTGGTGAGACAGTGGATAGTGGTGGTCTTGCCCGCGCCATTGGGTCCGAGCAGGCCGACCACCTCACCGGCGGCCACCTCGAAGCTCACGCCGTCGACCGCCGCCGTCGCGCCGAACGACCGGCGCAGATCGCTGACCTGGATCAACTCTTGTGACATCGCACCACCCTCATGCCTGGAATCCCGGAACCATATCAACGCTTGTCTTGGTAAAGCCAGATACGAGAACGGATATCTCACCCTTCGACAGGGCTGCGCCGGCTCCGCACTCGCTGCCGCGACGACGCTGCGAAGGCGGCGGCGATCCGGCCGACCACACCCGATCCGACGCACTCCCCGGCGATCCGCACGCCCGCCTCGACGTCGGCCGCGGTGGCCGTACCGTGGCAGATCACGCACACCCCGCGTACCCCGAGCAGCGCTCCCCCCGGCTCGGCCGCGAGCCCGTCGCGCACCGCTCGCGTCACCCGTCGCCGCCGCTCCCGCGCCAGCGCGCCGACGGGCGAGAACTCACGCACCGCGTCCAGCGCCAGGCCGACTGTGGCGTCCAACGTCCGCTCGTACATCTTCAACGCCACGTCGCCGGTGAACCCGTCGGTCACCGCCACGTCGATCCCGCCTCCGAGCACGTCGTACGCCTCGATCTGACCGGCGTAGCCGGGCATCGTGGCCAGCAGGAGGTGCGCGTCCCGGCGTACCGGCCCGCCCTTGACCGCCTCGTGCCCGTTGGACAGCAGGCCGATCCGCGGTCGGAGCAGCCCCAGCCGCCCGCGCGCGTACTCCGCCCCCAGCACCGCGAACTCGACAAGCCACTCCGGTACGGCAGCCGCCGTCGCGCCGATGTCCAGCAGCACGGTCGGGCCGGCGCCCGGCACCGGCAGCACCGTGGCCAGGGCCGGGTTGCTCACCCCTGGCACCCGACCCAGCCGGACGGCGGCCGCGAGCACCGCCGCGCCGGTGTTGCCCGGTGTCACCATGGCATCCGCCCGGCCGGCCGCCACCTCCCCGGCAGCGACCAGGAGCGAGGAGCGCCGCTTGGCGTACGTCGCGGCGACCGGATCCTCGCCCATCCCGACCACGTCCGGGGCGTGCACCAGCCGTACGCCCGCCGGCGCGACGCCGCCGGGCAGCAGCGGTCGGACGAGTGCCTGCGGGCCGACCAGCGCGATGTCCACGGTGGCGGCGGCGGCCAGCGCACCGGCGACGACGGGTTCCGGCCCGAGGTCCGCGCCGGCGACGTCGACAGCCACCCGCAGCCGCCGGTCCGGCGACTCACCCCGACGCGTCATCACCGCGTCCCCGCGCCGAGCCGGTCCCCCGCCGCGGATGCCCGGGTGGCGTCGTCCGTGACCACACCGTCGCGGTCCAGCCCTTCACGGCCCGGCCCGTCGCGGTCTGAGCCGTCGCGGTCCGAGCTGTCGCGGCCCGGACTGTCGCTCAGTGGTGTCGTCAGCCAGTGGCGTAGTGCGGCGCGGGCCGGTGCCAGCTCACCCGCGAAGGCGGCGACCAGGTCATCGGGCCGGTCCGGCGTCGGGGCGGGCCCGCCGTCGGCCCGCAGGTCGGCGGCGAGCACCTCGACCCGGGTGGCCAGCTCGGCGCCGCGCCAGCCCAGCGCGTAGCCGAGCGCCGCCTCGTCCGCGGCGCTCGCCCGTCCCGGCAGACCTGCGACGGCACGGCAACCGGGTTCGATCAGCTCGACGGCGGCGAGCAGCGCCTCGGCCTCGGCGAGAACCGCGGCGGCAGCGAACCGCCAGGCCTGGTCGGCGGCCCACCGACCGCAGCGGCGGGCAACGGCGACCAGGTCGACGAGGCGGGTGAGGAGCGTGCCGAGCGCGGCCACCGCCGGACGGTCGCTGTGGGCGGTGAGCGTCGCGGCGCGGGCCGCCGGAGTCGGGGCGTACGGCCGCAGCCGCAGCCGGGCGATGCGCGCCAGCGGTTGTGGTGGGCGGGAGTACGCCTCGGCCAACACCGGATAGCCGTCGCCGTAGCGGTCGGTCCCTGCGGCGAAGCGTTCCAACCGCCACTGCAACTGGTCGAGCAAGATGTGTCGGGTGCCGTCGAACACGCCGTAGAGCAGCACGTCGCGGACCCGCGCGGCGTAGCCGAACTCCTCGACAAGTGCCCGGGATCCCAGCACCGCGCGGCCCTCGTTGACGGCCTGCTCGGCCAGCTCGCAGCAGGCGTACTTGGCCACCGCGGCGGCGTACGCGGCGGCCGGCCCGAGCGCGTTGATGAGGAAGGTGGCCTTCACCGCGGTCGCCGCGACCAGCACGTCGAGAGCCGCCGCCCGCGCGAGGTGTTCGGCTATCGCACCGAGATGGACGATCGGCTCGCCGTAGACGTCGCGCTCGCGGGCGTACCGCACGGCCTGGGCCAGCGCGCCGCTGGCGGCGCCGGAGGCGAGCGAGCCGATGCCACCCCGCGACAGCGCCAGGGTCAGCTGCAGGATGGTGAGCCCGTCGCCGGGCGCCCCGATCGGCTGGGCCGGCGTGCCGGCGAACCGTACGCCGGAGATGTCGGCGGCGGTGGCGGGCAGCGTCCGCCACCGGGGCAGAGCGGTCACCGTGTCGTCCCGTTCGGCGAGGAACAGGCCGAAGCGGTCGGTGTCGCCGAGTCGGGCCAGGGTGACCAGCAGGTCGTGCCGGCTGCCGCCGTTGATCAGTTGCTTCTCCCCGGTCAGCCGGTATCCGTCACCGTCGGGGTCGACGCGGGTGTCGGTGCGGGCCAGGTTGCTGCCGTGTTCCAGCTCGGTGAGCAGCATCGCGGCCGCGCCTCCGCCGCGCAGCACCGCGCCGGCCCGCTCGCGCTGTTCGGGGGTGCCGGTGATGCACAGCGGCAGCAGGGCCAGCGCGTTGACGCCGAGGGTGATGGCGAGGCTGCCACTGTGCCGTGCGGCCACCGCGTTGAGGGCGTTGACGTGCACGGCGGTGGCGCTGTCCGGGTCGTACACGGCGGCCACGCCGAGCTCGCGCAGGTCGGCCAGGACGTCGTCCGGCGGGGTGCGGTCCGCGTCGGCGGCCGCGAGCCGGCGCGCGGTGTCGGGGCGCTCCAGGTGCCGGGCGATGGCCGGCAGCGGGTCGACCTGGGCCATCGGCCGGGGGCAGAGTCGTTGCCACGCCGACGTCTCGTCCGGTGTCATCCGCACCTCACCGTGAATACGTGACAGCAGATACGAGATGCATGTTAGCGGTCGCGGCCGACCGGTTCACCCCCCGAAGCACGTCCGATCGGCGCCCGGAAGCGCCCGGACTGCGCCGAGAAGCCCGGAACCGAAAGCGAGACCGGTTACGCTCGGCCCATGGTGACGGCCGGACTGCTGCTCGCGGCCGGCGCCGGCCGCCGGCTCGGCAGGCCGAAGGCACTCCTGCCCTACCGGGGGCAACTGCTGGTGGAGCACGCGGCGGGGATCCTCACGGCTGCCGGCTGCCAGCCGGTCGTGGTGGTGCTCGGCGCCCAGGCCGACGAGGTCCGCGACCGTACGCGGTTGTCCGACGTGGTGGTCAACGACGACTGGGCGACGGGGATGGGCTCCTCCCTGCGGGCCGGCCTGGCTGCGCTGACGTCCGGCGCGGCCGTGGCCGTCGTGGTCACCCTTGTCGACATGCCCGGACTCACCCCCGCTGCGGTACGCCGGGTCGCCCGCGACGCCACCGCCGACGCCCTCGCCGTGGCCACCTACGCGGACGGTCGACGTGGACACCCGGTGCTGCTCGGCCGGGAACACTGGGCCGGCGTGCGCGAGGCGGCGGTCGGAGACCGGGGCGCACGCGACTACCTGCGGGCCCAGGGCGATGCCGTCCGGCTGGTCCCCTGCGTCGACGTCGCCGACGACACCGACGTCGACCTTCCCGAACAGGCGGCCCGCCTGCCGGGCTAGGGTGACATCGTGCTCAGCAGGGTCACCGGGCTGTCCCGACACTTCACCGAGGACAGCCTGCGCGACTATCTCCTGCGTCGTTCGGTCCGGCGGGACGACGGCTGCCTGATCATCCGCGGCTACGGCACCCGACGCGGCACCTACCAGAAGGTCGCGGGCAGGGCCTGGGCGCACATCGTGGCGTACGCCGTCTTCGTCGGGGGGTACGACCCCGACCTGGAGGTCGACCACCTCTGCCCGGCGAAGGACTGCGTGGAGCCCACCCACCTACGACAGGTCAGCCACGCCGAGAACTGCCGCTCCCGGACGCAGGGGTCGACCTGCCGCAACGGGCACGACCGCGAGATCGACGAGTCGACGGGCCGCTATCGCCGGACGTGTCGCGCCTGCAACCGGGACAGCCAGCGCCGGTGGCGCGAGCGCCAGGCCGCCGAGGTGGCGCAGGCCCGTTCGGCGTACGTCCCGGCCTGACGCCGACGCCACACGTGCACGACAGGACGTCCCCGGCCGCTCAGCAACGCGGCGGACCGGAAGCGCAGCACGCCCCACGGATCGAGGAGGTTCCGGGCTGCGGGGCGCGACGTGTAGGTGGTACGAACTTGCAGGTGACGAGGAGACCCGATCGAGTCCCCCGGACAAGCCCGGAGCCGCGGGCTGGGCTGGTACAGCGGTCAGCACCTTTCTTGCCTCCAGGCAGCGCGATCCGCCAGGCGTTCATCTACCAGACCGCGCCCCACTTCCTTTTTTTCATCGTTGTCTATATCACCGGCCTTTCGATGTTCTGGGTCAAGTACCGGTGTGTGGCGGTCACTGAGGACGCCATCTACGTGCTGGAGAGTGCCAAGCTCTCGGGTGGGGGCAAGCCGCAGCGCCTTCTGGGAACGTTGCCCCGTCACACCCAGCTCGGCCCGGTCTCGAAGCGGTGGGCACAGTTGACGATCCTCGGCGAGCGTGGTTGGGTCCACAGGCGTTTCCACGACCAGGTGGTCGCGGCGGACCAGGAAGCCGGCTTCACTCGATGAGACACAGGGCGGCTGAGTCCCGCGGGTAGGTCAAGCCCGAACAGGAAGGCCGCGGCGGGCAGGCGCAGTGGCCGGTAGCCGTCGGCGTCGAGCTGGGCCAGCTCGCCATCGATGTCGACCGAGTGTGTGCCGTTGACGTTGACGTTGGCGTGGTGGCGGGGCCGGAGGTGCGCGAGCAGGTCGTCGCCGATGAGCCGGCCGGCGCAGCGCAGCGACGGCGAGGCCGTAGTACTCGGTAGTCCAGTGACGATCGCGTTGGTGGCCACCCTGGCGGCGACGCCCTGCGGTACGACTCGTCGGCCAGATACCGGGCCGCGTACACCGTGCGGCGCAACGCCCCGTACTCCTGGATCGCACTGGTCAGCGCGTTCTGCTGCCGCTTGCACGAGCACAGTTGCCCGACCACCAGGGCGGCGGTGGCGTGCCCGTACTTCACGCTGCCGATGACGCGAGTACACCATCCTAAAGTCTTACGCACAAGAACTGTCATTATGATGTCTGTACGGTATGCCCCTTTCGTGCTAGGTATTTAACCGATTATCGTTACTGGTAATCCATTAATCCGTTCGGACGTGCTCCGGCATGGCTCGCATTCGCAGCGGGTCAGTTCTCGGAAGCCGGCGCGCTCCACCGCCGGGGTCTTGGAGCAGGTCGCCGGGCCCGAAGCACAGCCGCACGCCCCCGTTGGGCCTCGCCAGACCCTCAGGCGGCCGGCCCGGCGGTGTCCCGCTCGCCTCGGCTTGGCGCAGGGGATCTCTCGTGGTCGGCTCTCAGCACGCTGCCACCGGTGCGGGGTGGGGTGGTGGTGAAGCGACCGCGATAGGCGCTGGGGGTCAGTCCGGTGTGGCGGCGGATCTGGGTGCGCAGGTTGGCGCTGGTGCCCAGGCCGCTGGCGCGGGCGACGGTGTCCAGGCGTGGTTCACCTGCTTCGAGCAGGCGGCAGGCCAGGTTGATGCGTTCGCTGGTCAGCCAGGCCAGCGGGGTGGTGCCCAGTTCGGTGTGGAAGCGGCGATGCAGGGTGGCCGGGCTGACGGCGGCGTGGGTGGCCAGGTCCGTCACGCTCAGGGGTTGGTGCAGCCGTCCTCGGGCCCAGTCGAGCAGCGGTCCCAGAGACGTGTCGAGTACGGCCGGCAGTGGCTGGGGGATGAACTGGCGTTGCCCGCCGTCGCGGTGCGCGGCGAACACCAGCCGACGGCTGACCATGTTGGCGACCTCGGCGCCGTGGTCGCGACGGATCAGGTGGAGGCCGAGGTCGAGGGCGGCGGCGCTGCCGGCGGCGGTGAGGACGTCGCCGTCGTCGACGAACAGCACGTCGGGACGCAGCAGCACGCGGGGGTGGCGGGCGGCGAACAGTTCGCTCCAGCGCCAGTGGGTGGTGGCGGGGCGGCCGTCGAGTACGCCGGCGGCGGCGAGGGTGAACGTGCCGGTGCAGAAGCTGACCAGCCGCGCACCGCGGGCGGCAGCCCGTCGCACGACCTCGACGACGGCGGGCGCGGGCGGGATGTGCGGGTCGGGTCGGTTCGGCACGATGAGGGTGTCAGCGCCTTCGGCGGCGTGCAGGTCGGGTACTCCGGTGAGGGTGAACAGCCCGGCGTGCAACACGGTGTCCGGGGCGGCGGCGCACAGCGTGAAGTCGTACCAGCGGCGGTCGATCTCCGGGCGGCGTAGGCCGAACAGTTCGGTGGCCACGCCCAGCTCGAACGGGTTCGACCCGTCGTCGACGAGCATCACCACGCGGTGCCCGCCGCCACCGGGCTGCGAGGATTGTTGCGGCATACGCGATTTCTAGCACTCACGCTGGGCTGACGGTATCGGCCACGATGAGAGCCATGATCAGTGAACCGGTCGAGCTGTCCACGGCACTGGCCACCTTCGAGGCGTTGTGGAGCCCGCGCATCGTGACGCAGGTCAACGACTATGACGTACGCATCGCGAAGGTCGCTGGCGAGCACGTGTGGCACCGCCACGACGACACCGACGAGTTCTTCCTCGTCCTCTCCGGCCAGTTGAGCATCGCCCTGCGCCCGACGGGCGAGCAGGAACGGACAGTGGTGCTGCCGCAGGGGTCGGTGTTCGTCGTACCGCGCCGCACCGACCACAAGCCCTTCTCCACAGGCGGCGCCGCGATCCTGATGTTCGAACGCACCGGCACCCTCAGCGTCGGCGACCACCATGACCCCGTTCCCGACCACGTCGACGCCACGACAGGGCATGACCTGCGGTGATCACACCTGAGCTCGGCTGCGCCAGACACGTACCCGACAGCATTACCGGCTCGCGCGCCATGCAGGGTTGAGGGGCCCGCCGCAGCGGAGTGAATCGACGTGCGTTGTTGCGCTGCGCCCGGTCAACGGCTTCGGGCGAACCCGCGGGCGGCGTCGTCCAGGTGAGCGAGGAACCGGGTCACCGCAGGTGGCCTGGCCCGTCCCGTGCTGGTGGCGGCGAAGATGCGCCGGACCGACTCGTCCTCGGGATGCAGGCGCAGCAGGACGATATCGGCCGGCGTGCCACGCACGGCCAGGGCGGGCACGAGCGCGACGCCGAGCCCGGCCGCGACGCAGCCGAGCTTGCCGATCCACTCCGCGGCGACGATGTCGATCCGCGGTTGGAAGCCGCTCGGCAGGCTGGCGCGCAGCAGGGTGTCTTCGGCGTTCGCGGAGCCGACGATGAACGCGTCGTCGGCCAGGTCAGCTAGTCGCACCACGCGTCGGCGGGCCAGTCGGTGCTCGTGCGGCACCGCCACGAGCAGCTGTTCGTCGAGAAGGTGATGCAAATCGACATGGACGGTGTCGGTCGGTCCCGTCGGTGACGAGCTGACCACCACCACGTCGGCGTCTCCGGCGGCGAGGCGTTCCAGCAGTTCGGGTGTCAGTCCCTCGATCAGTGACAGCGCCACGTCGGGATGCGCGGCGCGAAACGCTGCCATCGCCCGGGGCACGAGTGCCGCGACGGCGGTCGGGAACGCGCCGACACGTAGCCGGCCGCTGTCGAGGCGGTGGAGATCGTCGAGATCTCGCCGGGCGGCGGCGAGCCGATCCAGGATTGCCTCCGCGTGCGGCAACAGGACGCGTCCTTGTTCGGTCAGTGCCACGCCGCGCGGCAGCCGGTCGAACACCTGGACCCCGAACTGCGCCTCCAACGCCGCGATCTGCCGCGAGACCGACGACTGGGTGAACTGCAGATGGTGGGCGGCGGCCGTGATCGAGCCGTGACGCGCGACCGTCCGGAACACCTCCAACAGCACGGTCTCCACCCTGACATCTTAATTTTGCATGGCACCCATGCCGGACATTCGTTGGTCGCATGTTTCGGCGATCTCTACCGTGGTGGCCGTGACGAGCATCGCGATCCTGGGAACAGGGCACATGGGTACGGCAATCACACGGCGACTGGTGGCGACCGGTCACCGAGTCACGGTCTGGAATCGCAGTCCGGCGCACGCCGCACCGCTGACCGCGCTCGGCGTCGAGATCGCGGCGACGCCTGCCGAGGCCGTGGCCGGGGCCGACCTGGTGATGACGATGCTGACCGACGCCGCCGCGGTCGAAGCCACGCTGTTCGGCACCGGACCCGGCGACTCCGACTCCGCGGTGACGGCCATGGCACCGGGGGTCGTGGTCGTACAGATGTCGACGATCGGGCCTGACGAGGTACGCGGCATCGCCGCCCGCCTGCCGCGGACGCTGTCGTTGCTCGACGCTCCCGTCGGCGGCAGCGTGGGCGCGGCCGAGGCGGGCACCCTCACCATCTTCGCCGCCGGTTCACCCGCCTCCCTGGATCTCGCCGAACCCGTGCTGCGCCACCTCGGCAGGGTCCGCCGCTGCGGCCCCGTCGGCGCCGGTGCGGCCCTGAAGCTCGTGGTCAACACGGCGCTGGTCACCGCGCTCGGCGCGCTGCACGACGCCCTCGCCGTCGCCGACGCGATAGGCGTCGATGCGGCGACCGCGCTCGACGCCCTCGCGGCGGGGCCGCTGAGCGGTGCGATCCAGCGGGCGACCGCGACTGGTGCGTCGTTCGCGATCTCCCTGGCCGCCAAGGACACGCGGCTCGCCCTGCGCGAGGTGCAGACCGCCCCCGTCGCGGCCGCCGCACTGCACCTGCTCGACTCCGCCGCCGACCCCACGGCGGACATCGCGTCGCTGCTCAACCTGGAGAACGGATGAACCTGAACCTGGACAACCCGGAGACAGTCGCCGCACCGTTCGGTGACCGGTTCGCCCACGTCGCTCGCCTGGACCTCGACGGCGGCGCCCTGCTCATGCTCGCCGGGCAGGTCGCCGTGGACGACGCCGGCGAGGTCGTCGCACCAGGCGACGCCGCCGCCCAGGCAGAACGTATCTTCGAGATCATCCACGGGCTCCTGGCGGCGCACGGGGCCACCTTCGCCGACGTGCTGCACATCCGCACCTTCATGACCAGCTTGCAGGACCTGCCCGCCTACGCCGCGGTACGCCGAGGCCTGTTCCCCGCACACCCCGCCACCAACCCGCCGGCCAGCACCACCGTAGAGGTCAGCCGCCTGTTCCTACCCGGAGCGGTACTGGAGGTGGAAGTCACCGCGGCGGTCCGATCCCGATGAGGCCCCACGCTCGGGAGTGTCTCGCTGACGGCACCTCTCCGCGTCAAGCCATCGGCCCCCCTCTTCGGTCTCGCAGACGCTGAACTTCGGCGCGGCAACCTTCAGGCCCTTCATCGGGTGACAGACCTGGGTGGAGTTGTCGGATCAAGCGGCGTGGTGCTGGCCGTTGACCGGCGGGATCACGGTGCACTGGCTGACGGTGGTCAAGCGGCCCGATTGCGGGCCTGTGCAGAGCCGCAGACCGCGTTCTTCACCTTCTTCATGCAGATCGTCTCGGACGTAGCGGGGAGGAAGGCTCTGACCGACGCTTTGCGAGGTGCGGGAGTGGACATCAAGGCGGAGCAGACAGACCAACGAGCACAGATGCGCGATTCGCTGGCTGACCTCCTGCACGGCTCCCAGCGCGCAGGTGCCGTCCGTCCCGACGTCGGCATGCCCGAGATGCTCGCCCTGCTACGAGG
Source organism: Micromonospora sp. NPDC049274 (assembly GCF_040678875.1). Classification (NCBI taxonomy): domain Bacteria; kingdom Bacillati; phylum Actinomycetota; class Actinomycetes; order Micromonosporales; family Micromonosporaceae; genus Micromonospora; species Micromonospora sp. NPDC049274. The sequence goes on from NZ_JBFAQS010000011.1 coordinate 170,973, forward strand.
GGCCAGCATGGCGCCGGAGACCGGCAAGTACTCCGGGCCGTTGCTCGAGCGTGCGGTGGCCGTCCTGTTCGACGGCTTGCGGCCGTCGGTCGCTTCGCCGACGCCTTTGCCACCTGTCTGAGCCCGCCTTCCACCTGTCGATGCACGGGTGGTGACTTCCGTCGGCACGTGTCGAGCGACGAGTTCGATGCAAGACCTGCAACGTCGGGTTGCCGGGTGTGGGCGAGAGCCCGGGGGTGTTCGGCGACGGAGTATTGGGCAACACGGGTTCGCGGCGATCGACCGGGAGTGCGCCTAGGTGGATTGGCGTTACGCGGTCTGGGACCGTCTGGACACCATGCCTGACCTGTCAGTCTTCTGTGCCGTGGTGCGCAGATGCCACCATGTGGCCATGCCCACCCCGGTCGAGGGAATCATGAGTGACTATGGCGATGTCGTTGCCGCCTGGCTGGCGGGCAAGCCGACCAGCGGCCTTCGCCTGTGGGTACTCACGATGTTCTGGTGGGGGCGGGTGGGCAAGATCCTGCAGTTTGTGGCGGCGCTGGTCGCCATTGTCGATCTGTTGAGCCCCACCTGGTTGCGGGCCCGCCAGGACTCCGCGGAGATGCGGGCACGCCTTGCTCTTACCCGCGGCGGTCGGCGCCAACAACTCCGTCGAATCATGATCCGACGCGCCGCGATCCGCGACGACTTCTTCATCCATTGGGTTCACGCCCACGGACGGACGCACGCACACATGACGTTCAGCTTGGTACGGGAACCGCCGGCTCGGGTACCGCAAGGCCTCAATCTGTCGCTGGACGCGTACCAAGACCACCATCGGCGAATCATCGACCGGGTCGCGGACGAACACTCGTGTTCCGATCCACACAAGTCGCCCTGCTCGGAGCAGCAGAGGTACCTGAAGCATGCCATCGATGAGCTGTTGGCCGGACAGCTTCCACCATCCCAACGCCACCTGGTCGCGCACGCCGAGGTGACCGCAGCCGGCGGCAGCTTCGGCTGGATTGGCATCGGGTTTGCTCTCGCGGTGGTCGGCGGCCTGACACATTCTCTGCTGTTGGCTGTGGTCGGGATCGGCATCGTCCCGATCGGGTGGCTCCCCTTCCAGGTACGGCTGTGGGGAATCACCCAGTGGCACCGCCTGCGTGGCCGGCTGGAGCGAATCCTTGGGCAGGAGATGACCGCGTCCCCCGAATCTCAGCCGTTCCGGCGGCTAAGGCTGCTGGCGTTACTCCTGTTCATCGTCGGCGTTCACTTTGACCTGCTCGCATCGTGACAACCGCGCGGGCGACGCACCTGCGCCTGGGCTGCATGAACCGCAGACTCCGCAACAGGATCGGCGACGGCTGCACAAGCGCGGGACCCACTGCGGGTGGGGCGACCCATCCGGCCTGCTGGAAGCGTCCGACGACCCGTCATGGATCGCGCACCGATTGAGCCGGGTCAGGTTGCACCAGGCCGCAGCCAGCGATCGAACCAGGCGCGGGTCCGGCGCAGGACGTCGAGTTGGTGGTGACGTTCCCGGATCGTGTGACCCTCTCTCGGGTAGATCACGAACTCGTGCTCGACGTCGAAGTGACGCAGCGCCCGGTGCAGGTACACGGCCTGCCCGAGGGGGACGTTGGTGTCCTCGGCGCCGTGCAGGATGAGCACCGGAGTGCGGATGTGGCTGGCGAAGGAGATCGGGCTGACCGCGTCATGCGGGTGTGGGCCGATGCCGGACCAGCCGGTGCTGCCGCCGAGCGCGGCTTCGAACTGGCCGTTCTCCCCGGTCGCGGCGAGCATGCCCCAGTCGATGACGCCGGCGCCGACCAGCGCGGCACGGAAGCGATCGGTCTGCCCGACGGCCCAGGCGGACATGAAACCGCCGTGGCTCCAGCCAGCGATACCCAGCCGGTCGGGGTCGGCGATGCCGTCGGCCACGAGCAGGTCGATACCGGTCAGGATGTCGGTCCACTCCTCCTGTCCGACCCGGCCGGCGACACTGGCGGCGAACTGGTGGCCATGGCCCTGGCCGCCGCGCGGGTTGGGCAGCAACACCGCGTATCCGGCGGCGGCCAGCCACTGCGCGCTGGGGAACCAGAACAACTGGCAACGATCGGCGTAGCGCTCATACGGGCCGCCGTGCACGATCGTGACCAGCGGGAACGGGCCTTCCGACGCGGTTCGTCCGACCGGCAGCACGAGCAGGCCGTCCAGGTCGAGGCCGTCGGTGGCCCGGTAGGCCAGCGGTCGTTGCGTGCCGAAGGCGACGTCGTCCAGTTCCGGGCGGGTGTTGGTGATTCTGCGTAGCGGCCCGGCCGGCGGCCCGACGTGGACATTCGGGGGTTCATGGCGGGTGCCGGTGAGGACGGCCACCTGGCCGCCGGCAGGGGTGGTGGTGAGATTGTCGAGGCGTCCGGGGCGCTGCGCCAGGGCGGTGAGGTCGGTGGGACCGAGCCGGGCCAGCGTCGTGTTCAATCCGTCGGCGAACACCACCAGCGGGGCGGCATCGGTCTGGCAGAGTTCGGTGGGGCACATCGGTAGGCCAGCGGTGCGGTTGCGCAGGACGCGGCTCTCCACGGCCAGGTCGAACACCGCGGTGCCGGCGTGCAGGACCGGCGGGGTGAGCGCGAGGTAACCGAGGTGCCAGCCGTCCTCGCCCCGCCACCAGGCCAGGGATCGCGCGTCGGCCTCGACCGGCCCGAGATTCTCCACAGTCTCGGTCCCGAGGTCGAACAGGTGCAGTTGGCCGGTACGCGGACCGTGGTCGTTGTCGGCGCTGGCCCAGGTGAGCACGGCAACCGGGCCGCCGTCAGGACGTTGCCGCAGTTCCACGACGTGCCGGTCACCGAACACCGTCGGGGTGGTTACCCGGCCGGTGCGCAGGTCGAGCAGGCGCAGCCGGGCCCGCGGTTCGCGCTCGCCGACGACAATGGCGTCGTCGCGGTCCCGGGCACGGCGCGCATCCCGCTCGGTGGGTTCGTCCTCGGCGAGCAGGGCGACCCGGGTGGGGTCGGTGAGCGGCAGGTGATCGAGGACGCCGACGCCCCAGCGGGTCAACGCGGTGATCGTGCCGTCGGCGAGGGTGAGCCCGTGCAGCTGTGGGACACCGCGATCGGCGCGGTCGGACAGGAAGAACAGCGTCCGCGAGTCGGCCGACCAGCGTGGACGGGACTCGGTCGCGGTGTCACCTGTCGCCCGGCGCGACGCGAGGGCGCCATCGGGGTCGACGAGCCACAGTTCGGTGTCGAGGTGGTCACCGGTCCGGCTGAGGGGCGTCAGGACGTGGCAGAGCAGGCGGCCGTTCGGGGCGAGCACCGGGGACCGCGGATCACGACCATCGACCACGTGCTCGGCGCTGAGACCTGTCACGCGGGCAGTCTGCCAGCATCAGCCGGACCGGGGAGCGGACCGGGGCTCGTACGCCTGCCCGGTCCGCTCCCCCCGCCGTCAGTGGGTGGGCTCGCCGAACCAGCGGGAGAGGTGGCCGTCCAGGTCCCGCTGGTCGTCGCCGATCCAGGCGACGTGCCCGTCCGGGCGCAGCAGGACACAGGGGACGTCCAGCTCCGCGGTGGGATCCGCGAGGTGGTCGACCCGGTCCGACCAGCCGCCGACGGTCAGGCGTCCGGTGCGGTCCAGCAGCAGGCCGCGTCCGCGATGCAGCAGGCCGTAGAGGTGGCCCTGTCGCACCTCGATGTCGCTCAGGCGGCGGCCGAGCAGGTCGGGGCCCCCGCCCAGGTCGTAGCGGATGCCGGTCCCGGCGATCTTCTCGATCAGATGGCGGTTCACCTCGTCGAAGTCCATCAGTTCGGCGAACAGCCGGCGCAGCGCCCGCGCGCCCGGCTCGTCGGACAGCAGTACGGTCTGGGCGCGGGTGTTGTCCAGCACGTCCGCGGCGACCGGATGACGTTCGGCCTGGTAGGTGTCCAGCAGTGTCTCCGGCGCCCAACCGCGGACCTGCGCGGCCAGTTTCCAGCCGAGGTTGAACGCGTCCTGCACACCCAGGTTGAGGCCCTGCCCGCCGATGGGTGGATGGATGTGCGCCGCGTCGCCGGCCAGCAGCACCCGCCCGACCCGGTAGCGTTCCGCCAGCCGGGTGGCGTCGCCGAAGCGGGACATCCAGCGCGGGGAGTGCACGCCGAAGTCGGTCCCGGCGACGGCCCGCAACTGCTGCCGGAAATCATCGAGGGTGGGCGGTTCCGCGCGGTCGCTGACTCCGGCCGCCGGGACCACGACGCTGTAGACGCCACTGCCGAACGGCCGCATCCAGAACGGGTGCGGGGTTTCGCGGATCTCGGCCACCCGGACGGCGACCTCCTCGGGCGGCACACCCACTTCCATCTCGCCCATCAGCGTCTGCCTGCGCGTGGGCTCGCCGGGGAAGCCGACGCCCAGGAGCTTGCGTACCGTGCTGCGCCCGCCGTCACAGCCGACGAGGTAACGCGCCCGCAGCCGTTCCCCGTCGGCCAGCTCGACGGTCACCCCGTCCGCGTCCTGCTCTACGCCGACGACCGCGCAACCGCGGCGGACCTGCGCGCCCCGCTCGATCGCGTGGTCTTCGAGCAGGCGGACGATGACCGGCTGCGGGATGCCCAGCAGATAGGCGTACGCGGAGTCCAGGCCGTTGGGCGCGGGTTTGGCGATGGCGGCGAAGAATCCGGCGGCCGGACGTCGCCGACCGTGCGGGAGGATGCGATCCAGCAGCCCGCGCATCGCCAGGAGCTCGAGGCTGCGGATGTGCAGGCCGACGATCCGGACGAACGAGACGGGCTCGGTCTCCCTCTCCAGCACGAGGACGCGTACGTCGTGTAACCGCAGTTCGGCGGCCAGGATCGCGCCGGTCGGCCCGCAGCCGGCGATGATCACGTCGAACACGGGCGGCATGCCGTCGGCGATGCCGGTGGCCGGCGATGGGAGTTCCGCGACGTCGTTGGACGGCTGCGCGGTGGTGTGTCGTGGAGTGTGCACAGGTGTTGCCCTTCGGGAGTGCCACGGTGGCGAGGCGCTCCCGACGACACCTACGTCAGTCGCCCGGCCGTGACGGCAAGGGGGAGCACCCACTTCGATACGACGGTCATGGGTCTCACCTCCTCGGGCGGTGTCACGGTCAGCAGGACGCTACAAGCCCGCTCAGCGACCCGTCCACTGCTTATTCGCCCCGGTGCGGGGAGTGGGTCAACGAGCGGCGCAGCCATTCGCCCATCAGCGTGCGTTCGGCGTCGGTGAGCCCGGGAAGTTCGGGAAGGACCGTCGTGAAGGTCACCGTCACCGCGTTCGTGGCCGTGTCGGGTGTCGCCGGAGCATCCACGACGATGCCGCCGAGGACGGCGTCGAACATGGCGTCGGCCAGACCGGTGTCGCGCTCGTCGTCGGGTGTCCCCAGCAGGGCGAGAATGGTTCCGTTGCCCGCGGCGTGAATCATCATGAGCGCCCGCTGCTCGTCGACACGCAGCAGGCCGGCCGTGGCGAGCCGCCGCACCCGGGCACGCAGCACCTCGATCCCCGCGAGCGTCGCCGGTGAGGGCCTGCCGCGCCCACGCGTGGCCATGAGCGCGTACAGCTCGGGGTTCGCCAGGCCGAACCCGATGTGCGTCCGCCATCCGGAGCGCAGGTCCGCGATGGGGTCATCCGTCGCCTCGTGCGCGCTTGCCGACTTGTCGCTGACGTAGGTGGCCATGACGTGTTCGGCGACGGCGTCGATGAGGCCGTCCTTGTCACCGAACAGGCGGTAGATGGTGGGCGCCTGCACGCTGGCCGCCTGGGCGACGGCGCGCGTGGTCACCGCGTCCGCCCCGCTCTCGCGCAGCACCCGTGCGGCTGCCGCGATGATGCCGGCCCGGACGTCGTCCCGGGATGCCGCTTCCTGCGCTCCCACCATGAACCGATGCTAACAGCATCTTGTTATCTTCGTATTATCACTGCTAACGTCTCACCGATATCGTTGCTAACGAGGGAGTTTTCATGATCGTCGTAACCGGGGCCACCGGCCAGCTCGGCTCCCTGATCGTCGACCGGCTGCTCGAGCGGGTCCCCGCCAGCGGAGTGGCCGTGAGTGTGCGCGACGTCGACAAGGCCACCAGCCTTGCCCACCGTGGCGTCCGCGTCCGCGCCGGCGACTTCACCGACGCCGCGACGTTGGCGCACGCCTTCGAGGGCGCCGACACGATCCTCATCGTCTCCGCCGCCATCCGCGGCCCCGGGGCGGTCGTCGCCAACCGCGCCGCCATCGACGCCGCCCACGCCGCCGGGGCCACGCGCATCCTCTACACCAGCCACCAGGCCGCCTCCCGGCACTCGCTGTTCCCCGCCCAGCTCACGCACGCCGAGACCGAGGAGCACCTGGCCGGGCTGGGCGTGCCCTTCACCGCCCTGCGCAACGGCTTCTACGCGAGCACACTCAGCTACTCCATCGGAGCGGCGCTCGAGACCGGCCAGCTCGTCGCGCCCGCGGACGGCCCCGTGTCGTGGACCGCACACGTCGACCTGGCCGAGGCGGCGGCGATCGCCCTGACCGACGAGGGTGTCCTCGACGGCATCACGCCTGCCCTGACCGCATCCGAGGCCCTCGACCTCGAGGCGGTGGCCGCCCTGCTGACCGACATCACGGGCCGCGTGATCAAACGCGTCGTCGCCACCGACGAAGAGTGGCGGGCGGGCGCCATCGAAGGAGGCATGCCGGCCGCGGCCGCCGACTTCACCCTCGGCCTGTACCGCGCGGCGCGACGGGGAGAGTTCGCCGTCACCGACCCGACCCTGGAGGGCCTCCTCGGTCACCCCCCGACGTCCGCCCGCTCGGTGCTCGAGGCCATTGTCGCCCGCCGGTGACGAGCTAGAAGGCGAGATCCTCGTGCCGGACCAGTGTCGGGGCAGCGCGTCCTCGTCCCGGCGCCGGACCCGGACCCGGACCCGGACGAGTGTCGACTGTGGCGCGCGGGCGCGCGGGCGCGCGGACGGCGAGCACCCCCGGCAGGTTGACCCTCGACCGGGTCGAGGCCCGAGCATCTGCGCCATGAAAGACCAGCCGACACCCGACCCAACCATGATCCGCATCGGTGCGGCCGTGCAGCTCGGCCGATCGGGGCAGAAGGTCCACGCCCGCACCGCTCTCACCGCCCTGTGGGACGAGATCGGCGCGGGCGGCGACGCCTTCCACCGTTGCACTCTCGCCCACTACCTCGCCGATCTGCAGGACACTCTCGACGCGGAGCTGCGGTGGGACGAGCGCGCCCTGGCCGCCGTGTCCGATTTGACCGACGAGCGCGCCCAGCGGTACCTGGCCTCGCTCCAGGTCCAGGCGTTCCTGCCGTCGCTGCATCTCAATCTGGCCGACTGTCACCGGCGCCTGGGCAACGCCGCCCAGGCCCACAAGCACCTCGCCGAAGCCCGCCAGCACCTGACGCACCTGCCGGACGACGCGTACGGCGAGGCCATCCGCGCCGCCGTACGCGACGTCGCCGTGGACGACCCGACCGACTCACGGCCGTAGTGGGTCGCGGAAAGTGGCGGCGGCCGGACGGCGATCTCGGTTGCGCCGGCCGATCGGCACTGCGAGGGTCGAGCGATGTCAACGGTGACCGGCACCGACCTGCTCGATGCGGCCGACGAGACGACACGGGTGCTCCATCCGCACCGCGAGCGTGACTGGTCGGTGCCCGCCGGCACGCTCACCTGGAGCTGCTGGACGACCGCCGCGCACATCGCGCACGACCTTCTCGCGTACGCCGGGCAGGTCAGTGGCCTTCCGGGGGACGGCTACCTGCCGTACGACCTGCGGGTCTCCCCCACCGCGAGTCCGGCGCAGGCCCTCACCGTGGTGCGGGCCTGCGCCGGGCTGCTCGCCGTCGCGGTCGACGCGGCCGCGCCGGACGCGCGGGCATGGCACTTCGGGCCCTGCGACCCGGCCGGCTTCGCCGCCATGGGGGTGGCCGAGACGCTGCTGCACACCGACGACATCACCCGGGGGCTCGGCGTGCCGTGGCAGCCGCCGGTCCGGCTGAGCGCGTTGGTGCTGCGGCGTCTCTTCCCGGACGCCCCCTCCGGCCCCCCACCCGACGTGCTGCGGTGGATGACCGGTCGCGGCGACCTGCCCGGCCGGGAGCGGCGCACGTCCTGGCATTGGCGCGCCGCGGTCGACTGACCGCTAGGCGGCGGCGCGAGAGTGCCGGTGACCGTCGCGGGGAAAGGGCGGCCGGGCCGGCAGCACCTCCTGGAAGACGTAACCGCTCTTCTGCGCCACCCGGCAGGACGCCACATTGTCCACCTGGTGCAGCAGGTCGAGCCGGGTCAGTCCGGGAAACCGGTCGAAGGCCCACTCGCTGAGCGCGGTGACAGCCCGTGGGGCGACCCCTCGACCGCGCGCCCACGCCGCCGTCCAGTAGCCCACCTCGGCTGCCGGCTGCCCGGGCGCGACACCCTTGAGCGCCACGTTCGCCACCAGCCGCGGGCCGTCCACGTCGTCCTCGACGACGGCGAGGCTGTATCGGCGGCCGTCGTTCCAGTCCTGTCGCGCCCGGTCCAGCCACCGCCGGCCCTCGGCGGCGTCGGTCACCGGGACGCGGGTCCAGCGGCGCAGCACCGGATCCCGGTACGCGGCCAGCAGCGCGTCGAGGTCGTCCCCGCACCAGGGGCGCAGGACGAGTCCGGGGGCGATCTCCGACGTCGGTGCCACGATCAACATCCGTACAGTGTGCCGTCGCGGTAGCCGACCGTGGTGCCCCCGGCGGGCGGGGATCAGCGCCGGCGGAGCCACCGCGGCCACCAGCTACGTCGGGGCGGTGGGGCCGGGGCGACGACGGTCGCCGGCTCGGCCGCGGGTGTCGCGGCCTCGGCGGGGGCCCGCTCGGCACGCCAGCGACGGACCACCTCGTCCGCGTTCACCGGCCGGACGGCCACCCGGGGCCCCTCGGGGTTACGCAGCCAGGCGACGATCTGCGTGTTGAGCTGCCCCACGAAGTCCCGCACGGACTGCTCGGTGGGCAGGTCGCGGACCTCGTCGGGGACCTGCTCGATGCGCCGGCGCAGTTGCAGCGGGGTGGGCAGCATCAGGTCGCTGGGCAGCTTCTCGCGCTCCAGAAAACTCTTGATCCACCACGACTCGTCGTACGGCATTCCGCGCCCGGGGATCGGCTTGCCCATGCCGGGCAGGTTGTCGAACTCGCCGCGTTGCACGGCTCCCCGGATCTGCGCCTCCACGGCCGCGTCCCACGCCTCGGTCACCCTGCCGCACCTCCCCTGGCCACCGTAACGCGCCGCCTCCGCCGGGCGACACGCGCTCGCCACCGGTCAGCGCCTGCACGCCGCTGACCATTCCCGCGAGGCGGTTTCCGCCCGCCTGACCGAATTCCAGGCCACCATCGATCGGGTGGTCCTGGGTCGGGGCGGTCGGCCCGCCTAGGTTCGATCCAGGCGACGGCGAACGGGGGAAACGTCATGATCGACACGGGTGCGCTGCTGGGTGTCGCCCTGGTGGCGTTGGGGCTGGTGCTCACGCCCGGCCCGAACATGGTCTACCTGGTCTCCCGGTCGGTGGCGCAGGGCCGCCGCGCCGGGCTGATCTCACTGCTCGGGGTGGCCGCCGGGTTCGGCGTCTACCTGGCCACGGCGGTCGCCGGCCTGGCCGCGGTGTTCGTCCTGGTCCCGACGCTGTACGCGGTGGTGAAGCTGGCCGGCGCCGGTTACCTGCTGTGGTTGGCGTGGCGCACGTTGCGCCCGGGCGGCGGGTCACCGTTCACGCCCGCGCCGCTGCCACCTGACCCGCCACGGCGGCTGTTCACGATGGGCCTGGTCACCAACCTGCTCAACCCGAAGATCGCCGTCCTGTACGTGTCGCTGCTGCCGCAGTTCGTCGACCCGACGCGGGGGCACGTCGCCACGCAGAGCCTGCTGCTCGGCCTGACCCAGATCGCCGTCGCGCTGAGCGTCAACACGCTGATCGTGCTCAGCGCGGGGGCGCTGGCCGGGTTCTTCGCCCGCCGGCCGGTATGGCTGCGGGTACAGCGCTGGGTGACCGGGACGGCCCTGGCGGCGCTTGCCGTCCGCATCGCCACCGACCGGTCCCGCGCGGCGGTCGCCGCGCCCTGACCCGGCCGGTCACCGTCCCCGGTGGCGGCGGAGCATCGCCGCTGCCAGCGGCGCGGCGTCCAGGTCACCGGCGGCGAGTCGGGCGGCGAGGGTACGGCGTACCAGCCGGTCGGCCAGCGCGGGCGCGTGCCGGCCGACGGCCATCTCCAGCCGGCCGCGTCGGGTGGTTGCCACATCCCGGGGCGCCCGCCGGGCGGTGGCGGCGCGCAGGATCGCGGCGACGACACCCTCGACGGGCTCCGGGCGGGACACTCCGCGCAGGGACAGGCCGGCCTCGGCGGTGCTGTCGTGGATCGGCGAGGCCACCATGCTCGGGTAGACGACGCTCACCCCGACGTGGGTGCCCACCTCGTGGCGCAGCGCGTCGGCGTACGCGACGAGGGCACGCTTGCTGACCCCGTACGCGGCGGCGAGCGGCAGCGGCAGCACCGCCATCCGGCTGGCCACGAAGATCACCCGGCCGCGCGCGGTGAGCAGTGGGGGCAGCGCGGCGGCCGTGGTCCGCCACGCGGCGAGCAGGTTGACCTCCAACTGCTGGCGGACCACCTCGTCGGGCGGCAGCTCGGCCGGGGCGGGGCCACCGACACCGGCGTTGTTGATCAGCAGGTCGAGGCCGCCGAGGTGGTCGACGGCGGCGCGTACCGCCGTGGGTACGGCCGCGGGATCGGTCAGGTCGCAGGCGAGCACCGGCCTGTCGACGTCTCCTCGCGCGTGCAGGTCCAGCCCCACCACCCGGGCGCCCGCGGCGTGCAGCGCGGCGCCGAGATGCCGACCGAACGTGCCGCTGGCGCCCGTGACGAGGACCCGCCTGCCGATCAGGTGCGTCATCGGCCCGCTCCGGCCGTCGCGGCGCGGCGGGCGCCCGAGGTCAGTTCCCGGGTCAGCTCGGCCAGGTAGGCGTCGAAGTCCACACGCATCGCCGGGCGGCGTTGACCCCAGCGGGCCGTCGCCGCCCGCAGTTCGGCGCGGCAGGCGGCCCGCTGCCGGTCCGGGTCGGGCAGCGTGTACCGGCCGACGAGCTGCGCGGCGATCAGCTTGGCCTGCGCCTCGACCAGGGGGAACGCGGAGCCGGTGGACTGCATCAGCCCGACGAACGTCAGGCCGGGGGCCTCGGGGTGGAACACGTGCCGGTACAGCGGGAGGGTGTCGGCGCCGCCGCCGAGCAGTTCGGGGTCGAGGAAGCCGATCTCCACCCGGTACCCGGTGCACCAGACGATCAGGTCGACATGCTCGGCGCGACCGTCGGTGAACTCGACGCGGTCGCCGTCGAGGGCGGCGACGCCGGGGCGCGCCTCGATGTCGCCGTGGGTCAGTCGGGACAGCAGCCCGTCGGAGAGCGTCGGATGGTCCTGGAGAAAGCCGTGCGTCGGCGCGGGGAGCCCGTAGCGGGCGGGGCTGCCGACGGTGGCGGTGAGCATCGTCTGGCTGATGCGCTGGCGCAGCCGCCACGGCAGCCGGCGGGCCAGCGCGCCGTTGAGCGTGTCCGACGGGCGGCCCAGCAGATACTTGGGCACCACCCACACGCCCCGGCGCAGCGACAGCAGGGTGCGCTCTGCGGTGTACGAGGCGTCCACGGCGATGTCCATCGCGGAGTTGCCGCCCCCGACGACCAGGACGCGTTTGCCGGCCAACTGCTCGGGACCCCGGTAGTCGTGGCTGTGCAGTTGCTCGGCGGTGCTGGTGCCCGGGTACGGGGGGCTGGGCAGCCGGGGCACCCGGTTGTGGCCGTTGGCGACGACCACGGCCTCGACGGTGACCTCGACCAGCCCGTCCGGCCCGGTGGCGGCCACCGTCCAGGTGCCGTCGGGTTTGCGGGTGACCCGCTCGACCGTGTGCCGCAGGCGGATGTCGTCGCGCAGCCCGAACCGGTCGGCGTAGTCGGCCAGGTAGCCGGCGACGCGCGTGTGGTCCGGGTAGTCGGGCCAGTCGGCGGGCATCGGGTGGTCGGCGAACTCGGTGCGGCCCCGGCTGGTGTTCAGGTGCAGCGTGCGGTACGCGGGCGAGTCGGGCGCCCCGTACACCCAGAGGCCGCCGACCTGGTCGGCTGCCTCGAAGCAGACCACCGCGACGGCGGCGTCGCGCAGTGCCTTGACGGCGGCGAGTCCGGCCGCGCCGGCGCCGATCACCGCCACCCTGGGTCGTGCCCGCATCGCCGCCCCCCACCTAATCCAACGTCCGATGGATAATCGTCGGGCGAGGGCGGCTCGTCAAGGGGCCGCTGGTCCGTACAGCCCGTCGAGGAGGCGGTGCACGAACGCCCGGAACTCGCGCCGCTCCCGGGCGCCCGGCGCGCCCGCTGCCAACGCCACGACGTGCCCGTGTGTCGCCCAGACCAGGCTGCGCACGGTGATGTGCGGGGACGGCTCGGCGAGGGCGCCGGCCGCCGCTGCGGTGGTCAGCAGATCCGCCACCAGCCGGTAGAGCGGCTCGGCGTAGCGCTGGTCCAGCTCGGCGTGCCGCTGCGGCTCCAACCAGCGGCGCAGCCACAGCGCGGTGGTCTCGGGGTGGTCCTGCAGGAAGTCGACGAACACGTCGACCAGGTCGTGCAGGGCCCGCCGCGCCGCGTCCGGGCCGGCGTCGAGGGCGGCACGGGCCCGCTCGGCGGCGGCGGTGAGGACCTCCCGCTCGACGGCGAACACCCGCGCGAAGCACGCCTCGTAGAGCGCCGCCTTCGTACCCGTGTGGTGGGCGACCGTGGCGACGTCCACCCCGGCGGCGGCGGCGACCTCCCGCAGCCCGACGGCGTCGAAACCGCGCTCGGCGAACAGCGCGGTGGCGGCGGTGAGCACCACCTCGCGTGTCGGTCGGGTCTCGTCGCGCCGGGGCCGACCCGGGCGGCGTCGGGGCATGGTCATGGCCGCCATTGTGCCCCTAGAATCCAGCAACTGTTGGATTGCGGAGAGGATGCGGCGATGACCGGGCTCGACCGGCGGCCCGCGGCCGCCACCGACGCGACACTGCCCCGCGGTCCCCTGGCCGGTTTTGCGGCCGGCTCGCTCGGCATGGGTGTCTGGGTGACAGTGCCCGGCCTGCTGCTGCTCTACTTCCTCACCGACGTGCTGGCCGTCGGGCCGTGGCTGGCCGGTCTCGCCCTGCTGCTGCCGAAGGTCGCCGACGTGCTGCTGCACCCGTGGGTGGGGCACCGCGCAGACGTCGAGCAGGCCCGCCGCGGCGACAGGCGTCGGCTGCTGCTGCTGGGCTGCGCCCTGCCGGTGGCGTTCGCCGCGCTCTTCGCGGTGCCCGGTTCTCTGACCGGCGCGCCTGCCGCCGCGTGGGTGGCGGTGTTCTTCGTCGCCGGCAACCTGCTGTTCGCCGCCTACCAGGTCCCCTACCTGGCCACCCCGGCCGACCTGCGCATCGGCTACGACGAACGCACCCGGCTGATGGCGTTCCGGATGGTCGTGCTGACCCTCGGCATCCTGGCCTCCGGGCTGGTAGCCCCGCTGCTGACCGGCGGCGACGCGGCGAGCCGCGGCGGCTACCAGCGGATGGGCGCGGTCCTGGCCGTCGGGATGCTGGCCGCCATGCTCGTCGGCGTCGCCGGCACCGCAAGGCTGCGCGGCGCCGCGCCGGGCGCCACGACGGCGGGGCACGGCGGGTGGCGGACGCTGCGCACCGCCCTGCGTGACAGGCAGTTCCGCTGGCTGGTCGCCGCGTACCTGGCCATGTCCACGACCACCCACCTCGTCCTCGCCGGGGTGCCCTACTACGCCGAGTACGAACTGCGCGCCGCCGGCCTGACCACGGTGCTGGTGGCCGCGTTCGTCGCTCCGGCGCTGCTGGTCACGCCCGGGTGGTTGCTGCTGGCCCGCCGCGTCGGCAAGCAACGGGCGCTGCTCGGCGCGCAGGGCGCGTTCGCGCTCGGGTCGCTGGTGCTGGCGGTGGGCCGCCCGGCCGGTCTGCCGGTGCTGGTGGCCGCGGTGGCGGTGCTCGGGGTGGCGTTCGCCGGCATGCAGCTGTTGCCGTTCTCGATGCTGCCCGACGTCATCCGCGCGTCCGCCGCGACCGGCGCCGGCACCTACACCGGTGTGTGGACGGCCACCGAGGCCCTCGGTGCGGCCCTGGGCCCGTACGTGTACGCCCTGTGCCTGGCCGTGGGCGGTTTCGTGGCGTCGACGGCGGGTGAGTCGCCGACGCAGCCCGACGCGGCGCTCGCGGCGGTCCGCTACGGCTTCGGGCTGCTGCCGGCGGCGGCGATGCTCGCGGCGCTGCTGCTGCAGCGCCGCTACACCCTGGACACGACCGCCCGGGCCGCGAGCTGAGCGGCCGGCACTAGACTTCGCCCTCGATGGACGCCCCGCTCACCCCCACCGAAACCCGCCCGTGCGCCCACTGTGGATCACCGGTGCCGCAGCGTGTCGGCGCGGGCCGCCCGTTTCGTTACTGCCGCGACAACGACGGCGCCTGCCAGCGCGCCTCGCGCAACAGTCGGATGCGCCACCGCAACGCTCCCGGCCTGCCCGGTCAGGTGGCCCGGACCTGGGAGGCGGTGGACCGTCTCGACCAGATCGTCGAGACGTTGACCGAGGCGTTGCACGCCGAACTGTCGCCGGTGGGTGTGCAGCGGCAGGTCGCCCAGGTTCGCGCGGAGACCGCCGCCGAGATCGCGGCGGCGCAGACCGAACGCGACGAGGCCCGCGACGACGCCGAGACCGCGGTCGCCGAGGCGACGCGCGCCCGTGAGCAGGCGCGCGGCGCGCGCGTCGAGGCCGACGACGCCCGCCAGCGCGCCGAGCAGGCGGCACGTCAGGCCGCGGCGGCCGACGAGCGGGCGCAGCGCGCCGAGACCGCCCGCGATCAGGCGCGCCACGACGTCAGCGCCGCCGAGGCGCTGCGCGCCCAGGCCGAACGCGACCGGGACCAGGCCCGCGCCGAGGTGCGTGACCTGCGCTCGGAGCGCGACACCGAGCGGCAGCGCGCGGTCGACCTGAGCGTCGAGCGGGACGCGGCGCGCGCCGACGCCGAGCGGGCCAGCCGGGCCGCCGCCGAGGCGACCGAGCGGGCCGGCCGGTGGCAGGCCGAGGTGCAGGACGTGCGCCGCCAGATCGACCAGGCCCGCGCCGACGCCGCGCGGGCCCGCGCCGAGGCCGCCGACGCCGCCCGGGCCCGGGAACAGGCCGACCGGGCCCGCGACCGCGCCCAGGTCGCCGCCGTCGAAGCCGACGACGCGCGGCAGGAGGCCGCCGAGCTGGCCGTCCGGCTGCGCGCCGAGCTGACCGCCGCGGCCGCGCAGCGCGACGCCCTCGCCGCCGACCTGACCACCGCCCGGCAGGCCGCGGCCACCGCCGAGGGCCGGCTCACCGCCCTGACGGTACGTCTCGACGCCGCCGAGACCGACCGTGACCTGGCGCAGCGGCGGGTGGCGCAGCTCGGCGACCAGGTCAGCGACCTGGCGTTGGCGCTGGCTCGGCTGGGCGCCGCTGCCCCTGCCGCGGCGGGCGCCTCCGAACCGGGTGCGACGCCGGCGCAACCTTGACCGCGCCGGGGCGGTTAACATCCCCGGTGGCAGTCGCAACACGCCACCGACGTGGCGTCACCGTTTCGGCCGGCTACCCTTGGGTCCGGCTCACCCGTGGACGCCTCACGCCCTCGGGCGGGAATGGGGCGACGGGAACCCACCGTTACACCCAGAAGACCAGCACCACGAACGAGGGGAAGTCGATCATGGGCGAGCGTATGCTGCGCGGAAGCCGACTCGGCGCGGTCAGCTACGAATCCGACCGCAACACGGAGCTCGCGCCGCGTCAGACCCGCGAGTACCTCTGCGCCAAGGGCCACCAGTTCGAGGTGCCGTTCGCCGTCGACGCCGAGGTCCCGACGACCTGGGAATGCAAGTTCGACGGCAGCGTCGCCCGACTCGTCGACGGCAGCGAGCCGGAGCAGAAGAAGGCCAAGCCGCCGCGTACCCACTGGGACATGCTGCTGGAGCGGCGCTCGATCGCCGAGCTCGAGGACATCCTCGCCGAACGCCTCCAGGAGGTTCGGACCCGCCGCGGCCGCGCCTGAGCCGCACCCGCACGACACGGCGCCCCTGGGGAGACCCGGGGGCGCCGTCGTGTGTGCGTGGCGTCAGTTGCGGCCGGGCTCCACGATCTCACCCTCGATGGCCCGGCCACCGTCGACGACCACCGGCTGCTCCGGCTCCGGACGCGGCGGCGGCTGCGGCGCGCCCTGGCGCACCCGCACCGTACGTGGGCCGAACAGGTCACCGGCGACCATCGACGACACCCGCCGCTCGGCGGCGCGTTGCACCCCGGAGCGGGCCAGTCGACGCACCGGCGGCACCATCAGCGACAACCCGACCAGGCCGCTGACCAGACCGGGCGCCGCCAGCAACAGGGCACCGGCCAACCCGACGAGCCCGTCGGTCACCTGCGGCCCCGGTGGCTGCCCGGCCCGCGCGGCGGTGCGGAACCCCCGCCAGGCCCGCATTCCCTCGCGGCGCAGCAGCACCAGCCCCAGCAGGGACGCGGCGAACACCAGCAGCACCGCCGCGCCGAACCCCACGGCCCGACCCACAGCGACGAACACCGCCAACTCCAGCAGCACCGCCAGCAGCAGGGCGACCGGCACGAACCTCAGTCCTCGGCGCATCTCACCTCATCGCCAATCCCGCGGCACGCCGACACGTACCGCACATCCAGCATGACACGGCCGCGCTCACGGCCACCGCACCTGACCGGTGGGGGTGCCGTGCAGACCCCGGCGTACGGCTTGGCGCCGGTCCTGCACACCCCAGCGGGTGATCCGCCACAGCGCCTCGGCGACGATGCGAGGGCTCATCTTGCTGTCGCCGTGTTCCCGCTCGGCGAACGTGATCGGCACCTCCACGATCCGCACCCCCGCCCGGTGGGCGAGACGCGACAGCTCCACCTGGAACGAGTACCCCTGCGAGCACACCGAGCCCAGGTCGATGGCGTCCAGGGCGCTGATCCGGTACACCCGGTACCCGCCGGTGGCGTCCGACACGGGCATCCCCAGCGCCAGACGGGCGTACAGGTTGCCGCAGCGCGACAGCAGCAGCCGCCGCAGCGGCCAGTTCACGACCCGCGCGCCGCTGGTCCACCGCGACCCGATCACCACGTCGGCGTCGCGGGCGGCGCTCAGCAGCGCCGGCAGGTCCTCCGGGGCGTGTGAGCCGTCGGCGTCCATCTCCACCACCGCGTGGTAGCCACGCTCACGTGCCCACCCGAACCCGGCCAGGTACGCCGCGCCGAGGCCCTGTTTGCCCTCGCGGTGCAGCACCCGCACGTGCGCGTCGCCGTCGGCGAGGGCGTCGGCGATCGCGCCGGTGCCGTCGGGGCTGTTGTCGTCGGCGACGAGGATCCGCACGGCGGGGGCGGCCCGGCGGACCCGGCCGACGATCGCCGCGATGTTGTCGGCCTCGTTGTAGGTGGGGATCACCACCAGCACCCGGCCCACGCCGGGCACCTCGTCCGGACGCCGGATCGTATCGGTCGCCTGGATCACGGTTCCTCCGCTCCCGCCGGCGTACCGGCTGCTGCTATCCGGGCACCACCCGCTGGCGGCGGCGCAGCACGCCGGCGCCGGCCAGGGCGGCCACGGCCAGCCCGGCGAGGGCGACCTCCGGCCACCAGCCGAGGCGGGTGGCGAGGGTGCGCCCGCTGTCGAGCCGGAGCTGCCGCACCACGACCTCCCGGGTGTTGAACCCGGTGGCGTCGCTTACCCGCCCGTCGGGGGCGACGAACCCGGACACCCCGACCGTGGAGGCCATCAACGCCGGCCGGCCGTGCTCCACGGCCCGCAGCCGCACCATGGCCAACTGCTGGCGGGCCTCGGCCGCGTTGAAGGTGGCGTTGTTGGTCTGCACCACGAGCAGTTGCGCGCCGCCGGTGACGGTGTCGCGGACCACCTCGTCGTAGGCGACCTCGAAGCAGATGACGTCGCCGAGCACGGCCGGGCCGGCGCGTACCACGCCCGGGGTGCTGCCGGGCACGAAGTCGTTGCGGATCAGGTCGACCTGGTCGCTGACCATGCGGGCGATGTCGCGCAGCGGCACGTACTCGGCGAACGGCACCGGGTGGCGTTTGATGTAGAGCTGCGCCATGTCCGCGCCGGTGTCGGGTCGCCACAGGATGCCCGCGTTGCGGACCTGCCCCGGGCCGGGGCCGAGCAGCACCGCGCCGACCAGGATCGGCGCGCGGATCGCGTCGGCGGCCTGTGAGATGCGGGCGCCGGCGGTGGGGTTGCGCAGCGGGTCGATGTCGCTGGAGTTCTCCGGCCACACCACCAGGTCGGGTTGGCGTTGCGCGCCGGAGGCGACCCGCGTGGCCAGCTCCAGGGTGGCGTCGACGTGGTTGTTGAGCACCGCCTGTCGTTGGGCGTTGAAGTCCAGCCCGAGGCGCGGCACGTTGCCCTGCACGATCGCGACGGTGACGGCGTTGCCGCCGCCGGCGCTGGCCACGGGCGTCAGGACGCTCAGCGCGCCCACCGCCACGACCGCGGCGGCCGGTGCGGCCGCCGCCAGCCACCAGTCGGGCCGGGCGGCGCGGCGGGCCGTCCAGCCCCGCCAGACGGCGGTGACGAGCAGGCCACCGGCGAGGGCCACGGCGAAGGTGACGAGCGGGGCGCCGCCGAGCGCGGCCAGGCGCAGCAGCGGCGAGTCGTCCTGGGTGAACGCGAGCCGGCCCCACGGGAACCCGCCGAAGGGGGTGCGGTCGCGCAGCGCCTCCTGCCCGACCCACAGCAGGCCGGTCAGCGCCGGCCACTGCCAGCGGCCACGGTCGGCCAGCGGGGACGCCCAGGCGGTGGCGGCGCCGAGCAGCGCCAGGTAGCCGGCCTGTAGCAGCGACAGCAGCACCCACGGCAGGTAGCCGGTGTGCAGGTTCGTCCAGGCCAGCAGCGGCGCGAACAGGGCCACCCCGGTGAGGAAGCCCACGCCGGCGCCGGCGCGTAACCGTCGCCGGTGCGCGGCGGCGGCCAGCAGCGCCACGCCGACGGGCGCGAGCGGCCACACCCCGTACGGCGGGAACGCCAGCAGCAGGGCCAGCCCGGCGGCGACGGCCATCGGCGCGGCGACCTTCAGCGGCAGCGGACGACCCACGGGCACCGGGTTCGGTGGGGCCGCCGGAGCGTGGGTCTCGTCCCGGTCCAGCGTCGTCACCGCAGTGTTTCCTCGATCACCTGGCGAAGGCTACCTGGCCGGCGGGCACGTCGACCGTGTCGGGCTGCCGGGGACGCACCACCCGGCGGGCATGAAATCGGGGCGCGGCTCGCGCCGCGCCCCGATGCTCCCAGGCCCTCCCCGGCCGGTGCGGCGAGGATGCGGCACGCCGACCTTCGGACCGACCAGGCGGTGGACTGGCTGCCCCCGCCGGGCCGTTGTCTACTGGCCGTGCACCTCACCCTGCCCGTACACCGGTAACCGCGACCGGTTCGCGCCGCCCCGCCGACCCCCGCCCGCTGGACCTGGCCGCCGCGACGATGACGCTCAAAAATGTCGCTCGGCCAGCGGACGAAGGGACGAAGCGAACAACAGCCGCTTCCCGTGGTAGGACTCAAAGACGGTACGTGCTGCACCCCGTCTCCTGTCAACCCACCCCCGGCCTGTCGTGTGTTGCGCCACGGCGTGTCGGGTCGGCGTGTCTCACTGCGTGCCCAGGTGGTGGCGCAGCAGCGCCCCCGCGGCCGTCCGGTGCTCGTCGGCGAGCAACCCACCGGCGGCCAGCACGTAGTCGACGTCGACGACCGCGCGGGCGGCACGCGGCAGCGCCCACCCGCCCGCGTGATCGGCCAGGACCGCCGCCAGAACCTGCCCGGACGCGGGGCGTGGAGCGTGCCGCAGCACCCCACCGGAGCCCACCAGCAGCCGTACGTCGCGCAGGTCCCGTCCGGCCCGCTCGCCGGTGGCGGCGCCCCGGGCGTGCCGGCGCAGCGCGACCGTCGCGGCGAGGGTGGCGATGCGTCGGTCCACGGCCCGCTCGGCGTCGTCGCCGGCCAAAAACGCCGGGTCGGCGGCGCGCCGGTCGGCGGCGGCGGTCAGGTCGTCGGCCTCGCCGGCGGTGAGCAGCCGCTCCTCGACGGCGGCGCGCACCACGCCGGGGGCGCTCCACCGCATGCCCAGGTCACCCTCGACGGTACGGGCCCGCCACAGGCTGCCGGCGACCTCCCGACCCGGCCCGGTGGCCCGCTCGTCGGGTGTGAGCACGGAGTACACGTCGGTGGTGGCCCCGCCCACGTCGACGACGGCGAGGTCCCCGCCGAGGGTGTCGGCGAGCACCTCGACGCCGGTGAGGACCGCGTCGGGCGTGGCGGCTCGCACCAGCCGCGCGAAACGGGTGCCCTTCGACAGTCGTTTGCCGCCGATGACATGGCGCAGGAACACCGCGCGGATGGCCGCGCGCGCCGATGCCGGGGCGAGCACCCCGATGCGCGGCAGCACGTTGTCCGCCCCGGTGACCGGCACCCCGGCGGCGTCCAGCAACCCGGTCAGGGCCGCGCGCACGTCGGCGTTGCCCGCGTACACCACCGGCACCCGCCAGCGGGCGCGGGCCAGGCGGGTCGCGTTGTGGGTGATCGTGTCGGCGTCGCCGCCGTCGGTGCCGCCGACGAGCAGCACCACGTCCGGCCGGGCCGCCCGCAACGCCGTCAGGTCGGCCGCGCCGAGCCGCCCGGCGGCGACGTGCACCACGTGCGCGCCGGCGGACAACCCGACCCGCCGGCCCGCCTGCGCGGTGACGAGGGCCTCGTAGCCGAGCACGGCCAGTCGCAGCCCACCACCGGCCGACGAGCAGACGTACCACGGCACGTCGCGGACCCCGAGCCCGGCGGTGGCCGCCGCGACGGCGGCGTCCAGGCCGTGCAGCACGTCGCTGCCCACCGTGGTGGGCGCGGCCGCCGCGCCGACCAGCACACCGGCGGCCAAATCCACCACGGCTGCCTTGGTGTACGTGGACCCGACG
Source organism: Micromonospora sp. NPDC049274 (assembly GCF_040678875.1). Taxonomy (NCBI): domain Bacteria; kingdom Bacillati; phylum Actinomycetota; class Actinomycetes; order Micromonosporales; family Micromonosporaceae; genus Micromonospora; species Micromonospora sp. NPDC049274. Next base: position 191,960 of record NZ_JBFAQS010000011.1, read on the forward strand.
TCCGCGCAGACCGCCAGGGTCACGACGTCGCGGGGACGACCACGGTGCCGGTCGCGGTGACCGCCACGATCGGCGGGTCGAGGACCTCGGCGGCGGACGCGGAGCGGTCGGGGCGGCCCCGGCACACCACCGCGCAGCTCAACTCCAGGGTGCGGCTGCGACTGCCGACCCGCGACACCTGGGCGGTCACCTCCACCACGTCGCCGGCGTGGATCGGCGCGGTGAACCGCACGTCGGAGTAGCCGGCGAACAGGCCCTCGTCGCCGTCGGTGCGGATGCACACCTCGGTGGCGACGTCGCCGAACAGTCCCAGGGCGTACGCCCCGTCGACGAGGTTGCCGGCGTAGTGGGCGTGCGAGTACGGCACGTACCGCCGGTGCGTCACCGTCAACCCGAGCCTGGTGTCGGTCATGCGTTCGCCTTCCGCTGCGTGATCAGGGCGTGCACGAGGTAGCTGGCCACCTCGCCGGGCGTGGTCCCGCGACCGAAGATCCGGTCCACGCCCAACTCGTCGGTCATCGACTCGTCGAAGCGGGGACCGCCGACGATCAACAGGGGTCGGCGTCCCGCCGGCATCGCCTCCCGGAACGCCGCGGACATCTCCCGCGTGTTGTGCAGGTGCGCGTCACGTTGGGTGACGACCTGCGACACGAGCACCGCGTCGGCCTTCTCCACCCTCGCCGCCTCCACCAGCTCGGGCACGCTCACCTGCGCACCCAGGTTGGTGACCTTCAACTCCCGGTAGTACTCCAGGCCCTTCTCCCCCGCGATGCCCTTGACGTTGAGGATCGCGTCGATGCCCACGGTGTGCGCGTCGGTGCCGATGCACGCCCCGACCACCGACAGCTTGCGCCGCAGCCGCTGCTTGACCACCGTGTTGACCTCCTTGGCGCTCAGCAGCGCGAAGTCACGTTCCACCACCTGCACCGCGCCCACGTCGACCAGGTGGTTGACCCGCCCGTAGACGACGAAGAACGTGAACCCGTCGCCCATGCCTTTGGCGTGCACAACCATCGCCGGGTCGATGCCCATCTTGTTGGCCAACTGCACCGCCGCGCCCTCGGCACGCTTGTCGTGCGCCACCGGCAGGGTGAACGACACCTGCACCATCCCGTCGCCGGTGGTGTCCCCGTACGGCCGCACGATCTTCTCCTCGGCGCCGGTGGCGCCGGTCTCGACGGCGCTCATGCGGCCGGCCCTTCCAGGATGTCGGTGGCCGGGTTGCAGTAGTCGGCCTCGTGCGCGGCGACCCCGGACAGGCCCTTGCCGCGGTCCGCGGGCCGCTTCATGATCCCGAACGTGCCCTGCGCGATGGCCGTGAGCAGCGTCTGCTCGCCGATGCGCTCCAACAGGTCCAGGGCCTCACCGAGGACCTGGTTGGCGCGGCGGCGGATGAGCCCGCCCGGCGCGGGCACGAAGTCCTCGTGCAGCCCACCGGCCGCGCCCAGGACGTAGCGCACGTTCTGCAGCGCGATGTCGCGGTCCGACAGCCACGGCGTCACCACCGCCTCGGTCATCATCCCCACCAGCAGGATGCCCTGACCGGTCAGCGCGCCCGCCAGGTTGAAGAACCCGTCGAGCAGGTTGCCCCGGAACACGTCACCGGTCATGTGTTTCGTCGGCGGCATCCACTTCAGTGGCGCGTCGGGGAACAGCTCCCGGGCCAGCAGCGCGTGGGCCAACTCCAGCCGGAACGACTCCGGCACCTCCGGGTTGATCTCGAACGCGTGCCCCAGGCCCAGCTGCCAGTCCGCGAGGCCCGCCTCGTGCGCGAAGAACTCGTTGAGCAGCTGCGACACCGTCACCGTGTGCGCCTCGTCGACCGCGTCGGCGGTGGTCAGGTAGTTGTCCTCACCGGTGTTGATGATGATCCCCGCGCGGGCGTGGACCTGCCGCGAGAACCGCTGGTCGACGAACGTACGGATCGGGTTGATGTCGCGGAACAGGATCCCGTACATCGAGTCGTTGAGCATCATGTCGAGCCGTTCCAGCCCGGCCAGGGTCGCCATCTCCGGCATGCACAGGCCCGACGCGTAGTTCGTCAGCCGCACGTAGCGGCCCAACTCCTTCGACGAGTCGTCGAGGGCCGCCCGCATCAGCCGGAAGTTCTCCTGCGTGGCGTACGTGCCGGCGAACCCCTCGCGGGTCGCGCCCTCGGGCACGTAGTCCAGCAGCGACTGCCCGGTGGAGCGGATCACCGCGATGACGTCCGCGCCGGCCCGGGCGGCGGCCTGCGCCTGCGGGATGTCCTCGTAGATGTCACCCGTCGCCACGATCAGGTAGATCCACGGCCGCTGCAACGGGTCACCGTGCCGTTTGATGAGCCGGTCGCGCTCCGCGCGCCGCCTGTCGATGCGCCGGATCCCCGCGCCGACGGCCTTGCGCGCCGCCGACCGGGCGGCCGTCGCGGCCCGGCCGGTGGGCAGCGCGAACCGCACCGACCCGGCGGCGGCCTTCTGCGCCAGCAACGTCACATCGGTGATCCCCTCGCGGGCCAGGGCGTCGAACACCGGCACCGCCACCCCGTGCCCCAACCCGACGTCCGCGACGACCGCGTCGACGAGCCGGTTCACCCACGGAATGCCGTCCGGGTCGGCGCCGCTCACCCCGGCCAGCCGCAGCACCGCCCGCTCCACCGACACCGTCGTGTGGCTGCGCGCCAGGTCGACCACCGGCTGCCCGGCCCGGCGCGCCAGCTCCCGCGCCCGCGCCACCAACACCGGATCAAGATCAAGCTTGCCGGTCACGCCGTCGCCCCCGCCACATCGTTCACACGCTCGCTCACGGCGACCCTTCCTCGTAGATGACCTCACCGCGCAGCACCAACCGCCGGCACACCGGCAGCGGCGTCGGGTCCTGCGGACCGCGCAGCTCCGGGTCCTCGGCCAGCAGCACCGGCAGGCCCCGCTCCACCCCGGCCGGCGTGGACCACACCGCGAACGTCGCCGGCGCACCCAGCGCCAGGACGCCCTCGACGTCCAGGTGCACCGCCCGCCACCCACCCCGGGTGTGCGCCGCGAATGCCGAACGCACACCCATCCGCTGCGTCGGGTTGTGGTGCGACGCCGCCGCCCGTACCGACCCCCACGGGTCCAGCGCCGTCACCGGCGAATCCGACCCGAACGCCAACGCCACACCCACCGAGTGCATCGCGCCCATCGGATTCGACTCCAACGACCGCTGCAACCCCAGCCGCGCCTCATACATCCGGCCCGCGCCGCCCCACAACCTGTCGAACGCCGGCTGCATGCTCGCCACGATCCCGTACTCCACGAACCGCGCGATCATCGACTTGTTCATGATCTCCGCGTGCTCGATGCGGTGCCGTGCCGCGCGTAGCCGCTCCACGCCCAGCGTCGCCGCCGCCGCCGCGAACCCGTCCAGCACGGTGCCGATCGCCGCGTCCCCGATCGCGTGGAACCCGCCCTGCAGGCCGTGCGCCGCGCAGTCCAGCAGGTGATCGCGCACCTGCTCCGCCGACAGGTACCCGTGCCCGCAGCCGTCACCGTCGCCGTCGCCGTACGGCTGCGACACGTGGGCCGTACGCGACCCCAACGCCCCGTCGGCGAACAGGTCCCCGCCGGCGCCCACCGCGCCCAACTCCCGGGCACGCGCCGCACCACCGAGCTCACCCCAGTACCCGTACACCTCCGGCAACCCCGCCCCGGAGATGCGCAGCAGCCCGGTGAAGTCCTCCTCGTCGGAGATCTCCGGGCCGCCGCACTCGTGCACCGCCGCGATACCCAACGACGCCGCGTGCGCGAGAGCGACCCGCTGCGCGGCGACCCGCTGCGCCCGCGTCACCGACCCCTGCGCCGCCGCTCGCACCACGTGGTGCGCGTCGCGCCGCAACCAGCCCGACGCGTCATACCCGGCGGCCCGCGCCACCTGCGGGGACGCCGCCAGCAACGCCGACGACACCAACGCCGAGTGGATCGACGCCTGCGACAGGTACGCCCGCCGGCCACCCGCGGCCCGGTCCAACGCCGTCGCGTCCGGCAACGTCGCATCCGACCAACCCGACTCGTCCCAGCCGTGCCCCAGCACCACCGCGTCCGCCGGCAGCCCCGCCGCGAACCCGGCCACCGCGTCGAGCAACTGCCCCGCCGAGCGCACCCCGGACAGGTCCAGCCCGGACAACGCCAACCCGGTGTCGGTGGCGTGCACGTGCGCGTCGACGAACGCCGGCGTCACCAGCGCCCCACCCAGGTCCACCACCCGGTCGGCCGGCGGCGCGTCACCGTCGACGCCCAACCAGGTGATCCGCCCACCGGACACCAGCAGCGCGGTGGCGCTCGGGTCGGCGGGGCAGTGCAGCACGCCGCCGCGGTACAACGTCGAGGGGTTCGTCATGACTCTCAGTCTGCCGCGACCCGCGCCGCGAACAGCTGACGCACTCCCGGTTCGGCCCGCAGCAGCCCCAACGCCAACTCCGCGTGCCCCGGCACGTACCCGTTGCCCACCAGCATCGTCACGTCCGCCGCCAACCCCTCCGCGCCCAACGCCGCCGCGGAGAAGCTCGTCGCCATCGAGAAGAAGATGACCGTGCCGCCGTCCGCGGTGGCCAGCACCGCGCCGTGCTCACACCCCGGCACGTCCACGCACACCACAGTCACGTCCGCCGGGGCGCCCAGCGCGGTGGTCACCGCCGTGGACAACCCGACCGGGTCACGCGCGTCGGCCAACGCCACCACCGACGCCAGCCCGGCGGCCGTCAGCGCGTCGCGCTCCGCCGCCACCGGCACCACCCCGACGGTACGCGCGGCGCCCGCCCGCCGCGCCGCGGCGAGGGACAGCGACCCGCTCTTGCCGGCCCCGCCGATCACCGCGACCCGCACCGGCGTCGGATCACCGGTACGCCGGCGCTCCTCGACGTAGCGCGACACCACCCGCGTCGTCAGCGCCGGCGCCCCGCACACGTCCAGCACGGCGAGGGACAACTGCGGATCCTCGTCGTCGGGCAGCACCGCGGCGATGGACCGCGCGAACAGGATCGCCCACCCGTCGCACGGCACCTGCTCGCTGCGCCCGTCCCACCGGGCCAACCCATCGGTGATCACCAGCGGCGTCAACGTCAACGACACAAGAGTGGCGACCCGCTCCCCCGCCCTGAGCCCGAGCGGGGACCGCCGACCGGCCTCCTCGACAGTGCCGATCAGCATCCCGCCGGAGCCGGTCACCGGGTTCTGCATCTTCCCCCGCGTGGAGATGATCTCCAGCACCTCGGCGCGTACGACGTCCCCGTCGCCACGGTGCTTCTCCGACAACTGCCGGAAACTCGCCGCGTCCAGGTTCAGCCGCTGCACCCGGATGCGCACCTCGTTCGTCGCGATCGCGGCGGACGCGTCCAGCCGCCACGCCGCCTGCGGCAGCACCCCCGCCGGTTGCACGACGCGATGCAGTCCCACCGGTGACGTCACGCCGACCTCCCCTGTCCAGCCGCTCGAAGCCCCGGCCAGGGCTCGCGTAACGGGAAAACTTACGGCAGACTAGTTTCTGTACCGAATATTTTCCAGTAGCCTTCGGGCTTCGATGATCAGCAGCAGCACCGAGGAGGGGCCGTGACCCAGACCCAACCGGTGGAGACCATCCCTCCACCCCGTCACGCCCCGACCGCCGGGCAGCCCTACGAATACCACCGCCGCCCCCTGGTCGAACCCGACTGGACCCGCTTCCCCGGCTGGCGCCACGTCACCCGCGACCAGTGGGAATCCGCCCAGTGGCAGCGCGTCAACTGCGTCAAGAACACCAAGCAGCTCCGCGCCGTCTTCGGCGACCTCATCGACGACACCTTCTACGCCGACCTCGAGGCCGACCAGGCGGCCCTGGCCACCATGTCCATGCTGGTGCCACCACAAATGATCAACACGATGGTGCCGTTCGCGACCCTCACCACCGAGGCGCTGCTCGCCGACCCCATCCGCCGCTACATGATCCCGGTCGCCTCCGACCGACGCACCGACTGGCCCTCACACCCCTACGCCAGCCGCGACAGCCTCCACGAGCACGACATGTGGGTCGCCGAAGGCCTCACCCACCGCTACCCCACAAAGGTCCTCGCCGAACTGCTCTCCACCTGCCCCCAGTACTGCGGCCACTGCACCCGCATGGACCTGGTCGGCAACTCCACCCCCGCCGTCGACAAGCTCAAGCTCACCCTCAAGCCCGTCGACCGCTACGACGCCCACATCGCCTACCTCAAGGCCCACCCCGGCGTCCGCGACGTCGTCGTCTCCGGCGGCGACGTGGCAAACGTCCCGTGGCGCAACCTCGAGTCGTACCTCATGCGCCTGCTGGAACTGGAGACGGTCCGCGACATCCGCCTCGCCACCAAGGCCCTCATGGGCCTCCCCCAGCACTGGCTGCAACCCGACGTCGTCGAGGGCCTGGAACGCGTCGCCCGCACCGCCGGACGCCGAGGCGTCAACCTCGCCATCCACACCCACGTCAACCACGCCCAGTCGCTCACCCCACTGGTCGCCAAGGCCGCCCAGACCGCCCTCGACGTCGGCGTCCGCGACGTCCGCAACCAGGGCGTCCTCATGCGCGGCGTCAACGCCACCACCCCGGAACTGCTCGACCTCTGCTTCGCGCTGCAGGGCGAAGCCGGAATCCTGCCGTACTACTTCTACATGTGCGACATGATCCCCAACGCCGAACACTGGCGCGTCCCGGTCTGGCACGCCCAGCAGCTCCAGCACGACATCATGGGCTACCTGCCCGGCTACGCCACCCCACGGATCGTCTGCGACGTGCCCTTCGTCGGCAAGCGCTGGGTGCACATGCTCACCGACTACGACCGTGACCGCGGCATCTCCTACTGGACCAAGAACTACCGCACCTCCATCGAGTCCGCCGACCTGGAGGCGCTCAACAAGCGCTACGCCTACTACGACCCGATCGACACCCTGCCCGCCGACGGCCAGCAGTGGTGGAACGACCACCGCGACGACTGACCCGGGCGCTCTTCCTCCCGCCAGTCAGGATCGCTGGACCTCGTCGAACAGGGCGACGGCGTCGGCGGGGTCCGGGCTCACGAGGCGTTCCAGACCGGCCGTCGTGATCCTCGCCCACCTGCCGGCCCGCGCCGACATCCGCTCCTCGAAGGCGCCCACGGCCCCGTCCAGATCGTCCGGGTCGGCGGCGATGGACTCCGCGAGCTCCGCACCGTCGAGCATCGCGAGGTTCGCGCCCGCCCCCAACGGTGGCATCAGGTGGGCGGCGTCGCCCAGCAGCGTCACCCCGCGGACGTGGGCCCAGGTGTGGGACTCGGGCAGGACAAAGATGGGCCGGTGCACGAAGGCGCCGCCGTGGCCGAGCAGGTCGAGGACCGGAGCCGCCCAGCCGTCGAACAGCGCCAGAAGACTCGATCGCGCGGCCTCCACGTCCGCCAGGTCCACATCCGCGTGCCAATCCAGCGGCGCGCGGAACTTGACGTACACCTTGACGTGACCGCCGCTGTTGCGCTGGGCCACCAGAGACCGGTTCACGCCGTACACGGCCACCGAACCGTCGCCGATCAGCCGGGCGAGGTCGGGGTGGCGGGTGTCGACGTCGTCGAGGGAGGTCTCGACCGAGGTCACGCCTGTGTACTGCGGCGTCACCGGCGAGACCGCCGGGCGGACCCGGGACCAGGCCCCGTCCGCGCCCACCACGAGATCGAACGTCTCCTGCCGCCCGTCCGCGAAGTGAACCACCACCCCGTCCCCCGCCTCCGGCACCACCCGCGCCACCTCCCGCCCCCACCGCACGTCGAGAGAGCCGAGCAGCAGGTCCCGTAGCTGCCCGCGGTCGATCTCCGGATTGGCCCGCTCATCCGGACCGGGCCGCCAGTCCCGCAGAACGGTCCCCGCGGTGTCCAGGATCCGCATGGCCTGCCCCTCGGGACGAGACAGCGCCTGGAACTCCGCCACCAGCCCCGCCTTCTCCAGTGCCAGCTGGCCCAGCCCCTCGTGCAGGTCCAGCGTGCCGCCCGGAGGACGGGAGTCGGGCGCGGAGTCCCGCTCAAGGACGGCGACGGGGTAGCCGTGACGGTGCAGGACACGGGCGAAGGTGAGGCCGCCAGGGCCACCCCCCACCACAGCGATACGGTGTCTCATAGCGATACACCGTATCGCCGCCGTACAATGCATCGCAACAGCAGGGAGAAACCATGACCGTGTGGGACCGGCCCACGCCGCCGACTCCCCCCGTGCCACTCGACCGGAAGCAGATCATCGCCGCCGCCATCGCGCTCGCCGACGAAGGCGGCCTGGAAGCGGTGTCGTTGCGTAAGGTCGCCGCCCGGCTCAAGGCAGGCCCGATGCGGCTGTACGGATACATCACCACCAAGGACGAACTGTTCGACCTCATGATCGACGAGGTCAACGCCGAAATCCTCCCCCCGGAGCAACCCACCGACTGGCGGGAGGCGCTGCGCATCCTCGCCCACCGCACCAGGCAGGCCGCTCTGCGCCACGTCTGGCTGGCCGACCTGCTCGGCGGCCGCCCGACCCTGGGCCCACACGGCCTCGCCGTCACCGAGGCCACGCTGGCCGCCCTCGACGGCCTCGCCGATATCGACACCATCATGCGCGCCGCGGAAACCGTCAGCGCCTACGTCACCGGCGCCATCAGACGCGAAATCGCCAACCTACGGGCCGAACGCGCCACCGGCCAGTCCAAGCGCGACTGGCAGCGCGCCAACGGCCCACACGTGACGACAATGCTGGCCACCGGCCGCTTCCCGACGCTGACCAAGGCCGTACACGACGCCCTTGAGATAACCGCCGAGGCATCCTTCGCAACCGGCCTGGACTGGGTCCTCGACGCCGTGGCCGCCAAACTCACCCGACCACCGACGTAACACTCCACAGCCGCTCGACCAGCCGGTGCACCGCCCCAACCGGAACAGGCCGCACCGGTCACGCACGGATACCGGCGAGCACGAGACCCGCGACCCTACCGATCACCCGGGCACTCGTCTCCGCCGGCAACCGCCGCAGCGACGCGATGGCCAGCAGCCCAGCCCGGACATCGTCCACGTCCACACCATCGCGCAGCACACCCGCCGCCCGAGCCCGGGCAACCAACACGTCCAACGCCCGCGCGTGCTCCCGGCGCTCCACCTGGAACGCCGCAGCGAACTCACTCGGCCCCAACAACGCCTCGTTGAGCACCCGATCATGCACCTGCCGATCGGCGAACTCGCGCACCGTGCCGGACAACGCCCGCCACGCATCCGGGTCGTCGAGCGCGCGGCGCATCCGCACACCACACTCCTCGACGCGCTCGACGAGCACCGTGGCGACCAACTCCGTACGCGTCGGAAAATGCCGATACAGGGTCGCCACACCAACCCCCGCGCGTCGCGCCACCTCCCGCATGGGCACCTCAAGCCCCGCCGACGCGAATGCCTCCCGAGCCGCCGCCACCAGCCGATCGCGGTTCGACCGGGCATCAGCCCGCCGCATCCGAGACATCTCCACCCGGCCCTCCTCTCACTTGACCCCACAGCGGAACGGCTGCTCCGTTTCCGACCTACGGTACGACCATCACCACGTCACCCAGGCACAGGAGCGCCCCGATGTTCGCCATGCAGTACGACCGCTTCGGCGGTCCCGACGTCCTCCACCTCGGCACCACCGACGCGCCACAACCCCGAGCCGGCCAGATCCGCATCCGCGTCCACGCCGCCGGCGTCTCCCCCGTCGACGTCGGCCTCCGCTCCGGCCGCACCCCGATGAGCGCCCGACTGCCATTGCCACACATCCCCGGCGTCGACGCGGCCGGCACCGTCGACAAGATCGGCGACGACGTCCACGATGTCACCCTCGGCGACCACGTCTTCGGCATCGTCGAACTGGCCAGACTCGGCGGCGCGAGCGCACAGTTCGCCGTACTACAGCACTGGGCGCACAAACCCACCACCATGCCGTGGACCCAGGCGGGCGCGGCCGGCACCAGCATCGAAACCGCCACCCGGGCCCTCGACCTGCTGGACCCACGCCCCGGCATGACCATCCTCGTCGACGGCGCCGCCGGCGGGGTCGGCAGCATCGCCGTCCAACTCGCCACCGCCCGCGGCATCCACGTCATCGGCACCGCCCGCGCCGACAACCACGACCTCCTCCGCCAGCTCGGAGCGACACCTGTCACCTACGGCCCCGACCTCACGAACCGCCTCGACGCCCTGGGCGTCACCCGGATCGACCGCGCCCTCGACGTCGCCGGCGCCGGATCCCTGACCGAACTGCTCCACCTCACCGGCGACCCCACAGCGGTCGTCACCCTCGCCGACTTCACCGCCCCCACCCACGGCGTCCGCCTCTCCATGGGACAACTGGCCGGCGAACCCGACGGCCGCCACGGCCTGCCCGCCGCAGCCCAACTGTTCACCAAGGGCCGGTTCAGGGTGCCGATCGACGCGGTCTTCCCCCTCACGAAGGCGGCCGACGCACACCGGACATCCGAGCACGGATCCCGGCGCGGCAAGATCGTCCTGACCGTCGACGACGAGCCGGAAGGCTGAGCCTCAGCCGCCGGTCAGCACCTCGGACAGCGGCGCCGGCACCAACCCCCGCGCGCGCAGCCCGCCAGGATGTGCGGCAACGCCTCATCGGTCATCGCCGCGTTCGCCTCGGTCACGTGCATGATCACCACCGACCCCGGGCGTGCGTGGTCCAGCACCGCGCGCACCCAGGGACCTCCACGCCTTCGCGATGCCGGTCAGGAAGAACGTCGTCGCCGGCACCCGCTCCCGCTCCAGCAGGTCCAGGATGCGCAGGTTCGCGTACAACGCCTCCCCGGGGTGTCGCCGCCCCCGTCACCGGCAGTCCCAGCCCTGGACATAACCCGCCGGCAACGTCCCCGCCGCGACCTCGTCGGCGTACTCCCAGAACACCTCCGGCCAGTCACCGGCCGCGTCCATGTCCCGCAGCACCCGCCACCCATGGCTCCCGTGCAGCGCGTCAGCCGCCCGCCGCACCGCAGCCTCGTCCCCGCTCGCCCTCGCCCGCTGCCACTCCGCGATCCACCCGCACCCCACCCGGGACGTCACACCCACACCGAAGTGGTACCCGTCACGCACACTGATGTCGTCCAGCGCGGCCACATCGAACCCGGGCGGCAGCGGCACACCGACGAGCACCTCCGCTGCCCGCTCCCCCACCGGCCTCATCATCTCTGCCGGAAGCGCGGCCAACCACGTCCGCGCATCTACCCGAACGATGTCCGCGAGAACCCGATCCAGGTCCTTACGCGACCAGCCCTCGGAGGTACGCATCTCCACGAACATCCCGTCACGAGGACGCGACAGGACCGAGAAATCGCCGCTGAGATACTGGAAAACCTCAGCCGGCCAGTCGTCGACCCGCACCGACTTCGCGGGACCAACGTGCCGCCGGTCGGCGTACCGGTCCGCGTAACCGGTAGCCGGATACCAGGTCATCTCCAGCTCACGCCCACCCCTGCGGAACGCGATGCTGCCGTGGTCCTCCTCGAACTCCGAAACCGTGCTCACCACCCAACCCGGGCGGTCGATGAGCAGCCGCGGGTTCCTCTCCGCAACCGCCATCGCCACCGGCGGATAGACCACCTGAGCGTCGGCGCTGACGATGGGAGAGACCCCACCGCCCTCCGAAGACCCCCGCAGCACGATGGACGCCGGCACCACACTGACCAGGACAGCGGCCGCCGTCACGACACCGGCGAAGCGACGCACCCGCAACCGCCGCCGGGGAACCTCGACGACACGCTCCACCATCGGCTCAGACATGATCTCCTCCAGGAGGCTCTGCTTCACCCCGCCGAGTGACCCGATCACCTCGGGCCGGGCCGGGTCGGCAGCGCGAACCAGCCGGTCCACGCGCTCTGCACTCGTCACCTGTCCTCCTTCCGGGTGGATGCGGTCAGCACATCGAGCACATGTCCGGGCGGCCCCGGATCGTCACCGACCAGCCCTCGTAACCGCGCCCGCGCCCGCGCCAGCCGAGTCCGGACCACCGCAGGCCCCACCCCCAGCACCGCAGCCGCCTCATGCGGCCGCAGCCCCTCCCAGACGGTGAGCATCAGCACCTCCCGGTCCACCTCAGCCAGACCAGCCAACGCCACCCGAACGGCAAGCCGCTCCGGCACCTCACTCCCCGGATCGGCGACCGACGCGACGATCTGCTGACGCAACCGCTCACCAAGACGCTGCCGGCGAACACCACCACGGTGCTGGTTGGCCAACACCCGCCGGGCCACCCCGTACAGCCACAACCGCGCCTCCCCGCCGGCCGGAAGGTCCCGACGGCGCCGCCACGCCACCAGGAAGGTCTCCGCGACGACGTCCGCCGCGTCCTCCGGGTGCGCGACCCGCCGCAGCGCGTACGCCAACAGCGAATCGAAGTCCTCGGCGTAGACCCGCCGGAAGCGGTCCTCGTCATGCTCTGTCCCTGAGCTCACGTCCAGTCCATGTCCACCGCGACGACAACCGTGACAACCCGCGCAGTCAGGCGCGGATGCCGGCGAGCGGGAGAACTGAGCCTCAGCCCTCGGCCAGCACCTCGGACAACGGCGCCGGCACCAACCCCCGCGCCCGCAGCCCAGCCAGGATGTGCGGCAACGCCTCATCGGTCATCGCCGCGTTCGCCTCGGTCACGTGCATGATCACCACCGACCCCGGGCGTGCGTGGTCCAGCACCGCGCGCACCAGGGGCTTCCACGCCTTCGCGAACGGATCGCCGCTCACCACGTCACCGTCGACGACAGTCACACCCAGTGGCGCCAGCGCGTCCAGCGCCGCCGCGTCGTGGCAGAGCCCCGGAAAGCGGAAGTACCGGGTCTGCCGACCCCCGTACGGCGCGATCACCTCGAACGTCTTCGCCACATCACCGGCCAACTCGTCGACTGGCAACCGCGGCAGGTCGTAACAGTCGGCGGTGAACGCCGCGTGCCCGTACGTGTGGTTGGCCAACTCGAAGCGCGGATTACCGGCGATCCGCCGGGTCACGTCCGGGTACCGCTGCACCCACTTGCCGGTCAGGAAGAACGTCGCCGGCACCCGCTCCCGCTCCAGCAGGTCCAGGATGCGCAGGTTCGCGTACGACGTCACCCGGCCGGCGCGCAGATTGGCCAGCATTCCGTCGGTCATGTCCGCGTCGAACGTCAACGCGACCTTGTCACCCGTACGCGGCCCGTGATCGACCACCGGCGCCCTGGTCCCCACCCGCGACGCACCGGGGACGGTCGGAACCACAGGCGTCGGGACAACCGGCGGCGCACCAGGACCCGTCGACGTCGGAGCGCCCTGCGGCCGGCCGGAAACGCTCGGCGTCGGCGAGGCGGTGGCGGTGGCGCTGCCCGATGGCATGGCCGACGAGCCGACGAAGATCGGCTGATCCGGCGGTGGCACTCGGGACGCCGTGCACCCGACACCGCCGAAAACGGCCGCCGCGACCAGTACGCCACACCACAACGGACGAAGCCGGGGTCGGATCACGCCGCGAATCATCGCAGACGCGAAGAACGCTCACTGCCCCGCGATTGCGGCGGCCGTCGGGGGCGCACGTGGAAGAGCGGAGCAGGTGCCGGGTCAGGCAGAACCACCGCGCGGGGCGTACATGATGACCGCGACGCCGAGCAGGCACAGCCCGGCACCTGTCAGGTCCCAGCGGTCCGGGCGGAACCCGTCCACCACCATCGCCCAGCCCAACGAGCCCGCCACGAACACCCCGCCGTACGCGGCCAGGATCCGGCCGAAGTTCGCGTCCGGCTGGAACGTCGCCACGAAGCCGTAACAGCCCAACGCGACCACTCCCGCGGCGATCCACCACAGGCCACGCTGCTCCCGCCACCCCTGCCAGACCAGCCACGCGCCACCGATCTCGGCCAGGGCGGCCAGCACGAACAACACCAGGGAACGAAGCACTGTCACGCCGTGACCCTAACCGCCGCACACGACGGGTCCCCGGGTGAATGCTCACCCGGGGACCCGCGGACCGCTCAGGTCACTTCGTGAAGGAGTCCTTCACGTTGCGGCCCGCGTCCTTCATGTTCTGACCGGCCTGCTTGGCGCGCGCGTCACCCTGCTCGCTGGCGCCCTCGCCACGCATCCGCTCGTTGTCGGTCACGTCACCGACCCGCTCCTTCGCGGCGCCGGCCATCTGCTCGACCTTGTTCTTTGCCTTCTCGGTGAAGCTCATCGCGCCTCCTCGGTCTGGCGGTTGTCGCCGCTCGCTTGCCCACTGTTCCGGTGCTGAAACCGGTGGTGTCGGGTGGCCCACACCCCCTAAAGCATCCTAGGAAGATAGGTTGAGGGAGGGCGGCACGAACGGCCCCGCCACGATGGTTAACTGACCGCATGGGAGAGCTCCTGCTGATCCGGCACGGCGAGACGACCTGGAGCGCCAGCCTGCGGCACACCTCGTACACCGACCTGGAGCTGACCCCCGACGGCGAGCGACAGGCCCGCACCCTCGCCGCGTTCCTGGCCGGCCGGCGCTTCGTCACCGTGCTGGCCAGCCCCCGCTCCCGGGCGCTGCGCACCGCGCAGCTCGCCGGGCTCACCGTCGACGGGGTCGACGAGGACCTCAGCGAGTGGAACTACGGCGAGTACGAGGGCCGCACCACAGTCGACATCCACGACGACGACCCGCACTGGAACATCTGGACCGACGGCTGCCCCGGCGGGGAGTCACCCGCGCAGGTGGGCGACCGGCTCGACCGCGTGCTGGCCCGCGTCACCCCACTGCTCGACCGGGGCAGCGTGGCGCTTGTCGGCCACGCGCACAGCCTGCGGGTGCTCGGCGCCCGCTGGATCGGGCTGCCCCCGTCCGCCGGTGGACGGCTGCGCCTGGACACCGCCACGGTCAGCGCGCTCGGTCACGAGCACGGCCGACAGGTCATCCTGCGGTGGAACCAGCCGGCTCCTCCGGCGCCCGGGACCGCGACCGACTCGGCGCCCCGGCACTGATCTTCGGCGGACGGTTCTCGTACGGCGTGGACAGCACCACAGTCGTCCGGGTCGTCACGTTCGCCGAGGTGCGGATCTCCTGCAGCACCCGCTCCAGGTCCGCCGGGCTGGCCACCCGCACCAGCAGCAGGTAGAAGTCCTCCCCCGCCACTGAGTAGCACGAGTCGATCTCCGGTAGGTGGGCCAGCCGCTCCGGCGCGTCGTCCGGCTGCGACGGATCGAACGGCCGGATCGCCACGAACGCCGTCAACGGCAGGTCCAGCGCCTCGAACGACACCCGGGCGGCGTACCCCTTGAGCACTCCGCGTTGCTCCAGCCGGCGCACCCGCTGGTGCACGGCGGACACCGACAGCCCCACCTTCTCGGCCAGGTCGGTGTACGACAGACGGCCGTCAGCGGTCAGCGCGGCGACGATGGCGCGGTCGATCTCCTCCACGGCGTGCAACCTACCGGGAAATCGGCGCGACGGCGACGACGAACGCCGCGCTGGCCCGCCGTCTCAACTTCCGGCGAGCGCCCGGGAGATCACCAACCGCTGGATCTGGTTGGTGCCCTCCACGATCTGCAGCACCTTCGCCTCCCGCATGTACCGCTCGACCGGGTGGTCGCTGACGTAGCCCGCGCCGCCGAGCACCTGCACGGCGTCGGTGGTCACCCGCATCGCCATGTCGGTGGCGAAGAGCTTCGCCTTCGCCGCCTCGATCGAGTACGGCCGCCCGGCGTCGCGCAGCCGGGCCGCCGCGAGCGTCAGCGCGCGGGCGGCGGAGATCTGGGTGGCCGCGTCGGCGAGCAGGAAACCGAGGCCCTGGAAGTCGATGATGGACCGGCCGAACTGCTGTCGCTCCCGGGCGTAGCCGACCGCGTAGTCGAGCGCGGCCTGGGCGAGCCCGACCGCGCACGCCGCGATGCCCAGTCGACCCGAGTCCAGCGCGGACATCGCGATGCTAAAACCCGCCCCCTCGCCGCCGACCAGACGGTCGGCCGGCACCCGCGCCTCCTCGAAGGCGATCTGCGCCACCGGCGAGGACCGCAGCCCCATGGTCCGCTCGGCGGCCTGCGGCGCGATGCCGGGGGTGCCCGCGTCCGCGACCAGGCAGGAGATGCCCTTCGGGCCGGGCCCGCCGGTACGACAGAAGACGTTGTAGAAGTCCGCCACCTGGGCGTGGGTGATCCACGCCTTGGTCCCGGAGACCACGTACGCGTCGCCGTCGCGGACCGCGCGGGTGCTCAGCGCAGCCGCGTCGGAGCCGCCCTGCGGCTCGGAGAGGCAGTACGCGCCGAGCAGCTCCCCGCCGAGCATGTCCGGCAGGAGCTTGCGCTGCTCGGCGGTGCCGAACGCGGCGACCGGATAGCAGCTCAGGGTGTGCACGCTTACCGCCTCGGCGACCGCGAGCCACCGGCTGGCCAGGATCTCCAGCACCTGCAGGTACACCTCGTACGGCTGCGCCGCGCCGCCGTGTTCCTCGGCGTAGGGCAGGCCGAGCAGGCCGGCGCGGCCGATGGTGCGCAGCACCTCGCGGGGGAACTCGCCGCGTTCCTCGAAGCCGGCGGCCTTCGGCGCGAGCTCGCGGTCGGCCAGCTCGGTGGCGAGGTCCAGCAGGTCGTGGGCCTCATCGGTGGGGAGGATCCGGTCGACAGTCATAGCGCGATGAGCTCCGTGGGGGTGGTGTTGAGCCGCTGCACGCCGTCCGTCGTGCAGACGACGATGTCCTCGATGCGGGCGCCATGTCGGCCCGCCAGGTAGATGCCCGGTTCGATGGAGAACGCCATGCCGGCCTCCAGGGGCCGGTCGTTGCCCGCCACCAGGTAGGGCTCCTCGTGACCGTCCAGGCCGATGCCGTGCCCGGTGCGGTGCAGGAACGCGTCGCCGTAGCCGGCTGCGGCGATCGGCTCCCGGGCCGCCGCGTCGGCCGCCGCGCCCGTGATGCCGGGGCGTACCGCCGCCACCGCCGCGCCCTGGGCGGCGTGCAGCACCGCGTAGTAGTCGACGAAGTCGGCAGGCGCCGGCCCGCCCGCCACGTAGGTGCGGGTGCAGTCCGAGCGGTAGCCCGACGGCATCGTGCCGCCGATGTCGACCACCACCGGCTCGCCGGCGCCGATCGGCCGGTCCGAGGTGCCGTGGTGCGGGCTGGCCCCGTTGGGGCCGGCGGCCACGATGACGAAGTCGACGCTGACGTGTCCGGCGTCGCGGATCGCCGCCGCGATGTCGGCGGCCACCTCGGCCTCGGTGCGGCCGGGACGCAGCCACCGGCCCATCCGCCGGTGCACCTCGTCGATGGCCGCGCCGGCCTCGGCCAGCGCCGCCACCTCCGCCGGGGACTTGCGGATCCGCAGCTCGCGCAGCACCTCGCCGGCGAGCCGCTGCGCGGCGCCGGGCAGCGCCGCGCGCAGGGCGAGGACCTGCTCGGCCCACATCCGGTCGGCGAGCCCGACCGCCGCCGGCGGACCGTCGAGGGCGGCGACGACCAGGGGGTACGGATCGACGCCGTCGGGGTGGTCGACGATGCGCACGCCGGTGTTCGGCGCCGCCTCCGCGGCGGGACGCTCCAGTCTGGGCACGATGAGCGTCGGCGCACCCTCGGCGGGCAGCACCAGGCAGGTCAGCCGCTCCCCCACGTGGGCGTCGTACCCGGTCAGGTAGCGCAGGTCGGAGCCGGGCGTGAGCAGCAGCGCGTCCAGGCCGGCGGCGGCGGTGGCGCGCTGCGCGGCGATCAGCCGGTCCGGCGGGTACAACTCATCGGTTCCCACCCCGTCAGCTTAACGGTCGTTTGGGCGTCCCCAGAAGCCCGCATCCACCCCGGGGAGGAAATCTACGGGCGTTGATTGACGCCGACAGTTAACACTCTTTAAGATTTGGCTGCCTCGAGGCCCACCCGTACCTGCGTCCCCCATCTCCCGCCCGCGACAACCCTGCGCGGGCGGCGTCGTCCCCCGCCCACGGGAAGGCCCCCGATGTCCTCACCACTGCGCCGCGCCCTCGCCGCCGGTCTGCTCGCCCTGGCCACCGCCGCCGCCACCGTCACCCTCGTCCCCACCGCCGCGCAGGCCGTGGTGCTGCCGAACAACTTCAAGAGCGTCGGCTACATGCCCTCGTGGGCTGGCAACGTCAACACCATCCAGTACAACAAGCTCACCCACATCAACTACGCCTTCGTACTGCCCAACAACGACGGCAGCCTGCGCGCGGTGGAGAACCCGAGCAAGCTCTCCTCGCTGGTCTCCCAGGCGCACGCCAACAACGTCAAGGTCTCGATCGCCGTCGGCGGCTGGAACGACGGCAACGACTCGGCCTTCGAGGCCCTCGCCGGCAACTCCGGAAGCCGGAGCGCCTTCGTCAACAACCTGGTCAACTTCGTCAACCAGTACAACCTCGACGGAGTCGACATCGACTGGGAGTACCCGGACCCGGGCGCCTCGGCGAACAACTACAGCCAGCTCATGACGCAGCTCGGCAGCGCCCTGCACAGCCGCGGCAAGCTCCTCACCGCGGCGGTCGTCTCCGAGGGCTACTACCTCGACGGTGTGCCGACGGCCGTGTTCGGCCAGGTCGACTGGCTCAACATCATGGCGTACGACGGCGGCAGCCCGCACTCCAACTACGACTGGTCGATCACCAGCATCAACCTGTGGAAGTCCCGCGGCCTGCCGGCCAGCAAGGCCGTCCTCGGCATCCCGTTCTACAGCCGCCCCGGCTACTACACGTACTCGGCGCTCGTCGCGCTGGACGCGGCCAACGCCAACCGCGACTGCACCACGGTCAGCGGCGTGCAGCAGTGCTACAACGGCGTCCCGACCGTCAAGCGCAAGACGCAGTGGGCGCTGGCAAACGCCGGCGGCGTCATGAACTGGGAGCTGTCGCAGGACACCACCGGCTCCACCTCGCTGGTCAGCGCCATGTACGACACCATCATGGGCGGCACCACCCCGCCGCCGTCCGGTCGTACCGGCCAGATCACCGGCCTCGGCGGCAAGTGCGTCGACGTGGCCTCCGCGAGCACCGCCAACGGCGCCGCCATCCAGCTCTGGGGCTGCAACGGCACCAACGCGCAGACCTGGACCGTCGCCAGCGACGGCACGCTGCGCGCCCTCGGCAAGTGCGCCGACATCGCCAGCGGCTCCACCGCCAACGGCGCCAAGGTGCAGCTGTACGACTGCAACGGCAGCGGCGCCCAGGTCTGGCAGGCGCAGTCCAACGGCACGCTGCGCAACCCGCAGTCCAACAAGTGCCTGGACGTCACCGACAACAGCTCGGCCGACGGCGCCCGACTCCAGATCTGGGACTGCTTCGCCGGCGCCAACCAGCGCTGGACCCTCCCCGCCTGACCCCGACCGCGGAGGCCGGTCGCCCGACGCGGGTCGCCATGCAGATCTTGGACAGTTTCCGTCAGCCGAGGACGGAAACTGTCCAAGATCTGCGGCTGTGGGTCAGGCGTCAGCGGTGTCCTCGGCGCCGGACCACAGGCCGTCGGCCACTCGGCGAGCCCGGGTTGCGTCGGTGAGCACGTCGACGCTGTGCACGTACTGGTCGACCGGCCCAGCAGCGGTCGGTGGCGCAGCGCCGTTCCACGGCCTGCCCGCACGGTGGTTTTCCGGTAGGACCGGGGTGGGGGTCATAGCCTGGGATCGGGCCGCCCGCGCGGGTGTCCGACCGGGAGGCCTACGTGACAGCGAACGACGCGAACCGGGCGGCGACCCGCCGCCGTCGGCAACTGTGGGCCGGGGTCCTCGCGCTCGGCGGCCTGGTCCTGCTGGTCATCGGGCTCACCGTCGCCGACGGCGTCGCGGCCTGGGTCGAGGTGCTGGTGGCGATCCTGCTGCTGGTGACCAGCTACGTCGTGCAGCACCTCGCCCGACGGGCCACCGTCTACCGCCACGACGAGCGGCGCTGACGCCGCCGGCCGGCCGGGCGTACCACTGATCGTCGGAGGGCTGTGCCAGGCTGTCGGGCGTGGCACACCGATCCCCGATCCTGCTGATCGACGCACCCAGCCTCTACTTCCGGGCCTACTTCGGCATCCCCGAGTCCGCCGCGCGTACCGAGGACGGCCAGCCCGTCAACGCGGTGCGTGGCTTCCTCGACATGCTCGCCACGCTGATCCGCGGTCGCGGCGCCGACCGGATGGTGTGCGCTCTGGACTACGACTGGCGGCCGGCGTGGCGCGTCGACCTGCTGCCGTCGTACAAGGCGCACCGGGTGGCCCCGCAGGGGGGCGAGGTCGTGCCCGACACACTCTCCCCGCAGGTGCCGATGATCCTGGAGGTCCTCGACGCCGTCGGCATCCCCGCCGTCGGCGCGACCGGTTACGAGGCCGACGACGTGCTCGGCACGCTCTCGGTGACCCAGCCAGGCCCGGTCGAGGTGGTCTCCGGCGACCGGGACCTGTTCCAGCTCATCGACGACACCCGGGACGTCCGGCTGCTCTACGTCGGGCGCGGCGTGGCCAAGCTCGACGACTGCGACGACGCGGCGGTGCGCGCCCGCTACGGCGTGCCGGCCGACAGGTACGCCGACTTCGCCGCCTTGCGCGGCGACCCCAGCGACGGCCTGCCCGGAGTGCCGGGGGTCGGCGAGAAGACGGCCGCGCGGCTCATCGAGCGGTACGGCAGCATCGACGGCATCCTTGCCGCGCTCGACGACTCCGACTCGTCCTTCGCGCCGGGGCTGCGCACCAAGCTGGCCGGCGCTCGCGACTACCTGGCCGTCGCGCCGACAGTGGTCCGGGTCGCCCTGGACGTGGCGCTGCCGGAGCTGCCCACCGCCCTGCCGACCGCCCCCGCCGACCCGGAACGGCTGCTCGAGCTGGCCGGCCAGTGGAACCTGGCCGGCTCCGCCCGCCGCCTCGTCGACGCCCTGGCCGCCCGCGCCGACGCCTGACCGCCGGCGCGCGGCGCGCTCGCGTGGGCGCGCACGCCTCGGTGCGCGGCCGACAACACCTCAGGCGCGGCGACCAAGAGGCCAGGCGCGCAGGTCCGTCGCGGCCTCAGGCGCGCAGGACGGCCGCGGCCTCAGGCGCGCAGGTCGGCCGCCAGGTCGCCGATCGCGCCCATCGCGTACCGCTGCATGCCCGGACCGAACGTGATGCGGGTGGCGCCGTGGCGGGCCAGCTCGACCACGGACTCCCGGCTCGGGCCGGCGGCCATGTTGAGGGGGCCGGTGATGCCCTCGCGCAACGTCGGGAGGACCTCGGTCGGCGCCCGGAGCGGGTACACGCAGTCGGCGCCCGCCGCGACGTACAGCGTCGCCCGGGCGATGGCGTCGGCCGGGTCACCCGACCCGAACAGGAAGGTGTCCACGCGCGCGTTGATGACCAGCGCGTCACCGGCCGCCGCTCGCACCTCGGCCAGCCAGTCCGCGTGCCGCTGCGGGTCCTTGAGCGTGGCCTGCCCCTCGGAGTCCTCCAGGTTGCAGCCGACGACGCCGGCTTCCAGGAGCCGATCGACCAGCTCGCTGGGTGCGAGCCCGTAGCCGTCCTCCACGTCGGCGGACACCGGCACGGAGACGGCCCGGACGATCCGCGCCACCGCGGCGAACATCTCGGCGGGCGGGGTGGCGCCGTCCTGGTAACCGAGGGAGGCGGCGATGCCGGCGCTCGGCGTGGCGAGCGCCGGGAAGCCGGCGTCGGCGAAGACCTGGGCGCTGCCCGCGTCCCAGGGCCCCGGCAGAACGAGCGGGTCACCGGGGGCGCGGTCGTGGTGCAGGGCACGGAAGGAGGCGGCTGTCATCGTTCGAATCTCCCAGGGAAATGGCGGGCCGGACAGGCTACCCAGCATGGACCGTACCGTGATCGCACTTCCTGTGCGCCGTTCCCGAAAGCGCAACAAAGGGTTGCGCGAGCGGTCGGGGTGTCATAACCTTACGCAACCAAAGGTTGCGAAAGGGTGTTAGGCATGGAGTACGGAGTCATCGAACGCAATATCGACGTGGACGCCGCACCCGAGGTGGTCTTCGAGGTGATCAGCCAGCCCGAGCACGTGCGGGAGTGGTGGCCTGACGACGCACGGTTCGAACCGGTCGAGGGCGCGCCCGGCGAGTTGGTGTGGCGCGACGCGCAGACCGGCGAGACGACGACGGTCGACCTCGCCGTCGTGGGCGTCGACCCGCCGAGGCGGTTCTCCTTCCGGTGGTGCTTCACCGGGCCCGACCGGGGCGGGCAGTCGCTGTTCGTCACGTTCGACCTGGTCCCGACCGGAGCGGGGACCCGCATCCGCATGACGGAGACCGGTTTCCGCGAGATGGGCTGGGAGGTCGCCGTCCTGGAGAAGCAGTACCAGGACCATGTCAGCGGGTGGGACCACTACATCCCCGCCCTCGGCATGTACGTCGCGAAGCTGGTCGCCGCGTCATGACCACGGCAGTCGACGACGCCCTGTGGTCGGCGATCGGCGACCCGATCCGGCGCAGCATGATCGACCTGCTGCTCGCCGGCGGGCCCGGCACCGCCACGTCGCTGAGCGAGCGGCTGCCCGTCACCCGCCAGGCCGTCTCGAAGCACCTGGCCGTCCTGGACCGGGTCGGCCTGATCCACTCCGCGCCGGCCGGCCGTGAGCGTCACTTCCGGGTCGACGAGGCGCAGCTCGCCCGCGCGGTCGCCCAACTGGCCGCCGTCGGCGACGCCTGGGACGCCCGACTCCGCCGGATCAAGCGGATCGCCGAGACGATCGAACGCCACCGCACCGACAACTGAGCCGCAAGGAGTTGCGGGAGGCGCTGAGCCCGGCGCTACTTCACCTTTCGGGTGGACCGCACGACGATGTCCTCGTACTCCGGGTGCTTGACCAGCCACTCCGCGAGGAACGGGCAGATCGGCACCACTGTGCGTCCCCTGGCCCGGGCGTCGTCCATGACGGCGCGGGCCAGGGTCGACCCGACGCCGCGGCCCTCGTACGCGGGATCGACCTCGGTGTGGGTGTAGGCGATGATGGCGCCGGTCAGCTGGTAGGTGACGACCCCGGCGACCGCGCCCGTCTCGTCGCGCGCCTCGAACCGCTCCCGCGTCGGCGCCTCTGTCACGGTGAACTGCACCGGTCCATCCAAGCACAGCGCCCGTGGCGACCACCTGCGGTCACCATGGTGCGCGGGCGGGTCCGCTCCCGCGCCGGGCGGAGCGGACCGGCCCGGGGACGTCAGAGGCGGTGACGGCCGTACGCGGCGGCGGTGACGGCCACGCCGATCGCGGCGAACACGACCAGCAGGAGCAGCTCGATCCAGTCGATGCCGGCGGTCTCGCCGACGCCCAGCCCACCGGCCACGAAACCAGAGCGGGACGCGCGCTGGTCCCGGTCGGAGGCGACCGGGACCAGCGGTGTGCCGACCGTCAGGAGGCGGCGATGCCCTCCATGCCGATGCCGTCGGCGAACTTCGGCAGGCCCTCGACGGTGGTGACGAGGCTCAGGGAGCCGTCGTCGTGCACCTCGTAGCCCTGCACGTTGCCGGCGGTGGCGTTCTGCACGTAGAGGAAGCCGTCGCTGGTGGTCATGTCGATCGACCCGCCACCGGTGTCGGCGGCCACCTCCTTGACGACTTGGAGTTTGCCGTCGTCGTCGACCCGGTAGGAGCTGATGGTGGAGCTACCGGCGTTGGCGACGAAGAAGTAGTCGCCGACGCGCTGGATCCAGCACGGCGCCTGCTGACCGTTGGGCACCGACGGTCCGACCTGGTCGAGCGCGCCGTCGTCGTCGAGCTCGAACCGGCTGACCGCGTTCGCACCCGACTCGGTGACCAGCACCGAGTCCTCGCTGTCGAAGGTGAAGCCGAACGGGGTGTTCCCCGCGTCGCTGACGACGGGGTTGCGGGCCAACTCGCCGTCACGACCGATCTCGAAGCTGAACATGACGTTGGCGCCCTTGGTCGACACCAGGACGAACTCGCTGTCCGGGTCGATCTTCACCTGGGCCGGGGCTGTCCCGAACGCGGGCGGGTTGCCGTTGTGCAGGCCGAGCGACCGGTTGGCGTCCTCGACGCGCGACAGGCGCCCCTTGTGCAGCTCGAAGCCCTGCACCGAGCCCTCGCCGCCGGCGTTGAGGACGTAGACGAGGTCACCGCGGGCCGCGATGCTGACCGGCAGCAGGCCGCCGGACCAGATGACCTGGAGCTTGTGCAGCCGGGTGCCGTCGACGCGGAAGACGGTCACGGTGTTGCTGCCGGCGTTGACGGCGAAGAGCAGCCCGTGGTGGTAGACGAGGGAGCCCTGCGAGGCCAGCGCGTCCAGCGGCGCGCCGATGGTGAAGCCGCCCAGCCCGCCGGTCTCGTACTCGCCCGCCTTGCTGAGGCGGCCGTCCTCGTCCCGGTCGTACACCTTGATGGTGTTGCCCTCGGCCTTGTTGGTCTGGACGAAGACCGCGCCCTCGGTGTCGTGGTGGTTTCCACCTCCCCCGCGCTCGTCGTGGTTGCCCGCCGGGCCGCCGCCGTCGGCGAAGGCAGCTCCGGGGAGCGTTCCGGCACTGGTCAGACCCACCAGGAGGGCCGCCGCTAGCGCTACGCTGCGCTTCATCACTGACTCCTTAGCCGCTTTGGGGAAGAAATACGAGGTTTCCTCTCATTGGTAAGCTATCGGAGGATGACTCCGGTTAGACGTCGTTTACCCGTAAGTGGCATCTCCGGGCGCAACGGCGGATTCGTGGTAGGGCGGCACCCGCCGGCCCAGGACGCACCCATCGGCCCTCGCGGCCCCGGTGACCAGGCGTTGTCGGTGCGGTAACGGGAATCGCAGGGGTCGCCACGCAGCTCTGGGAGGAGACGCCATGACGAACCCGTCGCCCCACGGGTCGGACCCTGCCCGTTCGTCGGATCGGCCACCCTCGGCGACGGGAGGCGTCGCGGTCGTGGAGCTGTTCACCTCGCAGGGCTGCAACAGCTGCCCTCCGGCCGAGGAACTGCTGACCGAGATCGACCACGACGCCCGTACACGGGGCGACCCCGTCTTCGCCCTCGGCTTCCACGTCGACTACTGGGACGGCCTGGGCTGGCCCGACCAGTTCGCGGATGCGGCGTACACCGCGCGGCAGGAGGCGTACGCGCGCGGCTTCGGCACCGGAGGGCTCTACACCCCGCAGATGATCGTCAACGGCACCGTGGAGTTCGTCGGCTCCGACCGTCGCCGGGCGGCGAGCGCCATCGCGTCCGCCCTGACGTCGGCCGTCACCGCGCCCCTCGAGCTGTCCGTGTCGGACGTCGCGGACGGCGGACAGATGACGCTGGACTATCGCGCGCAGCGGCTGCCGCAGCGCGCCGTGGTGAACGTGGCGGTCGTGCAGCGCGGGCTGGACAGCGAGATCGCCCGCGGCGAGAACGCCGGCCGGACGCTGCGGCAGGACAACGTGGTGCGCGCCTTCGCGTCGCTGCCCCTGGACGCCGAGCAGGGCCGGGTGGAGCTGGCCACACCGCCGGATCTCGACCCTCGTCGTGCCACGGTGATCGGCTACGTCCAGCGCGAGGGCGACCGGGCGGTCCTCGGCGCGACGGCCGTCGACCTGGCCGTAGCGGCCGGCTGACACCGCCGTCGGCGGCCCGCCCGACGGCTGTCGGTCCCGATGCGTAACCTCGGCACATGCTGATGGCACGCGCGGTGCGGGGTCTGGGTGGCTGACGCCGACGACGTACGCCGCCTGGCCCTGGCCCTGCCCCACACTGTCGAGATCGACAGCGACGGCTTCGACTTCCGGGTGGCCGACAAGGGTTTCGTCTGGTCCTATCCCGAGCGCCGGCCGGGCAGGCCGCGGGTGATCCGGCGCGACATCGCGGTGCTGTTCGTCGGGGACGAGGCCGAGAAGCAGGCCCTCCTGCTCGGCGAGCCCGAGGTCTTCTTCACGACCTCCGGGTACGACGGACTGCCGCTGGTGATGCTGCGCCTGGCGGCCGTCGACGTCGACCGCCTGAACGAGCTCGTGACCGACGCGTGGCGGATGCGCGCGCCGGACGCGCTGCACACCGAGCTGGACGGGGCCGGCGCGGCGGAAGGCTAGCCGACACGGCGGGCGATCAGTTTGCGACATCAGCACGCAACCGGACCGACACATTGACGGGCATCTCGACGATCCATTACCGTGCCGACTGAGAGAGCGCTCTCTCAATCGACGTTTTCCGCAATTCAGACGCTACGCGCCCGGGTCGACACGGTCCGTACCGGGACGCGCGATGGAGGCACCATGAAACCTCCCGTCCCCCACCGCCGCTGGGCTCTGGCAGCCGCCACCGCCCTGGCCCTGGTCGTCGGTGGCCTCACGATCCCCGTCACCCGCGCCGCCGAGGCCGCGCCCGTGGGCGCCGGCAGCTACACCACCACCGGAGTCGGCGCGCTCCCCACCGGCTGCGGCGCGATGTCGGCCAACCCACGGCAGTACGCCACCGCCAACGCGCCCACCGGTGCCGTGCCCACCAACGACTGGTGGTCCTCGCTGCTGTGGAAGCGCACCGACTGCGCCTTCAGCGAGCCCCTGCACGCCCACCCGACCTCGTACGACACGTTCACCGACGGTCTCGGTTTCTCGGCCAACTCCACGCCCGCCATCAGCGGCACGGCGACAGGCGTCGGCGAGTACCACTACCCGTACGTGCAGGACATCCGCGTCGGCGTGGCCGGGCTGGCGGCCCCCCGGGTGACTGTGGACGGCTGGACCGACTGGACGGTCAGCCCGTACTGGAGCGACGGGACCCGCACCCTTCGCGCCACCATCGGCCACGGCCTGCCGTTCGCGTACTTCCAGGCCAGCGGCGGCGACGCGGTGATCAACACGTCCGGTACCGCCGACGTCTGGTCCACCAGCGGTACCACCGTCGGCTTCCGGGTCAACGGCCACGACTACGTGGCGTACGCACCCAGCGGCGCGACCTGGACGGTCAGCGGCGGCCGCATCTCCTCCACCCTCGCCGGTCGCGGCTACTTCTCCGTCGCCCTGCTGCCCCCGACGGCGAACGCCACCGAGCGCGCCGACCTGGCCACCACCTACGGCCGGTACGCGCACGCCCACGTCACCGGCACCCGGGTCTCCTACACCTACGACCCGACGACAAACGGCCTGAGCACGACGTACGCGTTCACCACCACCGCCCGGGAGGGGACCGCCACGCAGACAGTGGTCAGCCTCTACCCGCACCAGTGGAAGTCGCTGGCCGGCTCGACGCCGATCACGCCCACCTACCCGTCGGCGCGGGGCCGGATGAAGGTCCTCACCGGCGTCACCCAGTTCCGGACCGCCATGGCGTTCCAGGGGGTCCTGCCCGAACTGCCTGCCGTCGGCGACGGCAGCGGCGCGGACCTGGCCACGCTCACCAGTCACCTGGCCGCCGCCCGGGGCAACCCGATGGACCAGCGGGGCAACGACACGTACTGGACCGGCAAGGGGCTGGGCCGGGCCGCCCGGCTCGCCGAGGTCGCCGACCTGGTCAACGACACGGCCACCCGCGACAGCGCGCTCAACGCGATCCGCAGCACCCTCACCGACTGGTTCACCGCGTCCAGCGGCAAGACCCAGAGGCTCTTCTACTACGACGCCAACTGGGGAACCCTGATCGGCTACCCGGCTTCGTACGGCTCCGACCAGGAACTCAACGACCACCACTTCCACTACGGCTACTTCATCGCCGCCGCCGCGACGCTCGCCAAGTTCGACAGGTCGTGGGCGGCGACCAGCCGCTACGGCGGCATGGTGGACCTGCTGATCCGCGACGCCAACAACTACCGCCGCGACGACACCCGCTTTCCGTACCTGCGGGACTTCGACATCTACGCCGGCCACGACTGGGCGTCCGGGCACGGCTCGTTCGGCTCCGGCAACAACCAGGAGTCGTCCTCCGAGGGGATGAACTTCGCCAACGCCCTCATCCAGTGGGGGCAGGTCACCGGCGACACCGCCGTGCGCGACGCCGGCATCTTCCTCTACACGACGCAGGCCGCCGCGATTCAGGAGTACTGGTTCGACACCAGCGACCAGAACTTCCCCGCCGCCTTCGGGCACTCGACTGTCGGCATGGTCTGGGGCGACGGCGGCGCGTACGCCACCTGGTTCAGCGGCGAGCCGGAGATGATCCAGGGCATCAACCTGCTGCCGGTCACCGGCGGGCACCTCTACCTGGGCAACAACCCGGCGTACGTACGCACCAACTACGCCGAACTGGTCCGCAACAACGGCGGGCCGCCGACCGTGTGGCAGGACATCCTCTGGCAGTTCCAGGCCCTCGGCGATCCGGACGCGGCCCTGGCGAACCTGCGCGCCAACCCCGGCTACACGCCCGAGGAGGGGGAGAGCCGCGCGCACACCTTCCACTGGATCCGCAACCTGGCGGCGCTGGGCACCGTCGACACGACTGTCACCGCCAACCACCCGCTGAGCGCGGTCTTCTCCCGCAACGGGGCACGCACCTACGTGGCGTCGAACCCGACGGCGAACCCGATCACCGTCACGTTCTCCACCGGCACCCGGCTCACCGTGGCGGCCGGACGGACGGCCACCACCGGGGCGTACACCTGGAGCGGTGGCAACGCCTCGGGCGGCGTGCCGCCGAGCACGACCCCGCCGACCACCGCGCCGCCCACCACCGCGCCGCCGACGACCGCCGCACCGACCACGCCGCCACCGAGCTCGGGCTCACCGACGCGCTATCTGCTGCCCGGTGGCGGGCTGGGCGCCGCCGGCAGCGCGGCCACGACCACTGTCGCGGCCGCCAACGGAAACCACGACGGTACGCCGACCAACCCGCAGGTCTTCATGGCGACCGGCCTCAACCTCGCCTACTCCGGGGCGCAGACCACGTTCGACCTGTTCCTCGACGCCGGCACGGCCGTCGGCAACGGCGTGCAGGTGCGCGTGTCCTACGACCTGACCGGCAACGGCAGCTGGGACCGGACGGAGACGTGGCGCTACTTCGCCACCGACCCGGTCGCCGGTTACGAGCACTACACGCAGGCCGCCGGCCTGGCCTCGGCGACCGGTTCGTTGGGAACGCTGAGCAACGGCACGGTACGGGTGGAGGTCTGGTCGGCCATCGGCAACAACCCCACCACAGTGGGCGTGGGTAACCAGTCCGTACTGCGCCTCCCGTACTCCTGATCCGTACCCCCTCGCTCGCCGCCGGCCGCACCTCGGCCGGCGGCGAGCACTCGTACCGACTGGTGCGCGGGTGCGAGGCTGGCGGCATGTCGTCCGTACACGAACCGCAGCCCTCCCCGCCGCGGGGCGGAACCGGGCGATGGCGGCTGCGGCTGGTCGGGTGGCTGGGCCCGGCGGGCTCGGCCGTGGCCCTGAACCAGCTGGCCACCGTCCTCCCACCGGTCGCCGTCGGCGCGGTGCTCCTGGTGGTGGCGGTGGTGTACGGCCACCATCGACTCGACGAGCGCGCCCCGCTGGCCGAGGCGCTGCCCCGGATCACGCTCTCCGTCGCGGTCGCCGGTGTCGCGCTGGCCGTGACGACGCCGGCGTCGTGGGCCGGGCCGCTCACACTGGTGGCGGTCATGGCGATCGCCTGTGCCGCGCTTGTCGCCCGGGAGCGGGCAACAGCCCTGACCTCGTTGGCGGGGATCAGCGTCTGCACCGCCGGTCTGTTCGTCGTCACCGACGCCGTGCACGTCGAGCGGACCGGCGGCCGGTTCGTCGGGGTGACCCTGGGGACCCTCGCCGTGCTGGTGGGCCTCCTCGTCCTCGTTCACCGCCGGGACCTCTTCGGTGCGGACAGCGCCGGCCTCGAGCTGCTGCGCCAGGCCCGCGTGTTCTGGTCCCGAGCCGGCGCGCTGGGCGTGCTCAGCGTTCCGGCCAGCGTCAGCCTGGCCCGCGAGGGGTCCGTGGTGACCGCCGTCGTGGTCGCGGTGGCCGGCCTGTGCTGGTTGGGTGTGACGCTCGTCTTCGTATTCGCCGAGCAGCGGGACTCCCTCGCCGGGGCCCTGCTGGCACTCAGCGGAGCGGCGGTCACCGTACTGGGCCTGCTGGCGTTCCAGGCGCGGGAATACCCGGTCGGAATGGTCGCCGGCACGGCGGGCGTGGCGATGGTGGGCGGCGGGCTGTCGTTGCTCGAATCGGCGGGCACGCTGGGCCGCCTACGCGACTGGGTGGCCCACCTGACCACGCCCGCGGGCCAGCGCGCCGACGGATGAACGCCCCCAGGATCGTGCCCCCTCGCGGCGCCCCGTCGGCGCTACCATGGGCCCGCTCGGTGCGGCGCTCATAGCGCTGACCCCGCCGCACCCACGCGAGGAGGGGATCGTCCGTGTTCACACCTCTGACCAGCGACGATCCCCGCCAGATCAGTGGCTATCCGCTGCGCGCGCGACTGGGCGCCGGCGGGATGGGCCAGGTGTACCTGTCGTTCACCCCCGGAGGCCGGGCCGTCGCGCTGAAGGTCGTGCGTCGGGAATACGCCGAGGACGCCGCCTTCCGGCAGCGCTTCGCCCAGGAGGTCCAGGCCGCGCAGCGTGTTCACGGTGTCCATACCGCCCAGGTGGTCGATGCCGGCACCGACGCCGGGACACCCTGGCTGGCCACCGCGTACGTGCCCGGGCCCACGCTGCTCGCGGCCGTCCGGGACGACGGTCCGCTGCCGGTCGACACGGTACGGGTGATGCTCGCCGGCGTAGCGCAGTCACTGCAGGCGATCCACGCCGCCGACGTGGTGCACCGGGACCTGTCCCCCCGCAACATCCTGCTCGCCGCCGACGGGCCACGGGTCATCGATTTCGGTATCGCCCGCGCCGTCGACGCGACCCACCTCACGATGAGCCAGACGCCCATCGGCACGCCCTCCTTCATGTCACCCGAGCAGGCGAACGGCACGCCGGTGACGCCGGCCTCCGACGTCTTCACGCTCGCCGCGGTCGGCTTCTTCGCCGCGACCGGGCGGACCGCCTTCGGCGACGGCAACTATCTGAGCGTGCTACGGCGCGTCGCCGAGGCCCAGGCGGACCTGACCGGCTGCCCGCCGGAGCTGCGGACGCTGTTCGAAGCCTGCCTGGTGCGAGACGCCGCGGCCCGGCCGACCACGGCCCACATCATCGAGGCGTGCGGCGGTGTCCCCCGCTTCGGCGCGGACTGGCTGCCGAAGCCGGTCGCCGCGACGGTCGCGGCCCACGGCGCGGCGCTGGCCTCGATCATCGCCGAGCCCGCGGGCAGCCGCCCGGAGGTGACCACCGCCCCGCCGTCGGCCGCCGTGCCCGGCCCGTCCCGGCCACGAAACGCACGGCGCGTCCTGCTCGCCACGACGCTCGGCGTCGTCCTGCTCGCCGGCGGAGTGGGGATCGGCATCGCGATGCGGCCCGACTCGACCGGGGACCGCACCGGCTCGGCGGACACCGGCGGGTCCACCACCGCCGCGGCCGCCGGTCCGTCGGCCAGCGCCCCCACCACACCGGCCTCGCCGACGCCGACCGCCTCGGCGGCCGCCACACCGCGAACGCCTGCGGTCCAGTGGACGGGTCCCGTCCGGATCGGTGGGCGTGGTATCGACCTGGATCCGGTGCCGCCGGCGGTCGATCCGGAAGTGGCCGAGATGGACGCCGGGATGCCACTGCCCGGTCCGGTGATCCGCTACGGCGACGCGAGCACCATGGCGATGTGGTCCGGCGGGGCGAAGCCGACCTTCCAGCAGTGCCGGGAGCTGGTCTCGACCCAGGGCACGACCGAGCTGCGAGTGGCCAGGAAGGACGTCGTCTGCCTCAAGACCGACCAGGCCCGGATCGTGCTGCTCGTCATCGACTCGGTCACCAGCGACGGAGCCGTCGGGATCGGCGCCACGGCGACCGTGTGGGACCGCGCTAGCGACTCTTGACGTCCAGGTAGGCGTGAATCTGCCGGACCAACGGATGGTCGTCGCCCAGCGCGGCCCGGGCGCGGGCCGCGAGCCGGACCAGCCGCAGCGACGCGACGGCCTCCTCGCCGAGGCCGAACCTGCTGCGTACCCGACCGAACTCGGCGGCGACACGCGCCACCGGATCGACGTCGCCGACGTCGCGCAGCCGGTGGGCCAGGTCGGTGAAGTGCCGGGCGGCCTCCGCGTACCGGCCCTCGGCGAGCAGCAGGTCACCCTCCTGCACGGCGGGGTCGACGTCGCCGGCCGGAGACCGGGCCGCGTCGGCGGTCGCGGTCGCACGCAGGGCGTCGCGCACGGCTCGCGCGGTGGGCCGAGCGGCGGCTGACTTGGCGAGCATCGCGTGGATCAGGTCGGCCAGTGCCGGCGGCACCGAGGGGCAACGGTCGACGATCGATTCCGGGGCCTCCCGCTCGACGCGCCGCGCGCAGGTGGCGGGGCCGCCCTGCATACGCAGCGGTGGCCCGCCGGCGAGCAGCGCGTACAGCACGGCGCCGAGGGAGTAGATGTCCGTGGCGCGGTCCGGAGCGTCGCCCCGCCACTGCTCAGGCGACATGTACGCGGCGGTGCCCAGCACCATGCCCGGTCGGGTGAGCCGGGTCAGCATCGCCTCCGGCACTGTGGAGACACCGAAGTCGCAGATTTTGATCGTCCCGTCGGCGTCGAGCACGAGGTTCTGCGGTTTGAGGTCACGGTGGATCACCGGCGTCGGATGCTCGTGCAGACAGACCAGCGCGTCGGCGACCGGGACGGCGTATCGCAGTGTCTGCGCGACGCTCAGGCAGCCGGCGTCGAACTGGACGTGTGCGAGGTCCGGCCCGGCCAGGTGTTCCATGACCACGAACGCCGCGCCGTCGTCGTGCCGCCCCACGTCGAAGATCGCCACGACGTTCGGGTGTTTGATCATGGCGAGGATCTCGGCCTCACGCTGGAACCGGGCCAGCAGCTCGGGATCGGCATCCTCGTTCAGCAGCTTGACCGCGACCAGCCGGCGCAACCGCTCGTCCTGGGCCGCGTACACCGTCCCGTGGCCGCCCGCGCCGAGCCGTGCGGTGACCCGGTACCGGCCGGCGAGCCGGGTTCCCTCGATGCTCATCGCGGTTTCGGCCGCCGGATCATGGTGGGTGTCGCCGCCTCCTCGGCCAGCGCCCCGCGCGGTGCGGGCGGCTGCGCCGGGTTCTCGAACACGAATGCGCGCCCACTGAGCACCAACTCCACGCCCTCGTGCAACACGATGACCTCGCCCTTGCGCAGGCGCCACGGACGTCCCGCCCCGATCCGCCGACCCGTCTCCGGGGTGCCCTCACGACGGATCCGGGTGCCGTTGGCGCTCAGATCGCGGACCGCGAGCGCGGTCCCGTCCCAGCTCAACTCCACGTGTCTGCGGCTGATCCAGTTGCGCGCCGACGGCGTCAACCAGGAGGCGAGAGCCACCCCACCCGGCTCGACCGGGGCCCGACCCACCACGACCGCCGCGTCCGCGCGGACCATGAAGCGGGCCTGCGACACGCCGTCGATGCGCACCTTCAGCTGGACCCGGGGAGTGCTTGGCCCGATGTCGGCCATCGGCTCGTGATGAGTGGGACAGCGCACGACTCCCTGACGGTAGACGGGAACCGGCTGGTCGACGGCGGCGGCGTCGCCGAACATCGGGCAGTCGCGTCGCGGGCAGCGCCACTGCCGGGTCAGCAGCTCGCGCCGCGCGCCCGTGGCGTGACGCCTGTCGTACATCCCCGCCCGCAGCAGGCGACTCTCCTCCTCCTTGCGGGAGATGTGCCACTCCGGCGGGGTCGGCATGATGCGGGGCACGACCACGACGCCCGCGCCGCCCGGTCCGGACACGGCATGGAGGAACCGGTCACGGTTGCCGGGAATCCACGGGTGTTCGCGGTAGGCGTCCTCGAAGTTGTCCCGGCTGATCACCCGCAGCTCGGCCGTCTCGGCCAGCTCGATGAGCCGGTCGTCGGCGCCCGGCCTGACCTCGATCCGGCCGCGCTCGTACCACCTGTGCAGCGTCGCCTTCTCGTCCGCGGTCAGACCCGGCTGGCGCAGCAGCGACCGGTCCGCCACGGCGTACACCTGGACCGCCTCGTCGCCCGTGTACGCGACGAGCGCGGCGAGCAGGTCGAGAAATCGACGCAGATCCACCGGGCGGGAACCACAGAGTCGGTCGTCGCGCATGACGTTGGACAGGTCGACCACGAAATCAGCGGCCATCGCGTCGAGGGTCAGCTGTGCCTCCGGTCCCATGTGGTCACGGTAGCAACGGAGGCGGCCGCGTCGGCGCCTGAGCCGACACCGGTGGTGTGGCTGGTGCCGTGGCATCACCTACGTTCCACGAAATCGTTGCCCAGGAATGAGAAGTGCGCAATCGGGCAATCCCACCGTCCGACCGGGATCGCGAGTCCCGCGATCGGCCTTGCCCGGGTGCGACGGACCCGGCAAGCACCCGGGTGCAAGGTGCAGCCGGCCAGGACCGGAGCGGGTCTGCAATAGACAATTGTCGCGGCCCGCAAATAGACACTTGCCAATCTTGACTTGTGCATCGGGTCGGCGCACCGTGAGGAGAACCCGGCAGATGCGCACCATTATCGGCCCGCCTTCGGCGACGTACGGAATGCGAGCGCCGCTGGTTTCGCGCGGTGTTACAGGAGGCGTTCTATGCAGTTGAATCCGTTCTCCGGGGTCTATCTCACCGATCCCGCCAGCGCCTGGCGACGCATTCTCGACGATCCCGACCGGGTGACCTACGCCGAGGATCTGGGCCTGTGGCTGATCAGTCGGCACGCGGACGTCCGGCACGCCCTCGCCGACGCCGCGACGTTCGGCAACGCCCTCACCCTCGCCCCGATCTATGAGGTCTGCCCGGAGGCGATGAGCATCATCACGCAGATCGACGCGCCACCCACGACCGCCGCCGCCGACCCGCCGACACACCCCCGCACCCGGCGCGCGCTGCGCGCGACCTTCGCCAACACGGCGGACCGGGCCGAGGCGGAGTACGGCGCGATCGTCCGTCGCCGCGTCGACGACCTGGTGTCCCGGCTCGTCGCCCGAGCGGGCCGACGGGTGGATCTCGTCGGCGAGTTCACCACCGAGCTTCCGCTGCTGGTCATCCTGGACATCCTCGGGGTTCCCGACGCCGACGTCGACCAGATCCGCCGGTGGGCGGACGGTCAGGTCGCCCTGATCTGGGGGCAGCCCGACCCGGACGAGCAGGTACGCCTGGCCCGGGGTCTGCTGGAGTTCTGGCACTACTGCCAGGACCTGGTGCGGCAGCGGCTCGACAGCGCACACGACGGCGCCGACTTCATCAGCCGGGCGCTGGCCTACCGCGACGACGACGACGCGGTGCTGAGCGTGCCGGAGGTGGC
This sequence comes from Micromonospora sp. NPDC049274, assembly GCF_040678875.1. Lineage (NCBI taxonomy): Bacteria > Bacillati > Actinomycetota > Actinomycetes > Micromonosporales > Micromonosporaceae > Micromonospora > Micromonospora sp. NPDC049274. The sequence goes on from NZ_JBFAQS010000011.1 coordinate 227,058, forward strand.
GAGCCTCGCCTTCAACCTCCTGGTCGCCGGGCACGAGACGACGGCCGGCCTGCTCGCCCACGCGCTCGACGAGGCCCTGTCCCGACCGCAGCGGTGGCGCGCGCTCGTCGCCGACCCGCGATCCGTGCCCGACTTCGTGACCGAGACCCTCCGCTTCGCGCCCGCCATCGACGGTTGGCTGCGGGTCACGCGACGCGACGTCACAGTGGATGGGGTCACCATTCCGGCGGGCGCGCGGTGTCTGTTGATGATCGGCGCGGCGAACCGGGACCCCGCGGTGTTCACCCACCCGGACCGGTTCGACCCGCACCGCCTCGACGCCGCCGACCATCTGTCGTTCGGCCACGGCCCGCATTTCTGCATCGGTGCCGCATTGGCGCGACTGGAGGCCGGTGTGGCTCTCACCCGACTCGCCGAGGCCATTCCCGGCCTCCGTCTGACATCCGAGCACCGCCGTTCGTTTCAGCCCAATGTTTCGTTTCGCGCACACCACACGCTCGTCGTGACGATCGATATTCTCGCGCCCGCCGACGGCCCGACGGCAGCCCCGGCCGCCGCCACCGAGGCGCGGGCCGCCTGACGACGAGGACGCCAGCGGCGCTGACCTGCGGGCCAACCGACGCGGCCGGTGGGGCTCGGCGCAACGCGCCCCCGGTGCCGTCGGACGCGTCGGGCGGGTGGCCTCGTGCGCTTTGCGCGGCGATTCGTCTCGGCGCACGTCTTCACACCCATCGTGTCCAGGGTTAAGAATTGCTCCCTATGAATGTTCAGCCCATCGGCCAATCTCGATCTGGAACCCGCTGCTGATTCGCGGGTGCCACGAAGGTGAGCGCATGGAGCACACTCCCCCGCCGAGCGCCGCTCACTCCGCGGCCAGCCAACAGTTCCGCTGGGCGCTGCGCAACTGCCGGGTCCGACGGGGACTGACCCAACGGGCCCTGGCGGACCTGGTGCGGTTCAGCCGGGAGACGGTCGCGGCGGTGGAGTCGGGCCGCCGCTTCGGCAGCCACGAGTTCGCGGTGCGCTGCGACGACGTGCTCGACACCGGCGGCGTGCTGGCGTCGCTGTGGCCGCAGGTCGCGGCCGAGCAGTTGGCGGCCGACGGCCGACGGGGTCCACGATCGGCGGAGCAGGCACGACTCGATCCGCCCGTGCCGCGTCAGCGGGGTCGGCGCGACGCGCGTGACCCGGGCGCCGTGGTGGACGCCATCGACGAGCTGCGCGAGCTGATCGGCCAGGTGCTCAGCAGCCAGCCGGAGGCGGACGACCCCGGGCCGCTTCGCGCGCCCGAGCACCTCGACGACAAGCGCTGAGCGGGAGCGCCCGCGACCGGCCGCCGGGGCGCCACCGGCCGCTGACTGTGGGTACAGATGCTGGTACGGCCAGTTTGTACCACCGCCAGGTCTGGCCTCCGAGCGCGGGTTCCGGCGGAATGGGACTTGCATTCGGCAAGGTGCGTATAGACCGTCATCGACGAGTCGTGGGAGTCAATCTTGGCGTCGAGCACGAGGTCCCACGCGGCCCGACCCTACCTGAGGAGTCGTCGCGCCTGGAAGATCGCCGGGCGGATGCGCCTCATCGTGGCGGCGCCCCTGGTGGCCGTCATCGGGTTCGCCGGCCTCGCGCTGACCGAGAGCGCGCGCCAGACGACCCGTGCCAGCGACCTGGAGGTGGTGGCACGCCTTGGTGCCGAGGCCGGCGACCTGGCGTACCGGCTGCAACGCGAACGCGTCGCCGCCGCCGACCTGCTCACCCACCCCGACGGGCAGCAGCAGGACGCCTTCGGAGTGGAGTTGGCCGCCACCGATGCCGCCGTCGTGCGGTACCGCCGACAGCGCGACCGGGTGCCCACCGACGCCAACGCGGCGCTCCTGCGCCGCATCGACGCGGCGCTGGCCGGCCTGTCTCCGCTGCGCACCCAGGTCCGTACGGCCGAGCACGCCTCGGTGTCCGCGATGACCTTCAGCTACCGCATCGCGATCGCCGACCTGATCACCTTCCGGGAGAACGTCTCGCACGGCGTCGTCAACGCCCGGCTCGCCGACGGAATCCGGGCCTCGGCCGCGCTGTCGAAGACCGCCGAGGCGATCGGCCAGCAGCAGGTCGCCGTGCTGCGCGCCGCCGCGGCCGGCGAGTTGACCCCCGCCACGCAGCAGGACATCACCGCGGCCCGCACCAGCTACACCGAGTCCAGCCTGTCGTTCCTGGCTCTCGCCCCGGCCGAGTGGAGCATCTGGTGGGAGCAGGCCGGCACCGGCAAGGAAGCGCTCGCCCTGCAACGAATGCAGGACGAGGTGTCCCGCGCCCAGCCGGGCACGCCGCTGCGCCTGGCGACCGGCGACTGGGTGTCCACCACACAGCAACGCGCCGCCCGCCTGGCCGACCTGCGGGGGCGCGTCGATGTCGCGGTCCTCGATGACGTGCGGGCCGCCCACGCCGACCAGCGCCGCAGGGCCGTGGCCGAGGCGGTAGGTGTGCTGCTGGCGCTGCTGCTGACCGCGCTGGTGACCTGGGCCGTCGCCCGGCAGATCACCCGCCGGCTGCGACGCCTGCGCGACGCCGCCAACGCCGTCGCGTTCGAACAGCTCCCCGCCGTGGTGGCTCGGCTGCAACGCCCCGACAGCGCGAGCGTCGACCCCGACGAGCTGGCCCGCCAACAGTCGACCGCCGCCCTCGAACCCTCCAGCGACGACGAGATCGGCGAGCTGGGCCAGGCGTTCAGCGCCGTGCACCAGGCCGCCGTGCGGACCGCCGCCGAACAGGCGGTCATGCGCGCCAACACCGCCGACATCTTCATCCACCTCAGCCGGCGTGAACAGCGACTGGTCGACGCCGTTCTCGCGCAGGTCGACCGGGTCGAACGCGACGAGACCGACCCCGACCGCCTGCACCAGCTCTACACACTGGACAACCTGGCGACCCGGATGGGCCGGATCAACGCCAGCCTGCTCGTGCTCGGCGGCGTCGGCGTGGGCCGGGTACGCCAACACGACGTACCGCTGCAACAGGTGCTCCAGGCGGCCCTGTCCCAGATCGAGCACTACGCGCGGATCCGGCTCGGCATGGTCGACGGCGACGTCGCCGTGGCCGCCAAGTCCGTCGACGAGGTCGTGCACCTGCTCGCCGAACTCATGGACAACGCGACCGCGTACTCGCCGCCGGGCAGCGAGACCTGGGTGAGCGGCCGCAGCCTCGGCGACCGGGTCATCATCCAGATCAGCGACGAGGGCGTGGGGCTGCCCGCACAGCGGTTGCAACAGCTCAACGACCTGCTGGCCCGGCCACCCGCCATCGACGTCGCCGCCGTGCGGGCCATGGGGCTGGTCGTCGTGGGTCAGCTCGCGGCCCGCCTGGGCGCCAGCGTCCAACTGCGCCGCGGCCCCCGCCGCGGCACCCTCGCCGAGGCGACGCTGCCCGCGGCGATCATCCGGTCGTTGCCGCCGGAGGAGTACCTGCTCGCGCCCGGTCGGCTGTCGCGGCGGGCCGCCCGCACGTCCGCACCCCCGCCCTACCGGCCGGGGCCGACCGCCGGGCACGCCCCCGCGGCCAGGCCCCTGCCGGCGGCGCCCGTGTTCCGCCCGACGCCCCGCGCGGACCCCGGTGACGCGCCGACCGAGGAGCTGCTCATCTTCGAAGAGGTCAACCACTGGTTCCACGCCGATGGCGTCGACGCCTCCGACGACAGGCAGTGGTCCAGCCCCGCCGACGACGCCTGGCGTACCGCCGCTGCGGCGCACACCCCGGACGTGGCCGCGACCACCAACGCCGGCCTGCCCAAACGACAGCCGCAGCGGCACCTGGTGCCCGGCGGCGTCACCGCGCCCCCGCCACAGCAACGCTCCGAATACCGGGACCCGGCCCAGGTCGCCACCGCGATGGCCGCGTACGCGCGCGGCGTGGCGGCCCGCCGGCGGACCCCGATCAACCTCGGCAACTCATGACCGACAGGGAGGGCACGTGACCGACCACCAGGACCTCGGCTGGCTGCTGGACAGCTTCGCCGAGCGCGCGACCGAGGTCAGCCATGCGATCGCCATCTCCAGTGACGGCCTGATGGTGGCCGCCACCCGCGACCTCCCGCCGGACCGGGCCGACCAGCTCGCCGCGACCGGCAGCGGCCTGGTCAGCCTGCTGCGCGGCGCTGCGGCGTTCTTCGACGCCGGGGCGGTGATCTCCAACGTCACCCAGCTCGAAGGCGGCTTCATGTTCTCCATGGCCTTCAACGACGGGGCGTCGCTGCTGGTGCTCGCCGCGCCCGAGTGCGACGTGGGCAAGGTCTCCTACGAGATGACGGAGCTGGCCAACCGGATCGGCGACGCGTTGACCCCCGCGGCCCGTGCGGCGCTCGCCCGCAGCCGCTGACCCCACCGACCGACCCCTCCCCTTCCCCTGGAGACGACATGTCCCTCACCACCCCCGCGCGCAGCCGTGCCCTCGCCGCCGGGCTGCTCGCCCTCGTGTTGACCGCGAGCACAGCCTGCGCCGCCGACGAGCCCGGCACGACCGGCGGCGGATCCATCAAGATCGGTCTGCTCGCCTCGCTGTCCGGGACGTACCAGTCCGTCGGCAAGGAGATCCGCGACGGCTTCGAGCTGTACCTGGACACGCACGACGGCAAGCTCGGCGGCCGGCAGGTCGACCTGGTCGTCGCCGACGAGGGCAACGGCGCCGCGACCGCCGTGCCGGCGGCGACCAAGCTGCTCAAGCAGGACCGGGTGGCCGCGCTCACCGGCATCGTCGGCGGCGGCTCGGTCGCCGGCGTCTACCCCCTGCTGCAGGAGACCAAGGTCCCGCTCGTCGGCTCCAACGGCCGGCCGGAGATCAAGGACGTCTCCCGGGTCTGGCACACCTCGTACCTCTCCGACGAGCCGGGCGCCGCGATCGCCCAGCACGTCCGCGACAACGTCAAGGGCTCGGTGTACGCCATCGGCCCCGACTACCAGGGCGGCTGGGACGAGCTGCGCGGCTTCACCGAGGCGTTCGCCAAGGCCGGCGGGACGCTCGCCAACCCCGACGGCAAGACCACCTTCACCCCGTTCCCGGCCACCACCAACTTCACGCCGTACTTCGCCCGGATCAAGGCGTCCGGCGCGCAGGCGGTGTACACCTTCTACGCCGGCAGCGCCGCCGTCGACTTCGTCAAGCAGTACGCGCAGTCCGAGATCAAGGACGTTCCCCTGTACGCGGCGGGGTTCCTCACCGAGGGCGGCGTGCTCAACGCACAGGGCGAGGCGGCCCGGGACATCTTCTCGGTGCTCAACTACTCCCCCGACCTCGACAACGCCGAGAACCGGGGCTTCGTCGCGGCGTGGAAGGCCAAGCACGACGGGTCGCCGACCACGTACGCCCTCGCGTCGTACGACGCGGCGGCGGTGCTCGACCGGGCCATCGGCGCCGCCGGGGACGACCCGACGCCGGAGGCGATCAACGCGCAGATCGGCAAGCTCGGGCAGATCGCCAGCCCGCGCGGCGCGTGGCAGTTCTCCGGAGTCACGCACTCGCCCGTGCAGAAGTGGTACCTGCGTCAGGTCCGCCAGGACGGCCGGGCGCTGTCCAACACCGTCGTGGGTGACCTCGCGACCATCGGCCGGTGATCGCGGTGGCGGCCGGCCCGAACCGGATCGACCCGTACGTCATCCCGGCGCTGGACGGTGTCGCCTACGGGCTGCTCGTCTTCGTGGCGGCGGCGGGCCTGGTCTTCTGTTTCGGCGTCGCCAACATCCTCAACCTGGCGCACGGCATGCTCTACGCGATCGGCGGCTACACCGCGGCGGCGGTGTTCGACGGCGGCTGGGTGAGCCTGGCCCTGGCGTTGGGGGTCGGCGTGCTGGCCGCCGCCGCGGCGGGTGCGCTGCTCGCCGGCCTGCTCACACCTGTCGCCACCGGCAACCATCTCACCCAGGCGCTGCTGACCTTCGGGGTGGCGCTGGCCGGCGGCAGCCTGCTCGTCGCCGGCTTCGGCCCCGACGATCCGCAGGTCCTGGTGCCCGCCGCCCTCGACGGGTCGGTACAGGTCGCCGGGCACCGCTACGCCGCGTACCGGCTGGTCTTCATCGTGGTGGCCGCAGCGCTCGCCGCCGGGCTCTACCTGACGGTGCGGCGGACCCGGGCCGGGATGCTGGTCCGCGCCGCCGTGGACGACCCGGAGATGGTCTCCTGCCTGGGCGTGAGCCCGGCGCGGATCAGGGTGGGTGTGCTCGCCGTCGGTGGCGCGCTGGCCGGCGCGGCCGGCGTCCTGGGCGCGCCCATCATCGGCCCCGGAGCGGACACCGCCGACACGGTGCTGCTGCTGTCGCTTGTGGTCGTCGTCCTCGGGGGCCTCGGGTCCATGGTGGGCACCCTGCTCGCGGCACTGGCGATCGGGGAGATCCAGACCCTGGGCGTGGCGCTGCTGCCGTCCGCCGCCCCGTTCCTGCTGTTCGCCGCCATGGCCGCCGTGCTCGCCGTGCGGGCGCGGGGCCTGGCCCTGCGGTGGGCGGCGACATGAGAGACGAGGTGCTGCGCCGGACACGCGCCGCCGTCGCGACGGTCGTCCTCGCCGGCCTGCTCGTGGCGCCGTGGGTGGTGGACGACTACACCTCGGCGATCCTCGCCCGCACGCTGGCGCTGGGCCTGGTCGGGGTGAGCGTGGCGCTGCTCACCGGTGTCGCCGGCATGCCCACCCTGGGCCAGACCGCGCCGTACGCCGCCGGCGCGTACGCCAGCGCGGTGCTCGGCAGCCAGGTCTCCGACGTCGGCGTCGTGCAGGTCGCCGTGGCGGCGCTCGCCGGGGCGGCGCTCGCCGCCGTGACCCTGCCGTTGGTCGTCCCGGCCCGGGGCGTCATCGTCCTGATGATCACCCTGGCGATCGGCGAACTCGTCGTGACCGTCCTCGGGCGCTGGCGGTCGGTGACCGGCGGCACGGACGGCCTGGCCGGCATCGCCGGGGTCCGTCCCTTCTGGGGACTGCCGGTCCTGGCCACCGACCAGGCCCGCTACCTCTACACGCTCGTCGTCGTGGCGACACTCGTCGGCGCGGTCCTGCTGCTGCTACGGACCCGGGCGGGGGTGCTGCTGCGCGCCGGCCGGGACGACGAGATGCGGCTGCGGGCCAGCGGGCACCGCGTGCCGCTGTACCTGTCCGGCGCGCACGTCGCCGCCGGGGCGATCGCCGGCGCCGCCGGCTCGCTGCTCGTCGTCGCCCAGCAGTACGTCTCCCCCGCCGACTTCGGCTTCGACACCTCCGCCCTGCTCCTGCTCGGCGTCGTCATCGGCGGCACCGCGTCGGTCGGCGGCGCGCTGGTCGGGGCGGTCCTCGTCATCGCCGTACGCGACTGGTTGTTCGGGGTGCTGCCCGGGCACGCGCCGCTGGTGCTGGGCGTCCTGTTCGTGGCGACTGTCTACCTGCTGCCCACCGGCGTCACCCGAGCCCGCCGCCCGCGTCCGGTCCCCGCGCCGCGCCCACCGGACGCCGCCCCGACCCGCGACCGCGACACGACGCCGGAGCTGCGGGTATGACCTGCCTACTGAGCGCCGAGAGGATCAGCGTGCGGTACGGCTCGCTCGCCGCGCTCACCGACGTCGACCTGTGCGTGCACGACGGTCAGCGGCACGCCCTGATCGGGCCCAACGGGGCCGGCAAGACGACACTGCTCAATGTGCTCGGCGCGACGACACGGCCGCAGCGCGGCACGGTGCGCTTCGCTGGACGCGACGTCAGCCGGCTCGGCCCGGCGGCGCGGGCGCGGCGTGGCATCAACCGGACCCACCAGCGACCGGCGGTCTTCGCGACCCTCACCGCGATCGAGAACGTCGAGGTCGCCGCCCTGCCCCGGGCGATGCGACGCCGCAGGTGGTCACCCGGTGGGACCCGGAGCGCGGCACGCCGGGTCGCCGCCGGGCTGCTCGACCAACTGGGCCTGGCCGACCTCGCGGCGGTGCCGGCCGGTCACCTCGCCCACGGGCAGCGTCGGCAGTTGGAGATCGCGATGGCCCTCGCCGGCCGTCCCCGCCTGCTGCTGCTCGACGAACCGGCGGCCGGCCTGTCCGCCACCGAGGTGGCCCGGCTGGCCGAGCTGCTGGCGGCGCTGCCCCGGCAGGTAGCCGTGCTGCTTGTCGAGCACCACCTGGACCTGGTGTACGCCCTCTGCGACACCGTCACCGTGCTGCGCGACGGCCGGACAGTGGCCGCCGGCACACCGGACGAGATCCGTACCTCGCCGCTCGTGCGGCAGGCCTACGCCGACGGGGTGTCCTGATGCTGTACGTGGAGCGGCTCTGCGCCGGCTACGCCGGAGGGATCGTGCTGCACGAGGTGGACCTGCGAGTGCACCCGGGCAGCATCCAGGCCGTGGTGGGCCGCAACGGGGCCGGCAAGAGCACCCTCGTGCACACCATCGCCGGGCTGGTACGCGCCTCCAGCGGCCGCATCGAGATCGGCGGCGTCCATGTAGCCGGGCGGCAACCCCACCGGGTCGCCCAGTCCGGCGTCGGCCTCGTCCCGCAGGGCCGGCGGGTCTTCTCCCGGTTGACGGTGGCCGAGCACCTCGTCCTGGCGGCGTCGCCGTGGCGGGCCGCGACACCCGGCGGTGAGGGCTGGACGGTGCCCCGGATCCTCGAACTGCTGCCCCGGCTCGCGGCACGGCTGCGCCACCGCGGCTGCGAACTCTCCGGCGGTGAGCAGCAGATGCTGGCCATCGCCCGCGCGCTGCTCGGTCAACCACGGGTGCTGCTGCTCGACGAGCCCTGTGAGGGGCTCTCCCCCGACCTGGCAGCGCGGATCCGCGACCTCATCGGCCACCTGGCCGCCGGCGGGTTGACAGTGCTGCTCGTCGAACAGCAGCTCCGCCACGCGATCGAGGTCGCCGACCGGGTGGCGGTGCTGGAGTACGGCCGGGTCGTCTACGACCGGCCGACAGTCGAGGCGCGCAGCGACCCGGGCCCCCTGGAGGCGCTCGTGGGCATCGCCGCCACCCCGCCGCCGCCGGCCAACCGATCGACCCCTCGACTCTGGGCCGACACCCCGTAGGTCACTTGTTTCCTCTCGGAGAGGCAGAAGACGATGGCGACTCCCACCAGCGATGGCGCGTACACCTTCGACAACGGCGCACCGGACGCGGTCCCGCAGATGCGGGCGCTGGAGTCCTTCCTGGACCCGATCACGATGCGTCGCCTGGCCCGCCCGGTGCTGCGCCTCGGGTCACACTGCTGGGAGGTCGGGGCCGGTGGCGGCTCGATGGCCTGGCGGATCGCCCGCGCGGTCGGCCCGGACGGCGGCGTGCTGGCCACCGACATCGACCCCACGCACCTGCGTGCCGACGGCAACCTGACCGTACGACGGCACGACGTTCGCACGGACCTTCCGCCCGGGGACGCGTTCGACCTGGTCCACGCCCGTCTCGTGCTGCTGCACCTACCCGAGCGCCGACGGGTCCTGCGTACCCTCGCCGGTGCGCTGACGCCCGGTGGCTGGCTGCTCGTGGAGGAGTTCGACTGCACCACGCCGGTGCGGGTGCTGAACGCGCCGAGCGACGACGCGGCGAAGCTGTTCACGCAGGTGATGGACGCCATGATGGAGGTGTTGCAGGAGCACGGCGCCGACCTGGGGTGGGCGCAGGACGTGCACACCGAGATGATCCTCGCCGGCCTGACCGAGGTGGACACCAGCACCCACTCGCAGAGCTGGGCCGGCGGGTCGACCGGAGCGTCGCTCTACGAGACCAACTCCCGTCAGCTGGAGCCGGACCTGCTGGCGGCGGGGCTGTCGCCCCAGCAGCTCGCCGCCTTCCGTCGACTGCTGCGTGACCCATCGTTCGCCGTCATGTCGTACCACTTCGTGTCGACGCGGGGCCGCCGCCCCGCCCCCACCCCCTAACAGCCCCCCGGCGCCCCCCGGTCCCCCGTCGGCCCCCCAGGTCCCGCGTCGGCCCCCACGGTCCCGCGTCGATCATGAAGTTATTGCGCGCCTCATCGGCGTGTCGCGGCGATAACTTCATGATCGACGGGGAGGGGGGTGGGGCGGGGCGGGGCGGGGCGGGGTGGGGTGAGATCACCGGTGCC
>NZ_JBFAQS010000012.1:0-45368 GCF_040678875.1 Micromonospora sp. NPDC049274
GCACTCGATCCATGCCTGTCTACCGACGGAGTCACCCTCATCGATCGGACCCGCTGTGCGACACACCCGACCAACCCAAATCTAAAACGCGCTCTTAGCCAATCGGCCGCTGCGGGCTTCGCTGGCGCTGGGGCTTCTGCGGCTACTTGGTCGGCTTGCGGGCGCGGCGCGGCTTCGCCGGCTCGGGTGCTGCTGGTGCGGCGTCGGCTGGGTCGATGCCGGTGTTGGCCTTGTACTTCGCGATGTCCTCGGCGAGGTCTTGGTGTGCCGTGTTGAGGTCGGCGAGTTCCTGAGCGGCGACGTTCATGCCGTGGACGTCTTTGGCCATCATGGCGTCCACGACGCGGCCGGCGATCTCGTTCTGTTTCAGCAGGAACTTGGCCACGCGCCGATTGAGGTCCGGGACTGCGTAGATTTCCGTGTTTGACCTGGGTGTGGTCCGTTGGACAGGACGTAGATCCTGTCCGGGAAGGACCACGTCATGGCAGACAAGAAGAACGCTGTTCAGCTTCCGGAGCCGACGGCGGCTGAGGTGGAGTTCGCGCAGCAGTTGGTCGAGCGGGCCAAAGCCGACGGAGTTTCGTTGGTCGGGCCGGGAGGGCTCCTCGCGGGGATCACCCGCACGGTCCTTGAATCAGCGCTTGATGCGGAGCTGGATCGCACCTCGACGAGGTCGGCGTCGACGAGGCGACCGGCCGGCGGACCAACATTCGCAACGGGCACGGGGCGAAGACGGTGCAGACCGAGGTTGGGCCGGTGCGGATTCAGGTTCCTCGGGATCGGGCGGGTTCGTTCGCGCCGCGGATCGTGCCGAAGCACGTCCGCCGGTTGGACGGGTTCAACGAGGCGATCCTGTCGCTGTATGCCAAAGGCCTGACGACCGGGGAGATCTCCGCGCATCTGGCGGACGTGTATGACGCCGACGTGTCCCGGGAGTTGATCAGCCGGGTCACCGACAGCGTCGTCGACGAGATGGAAGCCTGGCGGCAACGGCCCCTCGACAGGATCTATCCGGTGGTGTTCATCGACGCCCTGGTGATGAAGATCCGCCAGGGACAGGTCGCGAACCGGCCCGTCTACGTCGTGGTCGGCATAAGCCTCGACGGGGAACGCGACGTGCTCGGTATGTGGGCCGGGACCGGCGGGGAAGGCGCCAAGCAGTGGGCCGGCTACCTCACCGAACTGCGCAACCGCGGTGTCGAGGACGTGTTCATGGTCTGCTCCGACGGCCTGAAAGGCATGACTGACGCCATCGAGCAGGTATGGCCGCAGGCGGTGCACCAGCAGTGCGTCGTGCACCTCGTGCTGGCCAGCCTGCGTTACACGAATCGTAAGGACTGGCAGAAGATCACCCCGGCGTTGCGGGAGATCTATACCGCCCCCACCGTCGCGGCTGCCGAGGCTCGGTTCGAGGCGTTCGCCACCGAGTTCGGCGACCAATACCCCGCCGTGATCCGTCTCTGGCGCACCTCCTGGCCGCAGTTCGTGCCGTTCCTCGACTACGACCACGAGGTCCGCAAAGTCCTCTACACCACCAATATCATCGAGAGCCTCAACGCACGGTTCCGGCAGGCCGCCCGCCGGCGCGGGCACTTCCCGACCGAGCAGGCCGCGATGAAGGTCCTCTACCTCGTCGTGCAGCAGAAACGCCGAGGCGGCGGGAGCATCACCGGCCGGGTCTACGGTTGGGCCAAGGCCCTCAACGCCCTGATCCTCGCCTACGGCGATCGGATCGCCATCTAACAACCTCGATCACACCACAGGCCCAAACACGGAAATCGACACACTCCCCACCTTTAGCGAGACAGGCCCACATGAGGTTGTGCTAATGCATCGTGGGAAATGTTAGGACCCGGAAGCACAGCGGCTTCCGGGTCCCAACATTCACAAGGTGGTCAGCCGATCGCGCGGACCGTGGTGGTGCTCCAGCCGCTGGCGACCTGGTAGCGGGGTCCCCAGTTGATGGTGTTCCTGCCGGGGTAGATCCAGGCGATGCCGCTGGTGTCCACCGCGACCGCGTCGGGTAAACCGTCGGTGTTGATGTCGGCGATGGTCAATCGGTAGGGGGTCCATCCCGATCCGATCAGCTTCCGCTCGCCGAGCATTGCCAGTCCGGCTTGTCCGGTGTTCGGGTAGAACCACATGTCGCCGGCTGTGTCGATGGAGATGAGGTCGTCAAGGCCGTCGCGGTCAAAGTCGGCAGGGTAGATCCGGGCGTTCGACCATCCGGCTCGGCCTACTTCGACTTTGCAGCAGCCATTCGGGTAGTAGTACAGGTTGCCGCTGGGGTTTCTGATGCCGAAGTGGTCGGTGTGAGGGTCGTTGTCAGCGTTGCCCGCTGCGTGACTGTAAGAGGTCCATCCTTCGCCGACTTGACTGCGGCGGGTGCTGCTGGGGGAGCCGTTGACGTTGGGGTAGACCCAGAGCAGTCCGTCGGCGTCTACGCCGATGACGTCTGCTAGCCCGTCTTGTGTCCAGTCGTGGATGTCCCAGCGCCAGCTGTCCCAGCCGGAGCCCACCTTGACGGGGGCGCCGAAGGTGGACGTGCCGGTGCCTCCGGTGTTGGGGCGGAGGAAGAGGCCGCCGGAGGAGTCGGCGGTGAGAATGTCTGGCTTGCCGTCGCCGGTGAGGTCGTGGGCAGCGGCGGTGGGGTTGATGATGACGCTGCGCCAGGTTTGGGTTAGGGAAAGTTGTCCGTTGAAGTAGCTTCCGATAGTGCTGGGTCCGGTGCGGGCGCTGCCGAAGCGGAAGTTGCCGCTGGCGTTCCAGGTCGTGGTGTGGGATGCCGAGGCGACGTTGCGGCCGTTGATGTAGAGGTACATGTTGGTGAGGTTGCCGGCGGCCGGTTTGAAGGTGACGGTGAGTTGGGTCCACACGCCGAGGCGGAGGGTTCCGGCGCCGCTGCTGATCGTGTCCCAGGTGGGGCTGGCGATGTCACTGCGGGGCATCGCAAAGCGCCAAGAGCGGTCGCTGGCTTCTGCCCAGAGTTTGAACCCCGCGGTGTTGACGCCGTCCTGGGATAGCACGGTGCCACCCGTCGCGTTGGGCTTCACCCAGGTGGACAGGGAGAAGTCGGCGTTGGTGGTGACAGCTGGGCCGCTCGTCGTGAGAGCGCTGTTGGTGCCGCTCAGGGTGATGTCCGGGTCGAACAGGTCTCCGGAGTTCCAGGCGGCAGTGCCGCTGCCGGCTGCGGTCAGGGTGCTGACGGCATCTGTAGCGGGGGTGGTGCTTGCCTGTCCCTCTATGGCGTCTGCAAGGTGCCAGGCGTGGTTCGGGGTGACGATCGTTCGGTCGGGGTCTGCGGTGATGGTCGCCGCGCCGGAGGTGGGAATGGTAATCCACCACGCCTTGCTCGCGCCGCCTGGGCCGACGGTCCAAAGATCTGGTGTGCTGTCGCCGTTGAAGTTGGCCGCGTGAAGGCTGACAGTGGCGCCCTTATTCCAGCCGGCGGCAACGATGGTGTGGGGCGTGTAGCTGATCTGGGCGTTGTCGATGTCAACGCTGAGGTTGGTCCAAAGATGTAGAGCGCCGGTGCCGCGGTTCCAGAGGAACATTGCGGTGCCGGTGATGGTCTGAGCGGTGGTGATGGTCCAGTTGTTCCAGTCGGTGCCACCGGTAGGTGTTGTCGCGGTCGTGTGTGTGACCTGCTGGAACGCGGCGGGGCCGGTGGATGGGTAGTAGGTCAGGTAGTAGCCGATGGTGTCGTTGCCGCTGGTCCCGATGAGGTCGGGATAGGGCGACTCGGCGTGCCGGGAGTCGCCGGCGTTGGCGACCTGCAGTGGCGAGTTGTCGGCGTAGTCGGCCAGCGCCTCGCGGGGGATGGTGAACTGGTTGCCGGAGGGTTGGATGGCTGATCCGTCTCCGTTAGCTCGCAGGATGCTGCCCCCGCCGGCGACCGTGCCCGTCGGGTAGTAGGCCAAGACGTCCTGCAGACCGAAGCCGGCGAAGTGGCCGATGAGTACTTGGGCCCCGTTGAAGTCGTTGGAGGACCCGGCGGTGCTCAGGCCGTTGCCCCTGGCGCCGACGTTGGTGGCGGGTGCGGGTGGACCGTCCGAGCCGCCGGGGGTGAGCCACAATCCGGGTGGCAGCCCGTTGGTGTTGCCGGCGACGAGGAGATCGGGGATGTCGTCGCCGGTCATGTCGCCGTCGATGGCTGTGGCGGCGGGGTCGGAGTTAAAGGTAACGCTGTCGGAGTCCCCGATGTTGCCACCCGGAGATACGCCGGTGACGGACAGGGTGTTGGTGTAGCGGGTCGGCAGGATGGAAATGGTGGTGTCGCCGCTTGAGGCTGCGGTGACCTGTACCGGAGCGCCCGCGTTGAGTTGGTAAAGGTACGCGCTGGGGGTGGTACCAGGGGCCGCACTGATGGTGAAGGTCGTCTGTTGGCCGATGACCGACTGGGTGGGGGCCGCGACGTTGGGGTGGCCGGGTCGGGTCGGGTCGAAGTTGAAGGTGCAGGTGTCCGACCAGTCGCTGGGCGTGCGGAAGTCGGTCGCCTGCACCCTCCAGGTGAACGCGGTTACCGCGCCGGTGCCGGCCCCGGTATAGCCGGCGAACTGGCGCAGCAGGCTCTGCGACACCACGAGTACCCCTGTGGTGCCGGAGGAGTACGTCAGCTTGGTCGGGTCGGACGTGGCGACGACCGCCCCATCGCTCTTGCGGGTGAGCCGAAACGCCACGCCGAGGACCCCGCCGTTGCGGTCGGAGACCGGGGCGTAGAGCGACACTGACGCGTCGCCGACGGTAGACCCGCCGCCGCAGGTAGTGCGTGGGGATGTTGTCAGTCCGGCGGGCTTGTTCGGCTTGTGGTTGTACTGGATTTCGAGGGTGGGGCTGGTCTCGAGGAACTCTTTCCAGCTCTCGGGGTCGCTGGCCTCGCCGTTGGCCTTCACCCAAAGCGTGCGGGTTGACTTCTCGTTCGCGACGTCGTTTCTGATCTGGGCCGAGATGTCGAAGGCGACGCCGTCGGCGGCGCATCCGCTGTATCCGTGCGCGAAGCTTTGGTACGCCGCGAGGGTGCCGCTGCTCTGCCCTTCCCAGTAATCCCAGGTGGCGTTGCTCGCGGCTAATACCGTTCCAGGTGCGTAAACATCTACCCGCTCAGGCGTGCAACTGTAAGACCGCGTGTTGGTAATCTTGAAGATTGCGGAGTTGATTTCGGCGCCCTTCAGGGTGCTGACCGGGATGCCGAAGTTAATCAATGTGTTAGACCGCTGCGACCCTGAGTTGCCGACCTGCATCCGGCCGATCGGATCGGGAGTGTCCATCCAGTAATTGCTGGACTGGTGCTGGTAGGAGATGCTCGCCCAGCCGCCTCGGCTTGAGCCGGTCGGCGTCCAGTTAAAGGTGGGGTCGATGAAGACCGGATAGGTCGTCTCAGGGCCCTTGAGCAGCTTCTGGTCCGGTGAAAGGTCGAGCTTGCCGGGGCGGACCCGTACGGCGACGGGTGCCGTACGGTGGCCCTGCCCAGGAGCGGCGGACCCAGACATCCCGTCGCCGCGGGCGGCGGGGCCGGCGGCCGATGAGGCGCTCGAGTCCCACATGATCGGTGCGGGCGCCGTCACCACCGCGGCACCCGAGCGGTCGCGGCCGCTGATGTTGCCGGCGGCGTCGCTGCTTAGCGTGAATCCGGTGGCCCCGGTACCG
Source organism: Micromonospora sp. NPDC049274 (assembly GCF_040678875.1). Classification (NCBI taxonomy): domain Bacteria; kingdom Bacillati; phylum Actinomycetota; class Actinomycetes; order Micromonosporales; family Micromonosporaceae; genus Micromonospora; species Micromonospora sp. NPDC049274. The sequence continues at coordinate 5,647 of NZ_JBFAQS010000012.1, forward strand.
AGGGTCAGGGTGGCCAGTTGCGGGTTGGCTGCGGCCTGCGGTGTGCGGACCACGAAGACGTGGGAGAACCCGCCGCTGGCGTTGACGGTGACAGTAAGGTCGACGTCCGGTAGGACGTTGGCATAGGTGGCAGTGGGACCCGACAGGGTCGGTGTGGGCAGCGGCATTGGCGCCTGCACGGTGAGGGTCCGGTCGCCCGAGGCCATCTCGGCCAGCGGCGCCTGTCCGCCAGGTGAGATGCGGATCTGGCTGGTCGTCACGGCTGGGGCGATGCTGCCGTCGGCACGCTCGACGAGAGTCGGATCCAAGTTCGCCCATCTGCCGGCAACCCTGGTCCGTGTCGGGGTGGCGTGTTGCGTCAAGCGGACCTGGCCGTTGGGGTCGGCGGTGACGACCGATGTAGCGGTGCCTGCCGCTGTCGCTTCGACGGGCTGTCCGCTGCGCCGGGCCTCAGCCAGCGCCTCGTCGACGCTGAGCGATGTGGAGGACCCCGGCGTGGGTCGTGGTCCACCGGCGTAGCCGTCTGCTTCGGCGACAGCGGCGGTGCCCGGCGACACGGCGGCTATGGCCAGCAGTGTGCTGAACACAGTCGAACACGCGAGGAGCCTCGTGCGTTGTGAAGGTCGTATTCGGGTCATGACGAGGAACTCCCCGTGTCAGGGGACACGCCGGTGCGCGTCCGATGGCGGGGACAGTGAACCAGTGACATCCTGCCGAGGAAACGCCTCGCCTTACCAAGAGCTGCCCCTTTCGCACTCGCTGCGACAGGTTTAGGCAATTAGAAACGATCTATCGTTATGTTCTCGTGACCTCTCTGGGCCACGAGTGAGTCACTTTGTCCGCGCGTCACGCGGGTGCGCAACTGCCTTGCGGTGTGCCTTGGCTTGAATCACTTGTCCGTTTGCGCCGGTGGGCCTGTCAGGTCTCGTCACCCTGGCCCCTGGCCCCTGGCCCCTGGCCCCTGGCCCCTGGCACCGATCGCGATCGCGTCCTTGAACCGCTCCGATCGCCTCGATCATGATCATGAACAGCCACGGCAACCAGGACGGCTATGTGGTGGGCTGGACACTGGCCCCTATGCTGCGCGCCCCGGTCGTCCGGTCTGGCTTGCACCAGTTCCTGCTCACGCCGGCCAGATAAGCGCCGACCAGGGCGGTCTTCGCGCCGTCGCGGTCCTGCCACGACGCGACCATCACCGCGACGCTGACCAACAGCCCGGCGGTATCGGTAATGATGAACCGCTTCCTGCCGTTGACCTTCTCACCCGCGTCGTAGCCACGCGTCTGCTGTCCAACGGTGTCGACGCCCTTCCCCGACTGCGAGTCGATGATCCCGCCGACGGCTCCGGATTCCGCCCGTCCTGCACCCGAGCCTTGCCCCGCAGCGTGGCCAGCAGGTTCCCGGTCCCGCCGGCGCCTTCCCGGCGCACGAAGTACCAGTACACCGTCTGCCACGGCGGCAGGTCCGCCGGCAGATACCGCCACGGACACCCCGAGCGGACCAAGTGCAAGATCGCGTTGACGATCTCCCGACGAGGACTCTTCTCCCGCCGCCCGTCCGTGTTGGGCTCCGGCAACAACCCTTCGGTCAACGCCCACTGGGCATCGGTCAGGTTCGACGGGTAACCACGGCGAGGCGACGACACCCGGACACTCCTGCCGGCTCCGGCGGCCATCGTCACGCCGCCGCACAGTCCACTCGAACCGTCTCAAAACACACACCAACTGGACGCTTGCTTCGCCTTCGCGCCTGTAGCGGGCGATTTGCGTCTCGGGCCTCGACGGCGCGAGGCGCCAAACCTGACCGGGAAAGGGCGCATCTCGGTCGAGTGGGCCCTGACCGGAATCAGAGCATTCGCGCCCCGCGATCGTGTCTGATTCACTTCGATCTCATCGGCTCGGCCGAACCGGCCAGTGGGTGGTTGGCCAGCGCTGCGGCGGTGTCGAGTTCACCGCTGGCGATCATGGTGGTCACCATGGGCGTCTCGAACGTGCCGGGGCAGATGGCGTTGATCTGGATCTCGCGCTGCGCGGACTCCGGCTCTACTCATGGCCGTGGTGTTGTCACGGTCCGAGCTGGCTGATGTCGTACCCGTCGGGGTAACTCTTGGCCTTAATCCAGTCCGCGATCAACGCCGTCGTCCGTGGCGCTTAAACCACCGCTGCAAACGTGAACGCATCTTCAACGTCGCGTGTAAGCCGGCCCGGACTGGCCACGGTGATATGTCGACCCGCGTCGCGCGTCGCAGCGGCGCGTCGTACATGGCGCTGACCAGCGCGTTTCCCAAGGGCGAGAGCGGCCGGGGGAGCCGGGTGAGCATCAGCATGCGGGTGGCCCGTTCGATGGCCGCCGCGTCGTCGTTGTCGATGTCGTGAGGGCGGTGGATCTGGTTGACGCGGCGCAGCGCGTCGCGGCCACGGGGTTTGTCGAAGCCGTTGAGCACCATCTCGTACATCAGCAGGCCGGTGTCGTCGATGCGCTTCTGCGTGCGGTCGGTCAGCTCGCCGGTGGCGGTGTGCACGGCGGCGATGGCGGGGATGGAGAAGGATCGGTTGAAGGCGAGGTTGAGCCCGAGCTTCATGTCCCACGGGAACTCGTGGCGCAGCATGGTCTGGTAGATGTCCAGGTAGTCGCGCTGCGGGTCCAGTGTGCGGATCCGCGTGAGGTTGTCGCAACGGCCTCAACGACGGGCGTCTCCAGCCGTGGGATCCGAAGAGGCGTCGGTAGTGAGCTCTCTGCTTGCGGCGAGCGTCTGCGCCACCATCGGCGAGTGGACGTAGGCGTCAGTGATGAGCGTCAGCCATGCCACCTCGCCGGCGTAGCCGCCGTCTGGGCGATGCAGTTCATTCGCAGGTTGTGGGTCCGTGGCTGGCAGACCGGCGTCATGTCGCCGCAGAGCGCAGGCCAGATGGGCGGCCTCGGCGACGGACTGCCGCTCCTCGGCAGTCAGCCCGGCCTGCTCGGCGAACCTCTCGGCTAATGCCGTCACGCTGACGTCCATATACGGGCGTAGCGCTAGGCGGCCGTCGCGGATCTCGGCCACCCGGCGTGTCAGCGCGTAGTCGGTGCCGCGAGCGGCCGTCAGCGGTCGGCGCAGGGTGGGGTCGAGTTCGAGTTCGGGAAAGGCCGCAACGAGGTCCCTCCAGAGTGGTTCGAGGCGTCGATAGGAGTGGTAGTCCTCCCATCGTCGGCTGATCTTGAGGGTGGGGCCCCATGCCGGCATGGTGAGGCCGATGGTGATCAGTAGAGCCGCGATGGTCACTAAGACCGCTGCGATCTGTCGCTCCCCGGCGGGTTGGTAGCCGGCCCAGTAGGCGACGAGATAGCCGATCTTGTTGGTGCTGTAGAGCAGGGCGAAGGCCGCGCCGACTGCGGTGATGCGAAGGCCGCGGCGGAGCCAGGGTCGGCCGCAGATCTTCGCGTAGCTCCAACACAGCCGGGCGATGTCGATGCAGTAGGCGAAGAGGCCGAGCAGCAGGAAGATCAGCAGGTAGGCGGTCACGACGGGGTCGGTGGCGTACTCGACGGTCAAGCGCACGGGGTCGTCGTAGGTGAGGGTGTAGGCGAACAGGCCGACCATGATGACAAATGCACCGGCGGTGACCCAGATCCACCTGCGGGCGCGGGCGGCAGCCGCTGCCGTGGGTAGTGCGAAGTGGAGAAGCATGATTTCGGCGTTTGCATAGATGGTCAAGGCGCCGGCGTGGGCCATGACCTTAGCCAGGTTGGGCAGACCGGTCACCTGGTCGATCGCGGTCGCGATGGGCGGGATGGCGACGGTGATCCCGGCAGCGAACGCTCCGAGACCGAGGCAGATGGCCCGGCGGGCGTGGCTGGGATGCTGGCGTTGGAGTCGCACCACGTATCCAAGCGCGGTCCAGCCTGCGATCGCGCAGAAGGTGTAGAGGGCGGTGTCCATCGTCGCTGCTACCAGTGAGGATGTTCGAGCGAGTGTCGCAGCCGGCCATACAACTCGACGTCCTGACCGCCCAGCGGTTCGTCGTCCGCGTCGGTACGACCTCCACGTAGCCGCTGAAGGAGGAGCGAGCCGATCATCTCGGCCTCGCGTTCCTCGGCGGCGGCGTAGTTGCTGCGGCCGAGGCTGCGCTGGACCAGCTCCGGGTCGAGGTCCGGCAACAAGAGCCGGGAGGCGTCGGCGTCCAACACCTCGGTCGCCTGATGCCCGGCCAGCAGGTGACCCAATTCGTGACCAATGATCAGCTGTTGGTGCAGCGGCGAGGTGTCCTGTTCGAAGAAGATCGCATCAAAGTCGCCGGTCGGTACGCACATGCCGCACACGGTGTGCGCCGGCAGCTTGATCGGCACCAGGTGGATGGGCCGGCCACGCCGTTCGCCGAGAATCTCACACAGCCTCTGGATGTCGAACGGCTCCGGCACCTCGAGCTGGGCGACGATCTGCTCACAGCGCTTGCGTAATCGGTGCAACTTCACGTCAGCGTTCCCCCGCTCGTCGGTGTACTGCCACCGAAGGATTTGCACGGCTATCTGCGATCGTCAGACGCGGCACTGGTCGTACGAGTGCCAGCACCCTCGGCCACGGCCCGCAGCCGGGCCACCATCTGCTCGATGAGCTGCGTGTCCGTCGCGGAGAGGCCGTTGTCGGCGAGCACCTGGCGCAGTGCCACCTGCTTGACGTCCATCCGACGCAGCTCGCTGAGCAGCGTTATCTGATCCTGGATCCGGCGTGCTGCTGCGTCGTCGACGAAGTAGCCCGAGTTGACCCCGAAGGCCGCGGCCAGGGCGCGTACGTGTGAGGTCCGGGGATCGCTGGCCACACCGCGACGCAACTCTCCGATGTAGGCGGCGCTGATCGTCACACCCGTATCGGTTGCCGCTTCGTTGATCTTGTCGGCGATCTCTTTGTTGGTGTATTTGCGCCCTGGCTCGTCGGAGTCACTGAGCTCGTCGGGGGTGGGGCGGATCTTGTCGAAGAGATGCTCCAGCCTTGCTGCCAGCGTGTCGAGCGGCGGCAGTTCCTGCTCTGCGTGCCGATCATCAACCATGCTTCTTCACCCTCCAACGACCTAAACAACAGTGTCGCATGTAGATGTGCCTGCGAAACAGGTGTTGACACGCACACGGAACGTGAGCGTATCCTCGCTCCTGTTTGGAGCAACGCGTGTTGAGCCGAATAGCGTTCCGCTCAACACCTGTTGCGCGACGACCGGGATTGAGGTCCGGCCACCCGAACCGGGGGAGCAATCAGTGGAAGGAACCAGCTTCGGAGCGAGCACAACAGGGGGACTCCTCGTGGGGCATCGGCTGGTGCGCTGCGTCGTTGGCGCAGGTGACGGCTCTGTCGGCCGCTGCGGCTCGGAGGTGACACTGGGCTCGTTCCGGCAGGAAACCGCGTTCAGTCACTGGCACAGCGACAGTGGCGCATGGCTGCGATCGCCACGTTAGCCAGAGGGGACATCACCTTGATCACAATGGCTAGCACTGTCCGAGTGATAAGAGTGAGTCGCTGCATCGCGCTCACGGCGGCCATCATCCTCGGATTGGCCGGCTGCGGGGATGACGAGGCTGCCGTCGAACCCAGCCCCACGCTGACGCAACCCTCGGCGCCAACATCCTCAGGAGTGCACGGCGAGGATGCCGAAGCCGGGATGGCCGCGCTGGCGGCGTACCAGAACTATGTCCGCGCCTACGTAGCCGCCTCAAACAAGGGCGACTACAACGCAAAGCTCGACAAGTTCGTGGCCAACCCTGCGTTGCTGACGGTGCGCCAAGACCTGCTGATCAAGTTTCAGCAGGGGCTCGTGACCAAAGGGCAGCCGGCCTCCGCTCCGGCGGTGAGCAAGGTCGACACCAGTCGACGTCCCTTCACCGCCGAGGTCGAGGACTGCTTCGACACCAGCACGTGGGACGTGGTCTCCAAGAAGACCGGCAAGTCGGTGCGAACCACGAGACAAGCAACGAGGTACGTGGTGATCGCCAAGGCCGAGTTGTTCGACGACGGTCAGTGGCGGGTTCGTGAGGTCAACGCCCAACGGGAGAGGCCATGCTGACTCGAAGGACGCGCGTTCTTGCGGCCTTGATCCTGGCGGTCGGCGCCGGCGGTCTCCTCGCGCCGGCGGCGGCGTACGCGGACTACGAGCACTGCGACGCGTTGGGCAACTGCTACTGGATCGTCGAGAAGCCCGGCACCGGAGGCAGCGGAAACGGCGGCGGGGGCGACAACAGTGGAGGCGGCGCCGGTCAGGGCTGCAGCTACGAAGGGCAGACCGTGCCATGCGTTGTCGACGGCCTGGGGGCCTGGGATGGGTCCTGCTACGTCAGGCGAGTCCCGCCACCACCGGGCGGCCGGACCGACGGCTACTGGAGCATCCGTACGTGCGGCGTCTACGGAGGTGTCGCTTCGCAGTCGCCGGCGACCTGGTCGGCGGATCCACCCGCTGGAATCCTGCCGTCGTACCAGGAGCTCGCTCAACGAGCCATCGCCGAGATGAACCTCGACGGTCCGAGCATCGGAATCGCTCCACAGACCAACGGCGCCGGCCTGGTCGGCCTGCCGATCTGGCTCTGGAACAGGGTCAGTCCCAGCACCTGGGGATCCATTACGCGGACAGCAGCAGTTCCGGGTCGATCGGTCACCGCTACCGCTCGGGCACAGAAGCTCTTCTGGAGCATGGGCGACGGCAATTCCGTCACCTGTACCAAGCCGGGCACCCCGTACCGGCCCGCGTACGGCAACAAGAAGTCGCCGGATTGCGGTTACGACGGCTACTCCCAGCCGAGCAGCACTCGGCCCGGAGGCCGGTACACCGTCACGGCCACCACCTCATGGCTGGTCACCTGGAGTGGCGGCGGTGGGAACACCGGTTCCCAAACCGTCGAGCTCTCCTCCACCGCCACGATCGACATCGACGAACTGCAGGTGATCACCTCATGATCAGCGCACCAAGCAAGTCTTCCCGCGCTGCCTCCCCGGTGGCTGCCCCGTACGCCATTCCCCGCGTCGCACCACAACGCCGCTGGCGTCCGGCACTCGTCTGGCTGGCGGTGGCGCTGGTCGCTGCGGGCGGGCTGATCGCCGCCGCGGTACTGCGCAAGGTCGGCACGACTGCCGAGTACCTCGCAGTAAGCGGCACGGTCGAGGCTGGCTCCCCCATCGATCGCTCAGACCTCAGCACGGTACGCATCACCGTCGACCCGGCGCTCAAACCGATCAGGGCCGGCGCTGCCGACGAGGTCATCGGCAAGTTCGCGGCGGTTGGGCTGGTGCCCGGCACCTTGCTGACCAGGGCACACCTCACCGACACCGCCGTGCCCGGTCAGGGTGAACAGCTGGTGGGACTCAGCCTGCCGCAGGAACGCGTACCCGCCGAAAGGGTCAAGCCCGGCGCCCACGTGCTGCTCGTCGTCACCAGCGACGAAGGTCCGGTCCCGAACCAGCAGCAGACGACAACCCCGCCGATCAGCATCAAGGCCACCGTGGTGGACGTACGAGCCGGAGCCAAGGAGGGCACCACGCTCCTCAACGTCGCCGTCGCCGATCGAGATGGGCCCCTCATCGCTTCCCGTGCGGCCGCCGGCCGCATCGCCGTCGCATTGACCACGGGGAGCTGACGTGGCCATCGTCGCGATGGTTTCGGCTAAGGGCTCGCCCGGCGTCACCACCACCGCGTTGGCGTGCGCCCTGTCCTGGCAGGGGCGCACGGTGTTGGCCGAGTGCGACCCGTCCGGCGGCAGCATCCTGAGCGGTTACCTGTCCAGACTTGAGATTCCACCCATCGGCCTCCTGCCCCTTGCTGCGGCGGCCCTCCGCGACCAGCTCGCCGAGACCTTCGACCACCAGCTCGTCGACCTCGACGCCAAGAATCCGGGTCAGCGTTTCGTCCTGCCGGGTATCAACGACACGGTCCAAGCAGGCACCCTCCGACCGACCTGGGAGTCGCTGACCAAGTTCTTCGGCCAGCTGGAGCACCGTGATTCCGGCTATGACGTCATCGCCGACTGCGGGCGACTCGCCACCAGCGCGCCGCCGTGGCCACTGCTTTTCCGTGCCGACCTGTTGCTACTCGTGGTCCGCGTGACGACCCTGCGGACTATCGCACCAGCTGCAGGCGCGGCAGAAATGCTTCGGCGGGAACTGACCCAGTACGGCCAGGGGCCCGGAGGGCTCGCTTTGGCGCTGATTGGCGATGGTCCCTACGGTCGGCGGGACATCGAACAGCGGCTGCAGCTACCCGCCGTGCTTGAACTCCCCGACGACCGGCGCACCGCCGAGATGTTGAGCGACGGCGGTGGTCGACTGCGAGGCAGCGAGCGCTTGCTCCGGGCCGCTGCCAGCACAGAGCCGGCGGTACGCGACGCGATCACACGGCGGCGAGCCCACCTGGAACCGACGACATCGAGCGGGAGCAGCCGTGCCTGATGAGCGCTCACCCAGCGACCCGAGCTGGCCGGCAGCGGCCGACCGCATCGCCACGAATGGCCACCGCTGGCCATCGAACGGCACCGCCGCGACCTTCGGACCAAAGCCTGATCGGCCCGCCACAGCCGTGGGACCGCCCGCACCGGTGAGCATCGACTATGCGGCAGTACGACTGCTGCGCGCTCGGGTCAGCACGGAACTGACTGCGGCACTGCGGGAGACGCCTAACGTCTCCACCGCCCACCGGCACGCCGAAGCGGAGCGCATCGCGGCGCGACTGGTGCGTGATCACGTCGACGCTCTGCATCAGGCTGGGCAGCCGATCTCGCAGGCGGAGGAAGGCGCCCTTCTCGACGCCGTCGCGGCTGACATGTTCGGCCTCGGCCGCCTACAGCAGTTGCTCGATCGTTCGGACATCGTCAACGTCCACATCCTGGGCTGTGACAACGTGCGGATCGAGCACACCGACGGTCGGATTACCGTCGGTGAGCCGGTGGCCGACACCGACAAAGAACTCATCGACATGTTCCAGGTCCTCGCGATGCGCGCCGGCGCGACCGAGCGCTCGCTGTCGTCGACCAAGCCGTGGCTGGACATGCAACTGCCCGACGGAAGCCGCCTCACCGTACTCATGCAGGTGTCGGTGCGTCCGTACGCGGCGATCCGCCGGCACACCCTGATGGACGTCAGCCTCGAAGACCTCCGCGACCGATACGGCGCCATGGATGACCTGATCTGCCAGTTCCTCAAGGCGGCCATGGCCGCCGGTCTCAACATCATGGTTGCCGGGCTGGCCGATGCCGGCAAAACCACCCTGCTACGCGGTCTAGCCCGCGAAATCCCGGACCGGGAACAGTTCGTCACCCTCGAGGAGTCCCGCGAGCTCGGTTTGCATACCACCGGGCGGCACCGATGGGCGATGAGCCTCGAGTCCCGGGAAGGCCACGGAAGCCGCGGTGCCGATGGTCGGCCCGCCGGCGAGGTCACGATCATGGACATGATCCCGTTGACCCTCCGGATGTCCGTGCAGCGGATCATTGTCGGTGAGGTGCGATCCCGGGAGATCGTGCCGATGCTGCAGGCCATGGCCACCAGCAAGGGGTCGCTCTGCACCATCCACGCCCGCCACCCGCGCGCCGTGATGGACCGCGTCATCGAGTTGGCACTGCAGCACGGGCCCGAGATGACCGCCGAACTGGCACGGCGGATGGCCGGAGGCGCGATCGACCTCATCGTGTACGTGAACGTCGAGGACGAAACCAAGCTCGGCGGTCGCAAGCACCGGTACATCTCAGAAGTGCTCGAGGTCGGCGGGATGAACGGTGACCAGCTCGTCACCACCCAGGTCTTCGGACCGGGATCGGATGGAAGAGGCGTACCCCGCCACCTGCCGGAGCGGCTGCTCGAACCTTTGCTGCGTGTCGGCTACGACCCGCGGCAACTGACCGCCTACATCAGCCAGGGAGAGCACAACCACGGCGCGTGGATGGCTGGTCTCGACACCGGGCAGAGGCGGCCATGAGTCTGCTCGACCTCTCCGCGGTGCTGGCGGGCATGCTGGCCGTCGCGGGTGCGGTCGTCGGTGTTCTCGGTGTCGTAGGGACCACCCGTCCGCCCAAGCCGCCGTCGGTACTGCATCAGCGTGCCCGGCGTTGGTGGGCCGGGCCCGGACGCACGCGTCGCGAGCAACGTACCCATCAGGTCAAGATGGGTACGGCGATCGGTGCCGGTGCCCTCACCTGGCTGCTGACTGGTTGGCCTGCCGCCGGGGTGATCATCGGTATCGCTCTTCCCGGCATCCCGTGGCTGTTCGCCGCCGGTCGCGCGGAGAAGCTGGCAATCGCCCGGCTCGAGGCAGTGGAAGCCTGGACCCGCCGGCTGGCCGACATCGTCGCCCGCGGTATCGGCCTGCAGCAGGCTGTCGTCGCCACCGCCGCAACGGCGCCGCAGCTCATCGAGCAAGAGGTCCGCGACCTGGCGGCGCGTCTGCAGGGCAGCGCCGACCCGACCGCCGCGCTGCAGCAGATGGCCGACGACCTCAATGACTACACCGCTGACCAGGTCATCGCCCCGCTCATGCTGCATGTCACCGATCGTGGCGAGGGCCTGCATGAGGTGCTGACCGGGATCAGCCGGTCTATCGCCGCCGAGATCGAGATGCGCTCGACGGTGGACGCGAAACGCGAGGGTCCACGCTTCGCGGTTCGGTTCCTGACCGGCATGACCATCCTGCTGTTGGCCTACGGCGTGATCAATCCGCACTATCTGCAGCCGTACGGCAGCGTCCTTGGGCAGCTCGTGCTGTTGTTCCTCGCCGGCCTGTACATCGTGCTTATGACCTCGGTGCGCAAGCTCAGCCTGCCGCCCAAGCGGGAACGACTCCTACCACCGGTCGAGGTGCAGACCTGGGCGGCGGCAGCATGAACAACAGCTACCTCACCGCCATGGTCATCGCCGGCGCGATGGCCGGGCTCGGGGTGTTCTTGCTCGTCGTACAGCTGATTCCGGCGCCGCCAGCCCTGGGCCCCGCGCTTCGACGACTTCATCCGTTGAGCACCGCGAGCAACACGCCAGCCGGCATCAGTTGGCTCCGACGTCGGTTCACGGTGCCGTACGCGGACCTGCGGCTTTTGGACCGCACCACCGATCAGTACTTCCTCACCCTCGGGCTGTCGGCGCTGTTCTGCCTCATCCTGCCCGCACTGATCACGGTCGCCGCGGTGCTGTCTCTGCCAATCCCAGTGTTCATCCCCGTGGGCGCGACCATCGCCGCCGCCCTGGCCGGCGCGGTGCTGGCCCACCGCGAAGTGGTCTCCAAGGCCGCTGTCGCACGAGCGGAATTCACCCGGGCCATGTGTACCTACCTCGACCTCGCCGCACATCAGGTCCTTGGTGGCCACGGTCCCGTGGAGTCGCTGGACCGGGCGGCCAGCGTCTGCCACGGCTGGGTCTTCGTCCGCATCCGTGAAGCTCTGCTCAGCGCCCAGCTGCAACTGCGACCACCGTGGGACGAACTGAAGGTCCTCGCCCGCGATATCGACGTGGTCGAGCTGGGTGACCTGGCGGACATCATGCGAACTGCCGGCAGCGAGGGCGCCAACGTCCACCAGACGCTCCGCGCGCGAGCCGACTCGATGCGCGACCGGATCCGCACCGAGGCTCTCGCCCAGGCCGAACTGCGTACCAACAAGCTCGACATCCCCGCCGCCGCGCTGATTCTCGTACTCCTCGTCCTCATCGGCTACCCCTTCATGGCCCGCCTGTTCGTTCACTGATCCCGGCACCACCCCTCACGGAAAGGAACCCGCCATGCTCACCATCCACGGCGTCACCGCCTTCCTGGCGACTCGCTGGCAGGACTTGACCGATCCCGCCCGGACCGACCGCGGCGATAGCCCAGTCGGCACCGCCGTCATCACCGCGATCCTCGTGGCCGGCGCCGTGGTCGTCGCCGGCGCGATCGTCGCCGTCGCCAACGGTTGGGTCGCTCTCATCCCGACCCAGCCGTGATTCAGGCGCTAACCTCCGTCTGCCCGCGTCTCACCGGACGCGGGCGGGCGGGCCTCTGCCTCAGCGACCGCGGCAGTTCGCCCGTGGAGTTCGCCATCGTCGCGCTACCGATGGTCCTGTTGACCTTCGCCGTTATCCAGACCGGGCTGATCTACTTCGCCCAGTCGATCGCACTTGGTGCTGCAACCCAGGGAGCCAACGCCGCCCGGGGCTACCAGTCTTCGGCTGCAGCGGGAGAGGGACGGGCCACCGACTTCCTGTCGACGGCTGGCGTGGGCCTGGAGAACCACCAGGTCGTCGTCACCCGAACCGAGACGGACGCGCACGTTACCGTTACCGGCCAGGCGATCACGGTGCTTCCAGGGCTGAGCTGGACCGTCAGCATGTCGGCCCACGGCCCCGTCGAACGGCCCACAACGCCATGAGTACCTGGCGGATCCGTGATCAACGCGGCTCGGCGAGCATCGAGATGGCCGTTGTGGCACCGGCCATCCTGGCGTTGATCGCCGGCACCATCATCGGTGGCCGGCTCAACCTGGCCCGCCAGGCACTCGAGGCGGCGGCCTACGACGCCGCCCGCACGGCGTCCCTGGCACGTACCGCCGCTGAGGCGAACGCGCAGGCACAGGCCGCCGCCAACTCGACCCTGGACGCCCAGGGGCTGAGCTGCACCAATCTGAGCGTCACGGTTTCCGCCGCAGGCTTCGGTGTTCCTGTCGGCCAACCCGCCACCGTTACCGCCACAGTTAGCTGCACCGCTACCTTGTCCGATGTCGCGCTGCCCGGGATGCCCGGCGCCGTGCCGCTCGCTGCTTCCTTCACCAGCCCGCTCGACACCTACCGGAGCCGGCAGTGACTACCTTCTGGCAACGGTCGGGCGGCGACGATGGTCGGATCACCATCTGGTTCGCAGTCCTCGCGCCGGCCTTTCTCGCTTTGATCGGCCTTGTCGTCGACGGCGGCGCCAAGGTGCGCGCGTACCAACGCGCGGACAACATCGCCGCCGAGGCGGCCCGCGCGGGCGGGCAGGCGATCAAGGCAGGACAGGCGATCGACGGCGGCGCCAAGGAGATCGACGCCTCGACGGCATCCGCAGCCGTCCAGGCGTACCTCGACGATCTCGAGGGAGTCACGGGCACCGTCACCGTGGATGGCTCCCAACAGCTCACCGTCACGGTCACCGTCACCTGGGACCCGATCCTGCTCGACCTGTTCGGCGGGGGCGCAGGCACGACGGCGACCGGACGGGCAACCGCGACCCTGATCGCCCAATAGCACCCGGGAAGGAGTAACCGTGGCACGGACCCCGACTGACGGTCGTGGCAGGCAGGCGCTCGACGGCACCGTCGCCCTCGCCGTGGTCACGCTGATCGTCGTCCTGCCGATCCTTCTCGTCTGGGCGGCCGGCAATCCGCTGCCCGGCGTGGTCACCTGGCTCAGTAACACCGCCAAAGATCCGGGCACGTCCGCCGGCCAGGCATGGGAGGTCATCAGCAGCCCGGACGATGGAGACCTTTTCCTGCAGACGCTGGCACTGATCGGGTGGGTCGCCGTCGTTCTGGTCGTTTGGACCTGGGTCACCTTCCTGGTCGCCCTGGTGATGGAGACCGTCGCCCAACTGCGAGGACGCCGGCGCGGACGCGTCCCGCGCAACACGACCCGGATCCCCGGCATGCGGATGCAGCAGCGGTTCGCTGCCGCGCTGGTTGCCGCCATCCTTGGCGCGCTCGCCGCGCCGGCTCTGGCCTCGGCCTCAGTGCCCGCCGCTATGGCTAGCGCGGCGGTGGCCGCACCAGAACACGCGACACCTCGGCAAGGCTCATCGCAAACAGCCGTACGGGATGTGTCGGACGCGGCCGGCTACATCGAGCATCCGGTGGAGCGCGGGGAGAGCCTGCTCGATATTGCGGAGAGGTACAACGTCTCCTGGCAGCGCCTGGCCGAGACAAACCACGGTCTTCCGCAGCCTGACGGACGGAGCCTTCAACCGGGCAACACCCGGGTGTACGCCGGCTGGACGTTACGGATTCCGGTGGGCCCTTCTCTGACGGCCACATATAGGACGGTGTCGTCGGCCGAAACGGCCGGGCCGCTTGTCTACGAGGTGGCGCGCGGCGACTGGCTGGCAGGTGTCGCTGAACGCTTTCTCGGTGACGCCGACCGCTACGTCGAGATCGCAGCTACCAACCCAGATCTGGAACGGCGCGATCACCGATTCCCCAACCACATCGAGCGCGGATGGCGCATCACCCTGCCCGAGGATGCTCGTGATCGGGGCCCTGCCGACCACGCCCAGGGTCAAGTCGTTGCCGGCGACCGAACCCAACCGGATCCGAGCGCTCCGGACCACGGTGACCAGCCGGCCGCGCCCCACCCGCCCGAGCAAGGCAGCGGCCAACCGGACACCACCACCTCGCCGGCCCCGACTGCGCCGACGCTCGAGCCCTCAGCCGCGGCGCCCTCTGCCGGTACGCCAACGCCCTCGCCGACGACATCCGCCCCATCGACTACGGCGGGGGTGAACGCCGACCCGTCGGAGCCGAACGGTCGGTCCACACCGCCGACTGAGGACAACGACCTCGACGAGACGACAGTTCTGGGGTCGCTGGCCGGCGCAGGTTTGCTTGCCGCGCTGCTGCTCGCCGCCGTCGTGCGGCGCCGACACCGCCAACGCCAGCACCGTCGGCCCGGCCGTCGGCTACCGCATCCCCGCGACGGCGCCACGGAGCGAGCGCTTCGGGTTGCCGAGCAACCAGCCGACGTCGACCGGCTCGACCTCGCCCTACGCAGCCTCGCCAAAGCGCTGGCGGAGCGGGATCAACCTTTGCCTGATATCGCCGCCGCCTGGATCGTCGACCGCGACGTCACGCTGGTGCTCAACGAGCCCGGTCCACAACCGCCCGCACCATGGATCGACGATCACCGGAGCTGGACCCTACCCGGTGCCGCCACAGTGCCGCCCCTCTCCGAGCAGCTCGCCCCATTGCCGACTCTCGTCGCAGTCGGATCACAGCCCGGTCGACATCTGCTGCTCGACCTTGAACGCCTCGGTAGCCTCACCATCGCCGGTGACAGCGAACGCACCCTCGCTCTGCTGCGCTACGTCGCCTGCGAGTTGGCCTGTAACGCATGGTCCGACGAGGTCGAGGTCATTGTCACCGGCTTCCCGGTCCCGGAGACCGAACTACTCATCGCCCTCAACCCCGATCGGGTACGCGCGGTCTCGTCGGTTGGTGAGGCTGTCACACGGCTTCGTCGCCGAGCCGCGGCCGTGACAGCCGCCCTCGCCGCAAACGGAGCAGCCAACACATTCGCCGGTCGCATCTTCGACGTCGGCGAGGCCTGGGCACCTCAGGTTCTCCTCGTCGCCGACCCGGGCGCAGACGACCTCGGCGTACTAGATGATCTGGGGAAGGAGTTGCGGGACGCCGGACGATGCGCTGTCGCAGTCGCCAGCACCACGAAGGCCCTCGCCGACGCCGGCCCGAACACCGCCATCATCGACGAGGACGGCCTGCTACACCTCACCCTGCCGTTCCTTTCTGTCGAGGGAGCCGCGGCCGGACTGCCCGTTCGAGAGTTGGAACCGCTCGTCGAGATCATGACCCAGGCGCGATCCGCTAGAGACGAGCCCACCCTGCCGGCGGCCGAGCCGGAACCGTGGGCTCAAGACACGGACGCGGCCGGCTCAGTACTCGACCTCTTGAGTACGAGCGATCCGGCAGCGCCGGCAGCACCAGCGTCCAACGATGTAGGGACCGGCGCCAGCGATACGTCCACTCCGTCGGACCCCATCGTCGCAGTGCCCCGGATCGAGCAGGCCCGCAACATCGCCGCTCCACCGCGCGAGATCACCGCCGCGATCCGCCAGCGCCGCAGGCAAGCCGATCCCCAGCTCGATGAGGATCTGCGGTCCTGGCGTGAGCAGGACAACAGCCGCCCCCGCATCAGCATCCTCGGGGCGGTCGACGTCGACGCGCCCGGCCCGGCGCCCGAACAGCGCCGCCGCTTCCACGCGGAACTCATCGTCTACCTCGCCCAACGCGGCGCTCGCGGAGCATCCGCCGAGCAGCTCACCGACGCGCTGTGGCCCGATCAACAGGTCAAGGACGCCAGCCGTCGGGTGGCGATCACTCGTGCCCGTCGGTGGCTGGGGGAGACCAACGACGGCACCGCCTGGCTACCCGAGATGGGATCTGATCGGCTCTACCGGTTGGCGCCGGGCTACCTGCTGGACTGGCACCTGTTTCGCCGGCTGCGCAGCCGCGGTGAGAGCCGCGGTCCTGCCGGGGTCAAGGACCTACGTGCGGCGTTGGAGTTGGTTCGGGGTGCCCCTCTCGAGGGAGCTGACCGCGCCTATGCCATCGGCACCCGCAACCCCTTCACCTGGCTACCCGCGTCCGACATCTACCCGGGGCACATCACCTCCGCTGTCGTCGACACCGCCCACGAGCTTGCCGAGCTCTACCTCGAGGCGGGCGACCCCACGGCTGCGCGTTGGGCGGTACAGCGGGCCTGGCTGGCCGATCCGGAGCGCGGTGACGATGGGCCCTGGCGCGACATCATGCGCGCGGCGCACGTTGAGGGGCATACCGCCGAGCTACGCAACCTTCTGGGTGAGCTGATGCGTACCCGAGAAGCCGAGATACCCGAGGACCTCGCGCCTGTCACATATGCCCTGCTACGCCAACTTCTGCCAGATCTGCTGTCGGCGACCAGCGGGACCGGATAGGGCGATCACACCTGTCAACTGATCCATATGGCAGATATAGCCCATCGATCAACTTCCACTTCGCGAAGGGATGGACGAAATGCGGACGTCGAACCAAGCTCACGGTATGGAATACGCCGAGGCAGCACGAGAAATGATGGCTCGCCTTGCTGACGATGCCGACGATGTTGCCGCTGCGGGAGTGATTCAGCTGGCCCTCGAAGCGTGGAAGAGGCTGGCCGGAACCGATCTCGCTTGGGACCGCTTCGGCCTCGAGCTACTGGACGTTCGGGCGAGGCTGTATGCCGACCACGACGTGGTTGTTGACGCTGAGGCCCCGGTGCGCGATGACGCGGACACCCGCCTCGTCGTGGCCACGTTGATGGAACAACTCGCGCGGTATCACGAGCGCCAAGCCACCAACGACCGTGATGACCTGGCTCGGCGACTCAGTCACGATGCCGGCGCCCAGCAGCTACGGCGTGCGGCAGCGGCGCTGGCATGACCGTTGGCCAGTGGCACAACGAGGCCTATCAGGCCTTACGTGCGGCGGCCACGGCGATGGGCCAACGGCGAGTCAGGAACGCGGCCGACATCAACGCCGCCGTGAACGCCCGGGCGGCCGTCTACGCACAGTTGGCCAGAGCGACTGAGCTGTTGGTCGGCGGTCGTCCGACAGTCGAGGTAGCGGATCGGGCAGGTGCCTCGACGATTCTGACAAGAGAAGGGCAGCGGCTGACCCAGCTCTACGTCGGGCTTCGTGCCGCTACGATCGTTGACCGGCAGTTTCCGGCCGCCCCAGCCGCAGTGACCGCTGAGCCGGCACGCTCCCTGCGTCGGGCTGCGGATGCCATCGGCGTGATCGGTGACATTCTCGTCAGTCACGTCCCACCGGGCCATCAGCCGCGTACACCGGAGGGGCTCGCAATCCGGGCTGGCGGTGGTGTCCAGTCGAGCCTTGCCGACATCGCCAGGCTCGCCACGGCTGCGATAACGATCGACATCGCGCTGCCTGGGTGGCTCAATCAGGGGCGGGGGCACCTTGCCGAGATCTATCGGCCGGTGGCCGAGGCCGCCAGGTGGACCGCGAGCAGCCGATTGAGCGCGGTTGCCCGTGAGTTGGTTGCTCTGGGCCGCGGGCAACCCCCGCTGCACGGTCTCGACATTGCCAGGTCCCCATTGAATCCCGTGCCGGGCGTCAACAGCGTGGCCGACGCCCTCGCTGCGGTCAACGCGGCGCGCACCTGGATGTGGCAGAACCCTAGGGAATTGACGAGCATCCACCTGCAGCTCGGAACTCAGCTCGGACTGGCGGTCCACGTCCTGGCCAGCGATGGTGACCCACGATTGATTGGCGGCTGGCGGCAGGCCGCCATCGCAGCCGCTGACCTGCGTGCGACCCCTCCGGTCGGCCCAGCCCGTGATACTGCTGCCGAGCTGGCAGAGGTCCTACGCTGGCTGCGGTCACGCGGGCATGGCGACCGCGACGATCCTGACGGCACCCATGCTCAGCAGATCTCTCGCCTCAACTCGGAACTCCCGTTCATGGCGGCCACGCTTCACAAAGGGCTGACCGCTGCTTTGCAGCGAGGTGAACTGTTCGTCAAGGCGGAGGCGATTCTGGAACGCCCTGCAGGCTCGCTCGTTTACCGAGCCGCCAGCGGGTGGCGCCCCGCTGCACGATCTGACGATGTTGTGCAGGACCTCGCCCGTGCGTTGGTGCAGGGACAGGACGTCGGTAGCCAAGGTGCAGACAGGAGCCTGTCGGCGATGGCGTTCCCCAAACCGCCGCGACCGAGGAACTCGGTGCCCGAGCCGTCGTGGTCGAGGACCGATCCGTCCCCAGGGCGGGGGGCGCAGCGATCTCGATGATGTCGGACGAGTCGGCGATGGTACTTCGATCTGCGGTGATCACTGAGGGCGGCGAGCCGGTGACACTCGTTGATAGGGTCGTCGCCATGGTGACGCCGCGACGGGAGAACGCGACCATCGGGCGCTCGCACGATGTAGCGGCGGCGGTTCGTACGGTCGTCCGGAAAGGACCGATCCGATGATCCTCGGGTCGCGAGAGCCTTCAGAGCCCGAGGTGCCTGTTCCTGGCCCTGAGGTGGATGTCTGTTCGCCGGACCGGTCCGTTCGCATTGTCGCCTCGAGGCAGGGTGACATCGCGGTGCAGGTCGACGGCCTGAACCGGCATTCGGATGAATCGTTGGCCCGGCAGGTACGGGCTGCGGCCAGGATCGCGTTGGCATCACTGCAACCGCAGGCCCCCAAGGGAGAACACCCCATGTACGAGCAACGGTCTGCTTGGTGAGCGGGTGGGGGAGCAGGAAGGCGCTGGCCGTCGTGGCCGGCTTTGTCGCGGTGGCCCTCGGGTTGCTGGGCGCCTGGCGGTGGGGGCCGTTCGGCGACGATGAGGCCGTTCCCTCCTGCAGTGAGTTGGTTGAGGCTTTGCCGAGCGTCGTCGAGGGGTCGTGGACCGTGACACGTGCGGAGCCGAAACGCGAGTCCAGCAAGTCTCTGGTCAGCTGCGAGTTCGATTTTTCGTCGGTCGATCGGTCGTACGCGGGCAAGATCACCGTGAGTCTCACCCAGAGTGACGATGAGGCATATCTGCGCAAGACCGCGACGGAAGGCCCCTGTTACGGCGAGGCGGTTCCATATCCAAACGCTGTCGAATACCAGGTCGCGCGCTCATGCTCGGAGAAGATCAACGAGAAGGTCTTCGCAGGTGCGTTCGTGGCATCCGACGACCGGTACGCGCACGTCTACGCGGACTTCAGCAACCCGGGTTCTACGGTCGAGCAGCTCGTCGCGTACGCGAACGCCAGCGCTCAGCGCATCACCGACCGGGCGATGACGCTCAAGTCCGCGGATTAGGAGCACGTCGTGGGCAAGTTGGAGCGCTACTTCGAGGACGTAAGCCGCATCAGGGCCGAAGGTGTCTCCGCCAACGGTTGGGTGACGGTGGTTCGGGACCACGACGGGGACCTGCAGGTGAACATTCGACCCGGGATGCTGCGCCGGTGCAGCCCGGACCAGGTGGCGTCCGAGATTAGGACCGCCCTGCTCGCAGCACTGGCCGATCACCGGCGGCGGTACCGCCAGTTGCGCATCGACTACTTCGGCTCGCCCATCGGCGTCGACCTGTTCTCGCCGATCGAATCAACGGACGGGGGGAGACACGGAGCATGACCACGGACACGTCGGCCCTGCGGGTCGAGTCGCGAGCACTGGTGGCCTTCGGAGTGGAGCGCTACGAGGATGCCGTGACATACAGCGCCGTGCGCCGCTACCTCGGTGACGTCGGCATGGTCCCTGTCGCTGCCTGGGGCACGCTTGAGGGAATTTCCGACAAGCTCAACCGGGACTGGACGACGGCCCTGGGTAGCCGGCTGTCCGAGGCGAACATCGCCCGTAACGAAATGGAGCGCATAGCCGACGGGCTGATGCAGATCGCTGCCGACTACGAGGGCACTGATCTGGACGTCGCCACCGACTTCGACGTGTTCAACCAGGACCTGGGACCCTATCTGCCGCTCGCCGATGGCTACGGCAGCAGCGTGCGTGTGCGTCCGGGCGGCGCCGGCATCCTGTCTCAACCGTACGAGCGCAGGCTGCCGGGCGACCAGCCGACGTTGGCCATTCCGAACGGCAACGACAGGCTGGGCGCTACCCGCGACGAAAGGCTGCCGCGGACCCGCGAGGTCGAGGAGCCGGTCACCGTCGGCAGCACCGACGGCAACAATCTCGGCTTCTCCGGCGGCCGGACCATCTATTACGAGAACGGCGAGGGCGACCAGCTCGACACGTTCATCCACGAGCACCGGGACACGCTGCTCCAGCTTGAGGCGATCCTGATCGAGCTGGGCACCGGTCAGCGTCTCCCGCTGAGTGACCTGATGGTCCACGCCTGGCGCTCCGCACCCAAGGTGATCTGGAACCGCGCCGATCTGGTGCATTCGGCCGCGGGCACCTACGCCGAGCTGCGCGGCGAGATGGACGGCGAGCTGAAGAACCTCAAGTTGTACTGGGAGGGCAGCGCCTCTCAGGCGTTCAGCCAGTACGCCGAGCGCGCCTCGGCCTACCTGCTTCAGCTTGAGACCCAGACGCGCTGGTTGGCCGAGGAGGGCAAAGAGGCCGCCAGCATGCTCGAAGGCCTTCGCAATGCGTACGCCGGCCTCGGCTACCAGCACATCGGCAAGCTCATCGAGGCCCTCAAGGGGTACGTCGACGCCGTCAACGGTCTCTTCTCGGCCTGCTCGAACCCAGAGGCGGCCCTCCTGGCGGTGGTGAAGGACTTCGTTAGTTTCCTGATGGACGCGGAGCGCCGGCATGTAGAGGCCATGTCGGACCTGATCAAGATCGACGAGCAGGAGCGCAAGGAACGCCCCGACCTCGGCACCCGCAGCCACAACACGACGCCGTTCCCGCAGGCTGAGGTGGGAGCCAACGCCTGGCTGGACGGTGGCAAGTGGGCACCCCGCCCGGATCGCCCGGCGGCATGATCGAGCGCATCCGAAACTCGACGCGTCCCGGCGAGGGAACAGAGCTGCTTGCCGCACGCGCGCTGACTATCCTGACGCCGCTCCAAAGCGTTCGTTCCCAACAAGCGTCAGTGACGACGGCGTCAATCCGCCGCCCGAGCGACCTGATCCCGACACCACGAACATCCGCGGTTGCAGCACCAACTGCGGTGCCCGCGTGTATCCCCGACGACCGGGGCGCGATTCAGGCGACCGGATCACCGGCAACAGCGGTATTCGTGTCTTCGGGTCGTTCGATCAGCCACTTGGACATCTGCCACTCGTACGGCGCGGAGGACGCGTCGAACTTCACGCCAAGGTCCCGACGGGCAGCGGTGTAGAAGCGGCCTCGCGCCTGACCGGTAGCCCGCACCGCCTCGTTCCACGTCAGATCACTCGGCTGACCCAAGGCGAGCCGCATGAGGCGGAAGGTCACCTGGTGCCACTGCCGGGCGGCTGCGACTACCTCGTCGTCGCCCAGCATCAACACTGCCTCCCAGCGAGTTGTCCGTTCGTCCTCAGCCGCGAGCAGATCACTTTCGTTGACCTCGCCGCCGAACCAGAAGTCGTCCTCGTAGACGCCTCTTTTTGCGGCGAGGCGCACCGCGATTGAGATCACCTTCTTGACGGCATGTGAATAGTCCGAGTAGGCCGTGATCCGCCGCTCATCCCAGCGGATCGCCTGCTGCCGGCGCCAACGGCCTCGCTCCTGTGCCGTCGTCGCGATGTACGTGGCCAGGGAGCCGATGAGGACACCGACGAGAGCGGGCAGTTGCAGCAAGATCAAGCGCATGCGGAATCCAATCTGGGAGGTCAGGTTGAACGTGCTCATCGTTGCGGGACGGCACAACCCCAGAGAGGACCGAGCGAATCGGAGATTGTTGATAGTCACCGCCAAGTGACGGTGATCGGGTGGTGCGGGCGAACGAGGACGAAGCGCCCGGCCGAGGGGTCCGCTTCGACGGGAGCGTCGGGAATCTCAAAGCGGACCGTGCGGGAGCGGTAGGAGGCATCCCAGGTGCGGATCTCCTTGCTGACGTGGTGCGCGAGGTCCTCGCCGTTGGGTCCGTGCCCGATGACACCTACCTCGTACAGTCTGCTGCCGTCAGGCCTGGCCGGGGCCGGCCTTGTGGTGAGGTAGGCGAGGCGGGCGCCGTCGGTGGTCGCCATCGCCCCCCACCTGAACATCGGGGTGACGGCGCCGCGTTGAACGGCTGTGGGCTGTACGTTCATCCGCATAATGGCGTTGTCGAGGCGGCAGGCCAGCCAAAGGTCCATCCACTCGTACGACACCATCGGCGGGAAGAACACGTCGGTCCAGATCTTGCGGCGCTCGGTTTCCAGGACGCCGGCGAGTGCCGCGGCATCAACTTCCTGATCTTTGTGCACTTGCAGGATCACGTCCTGCTCGGGAGTGAGGGAGACGAGTCGGCGGGCGTCGTCGCCGATGCCACGCAGCGGCATGAACACCGCCAATTCACTGCCCTGGTCGCGCCATCCGCCGTCGTACCTCTCAAAGATGACGGACCGGGAGGCGGCCCCGCGCAGGCGCAGCGGTACGACGAGTCGCCCGTCCGGGGCGAGTTGCTCCAGCCACGCCGTCGGTGTCTCGTAGGCGCCTACGGTGGCGATGATCCGGTCATAGGGAGCGCCTTGGGGATGCCCGAGCGCGCCGTCGTCGAGCACAACGTCGACGGTGGTAACGCCGGCGGCGGCGAGGTGTCTGCGTGCCCCGTCGACCAGGTCCTCGTCGACGTCGATCGTGACCACGCGTTCGCTGTCACCGACGACGGCCGCCAGGAGGGCGGCGTTGTAGCCGGTGCCGGCCCCGACTTCCATGACCCGCTGGCCGGGTCGTACGTCGAGTTGTTCGAGCATCTTGGCCACGATTCGCGGCTGCGAAGCCGCGCTGATCTTGGTGCCGCAGTCGTCGGTCTTGGTGTAAACGGGGCTGTCGGTGTACGTCCCTTGCAGCGGTACCCCGGGAAGGAACAGGTGACGCGGAGTCTGGCGCATCGCAGCCGCGACGGCGGACGAGCGGATGACATTCTCGGCGCAGAGGCGGTCCACGAGCGTGATTCGCAGGTCAGCGGCTTCACTATGCGTGATCACTCGGTCGACGCTAGTGGAACCGGGCGTGGGCGTTGAGATCGACACGATGCCTCTTGCCCTGGGCTCGTCTGCCACCTCTACCTCCGATACGAACTCCAGGGTCGACTTGACCCGGGGTACCTGTCCCTTGCTACCCACGCTGCCGGTCGAGGTCAGAGGCTTGGGTGCCGGTGCCTGCTGGGTGTTGCGTAGGTGAGGGCTGCACAACGGTTGCGGTGCTGGCGGTGTGGCCGCGCTCGAGGATGAGGATGTACGAGAACAGGCCGGGTCGGCGGCCGGTCAGTCGCTCCTGAGCGGCGAGGATGTCGCCACTGCGTGGGTCGATCACGAGTTGCGACGTCGATCCGTCGGCGGAGACGGCGAAGCCCAGGCCGGGACGCCCGGCGAGGTCTGTGATCTGCCCGAGGTAGTTGATGTGAGGGACGGCCGCCAGGACGCGGAGGGTTGCTGCTCGCTGTTCACGGTTGAGGTATTGGCTGCTCGACAGGGCAACGACGCCGCCAGTCAGCATCCGCGGGTACGCGGGTTCGGTTGCCAGCTTGCGAGGTGCGAGCGCGTCGGCCAACGCGGTCGCGTCGGTCGGCAGCGGATCGGGCAGGTACGGATGGAGGCTGTTTACCAGGTATCGCTTGGCGGCAGCGGGGACCTGTGCGAGCAGCTTCCGTTCGGCACGATCCGGCTGATGGTCGACCCGGGGCAGATCGGGGAGGCGACGGATGATCTCTTGGCCCGAGCCGTCGGCGTCGTGGCGCCACCGCCGGAGGTCCATCCGGGTGATCGCGTTGGTCGCACGGGCCCAGGTTTGCGTGTGCACGTAGGTGTACGGCAGGTTGGTGGTGCCGTCGGCCGTCGTGGCCTCGATGTCTTTGGCGAGGGCCATCAGTCGTTGTTGCGCGGTCGGGCCAGAGCCGGTAGCGGCACCGCTCGGTATGGCAGCGGGCTGGCTTTCAGAAATTGACGGCGCTGAGGGGGCCGGCGTCTCGTTTGTGGGCCTGCTCGGCTCGCAGCCGGTGAGCAGGAGAATTCCGATGAGGCTCGCGGCTAGGCGGCGGACTGGGACCGTCGATCTGAACATGGTCTCGTGATTCCTCGCTTGTGTCGGATCGGGTCGAGGTGGGTGCAGGGCCGGCGAGACGGCCCTGGTGTAGGTGCCGTCGAGTGATCAGTCGGTTTGTGGGGCCCGGCGGGTGGCGGCTGGGCGGGCGTGGCGGCGCAGTGGCCAGAGCCGCGGCCCGCTGGGCAAGTGCAACGGCAGGCCCGCGATGTAGCCGTGGGCACGCAGGAAGTCCCTTGCGGATTGGTTGGTCACCACCACGTCGACCGGGTAGCCGAGCTGGTCAACGACCCCGTGATGGCGGGTGAGCAGTCCCGCCCCGATGCCTCGGCGGCGGTGACCAGGGGCGACCCATAGCCACGCCAGCCAGTGATGCGGCGCGTCGGACCTGTACTCGTTCACCAGCGCGTTGAGCTGCTGGAACCGGGTCAACGCCGACCCGGTGATCGTGCGGAGGTGATGGTCCGACAATGCGGGCGCGTCGTCGGCCGGATGCCGTCTCCATACCGCGATGCCGCTCATGTCCAACAGCACGTCCGTGTCGCCCCACTCGACAGCGTGGTCGATTTCCAATGCCAGCAGCCTATGCAAGACGGCTTGACGCTCGGTCGGGTCAGGCACAAGCCACTCGGCCACGGGATCCTCGGCGAGGCCTTGGGCCAGGAGACTGGCTATTGCAGCCACATCGCTGGGCTGTCCGGGCCGCATGAGCGAGGTCGTCGTTGCGGGAATCACAGGGACCTCCGGCGGGGCAGCAGTCGGCTCTCGGGGAAGGCAGCCGGGCGGGCCGCGTCTGGTTGTCCGCGCCACATCCGCCAGATCGTCGGCCCGGTGGTGGGCAGGATCAGCGGCGGCCCTGCTCGGTACCCGAGTCGGACGTACAGCTCACGGTTGCGGAGGTTGCTGGCCTCCAGGTACGCGGGCATGCCGAGCGCATCGAGCTGACGGTGGTGATGGTCGAGCAACGCCGCGCCGACACCGCGGCGCTGCTGCTCGGGCTGAACAGCGACGTACGCGAGATAGTGGTGCGGCTCGCTCGGGTGGAATGCCTCGAATACCGCGTCGAGGAGGGCAAACTTCGGCGCGTACGTTCCCGTGGCCGCTTCCAGCGCTACCTGATACTCCCGAGAGTCTCCACGCCGAGGTTCGGCACGGGGGTACCAGATCGCTACGGCGGACAGGTCGGCGGTGGTGTCGACGTGGCCGTTGTCGAGGCCGTGGTTGAAGACCAGCTCGAAGTACCGGCGGTAGACGATCTGCCGGTCGCGATGATCGGGAACCAGCCAGTCGGCCACCGGCCCGTCGAAGAACGCCTCGGTGAGGACGGCGACCAGAGGTTCCGCATCGCCACGAGTTGCCTGCCGCACGGTCACGCTGGTGCTGATGTGGGTCATGCTCACTCCTGCTTGGGTCAGGCCGGCTGGCGGAGGGCGTCAGGGCTGCGGAGGGATGCCGTTGCGCTCTCCGCGCCGAGGCCGATGGTTCTGTAGATCGCGGGCTTGGTGGCGCGAAGGATCAGCGCCCAGGCCGCGCCGGCGAGTGCGGCACCGCCGTACACGGCCGGAAAGAGCCAGCGCAACGGTGAATGCGGGGAGACGCCGAGCAGGGTGTCGAACTCGCGCACGGTGATGGCGAGGATCGAGCTCAGCGCGAGCATCGCGATGAGTGGTGCGACGGCGGCACGCCAAGGCCCTTCGGTGTGTCCGGTGCGAGCGAAGAAGCCAACCACCGCGGCCGAAGTGACGGTCATCAGGACCAGAACGCCGAGACCGCCGGTCACGGTCACCCAGAAGAACAGGTGCACGACCGGGTCGGCGCCGGCTACGGCGTAGCCGATGAGGACGGCCAACGCGGTGATGCTCTGGAGGATGGAGCCGCCCTTCGGCGCCCCAGTGCGACGGCTGGTTCGCCCCAGCGCGGCGGGGAGAACTCGTTCACGGCCCAGGGCGAAGAGGTATCGAGCCACGGTGTGGTGGAACGACGGCAGCGCGGCGAACAAGCTTGTGATGAACAGGATTCGGCCAATCGTGACGACGCTCGCCCCGAGGTGCGGCGAGACGAGGCTGAAGATTAAATCGGTCCCGTCTGCGCGGGCGGCTTCCACGATCCTGTCGGGGCCGGTGGCCACGGACATGGCCCATGCCGACAGGCCGTAGAGCAGACCGGTGATCGCCACGGCGATGTACGTGGCACGCGGTACGGTCCGGCGCGGATCCTTGGTCTCTTCGCTGAAGACGACGGTGCCCTCGAAGCCGACGAAACCCGTGATCGCCGTGACCAGTGCGGCGCCGATGCCGGCGGCGAAGACGTGCGACGGAGCGAGGGTGTCGAAGGTGACCGTCCCGCTGGCAGGGTGACTGACCATTACCGCGTCGAAGACGAGGGCGACAGCGCATTCGGCGACGAGCATGACCGCCAGCACCTTGCCGTTCAGATCGATGCGCATTAGACCGAGAACGGCGACGACCGCCCAGGCGATCAGCGCGCATGCCCACCAGGTGGTGTCCCAGCCGTACTGGCTCTTCAGGAACTGGGCGAGGACAGCCCCGAACCCGCCGTACAGGCCGATTTGCATGGCGTTGTAGGCCAGTAACGCGACCATGGCTGCCGCAACGCCGGCCGGGCGCCCGAGTCCCCGGGTGACGTAGGTGTAGAAGGCGCCAGCGTTGACGATCCGCCGGGACATCGCGACGTAGCCGACGGCGAACAAGGCGAGCACGGCGGCGACGACCAGGTATGACACGGGGATGCCCGTCACACCGGTGACGGCGTACCCGGTGGTTGCTCCGCCGGCGATCACAGTGAGTGGCGCGGCTGCGGCGATCACGAAGAACACCACGGAGGGGATTCCGAGCCGACCGCGTGCCAGGACGGCTGTGACAGTGTCAGGTTTCGAGTGGGGCATGCTATCTCTTTCGCCTGGGGGGGTGGTTGTGGACCGCACGTCAGGAGGTGCGGTGGCTGAGTACTCCTGCGCCGATGACGCTGCTGAGGTCGGCGAGCAAGTCGCGTAGAGGTAGCCACGATTGGTTGACCAGCTGACGCAGGTGCGCTTGAGCGGTGTACGGCGCGCCATCGAGCAGGGCTGTGTCCAGCTGGGTATGCAGCGTCAGGCCGGCCAGCGCGATGTCAAAGTGGTTGAGCTGCCGGTAGTTGCGTATCTGCTGCGACAGTCGTGCCCACGACCAGGCGGCAGTGTTGATGTCCGTCGGCACATAGACGGTGCGCTGCCGCCAGAGCCGACTGACCTGCTGCTGTCGGAGGAGTCCCACCTGCCACATGCGTGTGGCGACCTGCTCGTAGGCGGTGGTGGACAGAAACGTCAGCCAGGTTCGGGTATCGCTGTGCTGCGGCTGGGCGACCAACCGGTCGAGGACGAGGTGTTGCAGCCAATCCTTCGGCGGGAAAGTCTGGAGGACCTGGACCTTCCCGTGCTCGAACGTGATGCGGCGCTCGTAGTACAACTCGACGAGCAGAGCGGCGGCGAGGCCCGAAGCCAGTCCAATGTCGTAGAGCCGGGGCCGGCCGGTTTGGTCGTCGTGTGCCAGGAAGAAGAATTCGTCGGCGACGCGAGGGGAGATTGCGGTAGCGGTACCGACGGCTCGCACCGGCCGACGTGGCTGCACTGGCTCGTTGTGGATGGGCACGGCATGCTCTTCGCCTGTGCCAGGGGGTCTGTTCACCGTGGCTGGCCTTCCGCGGGTGAGCTATCGGTGGCGGGAAGAAGCCCGAGCTGGCAGAGGAGGTGTTGGCCCCCGGTGTGGCGGGTGAGCTCCTCCATCGCCCAGGCGTACTGCTTGCATTCGTTGTCGTCGCAGTGGAAGCAGATGCGACCACCTACGTGCTGGAGCACCGTCAGGCGGGCCGACTCGAAACGGTCCACGGGACGAGCGCTTTCGTCGGTGCTGGTCACGACGTCGGTCCGATCCGGCGTAACGCGGCGACGCTGATGCGCAGCTCCATGCAGGGCGGGTGTAGATCAACCTTGGGGTACTCGCACTGGGGTCGGTGACCGCGTACCCACATCCACTCTTCGCTGAGGTGCGCGAGGTCGGTGCGGAGCCAGGCGACGACCACATCGACATGCGTGCCAGGGGTCAGGTCTCGCCCGAGAGACCAATCGTCGGGACCGAGCCTCAGCAGCGTCCCGGGCTTGACGGTGGGGAGATCGCCGGCGTCGTTCATGGCGCGGATTGCTCATCACCCTGCGGGGCGAGACGGATCTGCCGATTGGCAGGCACCCGATCAAGACCGGCCCAGAAGGCACGGTTCTCCGCAGCGAGTTCTTGAGGGGAAGGTCGGTTCGACTCGGCCGCGCCGGTCCGGTTCCATCCGCTGCGGTGACCGAACAGCGTCGCCGCGCCTTCGCAGTCAATGCCGAACGGCCGGTACTGCCGACCGTCCTTCGCTGGGACGAACCACTTGATTCGCTTCGCCACCGTCATCTCCCCTCACTGGGTGGGCGCACGGCCGGGACCCTCGCCGACCTTGGCCGCGCAGCCGTCCGACGGGTGCAGGGACCATCCCGCACGGGGGATCGCGACGGGCCCTGCACCCTGCTCGACTGGGCGGTGCCGAAGCAGGCGCCTGCCCAGCTGATCTACGGGCGATCGAGCAACCGCCTGGTGGGCTCGGGCCCACTGGCGCATAACCGATTGCGATTCAACGATCACGGAATGCTGTACGACTGGGAATGCCGACCTCTGGTCCGACCTCAGGTACCGACCTCCGGTCCGACCGCCCTCTGAGCTGCGCATTTACCGCTGCGCAGGAACCGCCTCCAAGATCGTTCAGCATTTGTTGGGGTTACATTGAGTTCTCCAGCCGGCCGTCTGGTCGACCGGCTTGACGAAGCCCTGGAGGCCGCCGGTGACCAGACCCAGTCCGTACGTCCGGCGACGATGGCTTGGACGCGAGATCAGACGCCTGCGCAACGAGCATGGGCTGGCGGCTGAACCACTCGCGCGCGCCGTCGGATTTCCGCGGCAACAGCTCAGTGCTCTCGAGAATGGGCACCTCGGCCCCGACATCGATCTGGTCAGCTCGATCTGTGACTACCTGGGCGTCGGCGCCATCCGGCGGACGGCCATCATGGACGCGGCGACCGACGGCTGGGCGCGGGGATGGTGGGTGGCCGACGCGGAACGAATGGGTGCCAGGCAGGCCACCTACGCCGACCTGGAGAGCGGCACCAGAGCCATTACGGAGTACGCCCTGGCGCTGGTCCCCGGTCTGCTCCAGACGAGGGCGTTTGCCGATGCTCGGCTGCGGAGTGACCCTGCCCGTCACCCCGAGGCCTTCGATCCCGCCGCAGCGGTTGCTGCCAGGGCACACCGGCAGCAGTTGCTCCTCGCCGCCGATGGGCCGCGCTACGACGTCGTGCTCGACGAGATCGCGATCCGACGCTGCGCCGCTGATCCACGCATCGTCGCTGACCAGCTCCGGCACATCGTCGCCGTCTGCGCCGCACACCCAACCGTGACCGTCCGCGTGTTACCGATCGACGCCTCCATCAAGGGCCACAGCGCGCCCAGGTCCGCCTACTCGATCTACCGCTATCGCGACACGCCGGACTCCTCTGCTGTCGCCGCCGACACGCTCACGACTGATCTGATTTACACCAAGCCGGATGAGGTCCAGCCCTATCTGAGCCTGCACAGCCGGCTGAAGGCCGCTGCGCTCGCGCCCAACATCAGCATTCATCTGCTCCGCGTAGCGGCGCAGGACCTGTCACCCATCGAAGGAGTTCCAGCATGACTTCGCGATACACGAGGTGGCGCAAGTCCACCCGCAGCGACGATGGCAACTGCGTCGAGGTCGCCAACGCAGGCGACGGTACCGTCGGCGTACGCGACTCGAAGGACGTCACCGGCCCGATCCTGGAATTCCGACTCGGCACTTGGAGCGCCTTCACCAGCGGCCTCCGGGCCGGCGACCTCAGCCGCTGACCCTGGCCAAAGTGCGCTGCAGCGCCAAGGTGTGCCTCGGCCTCTGACGCGAGGGTTTCACGCCAATAGAACCGTGGCCCTCTGGGCCCGATGTTGGCATCCTGGACATCGAATCCACATGACTTCGAGTAGCCATCAGCAGCAGCGGAGCGCCCGCCATTGGCGGACGTGAAATGGGGGAGCGAGTGTCACATCATCTCGAGACCGTTATCGAACCCAGTCGGCAGCGCAGAGGTGATGGCGACGAAGGTCTCGGCCCTCAGCTGCCAGCGCGCCGGGACCGGTAGTGCCCCGCCACCCGGATACGGTAATCAGTCCGAACACCCTGCTCAGCGACGCCCGCCGGCGTCTACCTTCACCTCGGCGGCCAGGGCAATCCATGTCGCGTAGCGAGCTGGCCGACGCCGTCAACGCCGCTCTTGACCGGCTCTACCCCGGCAGGGTCCTCACCGCCCACTACGTCGACTTCCGCTGGATCGGCAAGCTCGAACGCGGCGAGCACCGTTGGCCCAGCGAAGAGCGTCGCGCCGCCCTCCGCCACGTCCTCGGTGCCGCCAGCGACGGCCAACTCGACCTCTACAGCCCGCGGCGTACCGACGCCACCACTACCGCCAACCACGGCCATGAGCAGCCGATGCAGGGAAGCTGGGATGAGACGATCTATCAGCTGCGAGCCCAGTGGCACCTGCTCGTCCAGAACGACAAGCTGTTCGGACCGCAGTACGCCTTGATTGGTGTCACGGCTCAGCTCACGCTGCTCGACCGGCTGCTCAACGATGTGCCATCGTCGCTTCGCCCCAGCCTCGTACGCCTCGCCGCCCAGTACGCTGAATCGGCAGCTTGGTTGAACCACTCGCTCAACGATGCCCCAGCGGCCCAGGGGTGGACTCGGAAGGCGCTCACCTGGGCGGACCAGATTGCTGATCCGACGATGACAGCGTGGGCGACATACCGCAGCAGTCAGCACTGGCTTCTTGCTGGAAAGCCGCAGCGTGCTGTCGAAGAGGCCGAAGCAGCGATGCTACAGGACAAGAAGGTACCCAGTCCGGTACGCGCGGCACTCCGCGTGCAGCATGCCCACGCGCTCGCCACAGTCGGCGAGCATGGCAAGGCCATGCAACTCCTGGACAACGCGCATGAGTGGGCCGCGGACCGCGGCCCGGGTAAGCCCGAGGGCGAGCACGCCTCCTACTGCACGAGCGGCTACATCGAGGTTCATCGAGGCGCATGTCTGAGGTTAGGGCGTCGGCCGGACGAGGCCATCGCGGTACTCGACGCCGCGCTGCCGTCGATCCCGTCGCTCCACCGCCAGGATTTCACTGCAGCCCTGCTTACGAAGGCCGCAGCGCATGTAGCGGCTGACCAGCCTGAGCAAGCGGCCGCCACGGCGCATATAGCGCTACCGATCGCTCGACGAGCGGGATCGCGCCGGATTCTGCACCAACTCGGCCAGATCGGCTCCGCTGTTGACGAGCACCGCCAGTTGGCTGACGTCCGTGCATTCCTCGACGACCTTGTGGAGACTGCCTGATGGCGTCAGACCTCGAGCTGTCCGCTATGCGGCATGCCATCACCCTCTCCGCATTTGGGCTGGGTACGACGAGCCCGAACCCGCCCGTCGGCTGCGTGATCCTGGACCAGCAGGGAACGGTAGTGGGTGCGGGGTTTCACCGCCGCAAAGGAGAGCCACACGCCGAAGTTCACGCTCTCAACGCAGCGGGAGGTGCGGCTCGCGGTGGCACGGCTGTCGTCACGCTCGAACCATGCAACCACGTCGGAGTCACGCCGGCGTGCCGCCAGGAGCTGATCCACGCGGGTATCTCTCGGGTTGTCATCGCGGTCATCGACCCAACCTCTCGCGGTGACGGCGGCGCCTCGATGCTCGCCGCCGCCGGCGTCCAGGTCGAGACCGACGTGTTGCGCGACGAAGCCCTGACCGTCCTCGAGCCGTGGCTGACTGCGACCGTGCGTCGTAGGCCTTACGTGGCCTGGGCCTTTGCAGCGGAAGGCGGACATCAATCGGCGGCGGAAGAACGGCTCCTGCTCGACCTTCGCGCGAACGCTGACCTCGTCGTCTCGGGCATGATCCTCGACGAGGGCATCCCAGGAGGACACGCTAGCGCGCACTTCGCGCTACCCAGCGGTGCCGACATCGACGTCGGTCTGGCGGAATGGCTATCAGCCGCCTTCGAAGGCGGCGTGCGCAGTGTGCTCGTAGTCGGGCAACAGCATGCCGCCGCGCTGCAGCCGCACTTGCACGTCATCGACGAACTCGTCGTCGCTGTGCCGCGAACTGACCCGCCTCAGGCGTTGGAAGTGGTTCGATCCGACCTCACGCCCATCGGCTTCCGACTGGTCGAAGTCGTGGCTCACGGGGACTCGTTGACGTCTCGCATGCGACGCATGCGCGTGTAGCGCGGGATAGGACTCATCCGGTCAGCTGCTGATCATCGCGCTGGTTCGCGTCTGGTAGATTCTCGCGGAGACGCGCAGGAGTATGTTGAGCGGTGACTCTTTAGAAACTGTTGCCGAGCTCAGTTTCGGCACGGTTCGCGAACTCCTTCAGCTTGGCGATTTCCTCGCCCTCCCGCCGAGAAGCTGTAAGTGCGTAAGAGATGCGAAGCGAATGAGTGCCTCGATGGCGTCGTGTGGCTGCGAGTTGACCAGCAGCCGAGCAGAACCGACCCGTGCCCACTCGTGGGTCCGAGCGGTCAGCCTGGACCTTCCCCTAACGGTTTCAAGCAACACGGCATGCTCGATCGTCATACGATCATTTCGCCAGTTCAGCTGCAAGAGCATGCATTGCATTTACTGCGAGCTTTGCCTTGTGTTCATCAATTACGACATTCATTCGCAACTGTCGCCCCGGGTGTATCAAGTTGCGCCACCCGCGCATCGCTTGATCGACAATACTCAGCACGCCTTCGTCTAAACCCAGGTTCTCGGCGCGCGCATGTGCTATATACTGGGACAAGGACTGGGATAGCAGCTTCTGCTGGCTAAGGGCCGTGCGGTTCATTAGAGCATCGAGCAACATAGCCTCAACCGCAGCACCTGCCATAACCGTTGCCGACTTATAGCTCTTCGCAGTCAAAGAGCGTCCAGCCTCGCGGACATCTGCCAAAACGGCCGAGCGGAGCTGCCTGTCAGTCAGGAAGGCGAGTTCCTGAGCGTCGGGTGAGCGGCTTGAGTTGGCAAAGGCGTTAGCGTAGTCGGGGTCGGCCCACCACGTGGGCCCCAAGGTTGCAAAGAATTTCGATTGCTGCTCCAGCTTTTCGCCAATCCAACGGTTATCTGCCTCCACCATGCTCACCAGTTCCGTCAGGCCGAACTCGCGAATCAAGTGTTCCCAAAGATACCTATTCGACACACTTTCGGCAAATATTGCCCTGTAGTTGCGGATCCACGAGCGAATTCTCCAGTAGATGTAGTCGCTAAACTCTTCGACGCCGATGCGGCTTCCAGGGTAGTGCTGTAGGAAGGTCCTGAAGGCGAGCGCGACCTCTACTAGGTCGACGGAGCGCTCGAATCGATCGCCGATACCTGGCTGTGGTTCTAGGTCAGACGTCAAAAGTAGGAGGCTTTGCTTATTCAGCAGTAGCAGCTCATCGGTGCTCTTTTTGTTGAATTCCGAGTTGAGCTCTTGGATTCGCGCGACGATATCATCGGACATTAAGTCGAACGTCCGGTTGCCGATCAATAGGCCAATTAGCTGCTTTTTGTCGCGAGGGCTCCAGCTGCTGAATTCGCGAAGATTGCTTTGCAGTATCCGAAATGCTGGGTAAGTTTGGATCGAAATTTCTGATTGTGCTCGATGGTCTCCCGAGTTAATCAACGCGAGCGAGGTTCGGGCGATCCGGCTTAGCGTCGCATCTACTTCGACGTTCCGGAACGCAAAAAGCTGCTCCACATCGACGCTGGTGCTTGCGTCGAAGCTAAACGTCGCGATCGCAGTCGCGGGTGGATAAAGCCGAAACCTCGCCCGTAGTTTGCCAGATCCTAGAACGGGGAGATGGAGCGCAAAAGGAAACTTCTTCCCCGTGGGTTCGTGATGAATGTCGGCGAGGCTCCGTTTGATGGCCTGATAAAACGGAGGTGTTGGCGTCAAGCTGAGCGGCGTGTAGGCGTACTCCAGAGGAACGCCAAATTTTCGGAACACGCCTGGGCTTGGTGTCGAATTGAAGGATGTTCCAACTTCTCCGGGCGTCAAAATGTTGCGACTAAGGCGCGCTACGACCTTCCAGATAACCGCGGTCGATGTCGACATGTTGATCATTCCCGTTCGTCTTCTTTGGGGGGGAGGAGGGTTCGAACCTCACATGCCGTGCACGTCCACCCACTGCGGCACCCCCACCGCGAATCTTAGCAACGATTCCACTGTAGGAAGAATCTGCGCCGATTCCGCTATAAACGTTGACTATGGAGTTTCAATAACAAGAATATTGTCAAAACGGACATATGCATCCAAGATGTGGCGTCGGGCGACCCACGTATCGACGGAGCCACGTCGAAGGGCGATCACGGACCAAGGGCTTGCGCTACAGGACCCGCCGCACAGACACCGTCGGCGCCAGGAGAAAGGTCGATGAGCATGCGGCTAGTCACTTCGGTCGGGCATCCTGCAGCGAGGTGCCGTACACAGCCGCAGTCGCCGAAGAGGTCTTCGACGACGCCCGAGCGGCCCATGAGTACGAGCGACCGATGCCAGCGCTGGTTGGCACACACCCGACGCCGCCACCGGTCGTCGGTTGACGGTTGGACGCCCGCGCGTGGACGAGATCAGGTGCACGCTCATGACGAGGTGCGTGTGCTGCGAATCGGATCCAATATTGGTGATCTTCCACTTCTGCGATGGGGAAGTGGAGAACCAGACGCCAATTACCGCGCCAAGTCGGGCACCTGTTCCGCAGCCCACTCCAAAGCCTCCTCCAACTTCTCGGCCCTCTCGTCAAGAGCCGCCAGCTCCGGCTGCCCGATACCAGTAATTCGGACCAGCGAGGCTAACCCCCCGAGCATGTAACTCGTTGCCACAGTCGCAACCGACAAGGCGTGTACCTCAAGGAGCCGGCTATCGCCCTTCTGGGCCTGCTCAATCTCGATGTAGAGGGCCATCATGGCGTCGAGGTTGCCGTGAGTAAACGAACTCAGCCGCTTGTAATGTATGGAGCCGGCATCCTCATCGACGGCAGCTAGCAGCGCCTCACGAGACGGGTATCGCTCGGCACGCAGCCTCCTGCGGCCAGCCCAGTCGAGGATCCCCTTCGAACTCGATGACAGCTCTACGCCCAGCGCTGTCTGCAATCCACGTTGCTCCCCATCCGCCCGTTGCACCATGTACATCAGACGACGAAGCCGAGCCTCACCGTCCGCTTCCGGACGACCCAGCCACGCCGCCAGACTCGCTGTTTCTGCTGCGGCGCGGGCCAAGTCGATGGCGCTGAGGATTTGCGGGAAGCCGGGCTGCACACACCACGAAAGAGTTTCGAGGCGTTCGGCAGCAGCGTAGTTGAGCGTGCGGTGCACGTGGTGGGCAAAGCTGTAAGGCACTGGGAAACCCTCGTCACCAACTGTCGCATCCAGGGCCGTCTCACGACGCCACACCGAGCCAGGGGCGGGCTCGTTGTGGCGCACGTCCTGAACCTGCACGCTGATGTCATGGAGCAGTGCCGCGCTGGCGCGGAGGAGGTCGTCGAACATGAATGCGACTCCGCTCGTTGGTGCTTCGATGCTGGAGCGGACTCTAAGCGATGTCTCGTTACCCGGTGACGGTCCGCTTGCGCGATACGTCATCAAGCAGCTTCGGACGTCCGTGCGCGCTCCACCGGTTACCGGCGTTGGTCCCGCCCCGCCGTAGCATCAGGACCACCGATGCTACGAGCACCGCACCGAACCCACACAGCACGGTGAAGTGGAACACCGGACCACCGAACCCGGGGTTCGGGCCCCTCATCAACATCGACGCGTAGGTGCAGCCCATCGATACCATCATCACCCAGAGGAACCACCGACGCTGCCGTCGTAGCTCCTGCCATAGCCGTTTTGGGATCACGCCGCCCCGCTCATTGGAAGCCGCTTTTGCGCCTCCGCCGTCACGCGGCGGCGTCACCACCACCTGAAGGGTCGTCTCAGTACCCGGTGCAGTCGAGCACGGACGGCGGATGATCATCGATGTGTGCAGGTGTTCTCGACCTCTGGCCAGGAGTTGATCCTCCCATTCACCGGACTGCGCCCGGCGCAGTTCCGCCGCTTGCTTCGCCTGGTCGCCGCACGTGGCGCTGCACGACGTGGTGGCGCACAGCATGGCCGTGATGATCGGTGATGCCATCGCCCACGGGCGCCCGGGCCGGCCCTGGGCCCTCGACCTGTCAGATCGGGTGTTACGGGTGGCCGTGTATTGGTGCACGAACCTGACCATGCGCCAGCTCGGGCCACTGTTCGGCGTCTCGCACACGGCAGTGCACCGGGTCATCGACACGATCGGACCCTTGCTGGCATTGGCGCCGGTACGCCGCCGCCCGAAGGGCCAGGTCGCGATCGTCGACGGCACCCTGATTCCGACCCGGGATTACCGGCTCGCGGCTCATAGTAAGAACTACCGGTACTTGACGAACCTGCAAGTGGCGATCGCTGCGAACACCCGCCTGGTCATCGCCCTGAACGACCCGGAACCCGGCAACCGCAAGGACACGATCGTGTACCGCAGCAGCGGCGTCGTCGACCAACTCGCCAGCAGGACCGTGATGGCCGACGGCGGCTACCGCGGCAACCCTGAGGTGATCATGCCGTCCCGCAATCCCCTTGACGGCAGGGAACTGCCAGCCTGGAAGCAGGATTACAACACCGGGCACCGCAAGATCCGGGCAGAGTCGAGCACATTGGCGGTGACCAGCCAGGTCAGGCCGGGACTTCCGGCCGTAGCTGATGTGGCGGCGACGGGTGGCCGTTGGTGGACCCGGTCGAGCGTCCGCAACCCCAATGGCCGCGGAACCTAACGTAGAACGGTGACTTTCGACGGCAGTCGCGCTCAACTGAAGCGACTGCGTTCAGCGGTCGCCGACGAGTTGAACGGGCGCGTGGCAGACCTGCACGCCGTGTTCGAGGCCAGCCGGGACTCCAACGCCGACGACGAACACGACCCCGAGGGCAGCACGATCTCCGACGAGCGCGCACAACTCGCCGCCGTCCTCGCCGCAACCCGCCGCCGATTGGCCGACCTCGACAAGGCCCTAGCTGTTCTGTCCATGGACGTTGGTGACAGGGCTGAGATCTTGAAATGGGTGAGAACCTCCGGGTGAGGTGGAGCTTGTCGAAGGTTCCGCATCACCCAGGAGGTCCTCGTGATCCACGCTAATGCACCCCTGACCGAACGCGGCAGACTGGACTCGGGCACCTACGGCACCTGTGAACGCTACGGCCGCCCGATCCCCACCGACCACCTCGCAAATCGTCCGTTTGCACGCACCTGCGTCTCCTGCATAGGGCCACGCCGTGCACGCCGGCACGAGGGAACCGAACCTCAGGATCAGCCGCGCACGGAACCTGATCCGCTCACGACTTTGCCGATGACCCGATGCCATTCTCGGATGATCGACTGTGTGCTGGTCTGATCACCTTCAGTATCGTGCGAGTGTGCTTCGGGCTGGATTGAGGCGGGTCGGGCGCTGCTGGTGGGCGGTGCTGGTTCCCGCAGCGGTCGCTGTGGCGGCGGTGTGGGCGTTGGTCACGGATGGCAAGTTGCGTTGGACGGTGCTCGCGGGCGCAACGGCGGCGGTGGTGGGAGCGTTCGCGCCGTCGGTCCTGGAGTGGGTTCGGGTCGCGCGGCAGCGGGGTGAGCGGCGGGATCGGGTGGTCGCGGGGGCGTTGGTGGCGGAGTTGCCGGAGTCGGTGGTGTGGCTCTTGCGTCCGCAGGCGGCGGTGGTCGGGTTCGTCGGTCGTGGATGGCTGCTGGCAACGTTGGACCGGTGGTGCGCGGATCCGGCGACGAGTGTGGTGCGGCTGCTGGTGGGCGCGGGTGGGGTGGGCAAGACTCGGTTGGGTCAGCACTTCGCCGGCCGGTTGACGGGCTGGGAGTGTTGGCCGGTGGCACCCGGTGGGGAGGCGACGGTCGCCACGGAACTTGAGGTGCGTGACCGGCCGGGCCGGTTGCTGCTGACGGTGGATTACGCGGAGACCCGTGACCCGCAGGCGTTGGCGTACCTGTTGTGCGTGGCGCATCGGGCCGGTGGTGTGCGGGTGTTGTTGCTGGCCCGGACGGCCGGGTTGTGGTGGTCATCGCTGTCGGCTGCGTACCCGCCACAGGCGCATCTGGTGGACGCGTTGACTTTGCCGGCGAACGTCATAGAGGTGCCGGCTCGTATTGAGGACTACACCCCGCAGCAGATCGTGGCCGAGGCGGTGGTGGCGTTCTCCGCCCGGCTGCATCGCCGGCCTCCGGGTGATGTTCCACCGAGTGGGGTGGGCCCGGATGTTCCGGTGTTGCGGATGCATGCGCAGGCGCTGCTGGCGGTGTTGGGCGGGCCGCTTGGTGATGACCGGTTCGACGTGCTGGCTGAGGTGCTGGGCCATGAGGCCCGGTACTGGCGGCACCGGGCCCGCCGCGACGCTCTACCAGGTGCGGGTGGGCCAGCTGCCGATGCCGTGTTGCGGCGGCTGGTCGCCGTGGCGGCGCTGCTGGGCGCGGACAATCGTGAGCAGGCCATGGAGCTGGTCCGCCGGGTGCCGGGCCTGGGCAGGGCGCAGCCGGAGGTGGTCAACGGGTACGTGGACTGGTTGTACGGTCTATACCCGGCGGCGGGGACGGGCGGTGGTCTGGGGACGTTGCAGCCGGACCTGCTTGCCGAGGACCTCGCGGTCGCGGTCCTGCGTGAAAGCACCCCGGCCGAGCGCAGCATGATCCTGCACGGGTTGGCCCTCGGTCAGGCGGTGCAGGCACTGACGGTCCTGAGCCGCGCGCGCACCCACCAGTCCGACGCTGCGGAGATGATCGACGTGGCGCTGGCCGCGGCTCTGCCGGTGATGACCGAGGCGGTACTCCAGGTCGGCCTCCAGTTCCCCGGAATGCTCGCTCCCCGGGTCGCAGCCCGGCTCGTCACGGCCGAACTCGACCCTGACTGGGTCCTGCGGACAGCGCGTCGGGTGCCGTACCCTTCGATCGAATTCGGCCAGATCGCGGTCGCGTTGACCACCCACGCCCTGCGCGCTCCGCCAGCGGCGACCACGCCAAACGACCGAGCGTCCCTACTGAACTCGCACGCCCTTTGGTTGGGAAAGGTGGGGCGGCGTGTCGAGGCGCTGGCCGTCAGCCAGGAAGCCGTCGACCTCTACCGCGAGTTGGTCGCCGGCAGCCGCGACGCCTACCTGCCCGACCTCGCCATGTCGGTGAACAACCACGCGGCCACGTTGGCGGAGGTAGGGCGCCGTGTCGAGGCACCGGCCGTCAGTGAGGAAGCCGTCGACCTCTACC
>NZ_JBFAQS010000012.1:45466-46070 GCF_040678875.1 Micromonospora sp. NPDC049274
CCGCGAGTTGGTCGCCGGTAACCGCGACGCCTACCTGCCCGACCTCGCCGCGTCGGTGAACAACCACGCGGCCACGTTGGCGGAGGTAGGGCGCCGCGTCGAGGCACCGGCCGTCAGTGAGGAAGCCGTCGACCTCTACCGCGAGTTGGTCGCCGGTAACCGCGACGCCTACCTGCCCGACCTCGCCGCGTCGGTGAACAACCACGCGGCCACGTTGGCGGAGGTAGGGCGCCGTGTCGAGGCGCTGGCCGTCAGCCAGGAAGCCGTCGACCTGCGGCGGGAGTTGGCCGAAGGTAACCGCGACGCCTACCTGCCCGACCTCGCCGCGTCGGTGAACAACCAGGCGAACCGATTGGCGCAGGCAGGCCGGCGTGTCGAGGCACTGGCCGCCAGCCAGGAAGCCGTCGACCTGCGGCGGGAGTTGGCCGAAGGTAACCGCGACGCCTACCTCCCCGACCTCGCCACGTCGGTAAACAACCACGCGAACCGATTGGCGCAGGTGGGGCGCCGTGTTGAGGCGCTGGCCGTCAGCCAGGAAGCCGTCGACCTCTACCGCGAGTTGGCCGCCGGCAGCCGCGACGCCTACCTCCCTGACCTCGCCATC
>NZ_JBFAQS010000012.1:46168-205825 GCF_040678875.1 Micromonospora sp. NPDC049274
CGATTGGCGGGGGTAGGGCGGCGTGTTGAGGCGCTGGCCGTCAGCCAGGAAGCCGTCGACCTCTACCGCGAGTTGGCCGCCGGCAGCCGCGACGCCTACCTCCCTGACCTCGCCATGTCGGTGAATAACCACGCGAACCGATTGGCGGGGGTAGGGCGGCGTGTTGAGGCGCTGGCCGTCAGCCAGGAAGCCGTCGACCTCTACCGCGAGTTGGCCGCCGGCAGCCGCGACGCCCACCTCCCCGACCTCGCCATGTCGGTGAACAACCACGCTCTTCGGTTGGCGCAGGCAGGCCGGCATGCCGAGGCGCTGGCCGTCAGCCAGGAAGCCGTCGACCTCAACCGCGAGTTGGCCGCCGGCAGCCGCGACGCCTACCTCCCTGACCTCGCGACGTCGGTGAACAACCACGCTGTTCGGTTGGCGCAGGCAGGCCGGTGTGTCGAGGCGCTCGCCGCTAGCCAGGAAGCTGTCGACCTGCGGCGGGAGTTGGCCGCCGGCAGCCGCGACGCCTACCTGCCCAACCTCGCCACGTCTGTAAACAACCACGCGGCCACGTTGGCGCAGGTGGGACGCCGTGTTGAGGCGCTGGGCGCCAGCCAGGAAGCCGTCGACCTCTACCGCGAGCTGGCCGCCGGCAACCGCGACGCCCACCTCCCCGACCTCGCCACGTCGCTGAACAACCACGCTCTTCGGTTGGCGCAGGCGGGCCGGAGGGACAAGGCGCTGGCCGCCAGCCAGGAAGCCATCGACCTCTACCGCGAGCTGGCCGCCGGCAACCGCGACGCCTACCTCCCCGACCTCGCCACGTCCCTGTGGAACGTCGGCTACGTAGCGCGCATTCTCGGAGAGACGTCGGAGCAGATCCTCGATGCAGTCGCCGAGGGGGTGGGGTACTTCGACGAACTTGCAGCCACGGAACCGCAGGCGTTCACCGCACGCCGAGAGGCGGCGGCATACACCTTGACCGCCCTACAAAGAAGCGCCGTCAATCAGCACCCCACACTGACACCACCCAGGTCACCACGCGCCGACGAGGCGGCGCCCGACACCGCTTAACTGGAACCCTCAACTGGTCATATCCACACGCGGTACCTGCCCAAGATCGGGTGCACGGAGTGCCGCTGGCATGGCGCACCAGCCGTCCGTGCACTCTCACGGTCAGTACGGCATTGAGATCGCCCGCCGCATCATCAGACGATGATCTGAGCTGCTGACCTGGCCGCCAGCGCCATGGTCGGCGTGACTCACCATGGCTGTTGGGCGAGCCGGCTGACGGACCTACCCGAGCAGCGCCGCCGCCAGGGTGGCCAGCGACAGCGTCGTGGTCACCCCCACCGCCCTGTTGGCCACCGCCTCGCTGACGCATTACTCCTGGCCTGGCCAAAGATAGACGGCCCCCAAACGCCGTCGATCCACCACTGCAATGCCGGCGGCTGCACCCGGCTGCGCAGGCGAGTGCAAGGAATCGCCAGTTTCGGTAGACCCACATCTGCAAATCTCCACCGTCACGCTGCTCACCATCTGCCCCCGACGCGTACACGCCTGCGCTCGGCCCGGCACTGTGAAGGGCGGCGGGGGAATCTCGTGCCACAAGGTTTAGGCAGCTCAGCGTCACGTCGGACCGAAGGTCGGCACTCAAGGTCGGACCGCAAGTCGGCATTCCCGGTCGTTGCGCGCCGAGGGAGTCTGGGCGTACGGAGTGATGGCGTCGGATGCCTGAACTATGGGATTCCCTGGGTCGCTCACCTTTCGGCCATCGGCTGAAAGCGCGACCGGCTCGGGTGCTCCCGCGCAGGTCCTTCGTTGCAAGCACTGTGCCGCCGCGAGCCATGGCGGCTCGAATTCGTCGGAGGGGACGTTCATGAGCGTCGAAACGATAGACAGCGAGAGCCTGCGCCGGGCGATGGTCGATCAACTGGCTGATGATCATGTCGACAAGGGCTTGACCTTGCGGCCTGAGGTGGAGGCGGCGATGCGGACAGTACCTCGAGAGCTGTTCACGCCGGGCCTTCCTCCTCAGGAGGCGTACGAGAACAGGGCGGTCATCACGAAGCGGCGCGGTGAAGAGAACATCAGCTCGGTGTCGGCGCCCTTCCTCATCGCGGAGATGCTCGGCCAAGCGGCTGACGCGTTGGGCGGTCTGAAGGGCCGCCACGTGCTGGAGATCGGTAGCGGCGGCTACAACGCCTCGCTGCTGCGGGAACTCGTTGGCGCTGCCGGTTCCGTGACCACGGTGGACATCGACTCTGAAGTGACGGATCGGGCAGTCGCGTGCCTCAAGGCTGCGGGTTACGACGATGTCAAGGTCGTGTGCGCCGATGCCGAGCATCCGGTCGATCCTGGCCGTCGCTACGACCTGATCATCGTCACCGCCGGAGCGTGGGACATCCCGCCGGCGTGGTGCGAGCAGCTCACCGACAGCGGTGTCCTGGTGGTGCCGCTGCGCACGTTCGGGATGACTCGATCGTGGGCGCTACGCCGTGCCGGTGTCGGCCTGGTCAGCGTGAGTGAGCG
Source organism: Micromonospora sp. NPDC049274 (assembly GCF_040678875.1). Taxonomy (NCBI): domain Bacteria; kingdom Bacillati; phylum Actinomycetota; class Actinomycetes; order Micromonosporales; family Micromonosporaceae; genus Micromonospora; species Micromonospora sp. NPDC049274. Next base: position 48,683 of record NZ_JBFAQS010000012.1, read on the forward strand.
TCAGTGCGGGTTCGTGCCGGTACAGGGCGACGGAGCGTACGACGTGCAGTACGTCGACGTGGCCGACGGGGTCCACCTGCGGCTCGATGAGGGACAGAGCCTTGCCTCCCAGGGCCTTGAGGGGCTGCTCGTTACGCCCAGGCAGGAGGCGTGGGCCGGTGTGAGCCTGCCTCCCCCCACGGTGCTGGCGGATCTGGACCTGTGGCTCGCGACCCGCATCGCCGCCGCGGGTCAGGAGTTCGTGGTGCTGACCGCACAGGACGCGGCCATCTCGTCCGGCGTGGTCGCGCCGTCGTGGCGGTTCGGGACCCCCGCTGTCCTGCACGACGGCACCCTCGCCTACCGGTCGGAGCTGCGGTGGACCGGCGACGCGTTCGATCTGGGCGCGTACGCCCATGGCCCTGACGCTTCCGCGGCAGCTGCTGCGGCGGGGCGAATGGTCGAGCACATGCGGGACTGGGTGAACGCCGGCTGTCCCGCGCCGGCGCTGCACGTTCTGCCCGCGCAGACCCCCGACGGCGACTTGCCGGCCGGGACGGCCTTGGACAAGCGGCATAGCCGCATCGTCCTGGCCTTCACCACTGATGGAAGGGAGCCCTGATGGAGCTCGACGAGTACGAGGTTGGCCAGGAATTCGTGGAGGGCGAGCTCAACCTCCGGCTGGTCGACGCCGGCCCGGCACTGAGCGCGTACGCGACTGCCACCGACGACGGCTGCGGCTCCGGTAACACCGGGTCGAGCGCCTGCACCGGCGGCTAACAGCCGCCGTGTGGCGGGGCCCGGCCTCCACGAGGTCGGGCCCCGCCCCAAATTTTCTTAGGTAGCCGGTTCTAGGAGCACGCGATGTTCCAAGCGACGGGCGCAGCGATGATCAGGGCAGCGTCCTACCCTTTCGATCTGACCCTTCCAACGTGGCCCGACCTGACGACCGAGCAGCCAGAACAATGGCGAGATTGGCTACACCAGGCGTGGGCACTGCCAGGGTTCGCCGCCGCCGTTACCCACGCCGCGCCACAGCTGACCGACCAGATCGCCCGCGTACTCACCGACGAAGCCGTGACCGGGCCGCGACTGCGCCGAGCGGTGGAGGCGACAGTTCGATACCTCCTGAGGTGGACGACACGGGCGACGCCGTTCGGCCGATTCGCCGGAATCGCTCCCGTGCAGGTCGGACCCCGTGCGGCAGCCCGCTGGGGTGCCGCCCACAGGGAGGTGAAGCGCCCCGACGGCCGGTTCATCGCCGATCACACAGCCCGTGCGGAACGAGACCTGCGAGCGCTCCGCGCGGTCACGGTCGCGACCAACCCGCTCGGGTATTCGCGCGGCGGGACGTGGGTGGTGCCCTGCGGCCACAGCGACGGTGACCGGATCAGCGATGTAGAAATCGACCTCACCGATCCGATACGTGTGGCGGTGCAACTCGCCACCTCGCCAATCGCGTTCGCCGACCTGACGGCCCGAGTGGTCGATCTGACGAACACCGACCAGCCAGACGGCGCCACCAATACCGAACGGCTCTTGGCCGCACTCGTTGCCGCCGGCGTCCTCGTGTCCGAGATCCGCCCTCCAGTGACCGCCACTGACCCCGCCGCCCACCTCAGCCAGCACATCGACCTGCCCGACCCCGGAGAGCGTGTCCAGGTCGACCTACGCGTCGACTGCTCTGTGACGCTGCCGCCGGCCGTGGTCAGGGAGGCGTGCGAAGCCGCAGCAGCGCTCGTCAGCGTGGCGCCGCGCTTACCGGGCTGGGTCGCCTACCATTCCGCGTTCATCGAACGCTGGGGTCCGGGCGCGGCCGTGCCGTTGCGTGATGTTCTGCGGGTCCTGGGCTTTCCCGCCGGCTACCGCGGCTCGCTGCGCCGCGATCCGGCGGGACTGCCCGCCCGCGAAACCGTCCTCATGGAACTGGCACAGCGCGCGGCCCTGCACGACTGTGCCGAAGTGATGCTCGACGCCAAGCTGATCGACCAGCTGCGCGGCGACGACGATCGACCTCCGGTCCCACACACCGAACTTCAGTTCACTCTCGCCGCAGCTACACTCCGGGACCTCGACCGAGGCGACTTCACGCTGACGGCCATCAGCGGTGCCCGCCACGCAGGAGCAGCAGTGGGCCGCTTTTTGCATCTGCTCAACCCGTCGGAGCTCGCGCTGTTCTCGGACGTCTACACCCATCTGCCGACGACCCTGCCCGGCGCGGACGCGGTACAGATCTCCGGCCCTCCACTGGGTAGCCGGCTGGCCGCTCTCGCCCGTGCTCCCAAGCAGCTGCCCGTCCTACCTGTAGGCGACTTCCACCTCGACCCGCAGTGGACGCTCGAAGACCTGACCGTCACAGCTGACGGTCAGCGGCTCTGGCTCGTGTCGCGCACGACAGGACGGCCGGTCGAGCCGATGCTGCTCAACTGCCTGCTGCTACCGACGCTCCAGCAGCCGCTCATCCGGTTCCTGACGGAGATGCCCATCGCGTGGACGGCGCCGTGTGTCCCGTTCGACTGGGGCCGTTGCCGCAGCATGCCGTTCCTGCCACGCGTACGACGAGGCCGGTCGATTCTGCACCCGGCCCGCTGGGTCATCACGGCGGCCGCACTACCCGGGCGTCGCGCGTCGTGGAACGATTGGCGGGCGGCCTGGCAGCGGCAGCGAGAACAGCACCGGCTACCCGCAGACGTACTCCTTGGCAGCGGTGACGCTGGACTACGCCTCGACCTGGACGACACCGCCCACCTGGCGCTGCTGCGTAGCCACCTCGACCGGCACAGACACGCCACACTTACCGAGGCACCAGGACCGGCCGGCTGGATCGACGGCAGGCCCGCGGAACTCCTGCTCACACTGACCCGCACCCCGCAGCACGACGAGCTGCCGCCTCGACCGGCGCGGCCCGCCAGCGCTGTGGAGCACCGCCCCGGCAAATCGCTCTGGCTGGACGCCCGCCTCACTGGCCGAACCGAGCACATCCTCGCCGACCTGGCTAATCGACCCGACGCGTTACCGACCGACTGGTGGTTCCTGCGCTACCCCGACCCGGAACCCCACCTGCGGCTGCGCATCCCACTCGTTAACGCCAACCAGTTCGCCGACGTTGCCCGCGACGTTGCCGCATGGGCTGAGCGGCTCGACGAGCAAGGCCTCCTGGCTGACTACGGCCTGGCCACCTATCGGCCTGAGACACGCCACGGCGCCGGGTCCACCCTCGCCGCAGCCGAAGCTGTGTTCGCCGCCGACTCCCGCGTTGTCCTCGCGCAACTCACTGGTGATCGGCACGGCACCACCGCCGCCAGCATGATCACCATCGCTCACGGCTTCACGGGCGACGGCCCACGCTGGATGGCCGAGCACGTCGCGCACCGGAGCGGCCCACGCCTGGACCCCACCCAGATCAGCCACGCCCGCCGACCCCAACACGACGACGACCTGACAGCGGCGCTCACCGCGGCGCTGACCGCGTACCGGACCCTCGTCGACCGAGACGGCCTCGAACCGGACCAAGTGCTGGCCGACCTGCTCCATCTACACCACGCCCGCATGATCGGCGTCGACCTCGCATCCGAACGGCATTGTCTCCGCCTCGCCCGCGCCGTCGCCCACAGCACCCTCATCCGCGGTGCGTCATGACCGCAGGACAGTCCCTCGCCGACGGGGCAGTCGGCATCGCCCTCTGGCACCTTGAAACCGGCAGGTGGAATGCGGCGTACGCCGCGCTCGAGCTGGCAACCGCAGGCGGTGTCAGCGCTACCGACAACGCCAGCCTCTACTACGGCGTACCTGCGCTCGCATTCGTCCTCGCCGCGTCCGACCAACCCGCACTTCGCCGAGCCCGAGCCGTCGCCGCCGCCGGGACTGCCACGGTGACCCGCCGCCGGCTGCACGCCGCGCACCGCCGGATCGACCAACGGCAACAGCCCGCGTACTCCGAATTTGACCTCATCCGCGGTCTGACCGGCCTCGGCGTCGTCCTGCGCCGCATCGGGGACCTCGACCTACTCCGCGAGGTGCTGACCTATCTCGTACGACTCACCGAACCCATCGGCGAGCTCCCCGGCTGGTGGTGCCCACACGGGCCCCACCGCGCTGAGCCGGCACCCGCCGGAGGCCACAGCAACCACGGCATCGCCCACGGCATCACCGGCCCACTCGCACTCCTGGCGCTCACCCTCCGCGATGGCATCACCGTCGACGGACACGCCCAGGCAATCAGCCGCATCTGCCGGTGGCTCGACACCTGGCAACGCCACACCAATACCGGACCGTGGTGGCCACAAACCATCACACTCGACGACCTCCGTCGCGGCGACCCAAGCCAGTGCGGGCCGCTCCGGCCGTCCTGGTGCTACGGCACCCCCGGCATCGCCCGCGCCCAGCAACTCACCGCGATTGCCCATGGCGACACCAGACGTCGTCACCTCGCCGAGAGCGCGATCGTCGCCTGCCTGAACGACCCCGCCCAGATCCGTCAACTCACCGACCGCGGCCTGTGCCACGGAACGGCCGGACTCCTCACGACCGCACGCCGCATCGCCGCCGACGCCCTGACACCCATACCCCTCGGGCCACCGCAGCGGCTCCACCAGCAGGCGCCAGAGGCGACCGACGAACCCGGGGGCTTCCTCGACGGGAATTCCGGCGCCGCCTTGGCCGCGACCGGAACCACGAAGACCTCGTGGGACGCCTGCCTGCTCCTCTGCTAACCCGCCTACATCGACCGGACGGCACTCATGGAACAGAACTCCTGGAGGCAGGTGAACGTCGCCTACCCCGGCACCGACTCCAGACAACGGGAGAGGCAAGCTGTTGAACACCTCTCCCGCGTGCTACCCGCCGCCGAGGCCGAGGGCCTCATCACCTCGTGGTGGTTCATCCGCAAGGGCCCGTGGCGGATCCGCTATCTCCCAGCCACGCCCTCCGGCGACCAGTTGCACCTACTGCTCACCGAGACCGTCAACTGGACCACCGACATCTACGAACCAGAGATCCATGCCTTCGGCGGCGCCGCCAGCATGAGCGCCGCCCACGCTCTGTTCCATCACGACAGCCGACACCTGTTGGAGTACCTCAGCGACAACCCCGACGACCGACGGGAACACGCACTTGTCCTGTGTACTGCGCTCATGCGCGCCGCCGGCCTCGACATCAACGAGCAAGGCGACGTCTGGGCCAAGATCGCTGACCAGCGTCGCGAAGTGGCGAGCCCGGCATTCACCCAGGACCTCCAAGCGCGGACCGATCTCACCGCTGACGTCCGTCGCCTCCTGCTCGGCTCACCTCGCGCTGGCGGCATCGCGAGCGACTGGTTGAGCGCCTTCGCAGTCACCGGGACGGCACTGGGCGCCCTCCGTGAGTCGGGCGAGCTCACACGAGGAATCCGCGCCATCATCGCGTTACATGTGATCTTCCACCTGAACCGCCTCGGAGTCCGCGCGAGCGCCCAAGCCACCCTCGCCCGGGCAGCCAAAGAAGCCATCTTCAACGACGTATCCCCCTAAAGCGACGGCCGCAGATCAATCCTGCTAGCGATCGCCCTGCTCGCGTCGCTCGACTGTGAATCCCAGTGGCGACCTGCTGTCGGGCTTGCGGGTTATCCCCGTCCAATCAGGTAGTGAAGAGCGTCGGTGACTTGATCGCCGGATGCACCGTGCTCAGCCCGGCCCACGGAGTGCAGGCATCACCGATGCCTGCACCGGCCGTGACGCCAAGACTCCCCAGCAAGGCGCCTACCCGCGACTTGCGGTAACACTTTCGAGGATGTTCTTCCCTAACCAGGACCACCAGGCGTTCGTGCCGGCGTTTCGGTCGCCGCGCGGGCTGGGGCTACAGCGCCTCCGGCGGGGGCGCTCCGGCTCCAGGATGGCTGGGGGCCGCCCGCGGCCGCCGGCTCAGTGGGTGGCTGCAGGTTAGGACATCCTGTCCGCCATCGACCCGGGCAAGCCGAGCAGGCCGCCGCCCGGCCCACCAGCGTACGAACGAGGCGTCGGGGTTCGCGGGCCGTGGCGGGCCAGGCGCCGGCCTGCTCCCCAAAGGGCGGGTCGATGGCAGACAGGATGCTGGGTGCTTCTGGCCCGTCGTGCGCGGCTGGTTGTTTAGCGCGGCCTTCGTCATTCAACGGTGTCAACGCGAACGACGGATCGAACTTAGAGGACTCGTCGAACCTATGGGCAGTTCCTTGCAGGTACGCCTAACCGATGGCGACACCTTCGACCTGCGCGATGGCGGACCGTGTTGCCGCGCTGAGGGGAGGGGCCGGTACCGCAAATGGCTCCGCCTCCGGCAGGCACAGGCCGGCGTTCCGACACCGATATAGAACGGGCGGGATCGTCGCGGGCGCGGGAGCAGAGGTGAGAGCCATCCGAGGTGGCCGGGCAGTTCGGATGACCCCCGCGTGCGCGAGGAGCAGTGGGTCGACGTCGGCATCTGGGGCTACAAGGCAGGATCATCCCCGCGTGCGCGGGAGCGGGTCGGCTCCACCAGGCGCCGAAAACGGCTGACGGATCACCTCCGCATGCGCGGGGAGCAGTTGCAGCGGACCCGCGACACGTCGTAGACCCGTGGATCACCCCCGCGTGCGTGCGCGGGGAACAGCAGCCGTCGCCGAGATGAGTGGTGCCGGGCCGAGGATCACCCCCGCGTGCGCGGGGAGCAAATCGGCCGAGCGTGCTCCGGGTCGAGTCCCGGCGGACCACCCCCCGCGTGCGCGGGGAGCAGCGAAGGAGCCAGCGTCCGGCCGATCGGCACGGGGATCACCCCTGCGTGCGCGGGGAGCAGGACGACATGGACGCCACCGAGCGCGCAGCGCTGGGATCACCCCCGCGTGCGCGGAGAGCAGGCCATCGACGGCCGGGTGCCCGAGCCCGCGAAGGGATCACCCCCGCGTGCGCGGGGAGCAGAACCGTTGATCGGCCTCGACCATGTGGCCGGTGGGATCCCCCCGCGTGCGCGGGGAGCAGTCCTGCGCTCATTTGACCATTCCTCCCACGGCCGGATCACCCCCGCGTGCGCGGGGAGCAGGCCAAGCCGTCCGAGTTCGCTGGTGGCACCTTCGGATCACCCCCGCGTGCGCGGGGAGCAGTAGAGAACTGAGGTAATCTCGGCAGTCTTCAAGGGATCACCCCCGCGTGCGCGGGGAGCAGGGGTGGGGAATGAGCCACCGCATTCTGGCCCTGGGATCACCCCCGCGTGCGCGGGGAGCAGGTCGTCGCCGGCCGCGCCGTGGCCGGGTCGAACGGATCACCCCCGCGTGCGCGGGGAGCAGGTCGTCGCCGGCCGCGCCGTGGCCGGGTCGAACGGATCACCCCCGCGTGCGCGGGGAGCAGACCTGCGCGGACGTCTTCGTGTCCAACCGGTCGGGATCACCCCCGCGTGCGCGGGGAGCAGAACCTTGTCCATGGTTCCGCCGGTGGAGACGTGGGATCACCCCCCGCATGCGCGGGGAGCAGCGTCTCGCGCTCGGCGTGACCTGCCTGGCCGTGGGATCACCCCCGCGTGCGCGGGGAGCAGATCTTCTTGGCCTTCGCCTCGGTCGACATCTGGGGATCACCCCCGCGTGCGCGGGGAGCAGTCGATCTCTCTTTCTGGTTCGTGGGAAGGGGAGGGATCACCCCCGCGTGCGCGGGGAGCAGGCCACGGTCTACCGGGCTTCGCTGTGGCAGGAGGGATCACCCCCGCGTGCGCGGGGAGCAGCCCTTGTTTGTACGGCAGGATCGAGTGCTTCGGAGGATCACCCCCGCATGCGCGGGGAGCAGAGGCGCCACGGCTTCCCGCCGCCTCCAGCGAGGGGATCACCCCCGCGTGCGCGGGGAGCAGGGGACAGCCTTCAACCCGAGCTCCATCGCCGCTGGATCACCCCCGCGTGCGCGGGGAGCAGGAACCTTTCTTGAGCGCCCAGCCGGCCCACTCTGGATCACCCCCGCGTGCGCGGGGAGCAGCTGCGGGCGGTGGTCAACGCGGGCCCCCGTGTGGGATCACCCCCGCGTGTGCGGGGAGCAGACCCGCAGCATCGTCGACAAGCAGGGCGGCGAAGGATCACCCCCGCGTGCGCGGGGAGCAGTCAGGCCGTGCGGATGGTTGTGCGGGGTGGGCAGGATCACCCCCGCGTGCGCGGGGAGCAGGCAGGCCCGCGCCCGGCCCTGCAGCGTCTCCGCCGGATCACCCCCGCGTGCGCGGGGAGCAGGCGGACCTCATGGGCAAGGGCCAGGAGATCAAGGGATCACCCCCGCGTGCGCGGGGAGCAGTCCGGCGGCACCGTGGCGGACCGGCAGGGCATGGGATCACCCCCGCGTGCGCGGGGAGCAGTTCGAGGCCAGCCAGATCTACGAATCGGTTGAGGGATCACCCCCGCGTGCGCGGGGAGCAGGGTTGCCGCACCGAGTGCGACGAACGCATTGAGGGATCACCCCCGCGTGCGCGGGGAGCAGGCTTTCCTTTTCGGTGTCGGACAGTGCGCGCAGGGATCACCCCCGCGTGCGCGGGGAGCAGATCCTGCGCGGCGATGAGGACCTGTGGCTGAGGGGATCACCCCCGCGTGCGCGGGGAGCAGTACGGGGCGGGCAGCCCCCACCCGCCGTCCGGGGGATCACCCCCGCGTGCGCGGGGAGCAGGTGCCCGGGTCCTGGCTGGTCGCGGCCGCCAGCGGATCACCCCCGCGTGCGCGGGGAGCAGGGCGGCCAGGTATTTCGGCCACACGTTGCCCAGGGATCACCCCCGCGTGCGCGGGGAGCAGTGACAAAACCCGGCGCAGCAGCGCGTGCTCGCCGGATCACCCCCGCGTGCGCGGGGAGCAGACGATCCGCTCCCGGATCACGAGTTGCTGTTCTGGATCACCCCCGCGTGCGCGGGGAGCAGACTTCTTGACCTGCGGCGTTATAGATCGACTCCGCTGTTTTTATTCACTAGGGTTCGCAAGATCGTCGCACGCAGTCGCAGGTCCAGCGAGTAATTATCTCGAGGCTAACGACCCCTGCTGCAGCGTAGTCGCTGAGACTCCAGTAACCGACTAAGCAACGCTCAAGGCTGCCTTGAGGGGCCGGGAGGAGGTGAGACCACCCGCCAGCGTCTATCAAGCGGTGGTGAGATCCGTGGCTGAGACCCCGGACGCCTGGGCCGTATGGAGACCGTCTGATCAGGACGGGGGGCCGAGGGCGCCGACGGTTAGGCTGTCGCCGATCTCGCGGGCCAGCGCAGCCCCGGTCTCTGCGGCTCGATCGAGTCGGGTCCGAAACTCAACAAGCTGGCGAAAGGCGCGCCCGTACGCTTGCTGCCGGTCTACTGGCAGTACCGGGATGGCGAGCCGCTTAATGTCGATGCGCAGGGCTCCGCTGCCGGTGCTGGACGAGCGACCGGCGAGACGCAGGTTGTCTGTGCGGGAGATGACGCCAGCTACAAACCAAGGATCGAATCGGGACGAGTCGACGCGAAGCAGCTGTACGCCGGTTCCGAGCTCGGAACCAACTTGTTCTGGGGTGGCTACTCGGGCGCTGATTTTGCGTCCGATGACTGGGACGAGGATGTCGCCGGCTTGTACTTCCGGTCCGGCGCTGTCGCCGGGGGCCCGGGCCGCAGTGCCGGTGGCCGGGTCGCCGGCCAGAACGTCGGCTCCAGTCAGCACCAGGCCGCTGTCGAGGGTGTGGGTTGATCGACTACGGGAAACCGCGCGTTGTATGGACATGCTGCCCGACCGAATCAGGTCAGCGATGTCAGCCTGGGGGGCCAGTCCGAGTGCTGCTGCGTCGATCTCTTGCACCGCTGGCAGGCTGAGTCGTACCTGTTCAAGTAGTCGGCCGAAGTCGCTGATCCTGGCGATGATCTCTGCCGGATTGGTGGCGAGTTCATTGGATCGTGGCAGGTAGCGCTGTGGTGTGAGGTCGACCTGGTCATCGAGCACCTCGATTGCGGGTACGGCGCGGTGGACGCCGGGCTCTTCGGCGTAATGGTCAGACAGATAGGCGCGCCAGGCGGTCCCTGCGACGTCGGCGATCGCCCCAGTGGTTGGCGCGGTCGTGGTATCGACAACGAGTAGGGCTCCAGCCTGTGGCTGGCCCAGGTCGGGCAGTCTGAGCACCCAGATGTGCAGTCCGATGCCGGTCGGTGGCATTAGGCCGGCGGGTAGCGCGATGACCGCTTGGAGCGCTCCGTGGCGGACGAGTTCAGCGCGGACACGACGGCCAGCTGGGCGCAGAGCGGCTGCCGGGGGCATGAGAACAACGGCGGTACCGGTGGGGGAGAGGTGAGCCAGGGCATGCTGCACCCAGGCGAGTTCGGGCTCGGTGCGCGGTGGCAGGCCGTAGGTCCAGCGGGGGTCGTAGGCCAGGCGATCGTGGCCCCAATCGTGGATGCCGAACGGGAAGTTAGCCACGACGACGTCGGCCCGTAGGTCGGGCATGGCGTCGGCGAGCAGGCTGTCGCCGATGTGGACGACGGGCGGATGTGCTGCGTGTCCGGAGCGTTTTGCGCGCAGGTGTACGAACCAGAGCCGTAGCAGCGTGATCAGGGCGTACTGAGGGTTGATCTCCTGTGCGTAGCACCGGGTGACGGCGGCGTCCAGCAGTGCCCGGTCGGCGGCCATCCGCAGGATTGATCCGGTGCCGCTGGTGAAGTCGAACGTGCTGGCTCCGGCGCCGGCGAGGTTCAGCAGCACGTCAGCGACGCCGTCTGGTGTGCCAGCGAGACCAGACAGCGAGTGAGCCGAGGCGACGTATTGGCTGTGCAGATATTCGAAGGCGGCCTCCGGCTCGCCTTCTTGGCTGAGTTGGTCGACGGCGCTCAACAGCGTGGTGAGCTGCGGTGTCCATTGCTTTGGCAGCACATCGTCGACTAGGTCGGCCAGGTCGGAGTCGATCGCGCGCAGGTGCGTGAGGAGTTTCCGGGGTGTAGGCAGGCTGTCGGCCGCGGCCTCGGGTCGATCGGAGCGGATGAGCAGGTAGGCGCCGGCGATGCTGAGCGCATCACTGATCCGCGCAGCAGGCTGGTAGCTCTCGATGTGTCGCCAGGCCCACTGCTCAGCGCCGGCCTCATGTAGCCGGCCGTGTCGACGGAGCCAGCTCTCAACCTCACGTGCGTCAAAGGATGGGCTGGTCGGAGTGCCGCCCACGGGTACTGGGAAGTCGGCGTAGCGGCGACGCCAATTACTCACCGCAGCCCGGCCGACGTTGGCCAGCCGTGCGATGCCGCTGGCGGTCAGAGTGGCGTCGCTGGGGGCCGTCCTCGGCTCTTGAGTCACGCGTGAACGCTACCATCGGCATGGGCGTTGTGCATCGTGTTCACAGGCGCTACCTTGTCAATGGCTCGATTCACGACTCACCCTGGAGGGCTCCATGCCGCGTCGTGGGCACAGCACCACCATCGGAAAGTTCGCGAAGCTGTACCAGAACCGTCGAGCGTCGGAGATCCGTGTGCTCGGCGAGATGCTGCGCGGCGAGCAGCACACGAAGCCCAGCCAGAGCCCGAAGGTGCGTGAAACGCAAGTGGGCGTGGACGCTCGCTGACCTGATCTGACCCGCCACCCCGACTATCGAAGGAGGACCATGAACACCCTTGCTCGCGCCCGCGCTGCTGACTACCCCGTCCCCGACCTTTCCGCCGGTTACCTACGTGCACGACGGTGCACGGCAGTATTGCTCTGGTTCCGCGGATACCACTCTCCCGAATGCGTACGAGCGAGTGCGCCTTGACCCGGTCGTCGGCGTGGCAATTGCGGAGGCGTACATGGCCGCGCCCGTCCGGGATGTGCGCGCCTACGCTTCGTACGCCGCGTTTTGTCGGGAGACCGTGCAGCAGTACCACTTCCTAGTGGGCCGGGCCGATTTCGGTGGTCTCGGTCTGTCGGTGCGGATCGTTGACGAGGACCCGTACACGGACGTCGGATCGATGGTCGAAGACGTGTGGCATCGCCGGTTGAAGGTCTGGGCCAGCGCGGCCAGTAGCAACCCGCACCCGTACCTCAGTGACAGCGAAAACGACATGTTCCGTGCGGTCCACGATGTCTTCGGTCATGCCGCGAGCGGTCGCGGCTTCGACCGACACGGCGAGGAGGCGGCATGGTTGAAGCACGGCAACATGTACTCGCGCCTGGCTCGACGCGCCTTGACCACCGAAACGCGTGGGCAGAACTGCGCCCTGAACTTCCACTACCGCGGTGCCCGTTTTCCCGAGCAGAAGGCGGCACTACTACCTCGGGGGTTTAGCGATCCGACTTTGCCTCGCGTCGCGAAGACTGTCGGGGAGCGGGCTGTTGCTTGCTGAGTTGTTCAATCTCCTGCTGGAGGTCCAGCACAGCGGCGTGCCCGGGTCCGTCCGCGTGGATGCGGTCCTGAAGCAGCAGGTTGAGCTGGCGTAAGGCGCGGTCGTGCTCGCCAAGTGGTACGTGCGCGCGGGCCGCACGCAGTCGGAACTCGAAGACCAGAGGATCATCGGCGCCCCGCCGCTCTGTCTGATGTTCGGCGAGCCGCCGCCACTGTCGTGCGGCAGCACGGAACTCACCAGCGGCGAGCAACTGATTCGCCTGCTCGGCGGTCCGTTCAACGTCGAGCTCGGTCTGCTCAGACGGCGCCGCCGCCAGGAGCCGAGACTGGACTGGTGCTCGCCCGACTATCGCGGCATAGGCCCGTACGGCCCCGGAGGGGTCGTCAAGCAACCCCGGAATCGGCACCAGGTCCTGGGCGAGTGGAGCCAGTACCGCGTAGACCTCGGTGGCCGTGGCTGGTCGGTCCTGCGGACGGGTCGCCAGCAACGCGTAGACCAGGTCATCGAGTACGGCGGGGGTCTCCGACCGCATGTGGGTCGGGCGAGGAGGTAGGTCGTCCAGCTGATGTCGCAACGTGGTTGTGGTGGTGACCCCATCGAATGGTGGGTGTGCGGTGAGCAGGTCGAAGAGAGTGGCTCCGAGGCCGTACAGGTCGGTGCGGTGGTCGGTGGGCTCGCCGAGGATCTGTTCGGGCGCCATGTAGCCCACCGTGCCGAGACTCTGATCGCTCTGGGTGATCCGCGAGTAGCGGTCGTCATCAGGCATGGTAGCCAGTCCGAAGTCGAGCACCTTTACGGCCCCGCTCTTGTCCAGCATGACGTTGCTCGGCTTGATGTCCCTGTGCACCAGGCCGATCTGTCGAGCAGCGAGCAGGACGCAGCTGATCTGAGCCCCGATGGCAGCCACCCAACCGATCGAGAGTGGACCTTGCTCTGCAACGAGATCATTCAGAGCGATTCCGTGGATCTGCTGCAGGATGGCGTACGGGCGGCCGTCTTGCTCGCCAACGTCGTAGATGGCGGGCACGCCGGGGTGATCGAGGCGGGCGGTTAGCAGGACCTCACGGCGGAATCGTCGTACCACGTCGATGTTCGGCGTGGCGGCGTTGACGAACTTCACGATCACCGGACGATCGAGCAGGGTGTCCTGTCCTACCCAAACCTCGCCCATTCCCTTGTGCGCCAGCGGGAACCGACCCAGCCTGTACCGGTCCTTGAGGATCGCGCCCGCCGCCACGAGGCCCAGCATATCGGGCCTGGCGTCCTCCCCTTGGACACCAACGCGGCCAGTCGCGGACCGATCTGGTGAATATTAGGAACGACAAAACTCTTGCAAGCTGTGTTCACAAGGTGCTCTACTGGGCCTGCGACTGCACTAGCCCTGGGCGCACACGGTGATGCCGTGGTTGGTGCCGCTCGGGTCGAACCGGGGCAACGAGGAAGGTGAGTGGTGTGGCTGAGTTGGCCATCGAGCGGGGTTTCCTTCCCGCCTACGCCAGGCTGCAGCGGCGGGTGCAACACGCCGTGCTCTCGGCCATCAGTAGGTTCGCCGAGCACACCCATGCTGGCCTGCACTTGGAGAAGCTGACCGGCGCACGAGACCCGAACATCCGCACCATCCGCATCGACCAGTTCTACCGAGGTGTTGTGCTTGCCCTTGGCGAACAGAAATACGCTCTGCTCAACGTCCTGCCGCACGACGATGCCATCGCCTTCGCGGTGAGTCGCCGATTCACCGTCAACCAGGCACTCGGCGTGTTGGAGATGCGGGACCAGGTAGGTATTGAGGAGTTCAGCCGGGCTGAACCGTCGGCATCGCCCGGTGGCGGACTGTTCGACCGCGTCTCCTCCGCCGATTTTCTCCGACTCGGCGTGGACGAAGATTTGGTACCACTGCTGCGCATCATCGCCACCGACCAGCAGCTAGAGAGTCTTGGCGGGCGCTTGCCTGACGTGCAGCTCGACGTCCTGCGTGGGCTGGCCAGTGGCCTGACCGTGACAGAGGTGTGGGCGGAGCTCGCTGACCGGATCGTGTCGGGCGTGGACACTGATGATCTCCTGGCCGCAGCGCATCGCACTCCGGAGCGGATCGCCTTCGTCTCTGGGCCGGTGGAGCTGGCCGCCATTCTCGCCCACCCCTTCGATGTCTGGCGGACGTTCCTGCACCCGACCCAACGCGACGTGGCCTACCGGGAGACCTACAGTGGTCCCGCCCTGGTCACCGGCAGTGCCGGGACCGGCAAGACAGTCACCGGCCTGCATCGGGCGGTCTTTCTCGCCGAGCGTTTGCCCGAGGGCGGCGGCAGGGTGCTGCCGACCACGTTTACCCGCGCGCTCGCGGACTCCTTAGGCAGGCAGCTGTACCGACTCACCGCCGATCCAACGGTCCGGGCGCGTATCGATGTGGTCAGTGTCGACAAGCTGGCTTACGAGATTGCTGCTCGAAGCGGCCGGAAGATCACGGTCGCCGACGGCGAAGTCACGGATCGATTGTGGGAAGCGACAGCGAAGGCTGGTCCCACCTACCTGAGTCGGACCGGCCAAGTCAGGACCTTCAGCGCCGCCTTCCTCAGGCGAGAGTGGGAGCAGGTGGTGCTGGCCCAGCAGTTGACCACCCTTGAGGCCTACCGCGACGCCCCACGCAAGGGCCGCGGCGAAGGGCTCCGCGCGAGCCAACGCGAGCAGGTGTGGAGCGCGATCGAAGCGGTAAGGCAGGACCTGACGAAGCGGCGGATGAGCACGCACACCCAGCTCGCTGACGACGCGGCCACGATCGCGCGGCAGGCCCCGCCCCCGTACCGACACGTCATCGTTGACGAAGGGCAGGATCTCCACCCCGCGCAGTGGCGCTTGCTGCGCGCACTCGTCGCGCCCGGACCGAACGACATGTTCCTGCTCGCAGATCCGTACCAGCGCATCTACGACAACCACGTGTCACTCGCGCAGCTCGGCATCGAAGTGCGTGGCCGAACCCGCCGGCTCACTGTCAACTACCGCACGACCCACGAAATTCTGGACCTATCAGTGAAGGTCCTGAGTGGCGACGCCGCCGTCGGTCTAGACGGTGAGGGCGACACGCTGCAGGGCTACCGCTCGCTGACGCGCGGCGGCGTACCAAAGGTCGTAGCCTGCGACGACCGCGACAGCGAGTTCGAAGCGCTCATCGAGCGAGTCGGGACCTGGCTGGAGCAGGACGTAGAGCCGCACGCGATCGGCGTAGCCGTCCGCACGGGGCAGCTCGTCAAGGCCATCAGCAAGACCTTGAGCAACGCCCACATCCCCGTCGCCGACGACCAACGAGGCGTCGACGGGGTGCATGTCGCCACCATGCATCGCATGAAAGGCTTGGAATTCCAATGCCTTGCCGTTGTCGGGCTGGATGCAGGGGTGCTGCCGGCACCACATGCGTTGACAGCGGCGACGGAAGATCCGCACGGTCACAAGCAGGATCTGCAGCGAGAGCGGTGCCTCCTGTTCGTCGCGCTGACCCGCGCTCGTGACGTGCTCTACCTATCGCACAGCGGCACACCCAGCGCCCTGCTGCCGGCGGTCCGATGAGCACCCGCACCGATGTCGTAACTCCGAAGCTCGGAGACGCGGCTCGGTCCGCCTGGGGTAAGACCGACCGTACGGGTATCTCGCCGGTCGGGTGGCTGCCACTGTGGCGCCACTTGGCTGACACTGCCGACGTAGCCGGACGGCTGTGGGATCACTGGTTGAGCCCGGCGGTTCGTCGATGTATCGCCGACGAACTGCCCGGCGGCGACGCAGACGCCCGCACCTTGGCCGTCTGGATCGCCGGGGTACACGACATCGGCAAGGCCACCCCGGCCTTCGCCTGCCAGGCGTACGCGTTGGCCGAGCGGATGCGTGACCATGGGCTCGGATACGACCGGGACCTGATTCGTGCCGATCGCAAGTACGCCCCCCACGCCACCGTTGGCCACCTCATTTTGGCCGACTGGCTCCAGCAGCGCGACTGGATGGATCCGCACCCGTACGCAGTCGTCGTCGGTGGCCACCACGGCACCCCGCCGACCGATGAGGGCCTTCGTGACGCGCAGGTACGCCCATACCTGCTCGGTGATCAGGCATGGCAGCAGGTGCAGGACGAGATCCTGACCTGGATGGCCGAGCGGTCTGGTGCAGCAGGCCGGCTTGTCGCCTGGAGTAGCGTGCCGCTGTCGCAGCCCGTGCAGGCTGCCCTCACCGGCCTGGTCATCATCGCCGACTGGATCGCGAGCAACGAGGAACTCTTCCCATACGTTCTGGCCAGTGCGGATGACGACCGACTCACGGCCGGTTGGGAGTTGCTGGACCTGCCCGTGCCGTGGCTGCCGGCCGCAGCGCCAGCGAGTGTTGACGAGCTGTTCGACGCGCGATTCGAGCTACCCGCCGGCGCGGCGCCCCGCCCGGTCCAGCGCACGGTCGCCGAACTGGCCTCGTCCATGCCTGCACCCGGGATGATGATCGTCGAGGCGGCGATGGGGGAGGGCAAGACAGAGGCAGCGCTGGCGGCGGTCGAGATCTTGGCGCGACGTACCGGCGCAGCCGGCTGCTACCTTGCCCTGCCTACCCGCGCTACCAGCGATGCCATGTTCGCCCGGATGCTCTCCTGGCTGCGCCGGCTACCCGATGCCCAGGTCGGTCGAGGTGACCGCGACGTACGGCTGGCGCACGGCAAGGCGGCCCTCAACCCCGAGTACGACCGGCTGCGGCTGACGTCCCTTCCGAGCGGCATCGCCGAGGACACCGGCGGCGCGGCCATCGGCGTACACCGTTGGCTCGCTGGATCGAAACGGACCCTGCTGTCCAGCTTCGTGGTGGGCACCATCGACCAGCTGCTCTTCGCGGCGCTGCGCAGCAAACACCTGGTGCTACGCCACCTTGGTCTCGCCGGCAAGGTCGTGGTCATCGACGAGGCGCACGCTTACGACGTCTTCATGGGGCGATTCCTGGACCGGGCGCTGGAGTGGCTGGGCGCGTACGGCGCCCCGGTCGTCGTCCTCTCCGCGACACTTCCGGCCCACCGGCGGGCCGAGCTCATGGCGGCGTACGACAACGGCCGCCTCGGACCCTTGCCCGCACTCACCTGGCGCGACCGCGGCAAGAGGAAGGTTGACCCATACGCCGCCCTCCGAACCGACCTGCGATATCCCCTGGTCGCGGTCTCCAGTACCGACCGGGGTGCCGTAGCCACCAGCTGCTCCGACTCCGGGCGCGGCGTCGAAGTGAAATTGCGTCGTCTCGACGACGATCTTCCTGCGTTGGGGGAGCTGTTGCGGGAACGGCTGACCGACGGGGGTTGCGTGCTCGTGGTCCGCAATACCGTGGCACGAGTCCAGGAGACCGCGACTGCACTTCGGGCGGTGCTCGGGCCAGAGACACCTGTATCGGTCGCGCATTCCCGGTTCATGGCCGTCGACCGCGCCGCAAAAGATCGCTGGCTGCGCGACACCTTCGGGCCGCCGGGCAACAGAAACCGCCCCCACCGTCACGTAGTGGTGGCGAGCCAGGTTGCCGAGCAGTCCCTTGACATCGACTTCGACCTGCTCGTCACCGACCTGGCCCCGATCGACCTGGTGCTGCAGCGCATCGGCCGGCTACACCGCCACCCCCGCGACGGTCGCCCTGCTCGGCTCGGCACACCGGAGTGCTGGGTTACTGGTGCGGATTGGAGCACCGAACCGCCGCAGCCGGTCGTCGGCTCGCGTCGCGTCTACCAACTGGCGATGCTCCTGCGCAGCGCCGCAGTGCTGCTGCCACACCTGGACGGCGCCCCGCTACGAATCCCATCGGATATCGCGCCACTCACCCAGTCCGCTTACGGTAGCGAGCTAGTCGGACCACCGTCGTGGCAACCGGCGATGGCTGAGGCAGAAGCGAAGCAGCGAGACGAGATCGCCGCCAAGGAGATGAAGGCGGATGGCTTCCGCCTCGCCAGCGTGGGCGAGCCGGGGGTGCCCCTGATCAGCTGGCTCTCCGGCGGCGTCGCAGGTGCCGACGACCGCGCAGCGCAAGGCTACGTCCGCGACACCGACGGCGAGACTCTCGAGGTCCTGCTGCTGGTACGGACGCCGGACAGTTTGGTCTTGCCCCCTTGGATCGATGGCGGAGCAGTGCCGATACCGACCACGGGCGCCCCGCGCTGGCCACTGCCCCGGTTGATCGCGCGCTGCACCCTGCCGCTGCCTCGGGCCATGACCGCCCCGGACGTGATCGATGAGGTCATCGCCGAGTTGGAACGGCGCACCGACGTCAGCGCCTGGCAGGACAGTCACTGGCTGGCAGGTGAACTCGTGCTGGTCCTGAACGCGGACGGGACAGCCACGGTCGCTGGCTTCAACCTGCAATACGACCCGGAGGACGGGCTGCGTGTCGAACGCGCCGATGCCTAGATCCACATCGACCGCAAAGGAGGTGATGCCGGTGACAGGCTCACCGAAGTCAGCAGGATTCTCGCTCGTGGATGACGCGTGGATCCCGGTGTTGGACGCTGCAGGACAGCGTCGCGAAGTGTCGCTGCTCGGCCTCTTCGAACAGGCCGGGGACGTCCGCATGATCGCTTGCGAACTACCCACGCAGTCCTTCGCGATCCTGCGACTCGCGCTCGCTGTCCTGCACCGAACGACGGGCGGCCCGCCTGGCGACGGCGCTTGGCGGGCACTGTGGCATGCCCCGCAACTGCCGGTCGCGGATGTCGCCGACTACCTCGGAACGTTCCGTGCCCGCTTCGACCTGCTGCACCCGGAACAGCCGTTTTACCAGGTCGCAGACCTGCGGGCGGCCAAGAACAACACGTTCGGGCTGGAGCGGCTCATTGCTGACGTGCCCAATGGCATTCCATTCCTGACCACGCGTGCGGGGGATGGGATGAAGTCGATTTCGCCTGCAGAGGCGGCCCGCTGGTTGGTGCACTGCCAGGCGTACGACCCGTCTGGCATCAAGACGGGTGCCGTCGGAGACCCTCGGGTCAAGGGCGGGCGAGGCTATCCGATCGGCGTGGGGTCGGTCGGGGCGTTGGGTGGCGTCCACCTTGAGGGTGCGACTCTGCGGGAAACATTGCTGCTCAACCTGGTGCCGGTCGCCCCTGGCTGGCAGAACGGCGACGATCGAGACCTGCCAGTGTGGGAGCGCGAGCCGCAGACTGCCTCCGAAGAGAGCGATGCGACCCGCGGCCCCTACGGACTGCTCAGTCTGTACACCTGGCAGTCGCGCCGCGTCCGGCTTTTCGGTGATGCCGGTGGCATCACCGGCGCCATGATCGCCATCGGGGACCGGCTTGACTGGCAGGATCGGCACCTGCTGGAACCAATGAGTGTGTGGGGACGCAGCGGGCCCCGCGAGCGCGAGCAGAAGCGGACCCCGATCTACCTGCCTCGGCCGCATGACCACAGCCGGGCACTGTGGCGCGGTCTGCAGACACTGCTCCCGGCGCCACCAGCACCTGGTGCCGAACCGCCACAGCGGCTTTCGCCGATGGTGGTGCAGTGGCTGGCTCGACTGACTGTCACCGGGGTGGTCGGGTCGGACTTTCGGGTTCGTCCGCGGGCCACCAGCGTCACCTACGGCACCCAACAGGCAGTCGTCGACGAGGTGTTCAGCGACGCGCTGACCATGAATGTGCTGCTGCTGGTCGAGAACTCTGAGCTGCGTACGGCAGCCGTGGACGCCGCAGCCGACGCCGAGAGCGCGGTGAAGGTGCTTCGTCGGCTCGCTGACAACTTGGCCAAGGCCGCCGGTAGCCGGGACACCGACAGCGGCGACGCCGAACGGGCCGCGGAGCAGGCCTACGCCCGGCTGGACCAGGACTTTCGCGACTGGCTGGCGCGCCTCGGTCCGGACAGTGACCCGCTGACCGAGCGTGCCTCGTGGCAGCGGTTGGTACGCCGGGCCATCCTTCGGCTCGGTGACGAACTGGTCGCCGCAACCGGTCCCGCGGCCTGGATCGGCCGCGCGGGCGTCGACCGAAACGGCAGAGAAGTTCACTACTCCAGCTCGCAGGCCGAGGCGTGGTTCCGCGTCGGCTTGGCCAAGGCGCTGCCCATGGCGGCCGCGACTCCGCAACAACGGCAGGAGGAACCAGCATGACCGTGGTGGAGACTGATCCCTCACCTGCGCTGGCACGTAAACCGTGGGTCCGGCGCCGCAAGGACCTCGGTGAGCACGTCGCCCGCACGGTGGGAAGCCTGCAGGCGCGACTGCTCAGCGACGCATCGCAACCGGAGGCGGTCAGCGCCCTGGCCCGGCTACGACGCGGAATCGGCCGAGCTCCGGGCTTCGATTTCACCTTGGAGCGGTACCTGCAGGTGCCGGAGCACCTGCTGGGCTACCGGCCGGCCGACGATGCAGAGGCGGCCGACACCGAGCACGCGGTACACGACGCAGTGACCCTCTACGCGCTGCACCAACAGTCACGCCGGGAACGGATGCACGTGAACGGACGCGGTCTGGGCCTCGCCATGGCTGACCTCGTCCGCAAGTCCAACGGCCCAGAGGGGGTGCGCCGCCGCTTCGCCGCGCTCGGCACCGCCAGCACCTACCACGAGAGCATTTACCACCTCCGCAGCCTGACCACCATGCTGCGTGAGCACCAGGTCCCGGTCGACTACGGCCTGCTCGCCGATGACCTTCACACCCTTCGCCGGCCTGGCGGTCGTGCCCAGATCCAAGCCATCTGGGGCCGGGAGTCGTTCCGCAGCCAGCCGAGCACGGACGTTCAGATCCTCGCTACCGAGACCTCCGAGGAGGACCCATCATGAGCCGCACCATCATTGACGTCTACGCCCTGCAGACGGTGCCGCCCAGCAACCTCAACCGCGACGACACCGGCTCACCCAAGACCGCCGTCTATGGCGGCGTACGGCGCGCACGCGTATCCAGCCAGGCCTGGAAGCGAGCCGTCCGGCTCGCGTTCGCCGACTTACTCGACCGCTCCCAGCTCGGCGAGCGAACCAAGCGCGTAGGGGAGTCGCTCGCGACACGGATCAAGGCCCTCGACCCGAGCCAGTCCGACGAGACCGCGTCGGCACTGGCCGCCGAGGTGTTCGTCGCTTCCGGTCTCGCCAAGGCTGAGAAGAAGAAGGGCGAGGTCAAGGACGTCGAGTCCGGCTACTTGCTCTTCCTCAGCCACCAGCAGCTGGACAACCTTGCCGCCGCCGCGCTGGAAGCCGCACGCACCGGCACTGCGCTGGACAAGGCCCGGTTCAAGGCGTTGGCCAACACGAACCACTCGATCGACATTGCCATGTTCGGACGAATGATGGCTGACATGACGGACATCAACGTCGACGCTGCCTGCCAGGTCTCCCATGCCATCAGCGTGCACACCGTCGACAACGAGTTCGACTACTTCACGGCGGTGGACGACCGGAAGGCCGATGCCGCCGAGACCGGCGCCGGAATGATCGGCACGGTCGAGTTCAACTCTTCCACCCTGTACCGGTACGCCACAGTCGATGTCGACGCTCTGCACCGTACCCTTGGCGACGCGGAAGCCACGCGTGCAGCCGTCGAGGCATTCCTGGTCGCGTTCGCGCGCAGCATGCCGTCGGGGAAGCAGAACACGTTCGCCCACCGGACGCTGCCCGACGCGGTGCTGGTGAGGCTGCGCGACTCGCAACCGATCAATCTCGTCGGTGCGTTCGAAACGCCCATCCGTGAGACGAACGCCGCCGGCCGCGTCGAACTGGCCGCTGCAGCCCTGGCCAAGCACACCACGGCAGTCGAGAACGCCTTCGGCGAGCGGCCGATTGCCAGCTGGGTCACCCAGGTCGGTGAAAAGACCACTGTGCTCGCCGACCTCGGCAAAGCGGTCAGCTTCAGCGAACTGGTCAACGGGGTGGGAGAGCACGTCGCCGTAACGCTCGGCCAGCCGGCATGAGCGTCCTGCTGCTCAGGCTGGCTGGCCCCCTGCAATCGTGGGGCTCGTCTAGCCGCTTCGCCCGCCGAGGTACCGAGGTCGCGCCGACCAAGAGCGGCGTCATCGGGCTGCTCGCCGCGGCCAAAGGTGTACGACGCACCGAGCCGCTCACTGACCTGCTCGGTCTGGAGTTCGGAGTACGGCTCGACCAGCCGGGGCAAATTCTGCGGGACTTCCAGACCGCCCGTTCTCTCGACGGCCGTCTCAGCGCGCCACTGACCTACCGCTTCTACCTGTCAGACGCGGCCTTCCTCGCCGCCGTCAGCGGGGAGAGTGAGCTGCTACACGGCCTGGCGGAGGCACTGAGCCGGCCACAGTTCCCCCTCTACCTCGGACGCCGCTCATGCCCACCGGTCGGGCCGATCAGCCTTGGCGTCCACGAAGAGACCCTAGACAACGCACTGACCTCGTGGCCCTGGCTCGCCGCGGACTGGTACCGCCGCAAGGCCGCCCGCACGGTCCGACTGGAGATCATCAGGGACGCCCGACCCGGTGAGCCGGTTACCGAGACCGTGCCCGACGAGCCGGTCAGCTTTGATCCGGCGCATCGACAGCACACATGGCGGTCGATTCTGCGCCGGCACGTAGACGTCACCAACGAGCGCGCGGATCGGACTGGCGTTACCGAGCATGACCCGTTAAGCCTGCTGGGAGGCTGAAGTTGTTCCTCACCCGATTTCAGATCAACCCGGCGCGCCGAGGCGCACGGAAGCTGCTGTCATCGCCGCATGCCATGCACGCTGCGGTCCGCTCGGCCTTTGCCAACCCGGAAGATCACGAGCGGGACGGCGCCCGCACGTTGTGGCGGCTCGACACGTCGGCTCCCGCGACCGTTCACCTCTATGTCGTGAGCCCGGGCCGACCCGACCTCACCCACCTCGTCGAGCAGGCCGGCTGGCCCACCACCGAGGCGTGGGTGACACGCGACTATGACGGACTGCTCTGCTCGCTGACCGTCGGCCAGGACTGGGCGTTTCGGCTGACCGCCAACCCGACCCACAGTGGGCGCAAGACCAGTGAGTCGAAGGAGACGCAACGCTTCGGCTTCCTGCGCGAAGACGCGCAGGTGGAATGGCTGACAAGCCGCGCCCCTCGCAACGGGTTTGCCCTGGCACAGCAGCAGGATGGACGCCCGAACCTGCGGTTGCATCGCCGCCAGACGCTCACGTTCAAGCGTGGCATGGGGACCGTCACCCTGACCACCGTCACCTACGATGGCATCCTCCAGATCACCGATGCGGATGCCTTCCGTCGAACGCTAACCAGCGGAATCGGGCATGCGAAGGCATACGGCTGCGGACTTCTCACACTGGCCCCCACCAGCTGATGCCGGTCTGATCAATGAAGATCCCAGGTGTACCGCCAGCCGAAATCGCCGACCTGACCCGCGCCGAGGACCGGATCAGCTTTCTCTACCTCGAACGTAGCGTGATCCACAGAGATAGCAACGCCATCACCGCCACCGATGACCGGGGCGTGGTGCACATCCCGGCCGCCTCAGTGGGCGTACTGCTGCTCGGACCTGGAACCAGCATCACTCACCAGGCCATCGCCCTGCTCGCCGACCACGGCGCCACCGCTATCTGGGTCGGCGAGCGGGGCGTGCGCTACTACGCACACGGTCGCTCACTTGCCGCCTCCAGCCGGCTGCTCCTTGCGCAGGCTGCTGCGGTCAGCCACCGTGATCGGCGGCTCGCCGTCGCCCGCACCATGTACGCGATGCGCTTCCCAGGTGAGAGCACCGTCGACCTCACGATGCAGCAACTACGTGGCAAGGAAGGCGCGCGAGTCCGCCGGACCTATCGCGAACACTCCCAGCGAAGTGGCGTCGCCTGGAGCCATCGTGACTATGACCAGGCCGACTTCGCCAGCGGCGACCCCATCAACCAGGCGTTGTCAGCGGCGCACGCCTGCCTGTACGGCATCGTGCACGCCGTCATCGTCGCGCTCGGGGCGGCGCCCGGGCTCGGATTCGTGCACACCGGGCATGAGCGTGCCTTCGTTTACGACATCGCTGACCTGTACAAGGCGGAGATCACCATCCCTGTCGCCTTCGATGTCGTGGCCGGCGGCTCGACTGATATCGGCGCCGACACCCGACGAGCCGTACGCGACCGTGTTCACGACGGCGCGATCCTCGCGCGCTGTGTCCGCGACATCCGAATGTTGCTCCTTCAGCCGCAACCAGGCGGTGAGATTGAGGACGAGGATTCCCTCCGCCTCTGGGACGACAGCGGCATCGAACTCACTGCCGGCCGCAACTACGCCGACATGGGTGAGGTCGACTTCTGATGACCGTCATCATCCTCACCGCGTGTCCGCCCGGGCTGAGGGGACATTTGACGCAGTGGCTGTTGGAGCTAACCGCGGGTGTGTACGTAGGACATATCAGCACCCGCGTGCGGGACAGGTTGTGGACTCGGGTGACCGAGATGGCAGGCGTAGGTCGAGCTCTGATGGTCTATCAAACTCCCGGTGAACAGCGGCTTTCGTTCGTGGCCCACGACCATCACTGGGTGCCCGTGGATCTGGACGGGGTGATCCTGATGCGTCGTCCTGTTGACCCGACTGTCAACCCAGCGATACCCGGCGGTTGGAGCAAGGCAGCAAGGCGCCGCCGGTTTGGAAAGCGTGGGCGTCCGGCGTAGGAGCTGGACCGGCAAGGGCGATTGGTGCCGTACCTGGGGTGATCAGCTGTTGCTGATGATTACGGTCGAGGGCGAACGGTCGAGCCTGGCCTCAACCGGTTGCTGGGAATCCCCAATCTTTACGGTGGGTAGGGATTGTTAGCCCAGCCAGGCGCAAGTTCGGGTCATCCCTATATGCCTGCTGACTGGTCTGCCGGTGCTCGGCATGGCTGCTGAGGACGACCACCGCCGCCTGCAGGGGAGCGGGCGTACATGCAGTGCGGTCACATCCGAGTGTGCCCGGGGAGCAGCCGTGTCGGACCTGGCGCTACTGGTTAAGGCGAGGATCAGCCCCGTGCGCGGGGAGCAGGGAACGGCAGCCAGAGCCGGAGGGATAACCGGGGGATCACCCCCGCGCGCGCGGTGAGCATTTTCCTGTGTGGATAGAACTGGCGACCGAGACGGGATCACCCCCGCGTGCGCGGGGAGCAGGGCCTTCACGAGCTCATCGACGTTCTTAACAACGGATCACCCCCCGCGTGCGCGGGGAGCAGCCCTCGTCCTGCCCTCGTAACTGCGGCCTGAAGGGATCACCCCCGCTGTCGGCTCCGCCTGAAAAGTTCAGCCGGCTTTGACACCCGAGTGCGCGAGGAGCAGGCACCCGGCGCGGCCACCGCCGACGGCTGCAAGGGATCACCCCCGCGTGCGCGGGGAGCAGGAGTTCGCCGACCGGGCGCAGCTGCACACCCTAGGATCACCCCGGCGTGCGCGGGGAGCAGACGGAGTAGCGCAGCTCCAACGCGCGGCGGCCCGGATCACCCCCACGTACGCGGGGAGCAGGAACGCAACCGGCAGCAGTTGGTGGAGGATCATCCCCGCGTGCGCGGGGAGCAGGCCGCCGACCGTCGCTGATGGGCTGGATGGAGGGATCACCCCCGCGTGCGCGGGGAGCAGGGCGGGGTGAGTCGCCAACGTCTCTGCTTCCTGGGATACCCCCGCGTGCGTGGGGAGCAGTCATACCCGGGCTGGACGGACCTGGAGGATCACCCCCGCGTGCGCGGGGAGCAGTGAGGGACGTTCGGGGGGATGGCGGCCGGTCCGGATCACCCCCGCGTGCGCGGGGAGCAGGCGGTCTGCCTGCGCGGTGACCTGACCGCCGAGGGATCACCCTCGCGTGCGCGGGGAGCAGTGTCTCCCTACGCGGGCCGGTGGGCGGTCGGGGGATCACCCCCGCGTGCGCGGGGAGCAGTTACGCCGGTCCGGACCGAGACCACCGAGCATGGGATCACCCCCGCGTACGCGGGGAGCAGGACACCACGTACAGCGGCGCGGTCGCGTGGTGGGGATCACGCCCGCGTGCGCGGGGAGCAGGTGCTGGGTGAACTGGAGAAACGCGCGTCGTCGGGATCACCCCCGCGTGCGCGGGGAGCAGCTCGTGATCGCTTCCGACAATGGTCCGGTCGCGGGATCACCCCCGCGTGCGCGGGAGCAGGCAGACCCCCTGATCGGCATTCACGCCGACGTGGGATCACCCCCGCGTGCGCGGGGAGCAGACGAGCAGCAGCGGGCCGACGGTCCGGGCGGAGGGATCACCCCCGCGTGCGCGGGGAGCAGGCCGGAGGGCCAGCCGGAGGAGGATCACCCCCGCGTGCGCGGGGAGCAGCGAGGGCCTGCTGCGCGGCGACTCGAAGACCCGGGATCACCCCCGCGTGCGCGGGGAGCAGATCCTCCACGCCGAAGCCCCGATCCGTCCCGGCGGATCACCCCCGCGTGCGCGGGGAGCAGGGACTCCCGCCCGTAGGTGACGTCGAGGACGGGGGATCACCCCCGCGTGCGCGGGGAGCAGTCAAGCCATGAGGTGATGCCGTAGCGGTAGGCCGGATCACCCCCGCGTGCGCGGGGAGCAGGATCCGCCGCCGGTGCGCTTCACCTCGACGTCGGGATCACCCCCGCGTGCGCGGGGAGCAGTGACGAAGTGACCGTAGTTTCGTCACTTCTCTAGGATCACCCCCGCGTGCGCGGGGAGCAGGAACCTGATCTTCGTCCTGCGCGACGCGACCGGGGATCACCCCCGCGTGCGCGGGGAGCAGGATGACCAGGATCCGTTGCCCGGGGTCCCACCCGGATCACCCCCGCGTGCGCGGGGAGCAGCGGAGGTCGACCAGTGGCGTGAGGCCGCCGACGGGATCACCCCGCGTGCGCGGGGAGCAGGGTGGGTTCCTCGAAAAGTACGTGATGCCTGCGGGATCACCCCCGCGTGCGCGGGGAGCAGAGGAGTGCGGGCCGCTTGAGAGTGACGTACCACGGATCACCCCCGCGTGCGCGGGGAGCAGGAGCTGGGACGCGGAGACCCCCGACGCCGACGGGGATCACCCCCGCGTGCGCGGGGAGCAGGATGGGACGGGGCTCCGGCTCTTTTGCGAACTGGGATCACCCCCGCGTGCGCGGGGAGCAGTTCGTCCGGCCACTGTCGGACGTGAAGCCCATGGGATCACCCCCGCGTGCGCGGGGAGCAGGACGTTTCCTCGATCGACAAGGGCTCGACGACGGGATCACCCCCGCGTGCGCGGGGAGCAGTCCGCGCCGCGCGCTCGTTGGCCTCCGCGCGCTGGATCACCCCCGCGTGCGCGGGGAGCAGCGCCGGCCGTCCGAGCGGAACGCGGCGAAGGTCGGATCACCCCCGCGTGCGCGGGGAGCAGCCTGGAAGAAGACCTTGGGCCGTCCGTTCGGGGGGATCACCCCCGCGTGCGCGGGGAGCAGATCGCCGGTGACATCGCCCGCCTGCGCGGCGAGTGATCACCCCCGCGTGCGCGGGGAGCAGGCAGGCGAGGGCCGCGCGCGCCGCAGCTTGACGGGATCACCCCCGCGTGCGCGGGGAGCAGGACTTCACCCACGGCCCGCACACTCTCCGCACCGGATCACCCCCGCGTGCGCGGGGAGCAGCTGGTCAGGGTCTCCACGATCTGCCCGGACCCGGGATCACCCCCGCGTGCGCGGGGAGCAGGCCCACCAGTCGACCGGCACCCCTGCCCACGTGGGATCACCCCCGCGTGCGCGGGGAGCAGGGGCGCGATGTCCGATGGGTGCGCCTGGTGCTGGGATCACCCCCGCGTGCGCGGGGAGCAGGGCTGGTTGAGCGCGGTATCGACGGTAAGCACGGGATCACCCCGCGTGCGCGGGGAGCAGGCCACCATCCTGCGGCCCGTCGCCAGTCGCTCCGGATCACCCCCGCGTGCGCGGGGAGCAGCACGAACGAGGCGTTCCGCGCAGCCGTGGCCGAGGATCACCCCCGCGTGCGCGGGGAGCAGCCGACTTTTGCGACCCGGAACCAGTTGTTCCGGGGATCACCCCCGCGTGCGCGGGGAGCAGGCCGGCGGCGGCCCGCCAGCGTCGCCACGTCGAGGATCACCCCCGCGTGCGCGGGGAGCAGGACTACCGTTCTCGGTGACGAGGGCGATCATGCGGATCACCCCCGCGTGCGCGGGGAGCAGACGATGTCAGCGGAGGGCTTCGCCCGGGAGCGGGGATCACCCCCGCGTGCGCGGGGAGCAGCCGCGCCGAGGCCGGTGGGGACGACTCGCTGGGGGATCACCCCCGCGTGCGCGGGGAGCAGATCGAGGCGGACGGCCTGCTGGCGCAGCCGTTCGGATCACCCCCGCGTGCGCGGGGAGCAGGGCGCCGCTCCGCTGGCGGCCCTGGGATCACCCCCGCGTGCGCGGGGAGCAGACCAGGGCGCCGAGCTTGGAGACCGCGCCGTCCGGATCACCCCCGCGTGCGCGGGGAGCAGCCGTGGGGCCTCCGGCACTCCCGGGGGATCGAGGGATCACCCCCGCGTGCGCGGGGAGCAGCAACCACGGCGATGCCCCTGATGGTGTGCGGGAGGATCACCCCCGCGTGCGCGGGGAGCAGCTACCCCTCACCCTATCTGCCTCTCAATGAACCGGATCACCCCCGCGTGCGCGGGGAGCAGAACAGCTCACGGGCGCGGCGCAGCTCCTTCGCCGGATCACCCCCGCGTGCGCGGGGAGCAGATCAGTTTCGTCACGAGCTGCTCGTGACGCTTGGGATCACCCCCGCGTGCGCGGGGAGCAGGTACGAGACGGACGGCGGGGTATCGCGGATCAGGGATCACCCCCGCGTGCGCGGGGAGCAGTTCTCGTACCGGACCCACGACCCGCGCGACTCCGGATCACCCCCGCGTGCGCGGGGAGCAGGGCCGGCGTTCTGCCTTTCCGACACGCCGCAGAGGATCACCCCCGCGTGCGCGGGGAGCAGAACACCGCCGTCGCGATGACCCGGCTCGACACCGGATCACCCCCGCGTGCGCGGGGAGCAGGTCACGCACTGGTTGTGGACGAAAGGCATCCAGGGATCACTCCCGCGTGCGCGGGGAGCAGTGGCCCTCACGGTGCATCCGGGCGACCGCATCCGGATCACCCCCGCGTGCGCGGGGAGCAGCTGCGCCGGTGTGGGTTCCCCAGGTGTGGGGAAGGATCACCCCCGCGTGCGCGGGGAGCAGGCCCGCGGCATGTTCAACGGGATCCGCGAGGCGGGATCATCCCCGCGTGCGCGGGGAGCAGGGCGCCGGGACCACCCCGGAGCGGTTCGCCGACGGATCACCCCCGCGTGCGCGGGGAGCAGGGAATCCCTAGAGGACGTGTCCATGAGTATCGGGGATCACCCCCGCGTGCGCGGGGAGCAGGTCGACGACGCTCGCGTGCCAGTACAACGGTTCGGATCACCCCCGCGTGCGCGGGGAGCAGGTACTTGTTGATAACCGCTTCGGTCCATTGGACGGATCACCCCCGCGTGCGCGGGGAGCAGCCCGGCTACCCCTGCAGTCGCTTGGCGAGCTCGGGATCACCCCCGCGTGCGCGGGGAGCAGGTGCGCTTCATGTCGTAGTACGCCTGCCGCAGCGGATCACCCCCGCGTGCGCGGGGAGCAGGAAGCCGTGACCGAGTACGACACCGGGCGCCGCGGATCACCCCCGCGTGCGCGGGGAGCAGGCCACCGTGAAGGCGGCCGGGGCGTTCATCGCCGGATCACCCCCGCGTGCGCGGGGAGCAGGTCCCGGAGTTGATTCCGGCCCGCTGCGCCAACGGATCACCCCCGCGTGCGCGGGGAGCAGAGGGCGGAGGTGGCCGGCGCGGTGATGCCCGCGGGATCACCCCCGCGTGCGCGGGGAGCAGCCGTTGTCCCTCTCTGGCTCCCAGTTCATGTACGGATCACCCCCGCGTGCGCGGGGAGCAGGTCGGCTTGAAACCGTTGCTGGCGCTGTACTCCGGATCACCCCCGCGTGCGCGGGGAGCAGGGCGCCACGGTCGTCCCGAACTACGCGATCCACGGATCACCCCCGCGTGCGCGGGGAGCAGCGCGGCCGCGGCGGCAGTACGGGCGCCGGCACGGGATCACCCCCGCGTGCGCGGGGAGCAGTACTCGGCATCCGTCGATGTGGGCGGCGACGCCGGATCACCCCCGCGTGCGCGGGGAGCAGTCCCGTTTGCCGGCTCGATCGAGAATCGATTGGGGATCACCCCCGCGTGCGCGGGGAGCAGTCCGCGTAGCTCGATAACGTGACTGTCCATTAGGGATCACCCCCGCGTGCGCGGGGAGCAGCACCACCTTGACCCGACCGCCCTCGCCGTCGCGGGATCACCCCCGCGTGCGCGGGGAGCAGGGCGCAGCGCCGCGCGCATACGCGCCCGACCGGGGATCACCCCCGCGTGCGCGGGGAGCAGTTCGCCCACGGCCTCCTTAAATCGACCCGTGTTGGATCACCCCCGCGTGCGCGGGGAGCAGGGCTTGAAGCCTGATGTGAGTTTGACCGTCGCGGGATCACCCCCGCGTGCGCGGGGAGCAGAAACCCGCAGCTCAACGAGGGGGCAAGCCTGCCGGATCACCCCCGCGTGCGCGGGGAGCAGGCTAACTCAGGGTTGCAATTCGACCACTCTCGGGGATCACCCCCGCGTGCGCGGGGAGCAGCGAGAATCGACAGGAGTAGCGGCGGCGACAGACGGATCACCCCCGCGTGCGCGGGGAGCAGGCTACCGGCTTCGTCCGTAAGCTCGCACTGTACGGATCACCCCCGCGTGCGCGGGGAGCAGGAATGTGGTCACGACGATACCGCCTTAGCAACCGGATCACCCCCGCGTGCGCGGGGAGCAGCAGGACTTCCCAGACACGCCCCGAGTCGCCTTCGGATCACCCCCGCGTGCGCGGGGAGCAGGCCGCTGGGGAGTTTGGTCACGGCACCCTATCGGGATCACCCCCGCGTGCGCGGGGAGCAGGTCGCCTGATCATGGCTCTGTCGATGGTGGAGGGGATCACCCCCGCGTGCGCGGGGAGCAGGGAAACTGCCGACGTCGAATACCCTTGCAAAAAGGATCACCCCCGCGTGCGCGGGGAGCAGACTTCTTGACCTGCGGCGTTAGAGATCGACTTCGCGGTTTTTGTTCACTAGGTTCCGCAAGATCATCCCACTCGGTCTCGGTTCCGGCCGGTCTAAGGAGGTATGTGGAGGGCAAAGCGAGTTCGGCTACAGCGTAGTTGGTGAGGCTCAGTGGAACGACAACTAACACTGCTACTTACCGGCTCAGCAGAGGTGAGGTCACGCGCTCGCGACCGACTAGGCGAAGTCAGTGGGCCCGGAAACGCTAGGTGAGTGACGGAATCGCTCCACGCCAGCGCGTCGAGGCTCTGCCTCTGCGGCGGATACGGAGCCGTCGGTGGAGGCGCCCCGAGTTCAGGTCGGACAGGTGCGGCCGCCGTTTCCATGATCGTCATGGAGGAGTCGTCCAGCCGGTCATCCATCCGGCAAGCCGAGCAGACCGCCACGGGGTCTGCAACCGTAAGAGAGTGGTCGGGTTCGCGCTGCAGCGGAGTGAGCAACGGCCCGCTCGCTGGTTTGGGTCGATGGAAGGCGGGACGGGAAGTCCTAGAGGGCTGGCTCCTGCTAGATAGGGGACTGGACGCTCATTGTGGCCACTCGGCGGCCAGCAGTGGCGATGTTGTCCTAGGAAGCTTTGCAGAAAATGCGGTCCATCACAGAGCTGCCTGGACCCAACGTCAGAGCGGACTCTTGACTGACGGCCGTAACACCTCCGGTAACGGATCGAGCGTCGAGGCTGGGGAGTGGCTGACATGGGCCGGCAGGGGGTATCACTAAGGGGCGTGGTTCTGTCCGCATTGGAGGACGTATCAATCGGTTCTGGCATGGCGTGACAGAATCGTTGTGAAACTGGGGGTCAAGGGGTCGTCGGTTCGAATCCGGCCGTCCCGACTGATTGACCTGGGGAGATGAAGATCTTCTCAGGTTGCGGCGGCAACATTCGGTAACGGATGATCTTTGTTGGCGGTAACGGCGTGGGTGGTTGGCCGTTGACGTGCTCGCTGTGCAACGCTCTGACCTGCCGCTTCATCTGCGTCCTAGATGGAGCGGCAGTTTTGCTCTTGATTGCGCGTCAAGCGCTGCAGATGTTGCTGGCTGTCGCTACGTTGCGACTGGCCCGTTCGTCGCAGGGGTCGCGGCGATAAGCGGCGGTAACTGCACGACGCAGGGCGGGCTGCGGGTTTGCCGGGGCGGCGGAGGTCCGCTTTCCCAGCGCGGTGGCACCACCTTCCTCACCGACGATCCGGGACCGGTCTCGGCCGAAACGGTCACCCGTGAGAAGGAACACGTGGCCCAGTGGAAGAAGTACGCTACGTCTTCGGCTACATGTACACCCTGGAAAATGTTTGGGTGGCCAACGACCCGTGCCAGAAGCGGTACGAGGTCGCGGCCGACGCCAAGGGGAAGTCGTACAGCCAATGCTGAAACGCGGACGGCGTCGGCTCTGTCTGCTGGCGGGGCTGCTGCTCTGCCTCAGCCAGCTGGGCGTCGCCTGCCAGCACCCGCGGCGCCCGGACTACCAGATTGGGTTCGTGCGCCTCGGTGACCGGCTGGCCGTCTACACCCCGATCTGTCCCGGCGACACCGTGCGGACGATACAGGTGCACACAGTTCCACCGGCGAAGAAGAGCGGCAACTCGGTGCTGCTCTGGGAGGCGGCGGACCTGGTCGCAACGGGTCCGGCCGGTGCGGACACCCGCGATGGGTTGATCGTCCTCGGGGCCGGCTTCGGCACCGTTCGGCAGGCACCGCCCGCACAGTTCGACCGCACGCTATCGGTTGCGGTGGAAACGGCGGACGGGCGGTCGTACTCCGACGCGGTCGCCCTGCCCGAGCAGGTGGCCCAGTTCCCGGCCGACACTCCGCTGACGGCGCTCTCCTTCGACACCGACGACGGGCGGGTCAGCTACGACACGCTGCGCGCCCACTTCGAACGGGAGATCACCTGTCGCTGATCCCGGACGGTCAGCGCTGAATCGGATCACAGCACCACCCAACCGTTGACCAACGGTTGGCCAACCTCCGGCCCCGCTGTGGTGGCGAACCGCGCGGCGGGTTGCCGACGAGTCTGGCGTGGACGGCGACGGTCGGATTACCTGCACGAGGTGTCGCGCCGGCTCACCTGGTCACACAGGGTGGCGGGATCTTGACGCGTTGCGCTAGCGTCTCACCTGCAACGCCGCCGGGTTGTTGGCGGCCATGCGGTGGAGGACGCTTCGCGGATCCACCGCCACAAGGGACGGAAAGGGCGGAACCTGGTGTTTGAGATCCAAGCAGCGACTGCCCCGTCGTCCAGGACGTCGGCAAGATTTGAATGAGATCGGCGGCGCCGTCGGTGCTGGCCGTGCAACGACGTCTCCATCGAGATGAGCAAGGCCAACCAAGGTGCGAGGCTGAGAAAATCAGACGTGCGGCTCTGGTCCGGCTCGAGCCGGACCAGAGCCGCAACGCGTAATGAGTCGACGAGGTTCGGGGAGTGCGGTGCGTACGGGTAAGGGTCGCCGATCGGTGCTGAAGTTCGCCGTCGCCGTGTCGATGGTCGGCGCGGTGGTCGGGTCGGGAGTGGTGGGCGTGCCAGCTCCAGCGTCGGCGGCCGACACGGTACGCGGCCTGCAGTGGTATCTCGATGCGCTGCAGATCCCCCGGGCCCATGAGATCACCAAGGGGCGTGGGGTGACGGTCGCCGTCATCGACAGCGGGGTCGACGCGACGCACCCGGCGCTCGCGGGCCAACTGGCCGGCCGCCCCGGTGCTGCCCCGCCGGAATCTCCGCAAGGCTGGGTCGACCGGGACAAGGAGGAGGGGCACGGCACGTCGATGGCCGGCCTGATCGTCGGGCGGGGCGGCGACCGGAACCGGCAGCTGGGGATCGCGCCGGAGGCGAAGGTCCTGCCGATCGCGCTGAGTGGCAGCGAGGGCAACGGCTACGACGGTGAGGTGGCGCGGGACATCCGTTGGGCCGCCGATGCCGGCGCTGGCGTGATCAGCCTGTCCATCGGCTTCGAGCAGCGCGCCAGCATCCGGATCGTTGAGGCGGTCCAGTACGCCCTGGGCAAGAACGTCGTGCTCGTCGCGGCGACCGGCGCGGGCGGTCGGACGGTCAGCTCTCCGGCCAACACACCCGGCGTGATTGCGGTCAATGCGACAACCCGATCGGGAGGCGTCGCCCGCGCCTCGGTCGCCGGCCCTGAGGTGGTCCTCGCGGCTCCGGGCGATGACATCATCGCTCCCGTGCCGACGGCGGTGCAGGACAACGGTTACGCGGTTGCCTCGGGCACTAGTCAGGCGACCGCCATCATGGCCGGGGTGGTCGCGCTGGTGCGGTCACGCTACCCGGACCTGGACGCGGCGAACGTGATCAATCGTTTGATCCGGACGGCCCGGGACGTGGGGGTGCCGGGTCGGGATCCGGAGTTCGGCTTCGGCGCGGTGGACGCGCTTGCCGCGCTGCAGCGGCCGGTGCCAGCCGTGGACGGCAACCCGCTGCTGGCGGCCGGCGCGCAGCCTGATGGAGCGACGACCTCCCCGAAAGGCGCGCAGACCGAAGGGCCGGCTGTCGCCATCAAGGTCAAGAACAAGACCGGCATCATCGTCGCGGGCGTACTGTGCCTGGCCGTCGTCATCGGCGCGGTGGTGCTGGCCGTAGTCGTCGCCCGCCGCCGGCGCCGCCGCACCGCGCCGCCAGTCGGACCCGAACCGGGCAGAGCGCTGGTGGGTGGGCCAGGCTTCCCGCCGCCCGGGTACGGGCACCCGGCCGTCCCGCCGCCCGGGTACGGCCCGCCGGGAAGTTCGCCGCCCCTGGGGCCGGATTCTGCGCAGCATCCTCATCCAACTCCGCCCCTGCCGCCGTACCGTCCACCCTCGTCCCTACCGGGGCAGGCCGGTGGATCGGGGCAGCATCGGACCGCGCCGCCCCCGGGCTTGGGCGGCCCGCACCAGCGCTGACACACCACCGACCGATCAACGGGGAGGACGGAGATGAGCGACGAGGGCAAGAGTCCACCGCAGGTGGAGGGCTGGATGCGGGTGCCGCCCGGCGTCGCCGACGCGATGCCGGCGGGCAGCCCGTTGCGTCCCATTGCCACGGTGGCTGCGCACGGGCCGGCCGTGGGGTTCCGTCAGGACGACGTCCGCGCCGACGCAGGATCGGCGCCGTCGCAGCTCGTGGACGGGCCCGGGCAGCGCGACGTCACCGAGTGGGAGGCAGACCGTCTGGAAGCGGCCGCTGACAACATCGAGCGGCACGCAAACTATCTGCGCCGGCTCGCCGTCGACATGGAGGAGATCAAGGACCTGCTCGGCGGCGAAGCGGCGCTGGCCAGTCCCGGAGGCGCGCTGGGCGGTTTTCCCAAAGGGCTGAGCCTGGCCGCTGCTCACCATGGTCTGCATCGGACGACCTCGGAGTCGCTGACGAATCTCTCCGACGATATGTACCGCGCGGCCGATGCGTTGCGTGAGGTCAAGCGTCAGTACGACACCGCCGAGGACGCGAACAAGATGTCAGCGCAGCAGATGCAGCGGACCTTGAAGGCCGGCGGCCCCGGTCCGGGCGCCAGCGCGGAAGGAGTCTGATGTGAGCGCTCCGAGCTGGGAGGACATGGCGCGGCAGGTGCTGGTCGCAGGCCGGCCGACCGACATCGCCAGCGCCGCGTTGGGCTGGCAGGCGCTGCTGGGCAACGTCGAGGAGGTCAAACGGCTGGTGGACGCCGACATCCACGACCTCGGCGAGAGCTGGAGGGGCCCGGCGTATGACGCGTTCCGCACGCATATGGAAGGGCTGACCAAGCAGGCCGAGACGATCGTTGACGGTGCCCGGGAGTCGGGCAGCGGTCAGCAGAGCATCGTGACCGTCCTGCAAACCGCCGCGCAGGATCTGGAGCGTGCGCAGAATGCGATGCCGGTTCCGCAGGGGTGCGTGGGTGATCTGGCGGCGGCCCGTAACGGTGCCATTGTCATCGAGACGGGGCTGTTCGAGGCGAGCATCCGGGCCGACTTCGCGGGTAGTTGGCCGATGGAGAAGCTCGGCCAGCTCAACGACCGGATCGGCGAATTCTTCAACAACAACACCGAGGACGCGCGCAAAGCCTACGGACAGGTCAGCGACGACTACGCAGCCCGGGAGCGGGAGACCCCCGGAGGCGCTGTGCTGGAACGGTACACAGACGGCGGCCCGAGCGGCGTGGACCTCGAAGGTCTGCCAGGCACTGGCGGTGCCGGTAACGCAGCCGGCCTCGGCGGAGGGCCCTCAACCGGCGGTCTCGGTGATGAACCTTCTCTGGGAGCCGGGCACGTCAGCTCCGGCGGGGCAGTCGTCGGCTCGGGTGCCCACC
This sequence comes from Micromonospora sp. NPDC049274, assembly GCF_040678875.1. Classification (NCBI taxonomy): domain Bacteria; kingdom Bacillati; phylum Actinomycetota; class Actinomycetes; order Micromonosporales; family Micromonosporaceae; genus Micromonospora; species Micromonospora sp. NPDC049274. Next base: position 85,185 of record NZ_JBFAQS010000012.1, read on the forward strand.
CTGACCTATCTTCCGGCTCTGGCGGCTACGACGGCAACGCCGTAAGCGGCAGCGGCAAGCCCTCGGGCGTCGGCAGCGACCTCGGTGACGGCGCTCTGGCCGGCGAGTACAGCAGCGGCTTAGCCGGCGCAGGCGCAGGTACGGGTGCCCTCACCGGCGTGAACTCCGGGTTCGGCGCCGGCGGGGGCCCGCCTAGCGCTACCGGTCCGGGCGCCGGGGGCGGCGGCCTTGGTGGCACGGCAGGCCCGGGCGGGGCCGGTGCCCCCATTCCGGGGGGTGGTTCCCTGGGCCGCCCGGTCAGCCTCGGCATGTCGCCGATGATGGGTGGCGCGGCTGGTACCGGTGGTGCTGGGCGCGGTGCCAATGGTCCGTCCAGCAGGGGCGGTGCGGCGATGGCGCCTGGCATGGTCGGCGCGGGCGGCCCGGGTGGGTCCGGCAGCAAGGGCGCCCGGGCGGGCGGCGGTGGCGTGCGGGGCGGCTTGACTGGGACGAACAGCGGGGCCGCCGACGGCGACGAAGAGGCCCAACACGGCACCTGGCTCAGGGAAGACGACGACGTATGGGGCGCGGACGACGACGGCACGGACGGCGTGTTGCGCTGAATCTCGGCATCGACCAGCGTTATCCGCACGTTGACGGCACGCGGTCGTCGCTGGGCCGAGTCCGAAAATGATCGCGGCAGGCCTTCCGGGAAACCGGGACACCTGGTGCGAGCCGGGTCAGCCCAACGGCGGGGGCGCCGTCACCCAACGACGGCGAGTTCCGACCCAACGGCGGCTGACACGCCTTCTCTGCACCATGAAGATCAACAATCTTGCGCGACGCGTGGCTTGCGGTCATTGCGCCTCCGGCGGGGGCGCTCCGGCTCCTGGATGGTCGGGGGCCGTCCGCGGGCGCCGGCTCCGAGGTTGGTGGCGGTAGGCCATCCTGTCTGCCAACGACCCGGGCAAGCCGAGCAGACCGCCGCCCGGCCCGCCAGCGTCCGTACGAGCCGTCGAGGTCCACGGGTGGTGGTGGGCCGGGCGGCCCGCTCCCCGGGGGGGCGGGTCGATGGCAGACAGGATGGCGGATGCTTCGGGAATGGCGTGGCTCGCTGCGGCTGCCCGACGTCGTGAAGTGTGGATGCTGTGGCCGGCTTGGTTCCACGGCTTCGGCTAGGGTCGATGGCGTAAGGCCCTGGGATCACGGCACGAATGAGGTGGCGGGTATGGCAAGGACTGTGCAGATCCGTACGTACACGGTCCGGGCTGGGCTGCTGGATGAGTGGGTGGACAGATGGCAGCGGCTGGTCGTCCCGCTGCGCCGTGATCTTGGCTTCGAGATCCATGGGTCGTGGAAGGACCCCGCGCGGAATCAGCACATCTGGGTGATCTCCCACGAGGGCCCTGAGTCGTTCGAGGAGGCCAACGCCGCGTACTGGGCGTCGGAACGACGCAAGACGCTCGGCTTGGACCCGGACGATTACCTGGTGGGCGAGGAGACCCGCGAGGTCGAGCAGACGCTATGAGTCCGCGGTGCCAGGTAGTAGATGGGCCTGCCGTTCGTCTTTCGTGAGCGCACGGAAAGCCCGTGAGCGTGCTGCTGTGGTCAGCTCATTCAAGTCGACGGCGTCCGCCCACGCACGGGCAGTGCCATCCACTGAGCCAGTCACGATCTGCCGCCCGTCCGGCAGCCACGCCAGGCTGGTCACAGCGTCGCGGTGAACGCCGACCACCTCGCTGTGGTCATCGTCCGCGCTGGCCCAGATCCGTACGGTGCGGTCGTCTGAGCAGGACGCGAGGCGTCGGCCGTCCGGTGCCCAGGCCACCGAGCGGACGCGCTTGTCGTGGCCGGTCATTACCCGTGGCTGGTCGGTTCCCGTGAGGTCCCAGACGCGGACCGTCCAGTCGGCGGAGCAGGTGGCAAGCCGGCGCTCGTCGGGTGCCCAGCTGAGCCCGTCCACATAGTTCTGATGCCCGGAGTGAACCGTGCTCTCGCCGGGGTGTTCGATGTCCCAGACCCGGACGGTTCGGTCGTCGGAGCCGGAGGCGAGGTATCGACCGCTCGGTGACCAGGCGAGCGTGCCCACCCAGTCGGCGTGTCCGCGCAGAACGCCGGCAGAACTGCTCGTGCGGACGTCCCACACTCGTACGGAATTGTCTTTGCAGCCTGCTGCCAGCCGGGACCCGTCCGGTGACCAGGCCAGCGACTCCGCCTCATCCCCGATCTGCACGTCGCTGTCGGTGCCGATCAGGTGGATCGATCCGTTGCGCACGGCCACGGCGATCAGGTCGGCTGTCGGCGAACAGGCGACCGCCAAGACCGGCTCAGGCAGAGCGATCACGTCAGCCGTGCCGTCCGCCTGCCAGATTCGGACAGTGCCGTCGGCGCCGCCGGTGACGATCTTCGCTGTCCGGTCCAGAGCAAGAGCGGTGACCGGTCCGTCGTGTCCGGCGAGTAGGCGCCGTTCGGCGCCGCGCGGCTGGATCGTCCACAGACGGGCGGTGCCGTCGCCAGAGCCACTGACTGCTCGTCGTCCGTCAGGGGACAGAGCGACGGACCAGGTGACCTGGGAGTGCCCCCGCAGCTCAGCCATCTCCCGCAGCCGGTGGACGTCCCAGGCGCGGACGCTGCCGTCGCCGCTGGCGAACAGGACGGTGCGACCGTCGGGGGACCAGGCGACCGACCAGACGGGTGATCCCTGTCCGCCGATGACGTGTCGGGTCTCACCGGTGGTCACGTCCCAGATCCGTACGGTCTGGTCGCCGGATCCGGTGACGAGCTGGTTCCCGTCGGGGGACCAGGCGACGGCCTCGACGAAGTCACCATGCCCCGTTAGCCTCCGCTCCGCTTTGGCCGTGGTGAGGTTCCAGACGATGACGGACCGGTCGTGGGAGGCGGATGCCAGCCGGCGGGAGTCGGGGGCGAACCGCAGGCCCCACACGTCTCCTTCGTGGCCGAGCAGGCAGGCGGTCAGCTGCCAGGTGGTGGTGTCCCAAACCTGGACTGTCCGGTCCCGGCTCGATCCGGCGAGCCGGGATCCGTCGGGGGACCAGGTGACGCCCCGTGCCACGTCTGCGCAGGGCAGCACCGCGACCGTTGCCGCCGTTGCGGCGTCCCACACCCGGACCGTGCCGTCGCGGGAGGCGGTAGCGAGGCGGGTAGCGTCGGGTGACCAGTCGACGGCGTCCACCATGCCGGTGTGCCCACTCAGTACCCGCACGACGGTGCCGGTGTCCGCGTGCCAGATCCGTGCGGTGCCGTCCCTGGACGCGGTGACGAGATGGGTGCCGTCAGGTGACCAGGCGACTCCGCGGACGGCGTCGGTGTGCCCGGCGAGCACCGCCTCGGTGTGGCTGAACGCCAGCGCTGCCATCAGGGCCCGGCGGGCGATCGGCGTTGGTGGACACTCCTGCAGGGCGGCCGAGGCCAGTAGCACCGCGAGCTCCGGATAGCGGTCGACGTTGCCGAGCGCGAACTGCCCGATCGTCTCGGACACCCGGTGCAGGAACGCGGTGTCCCGGCTGCGGGATGCGTTCACCAGGGCGTGGGCGGCGGGGCTGTCCTGGCCGGCGGACTCCATCGCTTCCAGCCACTGCCCGGCTAACTCAAGTCGCTCCCCGGTGAGCAGGTAGTCGGCGCTGCGCCCGGCGTGGACCCAGTCCGCTGCCCACCGCTCCAGCTCGGTACGCCGACGAAGTTGCTCCGCCCGTGCTTCCACCTGCTGGCGCAGCGGCGCCCACCGGCGGAACAACGCTTCGTGTGCGACCTGCGCGTACGGCTCACCGTCGGTCACGTCGATGGTCAGCAGCCGAGCATCGGTGAAGACGCCGATCACCCGACGCTGAATGTCAGACAGGTCCCGCAGCGGCACCCTGCGTCGGGTCGGCTCGGCGCCCTCCATCGCTACCAGAAGGAGCAGGGTAGCCAGTACGTCCTCAGTGCTGCTCTCGCGCCGCACGTCCGCCATGACGCTGTCGGCCTGGCGGCCCAGCGCCCCCGCGACACCACCGAGTGCCTGGTACGCCTGGCGGGTAGCCGCCTGGCCCGGGCCAGCTGCCCGGTGCAGCTCCTGGAGCAGGTACGCCAGCAGTGGCAACGCGTCCGGTGTGGCGGTGTCAGCGACGATCTGGTTGACGAGCCCGTCCTCGAAGCGCAATCCGACGAGCTGGGCGGGCTGCTCCACGACCGCGACGAGGTCCGCCGGCCGCATGGTGCCCAGCGCAACCGGGCTCGCGAAGAGCTCCGGGCGGGGCCCGGCGAGAAGGTCGGCGAGGAACTCGACACGGAGCGTCGCGACAACCCAGAGCCTCCGGTCGGCGTCGAGCGCCGTCGCGATCTGCTCCAGGAACGTGGCCTGTTCGGCGGCACTGGATAGTGTTACCAGTTCCTCGAGCTGGTCGAGGATCAGCAGGACGCGCCCGTGCCGATGTCCCTTACGAGCCCGCCAGGTCGTCAGGTGGCGGGCGAGGCTGTCCGGGCGGGACCGCACCTCCCGCAGCGCGGAGGCTCGGTCGGCTGCGCCCAGCGTGACCGCCAGGTCCGCGAGCACACCGAGCGGCTCGCCCGCCGGCGTGAGCGCTGGCAACACCTGCCAACGTCCCTCTCGCAGCCGGGGAACGATGCCGGCGTGGACCAGGGATGACTTGCCGCTGCCTGAGGCGCCGGTAACGCAGACGAACCGGGCGGACGCGTCCAGCCCCAGCTCGTGCATCCGCCGCACCAGGTCAGTGACCTGCTCATCTCTGCCGAAGAACACCGACGCGTCCTGCTCGGTGAAGGCGGAGAGCCCGGGATAGGGGCTGCGGTCCGACCGCCACATCGGCCGCGGACTGCGAGGCGCCTGCCACCACAGCACCAAGCCGTTCCCGACGATTAGCACCACCAGCAGGACGATCAGCGCCGGACCGGCGGCCTGACGGATCCCGGCTGTCAGCGGTGACGTGTCGGCGTTAGCGAAGAAGTTGGCCGCGATCTCCAGGAGGACGGCGATGATGAGCAGTGACAGTTGGAGGGCGATGGGTGGACGTCGACTCGGCCGCACCAATCCCCCCAACGATGATCCCCGATGGCATCACGGTAGCGGGTCTGCGCTCGCATCAATAGGTCACGGAAGCGTGCTGGACACGCCTCTCCCTTGCGCGCACCGACGCCCGCTGGTGTCGAAGTTCTGCCACGACTCGGGCTGCCTCGACGCGGTCGCGGCGATCCTCGGTCATTTCGATCCCGGCGGCGAGGCGTTGCCGCTCCCGGCCTTGAGCCGCTCATACAGGCAGCGGCACGGTAACCGTGCGGCGGCATGGTCAGAGCTGACGTCGGGGAGTGCCGATGCTGATCACAGCACGGGATGCCCACACCAGACATCTGCTGGAGCTGCTCACGGGGAGGTGATCGCGTGTTGCATGGAAAGCGTGAGGTAGCCGGATCGGCAGGGGACGCACGCGAAGGTGGTCAGGGGCGCGCCGTTCGCTACGAGCGCCCCGACGGTCGTTTTGGCCGCGGATTGCCGCTCCCGCACCTTATGCGGAACGTCAAACCCCAGTCGGCATTCTGCGCGGTGACATCAGTCGATGCCAGCGGTCGCCTGGCTGACCGCAGGCCACTCCAGGCTCTCGGATGGTTCGTCGGCCGCGCGGTCGATGTCACCGGTAGGGCCAGCGCGATCACGGCGACTGCACGGCATGACGGCCAGTGGTCGATCAACCGGCAAGGCCACCTGGTCCTCCCACCATCGGTGCGGCGGAGCTGCGGCCTCGGAACAGGTCACCGTCTTCTGGTAATGGCGTATCCGGACCGCGGCATGTTGGTGGCGTACACCATGAGTGCCGTGGAGCTGATGGTCACGCAACATCTCGGCGAGCACGAGGCTCCGTGATGGGCACGACCTTCAGCAGCGACGACGACCTGGCGGCGGCCCGCCTTCTCCTGGCTCGACTAGGAGTAACGCCGGAGCAGCTCCTGACCGCGCCCAGCGTGCCTCGAGTCGTTCCCACCTTCGACGAGTACATCGACCGCGTTGCTGAAGCCGTAACAGCGGGTACCGGGCGGGTCTACGGCACCTACTGGAAGCGGGTGCGAGAGGTCTGGGGCAGCAGGCGCCTGGACGAGCCGAGCCCTCTGGAGATCAGGCAGCTTGCCGAGCGGATGAAGGAACAACTGGTAGTACGACGGAACTCGCGCGGTGGGCGGACAGCCGCCGAGCACCTCATCTCCTCGCTCAGGTGCATCTACAGCTACGCCGAAGCCGACGGTCTCATCGCCGAGTCCGCCAACCCGGCCAAGCGGGTGCCGAAGCCGCGACGCCTAGCCAGCACCAGGCGAGCCCTGTCCGAGGCCCAGCTTGCCTCGATCAACGAGGTCGCGGCTACCACCGGAAACGATCCTGAGCTCGACACCCTCGTACTGCGCCTACACATCGAGACCGCCTGTAGGAGGGGTGGGGGCCTCGCACTCAGGCGTGCGGACCTCGACACGGAGCAGTGCATGGTTCGGCTGCACGAGAAGGGCGAGACCGTACGGTGGCAGCCGATCTCGCCGACGCTGGCCAGGCAACTTGCACAGTATTCCGATGACCGAGGTTGTGGCGATCCGACCGAGCGGCTGCTCCGGTACCGCAATGGTCGGCCGATCACGAGCAGACGCCACGACCATCTCTGGCAGCGCGTCGGTAGGCACCTGCCCTGGGTGGCTACCCAGCAAGTCAGTACCCACTGGCTACGCCATACGACTTTGACCTGGGTGGAGCGGAGCTTCGGCTATGCCGTAGCCCGAGCGTTTGCGGGTCACAACGGCAGGTCCGATGCAGGCACGACGAGCACCTACGTGCGAGCAGACGTCTACGAGGTCGCTGAGGCTCTGGTAGCGCTTACAGGCGAGTCGCATCCGCTGCTACCCGGAGTGGTTAGAGCGCTGCCGGGCAACCGACGCAACAGCGCCGCACCGTAAGCGGCAGCGCGGTGAGCCCTGTCGAGGCACCGCCGGGGACTGCGGCCGGAGGGTGGCGACGGGCGCTTTGCTGCGTTGACGAACATGTAGCGATGGTCAGTCCCGATGGTCCGCGAGCAGCTCGGTGAGGGCCTGGGCGGCGCCTACGGATCTGGTTTGACAGGACCCGCTACTCTTCACTTGGTCAACTACGGTGACCGAGTCGTCATGGGCCTCCCGGCTGAGGTTCAGCGAGGGCGACTGAGGGGTGAGGCACCCTCCGCGTAGTTCAGTTTGGTCCCTGTAGGTGCGTCATCTCGACTGCCGTTGGCCGGGCAACGGACCGGGAGACGAGCGTGCCCTCAATCGACCTTGCGGCTCTACCGGCCACGGTGGTGCGACCGCTGATCGTCGCGATCGCCCACATCCCCATCATGCTTGTAGCGCTGTGTATCGCACCGATCTTGCTGTTTGTGGCGGTGAGGCCCCAGTCGCACGGTGACCTGGCTGTCCGCCTCCTTTGCGAGTTGCGGGCTTGGAGTCGCGACGCTGTTGGTGGTGCGAGCGGCCGACGTGCTCGATGACCCGCCATCAGATCAAGGACCTCGCGCGCGTCCGGACCCGCTATACCGGGGAGACCTACCAACAGGCACAGACTCTCGTAGCGGCGATGCCGGCGGGAGAGGTATTGCTGCCTGATGCTCATAGCTTTTCTCAAGCAGCCGTGGAGTCGGCTGTTATGAATCAGCTTCTCCTTGCCTCGCGTCTCCTATCGGCGGACGTCGCGGGACAGTGCCTTCCGCTGCCGGTGCAGGCCGTACGACCGCTGTCGTCGGCGCTTCACGTCACAGTTCCGGTCAACGCGGTCGAGCAGTTTGCCGCCATGCTCTGCGCCCCGGGCATGACCACAGGCGGCGGGGAGGGCGAGGCCTTCATGGTGACCTCGGCGCGCAACGTCGTCACGTTGACCTTGCCCAATCAGGCGGATGCGCAGGTGCAGCTGCGGTGTTCCTGGGATCGGCTTAATGAGGCGCTGCGGACTACTCCTGGTGTCGAAGTCCTGTCCAGTGGCCGGCTGCGGATCCGTGGGGGGGTCCAGCGGACCCCATCCCGTCCAGAGCATCGTGGGGCGCTGAGCGCTTGCCTTCGGCGCATCATCCTCTTCTCGGATGCTCGAGCACTCTCGTGGCTTGTCGCCTGGAACGAGTGGGTAGCCTCCGGTCGGCGTCGGGATCGTCCGGAGCCGCCGGATGAGGTGTTGGTGGCGTTGACCAAGTCGCGCTTCGGTCTGGCAAACGCGGCGGCTTCCACGCTCCTTCTGGGAGGTTTACAGGAAGGTTCGGGTGGCGCACTTCCGCGCCGCCCCTCCGGCCTAGGCGGCGGTGCAAGTGCCACCATGAACCGAGCAGGTGATTCGTTGCCCGTCAGTCCTGACCTAGCTCTCGCTGACGTCACGTTTACCCTGACTGTCTCCGAGCTGCAGCAACTCATCGCCAAGAACGCACTGCCTGAGGCAGTCACCGGTCCCCCCCACCCCGACTCAGACCCCGTATTGGCGGCCAAGATCCGTTCGGCAATGCGCCGATCTGCGTCATTGGTTGACGATCTTGTAGTGGGTGGCCTTGGCGCCGTCTCAATGATCATGGGTTTCCAGCTGCCACTGACCACCAGACGTGTCGACCTGGTGCTTGCCGGGGAGCACCCGGAAACCGGCGACGACTCATACGTGGTTGTCGAGCTGAAGGCGTGGACGCATGCGGAGTCCTCACCTGGGTCTGACTCTCTGGTGACGGTCGGGGGCGTGAAAGCACCGCGTCTGCATCCGGGCGTGCAGGTTGACGCCTACTGCGAATATCTGAATGACGTTCTCGGCGCGTTCGAAAACGGGCATAGGTCAATTCGGGGTGCCGCCTACCTGTACGGTGCACTTGATAAAGACGTCAGTGAGCTACTCACCCGCCGCGATGCCGGCCAAGGTTCAGTCTTCACTAGCCAACGAAGTAGGCAGTTTCTCAACTATCTACGCGCGAATCTTGCGCCCGCCTCCGGCGCTGGTGCAGCCGACCGCCTGTTGACGAGCGCTGTACGTCCTAGCAGGAACTTGCTTGAATTCGCCGGGCGGGAGCTGCAGGAGCGATCCCACTTCAGGCTGCTGGATGAACAGCGCCTGGCATACGAGCTGGTGTTACGAGCGGTAGATCGTTCCCGTACCGCCAATCACAAGACGGTGGTGGTGGTCTCCGGTGGAACAAGTACGGGGAAGAGCGCTATCGGGCTGTCTCTGCTTGGCGAGCTGGCCCGGAGGGGTCTTTCGGTCATGCACGCCACCGGGGCGAGGCCGTTCACCGAGACATTGCGCCGTGATGTCGCTAAGGGAGATTTGCGGGTGCAGAGCCTGTTTCGTTACTTCAGCAGCTTCACGGACGCTCAACGCGACGAACTCGACGTGCTGGTCTGTGATGAGGCCCATGGTATTCGGGCAATCTCCCTGAACCGAGAGGCGGCGCAAATCGGGCGTGGCCGCGCAAGGCCGCAGATTGACGAGCTCATCGAAGCTGCTCGGGTACCGGTCTTCCTCCTCGACGAGGACCTAGTCGGGAGGCCTGGTGGACCGGGCAGCTTGCCGCTCATCACCCATCACGCCGGGCAGCGCGGCCTGGAGATCGAGTTTGTCTTCTTGAATGACCAGTTCCGCTACAGCGGCAGCAGCGCCTACGAGCAATGGACCAAGGCTTTGCTCGGCATCGACGACGGCACGCCGATGAACTGGGTCGGGGACGGACGCTTCGACCTGCGTATGGCTGACTCGCCGGAAGAGATGGAGGCGATGCTCGCCGACAAGCATGCCGCTGGTGAGTCGGCGGGGATATCGGCCGGCTACTGCTGGCCGTGGAGCGACCCGCAACCTGACGGCTCGCTTGTGCCAGACGTGCAGATCGGCGGATGGGCACGGCCCTGGATCGTTAAGAGTGAGCGCAGCGTTGCCGGCGCCCCGGGTTCCGCCTTCTGGGCAACCGACCCCAACGGCTTCGGTCAGATCGGCTCCGTCTACACCGTCCAGGGCTTCGACTACGACTGGTCCGGCGTCATCATCGGCCCCGACCTTGTTGCCCGCGATGGTCGGCTGGTTACCCGCCGTTCAGAGTCGAAGGACCCGTTATTCCTCGCCGGTCGCGCCGTAGGCGACGAAGCCGCCGACCGCTTCATCCGCAACACCTACCGGGTACTGATGAGCCGGGGCATGCGAGGGGTAATCCTGTACTCCGCAGATCCCGAGACTCAGGCCTACCTGGCCTCTCGGATGTAGTCCCGGCGTCGGGGCCGCCGGTCGATGGCCTGGCTGGTAGATTGAATGCATGAGCACCTATCTGGTGCATGGATGCTGGACGAGGGGGTTCAAGTCCCCCCTCGGACACGTTATTTCCACACGAAGCGTGATTCTTATCCGCGTTTCGAGCGATCCCCGTCCCGTTGGGCGGGGATTTCTGCTGTCGTAGCGAGGAGGCTCCCCGCCGGGGTGAGCGGGTAGATCGCGGTCTCGGCTTCGATGGTCCAGGCGTGGTGGTCACCCACAATGATCATGTTGTTGGTGCGTATGTAGTTGGCGAGTTTTTCCGGGTCGGGGCTGCGCAGTGCGGGGTGGCGACGGTGTAGCCCTTTGTCGTGTCGGATGCGGTCGAGCAGGTGGTCTTCCCGGATGTAGAGGATCTTCGGTTGGGCGGAGGTCCTGGTGCGGGTGCTCGTGTGTCCGTGGCGGCATCGGTAGCCGGGTCGGCTGTGTATCCAGTGGGAGTCCATGATTCGGCCGCACACGCCGCAGCAGATCACTCCGGCCAACACGTAGCGGCGGAGGATGCCGTCGGCGGGGGTCGGTGCGGTGTGGATTGCCTGGACGGCGATGAAGTGTTCTTCGCTGACCAGCGGAGGGTGCGCGATCTCGCGGGAGATGACCCAGTCGGTGGAGGCGCTCCACCGTTGGATCTCGTGGTGTCGGTCGAAGGTTCCCTGTTCAGGGAGGGCATCACGGTCGGTGCGTTGACGGTTCCAGACCTGCCGCCCGGTGTAGCGGGGGTTGGCCAGGATCGCCGCGACGGTGGTGAGCATCCATTGGCGGCCGCTGCGGTGGGGGTTACGCGCTGGGTCGGCGCCGGACGGGCACGGGACGCCGTTGTCGTTGAGGGCGCGGGCGATGCTGGCCACGCTCCGGGCGGCGAGCCGCTGCTCGAAGATCCACCGGACGTGGGGTGCGGTGGCAGAGTCGGGCTCCAAGCGGTGCAGGCGCCGTCCCCAGGCGGCGTGGGCGCGGTTCGGATGAGGGCCGGCGTCGGCGAGCTGGTAGCCGTAGGGTGGCCGGCCGCCAAGGTGTCGGCCCTGCAACTCTGCCTGAGCGCGCATGGCCGCGGTCGTGCGATGCCGGGCTCGGGACACCTCCCGCTGGGAGTGCACACCCAGCAGGTCCAGCAGCGCGATCTGTCGCGGGTTGTTGAAGTCCACCGGCCCATAGGTTTCCGGCAGCCACAGCTGCACGCCGTGCCGAACGAGGGTAGGGGTCAACTGTTCAAGCTGTTGGCCGTGGAAGGCGCGTTCGTACTCCCCAACGACGACCGCGTCGAACCCGCGTGTCGAATCAGTCATGGCGTCGAGCAGCCGTGACGCCTGCGGCCGGTCCGGCCAGGGCACGCGGCGGGAGACGCCCTCGTCGAAGAACTCCAGCACGATCCGGCCATGACCGGCGACCAGGTCTTCGGCGTAGTTGCGCTGCCACCGGCACGACGACGCCCGATCCTGAAAGCCGACGGTGGACATCCGTCCATAGAACGCGAAGCGCAGCCCATCCGCAGCCGGAGTGAACCGTTGTGGCCGTAGCTTCCGCTGCCCGGCGGCCCAGGACGAAAGAGTGCTCCGTCCCCGTTCTGTCATTGTCCTCGTCGCCATAGGACCTCCACGATCGGGAGATGCTTGCGGGGAGGTATGAGTGTTGTTCGTGTAAGCCTGCGGCAGGCGGACAGGGTGTCCGGCTCGTGCGGATGGGCTTAGCCCTCCTACCCTCCCAGGTTGATCGTCGAGTGGTTCCATCCGTTGATGGCCGGGGATCCCGGCATCTGAGCAAGTCATCTACACGGGCTATGCTTCGGGCGGCGCTGGTTCGCCCGGTCACGAGGTGGTTGGGCGTCGTAAGAGGGAACCCGGTGGGAATCCGGGGCTGCCCCGCAGCGGTGAGTGGGAACGACCGCCGTCATGAGCACTGGGCCAGTGGCCTGGGAAGCGACGGCCAGTAGGGGACCGGCGCAGCCGGTCGGGCCCGCGAGTCCGAAGACCTGCCAGTGCTGCGCACACGACCGTGTGCGCTGCCGTCGGCCTCGCGGGTGGGCTGAGCGGGTGACGTGCCGTGTGCGATCTGCGCCGGTGTGTCCTCGTCAGTGTGTGTCCGTGTTCCGGTGGTGTGGTTTCCCGAGGGACGGACTACCGCTGTGCACGACACCGCCACGATCGCCGGCCGAGCGCCGTCGGCGTCGCACCTGACCCTGTCGCAGATCATGGACCAGCACCACACCAACCTGATGGGTACGGTCCACGGTGGCCGCATCCTCAACCTCATCGACTCGGTTGCCGGAGTGGTCGCCGCCCGGCACTCCGACGGGCCGGCGGTCACCGCCGCGATCGACGAGACGGCGTTCCTGCGCGCAGTGCGGGTCGGCGACGTCGTGCACGTCGACGCCCGGATCACCTGGGCCGGCCGCAGCTCGATGGAGGTGGCCGTCAAGGTGACCGCCGACCGGTGGGACCGGGCGGTGCCGCCTACTGACGTGGCCACCGCCCACCTGGTCATGGTCGCCATCGACGACGACGGACAGCCGCGTACGGTTCCGCCGCTGCTGCCGGAGACCGACGGGGACCGGCGTCGCTACCGGGAGGCCGAGATCCGCCGCGAGCATCGGCTGGCCCTGCGGCGGGCGCTGCTCGACGGCGCCGAGGAGGGCTGAATCGTGCCCGGACTCTCCGTTGCGACGCTGGCCGGCTACCTCGCCGCGATCGTCGTCCTCATGGTCACGCCCGGCCCGGACATGAGCCGGAGCAGGGTGGCGGCTCGGCGCGGGCCTTCCTGCGTGGACTAGTGACCAATCTCCTCAATCCCAAGATGATCCTGTTCAGCGTGGCGTTCCTGCCTCAGTTCGTCGACCCGGCACGGGGCAATGCCACCGCCCAACTGGTGCTTCTCGGTGCGGTCTTCGTCGTGGTGCAACTCGCCGTCGACATCGCTCTGGGCGATGGTGCCGGGCGACTCGGCGCTCGCATGACTGACGGTCGCTTCTCGCTGCGCCTCAACAGGATCTGCGCGGCGGCGTTCGTCGCGCTCGGGGTACGCCTCGCGCTCGGGTCGTAGCGAGGCCCGGTGACCGTCGCCGTGGTCCGGCTCGCGAAGTGGACGTGGCGTGGTCATGCCTGGTAGGCAGGCGGGCGTGCGCATCGTCTCCCTGCTGCCGGCGGCCACGGACATCGTGGCCATGCTCGGCCTGACCGGGCATCTGGTCGGCCGCACGCACGAGTGTGACTGGCCGCCGGGGAACCTGGCCGGTGTGCCGGTGGTGACGGGGACGTCTCTGCCCGAGGCGTTGACGAGTCGGGAGATCTCGGCGGCGATCGCCGGCGACCCGCACCGAGGGTCGTCGTTGTACCAGCTCGATGTCACGATGCTGGAGGACGTGAAGCCGGATCTTATTCTGACCCAGGACCTGTGCGACGTGTGCGCGGTCTCCTATGCGCGGGTCAACGACGCGGTGCGGCTTATCGATCTCGATACCAGGGTGGTGTCCCTGGAGGCGAGGACGATCAACGGGATCCTGGACACGGTCGACGCCGTGGCCTCGTTGACCGACACCGGGGGCAGGGCGGCGCAGATCCGGGCGGACGCCGAGCGTCGACTCGCCGCGCTGCCCGGCCCGTCGCCCGACGCGCCGACGGTGCTGTTCGTCGAGTGGCTCGACCCTCTGATGCCGGGCGGGCACTGGGTGCCCGAGCAGATCGCCTTCGCGGGCGGCCGGTCGTTGCTTCGCGGTCCGGGGGCGCACAGCACCCCACACCTGTGGTCGGTGGTCGCCGACCTGGCCCCGGACGTGGTGGTGTTCGGGCCGTGTGGCTTTACGCCCGAACGGACCATCGGCGAGCTGTCCGTGGCGGCCGGGCAACCCGGTTGGGCCGACCTGCCCGCGGTTCGTCAGGGGCAGGTGTGGGTGGTCGACGGACCCGCCTACTTCAACCGCCCCGGTCCCAGGGTCGTCGACGGCGCGGAGATCCTCGCCGCCATCCTCGCCGACCGCCCGGATGCCCGCGCTCGGCGGGTTTCCGTCGACGCGGGTTGACCCGCCTGGCCGACACGGGCATCGGATGCGCGTTGTCGCACGCCGCGGTGGGGCGGCGTGCCGCCGCCCCACCGCGCGCTCAGGTAAGAGTGCTGCGGATCTCGGCGGCGCCGCTGACCAGACGGGTCAGGGCCTGTTCGACCTCCGGGTAGCCGCGGGTCTTCAGGCCGCAGTCGGGGTTGACCCAGAGCCGGTCGGCGGGCACCGCGGCGACGGCGCGGCGTAGCGCGTCGGTGACCTCCGCCTGTTCCGGTACGCGGGGGGAGTGGATGTCGTACACGCCGGGGCCAACTCCCCGGTGGTAGCCGGTGGTGCGCAGATCGTCGAGGATCTCCATCTTCGACCGGGACGCCTCGATGCTGGTGACGTCGGCGTCGAGGGCGTCGATCGCGGGCAGGACCTCGCCGAACTCGGAGTAGCACAGGTGGGTGTGGATCTGGGTGGCGTCGGCGACCCCGCTGGTGGCGAGCCGGAACGCCCGGACAGCCCAGTCCAGGTAGGCGCGCTGTTCGGCCCGGCGCAGCGGCAGTGTCTCCCGCAGCGCGGGTTCGTCGACCTGGATGATGCGGATGCCGGCGGCCTCCAGATCGCGGGCCTCGTCGCGTAGTGCGAGGGCGACCTGGTTGGCGGTGTCGGCGAGGGGTTGGTCGGTGCGGACGAACGACCAGGCCAGGATCGTCACCGGTCCGGTGAGCATGCCCTTGACCGGTCGGTTCGTCAGCGACTGCGCGTAGGTGGACCAGGCGACGGTCATCGGGCCGGTCCGGGTGACGTCGCCGTAGATGATCGGGGGGCGCACGCAGCGGGAGCCGTACGACTGCACCCAGCCGTTGACGGTGGCGGCGAACCCGTCGAGCTGTTCGCCGAAGTACTGCACCATGTCGTTGCGCTCCGGCTCGCCGTGCACCAGCACGTCCAGCCCGAGACGTTCCTGCACGGCGATGACGTGCGCGACCTCGGCGCGCATCCGCTCGGCGTAACCGGCGCCGTCGAGCCGCCCGGCCCGGTGCGCCGCCCGAGCCTGCCGCAGCTCAGAGGTCTGTGGGAACGACCCGATGGTGGTGGTGGGCATCGGCGGGAGGCCCAGTCGGGCCTGCTGCTTGGCGGCTCGCTCTTCGTAGGGTCCCCGGCGTACGTGTTCGGGCCGCAGCGCGTCCAGGCGGGCGCGGACCGCGTCGTTTCGCCAGGCTGCCGGTGCGGCGGGTGGGGGAGAGGGAAGCACGCCGACGCCGTCGCGCAGGGCGCGACCGAGAGCGACGACCTCGTCGACCTTCTGCCGGGCGAACGCCAGCCGGGCACGCAGGTCGACGTCGAGGTCGGGTTCGGCGGCCAGGTCCACCGGCACGTGCAGCAACGAGCACGACGTCGACACCGCGACGTGATCGGCCAGCCCGGTCAGCACCGCACCGGCCGCAGTGGCGGCGCGCAGGTCCGTACGCCAGATGTTGCGCCCGTCGACCAGCCCCGCGACGATCGTCTTGTTCCGCAGCGGCCCAGCGGCGGCGAGCCTTTTCAGGTTGCCCGGCCCGGCAACGAGGTCGATGCCCACCGCCTCGACCGGTGTGCCCAGCAACGCCGGCAGCGCGTCTCCGAGGTCACCGAAGTACGACGCGACGAACAACAGTGGCCGGTGTTCCACACCGCCGAGCCGGCGATACGCGGCGCGTAGCGCGGCGATCTCGTCCGAGGTTCGGTCGGCGGCGTACGCGGGCTCGTCGAGCTGGACCCAGGCGACCCCGGCGTCGGCCAGAGTGCCGAGGATGTCGGCGTAGACCGCGACGAGGTCATCGAGCCGGTCGAACGGTCGGAAGCCCTCCGGCGCGTCCTCGGTGGCCTTCGACAGCAGGAGGTAGGTCGCCGGTCCGACCAGCACCGGCCTGGTGGTGACGCCGAGCGCCTTTGCTTCGGCGTACTCCCGTACCGCCTTGTCGGGTCGAGCGGTGAACGGTGTGTCCGGGCCGACCTCCGGCACCAGGTAGTGGTAGTTGGTGTCGAACCACTTCGTCAGCTCCAGAGCCGGCTCGCGCTCGGTGCCGCGCGCCATGGCGAAGTAGGTGCCCAGGTCACCGAGGCCGAGGCGGCGGAACCGGTCGGGGATCGCGTCGACCAGGACCGTGGTGTCGAGTACCTGGTCGTAGAAGGAGAACGTGTTCGACGGGATCGCGTCCAGGCCGGCGTCGCGCAGTGCGCGCCACACGTCGGCGCGGAGGCCGGCGGCAGTCTCTTGAAGGGCGTTCGCGTCGATCCGGCCCGCCCAGTAGGACTCGACGGCGTGCTTGAGTTCCCGGTGCGGACCGATGCGGGGATAGCCGAGCACGGTGCTCAGCCCGAACGATGTGGTCACGAGACGGGTGTCCTTCCCTCGAGGTCGACCACCGACCACACGGGAAGAAACGGCAGGGCACCGGCCGACGACCGGGCCTCGCCCAGGCCCTCCCGAGAGGCCGGTGGCGGCGCACGCGGACGCGTACGCGGTGCGGGCAGGTCTTCGGACTCGCGGGCGCGACCGACATGACTCGGTCTCCTACTGGCCGTCGCTTCCCAGACGCTCACGCGTCCAGTGCGTATGACGGCTGTCGTTCCCACTCACCGCTGCGGGGCAGTCCCGGTCTCGCACCGGGTTCCCTCTTACGACGCCACACCATGACGGTGCGGCGAACCAGCACTGCCGACCATCGTACGGCCTGCGAGCTGATCCTCAGGGCCGCAGTCATCGGTAGGTTTCCCTGTCGTCCGCCCGCCACCGGGCCGGCCGGGAATCCGGGTGCCCGGACTCCCGGCCGAGGCCCGCTACGGCGGGGAGATGGACGGCGCCTGCCCGGAGCCGAAGCGCCATCCCTCGACAGTGCCCTGCGCGGGGTTGTAGCTGCTGGCCCCGAGGGTGCTGTAGGACCAGGTGCCGCCGGGTACGGCGTGCCAGTACGACCAGTACGCGCTGGCGGGCGGCGTGTTGACACACGGTTCGGCGGCGGGGAGGGGGTAACCGTTGATGCGGCAGACGAAAGCCAGCCCCCACCGTTGCGTACCGGTGACGGCGAAGCCGGCCCCCTGCAACGCGGCGAGGCCGGTCGGCGGGTCCCCGAGCCGGCAGCCGGTCTGCACCCCCAGGCCGAAGGCAGTGAGGTCGACCACCACAGTGACGCCCGCCCCCGGCGCACACGCTGCTGCGTGTGCGGCGCGGGGGATCGGATCGACCGCGACCAGGCCGGCGCCGGCGACAACGGCCGCGAAGAGTAGCGCGATCCGTCGGCGAGCCGTCACCCGCGGGGCGGTCACCACGGCGCACACGCCAGGACGGGCGCGGTCAGCTGGGCGCCGGCGGCCGACAGGGTCGCGTACCCGGTGCCCGCCATGCCGGGTACGGCCTGCGCGGTCGCCCGAACAGCGGTGCTCGCGTCGAACCCACCCGAGGTGTACGCGATGGCACCACGATTGGCGGATGCCCCCGTGCAGTTCACCTGCAGGCTGATCAGATGCTGGCGAGCGCGCAGCCACGGCAGCGATCGCCCGGCGGCGGACAGCGCCTGGGCGGCGAGTCCGGTGCTGTTCGCGTTGGGCACGCCGTTGGTGGAGAACGAGCCGTCGCTGTTCTGCACGGAAACAAGCCACTGCGCCGCCGAGGCCGCGACGAGTGGCCGGTCCGCCGCGAGCAGAGCCTGCACGGCCATCGCTGTCGCGTCGACGTCGCTGACGCAGGTCGCCTGCCCGAAGAGCAGCGGGAAACCGCCGTCGGCGCACCGGCTCGCGGCCAGGAACGTCACCGCCGCCGGTGGTGCGCCCCCGGCGCGGTCCAACGCCAGCACCGCGAAGGACTGGGTGAACGCGTTGCTGTAGTCGCCGAACGCCGAACGGTCGGAGTATCGACCCGACGGTGTCAGCAGGCCGTTGAGGCGGGCGAGCAGGTCGACTCCGCCGAACGCCGCCGGGTTGAGACCCCGGACCTGGGCGCCGAGGGCGAGTTTCGCTGTCGCGCCCGCGTACGCCTCGGTGCCGTCTCCGATGTAGCCGGTGAGTACGGCGGGTTGGGCGAGCCACGACACGGCGTTGGCCGCAGTCGTATCGGCTACCTTCGCCGCGGCGAAGGCGAACACCGCGTCGAGGGTGAGTCCTTGGTCGGGGTAGGCGACGCCGTCGAAGGTGACTTCGAAGCGTTCACCGTCTACTGCCTGGCGGGCGAGCCACCCGGCTGCGGCGTCGACCCTGTTGAGGGTGGGCGGTGATGCTGACGCGGCTGGCGGTGTGACAGTCAGAGTCAGCGTGAGGGCGGCGAGCGCGGCGGTCACGAGGACGCGGGCGCGGTGCCGGAGGGGGCGGTTGACCATGAAACGGCGCCTTTCCGGGCTCCGATGGTCCGAGACGACCCGACTCCGGTCGGGTGGCTCCGACCCGTGGGCCACGACGGGTTGGGGATGGTCCTGACGTGTGCGGACGGGTATTCGGGCTCGCGGCGTCACTACGTGTGTCGCCGCCTACCGTTGCGGGCCAGCGCCGGATTTTGACCGGACTTCCCCCATCAGCACACAGGTATCAAGTTGTGACGCACAGTGTCACCACTCGTGGTGCCACCGTCAATGTCTACGATCCGACGGTCGTCTCGATCCCAGCCGGTCGTCCGGCTGCCCGCCGTTGCCAGAAACGGTGCATGGTCGGCACGATGCTCGGGTCAAGTCGATGGACCGCAGCATGGTGAGCGTCCAGGTCCTCTCCACTCCGCACCGTCAGGCGGCGGTATGAGCACGGTCCGGCTCGTCAACGGCAGGGCTGTGCTCGCGGCCAGCGGCGAGCTGATGGCGATCTACGCGGCGGTCTTCTGTGTGCCGCCGTGGAACGAACCGCTCGAACGGGCCTGGGGCCTCGCGGATCGGCTCGCCGATTGGACCGAGAAACCCGGATTCGTTGGTGCGCTCGCTCACGCAGGCAACAGTGTGACCGGGTTCGCGTTGGGCTACACCACTGCGACCCCGTTCCCCCGCGACCGCTCCTACGGCCAGGTGCGCTCGGTTCTGGGTTCCAGTGCCATCGCCGGGTTGTCCGGCCGGTTCGAGGTGGGCGAGCTTGCTGTCGCGCCGAATGCCCGCCGCGGTGGTCTCGGTCGGCGACTACTCGACACTCTGGTCGGTGACCGCCCCGCATGGCTGCTCACCGTGCCGACGATCCCCGGTACGACGGCTTTCTACGATGCTGTCGGGTGGCAGAGGTTGGGGACTGGCAAGGGCATCACGATCTACACGAACGTGCCACTCGCACCGGCCGCCTGACGCCCGTCGCCGGGACCATGTAGCAGCGCGCCGCGCAGCACAGCGGACGGGTCGGGGCTGAGATCGAGCCGGTCGGGCGGGACGTCGGCGCGGACGAGGAGGTCCCCGACTGCCGCGATCATGGCGCCGTTGTCGGTGCAGAGCCCCGGTGAGGGAACCCGCGGGTGGATGCCGGCGTTGGCGCAGCGTTGTTCGGCGAGGGCGCGTACCCGGCTGTTGGCGGCGACGCCGCCGACGAGGAGCAAGGCGTCGACCTTGATGGTCGCGGCAGGCGGCGAGGGCCTTGCGGGTGAGGGTGTCGGCGACGGCCTCCTGGAACGAGCCGGCGACGTCGGCGACGGGTACCGGCCCGTCCTGGTGTTGTTCGACCCAGCGGGCGACGGCGGTCTTGAGTCCGGAGAACGAGAACCGGTGGGCGGGTCCTGCGGGCCGGTCATCGGGCGGGGAAATTTGATGGCGTTCGGATTGCCGTCGCGGGCGACCCGGTAGATGGCGGGCCCGCCGGAGTAGGGCAGGCCGAGCAGCCGTGCGACCTTGTCGAATGCCTCACCGGCGGCGTCGACGGTGTCGCCGAGGTGCACGACGGGTCGAGGCCGTCACCGGGATCGAGGCGTTCCGCTACTCGCCGACCAGCTCCGCGCGTCACGGGAGGAACTGGCTGGCGGATCGTCGCGCTGGTCACACGGGCCAAGGTGGCTGAGCGCCGGGCCGAGCAACTCAAACTCCAGCTCACCCGGGAACAGGCCCGCACCCTGGCCGGCAGGGCCGAGGATATCGCCGGAACCGTATACGCGACCAGCGCCGACCCCACCGATGCTGACCCCCGCCAACTCGCCGAGCTCATTCGGCGAGAGTTACCGCGGGAGCGTTCCGGGGTCGTGGTGGTCGCCGCCGGGTCGAACGGCACTACGCGACTGGTGGTGGGGTCAACGACGCGGCGGCCGATAGTGGCACGTCGGCCGTACACCTCGTCAAGACGGCCCTCGGCGGACGCGGCGGCGGCAACGCCAGCCTCGCGCAGGGCGGCCAGCCAGGCGTACGGCCGCACCAGGTCGTTGACGGTGTGCGGGAACTGCTGCGGTCTGCGGACTAAGCGATGCACCCCGGCCGGCACGTCTGCTCAGCACGAGGTGCATCGTCCATAGACGACCACGCCGCCGGAACGTCCTTCCAGATCGGCGGTGAAGCCGACCGCGTCTGCTGCCTGTACGGCGGTGAGTGCGGCATCGGGCGGGAGTTGGCGCACCCGTTCGCAGAGAGTGCAAACCGCGTGGTGATGCGGGTGGTCGGCGAACCCGTAGGTCATAGCGCCACCGACCGGCACCGTGTGCAGCTCACCCAGCTCGGTCAGGTGAATCAGGACGCGGTGCACCGTCGTCAGGTCGACCGGCAGGCCGTTGGCGCAGACCCGTTCGTGAACCTGGGCGGCACTCAGGTGCGGCTTGTCGGGCGGCGTGTTCACGAGGGCAGTGAGCACCGCCCGTCGTGCCAGCGTGAGACGCAGCCCTTGTTGGCGCAGCCGGCCTAGTGCCGGAGCGAGACGGTCCGAGGTTTCTGTGATCAATCCCGTCCCCCTAACGACAATCGGGCCCTTGTTGCAAGATAATGGCAACAGCAAAGTTGAGGCAGCACTGAGAGGGAGTATTCATGGCCGTGTACAAACTGCCGGACCTGCCCTACGACTACGGGGCACTCGAACCCGCCATGTCGGGCGAGATCCTGGAGCTGCACCACGACAAGCACCACGCCGCGTACGTCAAGGGCGCCAACGACGGCCTCGACCGGCTCGCCGAGGCCCGCGACAAGGGCGACTACGCGACGCTGGTCGGGTTGGAGAAGACGTTCGCGTTCAACCTGTCCGGGCACGTGCTGCACTCGATCTTCTGGAACAACCTGTCCCCGGACGGCGGCGACCGCCCCGACGGTGAGCTGGCGGCCGCGATCGACGAGCACTTCGGCTCCTTCGACGGCTTCGCCGGGCAGCTGTCGGCGGCGACGAAGGGTGTGCAGGGTTCCGGCTGGGGTGTCCTGGCGTGGGAGCCGCTGAGTCAGCGGCTGATCGTGGAGCAGGTCTACGACCACCACGGCAACGTCGGGCAGGGCTCCACCCCGGTCCTGGTGTTCGACGCCTGGGAGCACGCCTACTACCTGCAGTACCGCAACGTGCGCCCGGACTACGTGGACCGGCTGTGGAACCTGGTCAACTGGACCGACGTCACCGCCCGCTTCGACGCCGCCCGCGCCGCGACCCCGAAGATCTGACCCGGCGTGAGCGGGTACACCCCCGAGGCGGCCGAGATCGTCCAACGCGCCGCCGGGGTCATCGCGGCCAAACACCGCGGTGACCTCGCCGGTGCCGAGGAGTTGATGTCGGCGTTCAGCTCCGAGCAGGCCCGTACCCTCGGCTTCTACCTGTTGGCTGATCTCGCGCTGGGCCTGGTCAAGGCGCAGAGCGGTCAGTCGATGGACGACCTGGTCCGGGAGCTGTCCCTGTTGCTGGCCGACACCGCCCAGTCGCCACCAGCTTGACCGTCCGTGGGGCCCCGCAGATCTGCGGGGCCCCGCGGGGCCGCTGCAGCTTCCCCATCGCCCGTCGGGAGACGGCCCATGCGCAGAAAGATTGACCACCTGGTCATGACGATCGATGGCCGGGAGGTGGCTGTCCTTGCCGTCGCGGATTTCCACCGCCTTGATGCCTGCCGTCGGCAGCTCGGCGCGAGCGAAGCCCAGGCGCACCAGCTTCGCCAGCAACTGCACGATGCCCGGCATCGCCTCGCCCGCCTGGAGGGCCGCCTCGCCGGTACCGCCGAACACGAAGCACCAGCCCAAGACTCAGGGGTGCGTCCTCGCACTGCCGAGCCTGTCGACGATTCGTGCGGGTAGCCGGGCCGACGTTGACGTAACCAGCGGCCGGCTCGCCCGCTGCCGCTGGTCACGTCAAGGCGACGGGGTTGATCAGACGCCGTAGCGCAGGTAGATGGTGTCGCCGACGGTCACTGTCGTGCCGCGGGTCGTGGTGGTCGGGGTGCCGCCGTCCCGGGACACCTTCCAGGTGGAGGAGCCGCTGTTGGCCAGGCCGTTGATCGAGGTGATGGTGCCGGTGCCGCTGGTCGGGTTGACCGCCGTGACGCAGCCGCTCGGAACGGCCGCGCCGATGGCGGCGTCCAGCACGGCGCCGAGGGTGGTGGTGGCGGCGGTCGGCGTCAGCGTGACCGCGCACGGCGTGATGCTGCCGCTGCCGTTGTCGATGATCACGGCGAGCCGGGTGGCGGTGCCGGCGGTGAATCCGCTTGCCGCGA
Source organism: Micromonospora sp. NPDC049274 (assembly GCF_040678875.1). NCBI lineage: Bacteria > Bacillati > Actinomycetota > Actinomycetes > Micromonosporales > Micromonosporaceae > Micromonospora > Micromonospora sp. NPDC049274. The sequence goes on from NZ_JBFAQS010000012.1 coordinate 108,006, forward strand.
CCCAGGTGGGAGCGCCGGCGGTGATCGGGGTCGGGGGAGCGGCGGTGTAGCCCGCGCCGGCCAGGGCACGTACCGCGTCGATGGAGGCGTACGCCGACGGGGTGGTGTTGGTGGGCAGGTACTTGAACCCGCCGCCGGTCAACTGCTGGGCCCGCAAGAAGTCGATCGGGGTCTTGCCGGCGGTGGTGGTGAAGTCGGTGCCCTGGCTCGGGATGCCGCAGGCGTTGAGCCCGGAGACGGCCCAGGCGTTGGAGTCGGTGTTGACGCCGAACATTGAGCTGAACGCGCCCGAGGCGTTGACCAGCTTGCCCTTGAGGAAGTTCTTCGCCTGGACGATGTCGGTGTCGGTGTTGGGGACGCCGGCGGCGCAGAGGGCGGCCATGGCCGCGCCGGTCATGTCGATGTCACTGGCGGTGGCGAGTTGGGTGGGGTTGCCCTCGGCCTGGGTGAAGGTCCAGCCGCCGTCGTTGTGCTGATTGTTGCGGATCCGGGTGATCGACAGGTTGAGCAGGGCCTGCGGTACGCGGGCGGCGCCGGACTGGCTCTTCGCACCGGCCAGGGCGAGAGTGCCGAAGACGGTGCCGTTGAAGTTGGCCGGCGGGCCGTAGTAACCGGCCGAGCCGGTCTGCCAGTAGGCGATGGTGTCGGCGATCAGGTTACGGGTGGAGGAGACCCGGGCGGGGTCGATGCCGGCGGCGTAGGCGTTCAGCACCCCACGCTCGTAGTCGGTGACCACCGGCGTGCTGCTCGGCCAGGACGCGGCCGAGAGCTGGTTGCGGTAGACGGTGCGGGCGTTCTTTGTCGTGTCGCCGGAGGGGTAGACGTCCACAGCCGCGACACCGGCCGGGGCGAACGCGCTGAACGCCCACTCGTTCGACAGTCCACCGCTGGCGTAGCTGCCGTCGGCGGCCTGGAGGGTGCGCAGGTAGGCGACGCCGTTGGTCTTGGCGGTGGCGATCTGCGCCGCCGTCGAGGTCGCGGCGGCCGGTGCGGCACCGGCCACGACCGCGAGGCCGGTGGCGATGAGCGCGACGGCGGGGGTGGTCGCGAGACGTCTCCGGCGACTGCCGGAGGAAAGGCGCGAGGACATCAGGTCTCCTTGGGGTACGGGGGCACGACTGCCTCGACCCGGAGCCCGACAACTGAGCCGGCGGAGCGGGGCGGGCCGGCCGCAGGACGCGTGGGACGGATACCGCAGGTGCTGCGTCACCACGCGGGTAGTCGGGCTCGGGACGGCCAACCGTCCTCACCGTTGCGCGTCAGCCCCGGATTCCCACCGGGTTCCCCCACGCGATGACGCGGTCACCGTATGGGAGGAAACCCTTACCGCGCGCTGTTAGGTACATGACACGTCCTCGCGTTGACGGGGTGGTCGCGGTTGTGGTCCGATGGCTGCGATCCAGCAGTCAGGGGAAGCCGGTCAAAGTCCGGCGCTGGCCCGCAGCCGTAGGTCCCAATCGGGACGAGTCGGATTACCTGGCTGGATAGTGCACCGCAGCGCCGTCGAGGTACACGGCGCGGAGCCAGGTTTCCGGGACTTGTCCTCGGGGTCCGCGTCCGCGCCTGCGCCGCTACCCCTGAGAGAGTCGCCATGTCCCCACTGGTCAGTCGAACGTCGCGGATGTCCGCGCCGTGGTTGGCGTTGGTCGCCACGGTGGCGCTTGGCGCGGTGGCGCTGGTGGTGCCGACCCGTGTGGCGCTCGCCGATCCGCTGGAATCCTGCACCTCGACCCAGGGCGCGATCGTGGCTGTCGACTTTGGCGCGTGGGGTGGGCCGCTGCTGCGGGGCTGCGATGCCACCCCGACCACGGGCCTGGACCTGCTGCACGAGGCGGGCTTCACCACGACCGGCACCGCCCACGACGGGCCCGGGTTCATCTGCCGGATCGGATCGCCCGATTTTGCGTCCGGTGCCGAACACCCGACACCGGCCGACGAGGCGTGCCAGTTGACGCCGCCTGCGTCGGCCTACTGGTCCTACTGGATCGCCCCCGCCGGGCAGGACCACTGGACCTACAGCCCACTCGGCGCGATGTCGCAGCGACCGGGCCCAGGTGAGGTCGAGGCCTGGGTGTTCGGCGGCACCGACATCGGTGGCTCCACCGGGGCGCCGAGCTTCACCCCGGCATCAGTGCGCGCGACCGGCTCGACTCCGACCCCGACCGCGACTCCAACTCCGACGCCGACCGGGACGCCCGCTCCCGTGCGGCCGACGGAGGCCCAGGTGAAGGCTGTCGCGGGTTACCTGGTGGGGCAGCTCACCGACGGCGATCACATCGACAACGGCGGGGTCGACTACTACCGGACGATCGCCGTCGCTACCGCCCTGGCCGGGACGGGCGGTCAGGACCGGACCCTCACGAAGATCGTCGACTACCTCCGGGCACACGTCGACGCCGCGATCTTCCCGAACGGCGACACCGCCGCACCGCACACCGCCAACGTCGCCAACCTCGCGCTCCTGGCCACGATCACCGGCGGCGACCCCCGCGCGTTCGGCGACCGGGACCTGATCGCCACGCTCACCGACCGGGTGTGCACCGCGACCGACGTCGATGCCGGCTGCGCCGCTGCCGGTGACTTCGCCGGATCGACCGGACCGCTGACCCACGCGACCGCGCTGCTCGCGGTCAAGCGGGCCGGCGTCACCCCGCCCGCCGCGACTGTCGCCCGACTGACCGAACAACAGTGCGCGACCGGGGCCTTCGGTGGCCTGTGGCTCGCCCCGGGCGAGTTCTGCGACCCGGACCTCGCCGCCACGACGCTCGCCGTCCTGGCGCTGCGCACGCTCGGCGGTCAGGACGGCGCTGTGGGTTCGGCCAAGGCGTTCCTGACCGGCGCACAGGAGCCCGACGGCGGTTACCAGCCGTACACCGGCGCGGGGGTCACCGACACCTACTCCACCGGGTACGCCGCGCAGGCCCTCGCCGTGCTGGGTGTCGCCGACCGGGCCGCCACCGCCACCGGCCTGTTGGTCGCTCGGATCGTCACCGGCGGTGGGCTCAACCCCGACTCAAGCAACCCAGACGCGGACCTGGCCGCCACGGCCGCCGCGGCGCTCGCGCTGGCCGGAAAGAACCTGGCAACCCTGGGTGAAACGCCGCCGCCGGCCGGGCCGCGACCCGACCTGGTCAAAGGCGTGTCCTACCTCGTCGCGCCGACCAATCTGATCGACGGCAGGTACTACGAGTCGTTCCCCGGCTTCCCGGACTTCGGATTGAGCATCGACGGTGCGTACGCCCTGGCTGCCACCGGCGGGGACGACGCCAGGCTGCGGGCGATCGTCGAGTTTTTGCGCGGCGGCGGCGCGGTCGGCGACAGTGGATTCACCGTCGACACGTGGCTCGGCATCGGCACCGACTACGCCGCTGGCGGCGCGATCGGCAAGGTCGCCCTCCTCGCCCAGGTCACCGGCTACGACCCACGGTCCTTCGGCGGCCACGACCTGATCGCCGCGCTCGCCGACGTGACCTGCACCAAGATCGACGAACCGGCTGGCTGCGCCGGACCCGGCAACTACCGGTACGCCACCTCGGTGTTCGGGCAGTCGCTCGGCATCATCGCCCAGCGCCGCGCCGGACAGGGCGAGGCCGCCGCCAAACCGATCGACTTCCTCAGGGGCCTCCAGCGCGCCGACGGGTCGTTCCCCAGCCTCATCCCGGCGGCCGACGGCGACAAGGACGTCGACAGCACCGCGATGGCCGCGATGGCTCTCGCGCCGCTGACCGACGACCCGGCCGCGGTCGACGCCGTCGACAAGGCGCTCACCTGGATCGCCTCGGAGCAGAAGGAGCATGGCGGGTTCCCCGGTGCGGCCGGCGACTCCACCAACTCCACGGCGCTCGCGGTCCAGGGCCTCACCCTGCGCGGCGACACCTACGCCCGACAGGTCGACAAGGCGCTGTCGTTCCTGGCCGGCCAGCAGAACGACGACGGTGGCTTCACCGTCGCCGCCGGAGGCCAGGCCGGCTCGGACGTGCGCGCGTCCACCCAGGTCGTCGGAGGCGCGACAGGCATCTCGTTCGCCGCCCTCAGCCGGGATGTGCACGAACTGCCGGGCCCGGACCCGTCCGGCACCCCGACGGCTACCCCGACCCCGACACCGACCGCGAGCCATTCGTCGTCCCCGTCGGCGGCCCCCAGTGTGTCTGCGCCGTCGGCCGGCAACGGTGGGCACTCGTCGGGCAACCTGCCCCGCACCGGCTGGTCGATTGTCACGATCACCCTGCTGGCGCTGGTGCTCGTCGTCGCGGGCATCCTGCTGCGGGTCTCCGCACGCCGTCGCGCGGTCTCCAGCACCGGCGGTCTGTCGTGACGGCGCGCAGGTGGGGCCGTTCGATCGTGGCGCTGACGATCGTCGCCGCGCTGGTGGTGACGCCCGCGCCGGCGCTGGCCGACCCGCTGCCGATCGGGCAGTGCACCACGTCGTCCGGGGTGATCCTTGCCGTCGACTTCAGCAAGTGGGGTGGGCCGCTCCTGCGCTCCTGCGGCACCACCCCGACCACTGGTTACCAGCTGCTCAATCAGGGTGGTTGGCGTACCACCGGGACGCAGCACGACGGGCCGGCGTTCATCTGCCGGATCGGCTACGCCGGCCACCAGGGCGGCACCCAGTACCCCACAGCGGCGGACGAGAGGTGTGCTCTCACCCCGCCGGCCAGCGCGTACTGGTCGTACTGGCACGCCGACCCGGGGCAGAACAGCTGGGTCTACAGTCAACTCGGCGCGATGAGCTACAAGCCCAAGCGCGGCAGCGTCGATCTGTGGATCTTCGGGGCGACCGACATCGGGGGCACCGAGGGGCGGCCCCGGTTCACCCCGGACAGCGTCCGAGCCCACAACAGCAAGCCGACCGGCACGGCCCCCGCCGCTCCGCCCCCCGCCGTACCCAGCCCGGCCCAGCCCGGCGGCGGGAACGCACCGGGTGCTGGCAACCCCCCAGTGGTGGGCAATCCCGGAGGCGGCAACCCTCCACCCGGCCTCCCGCCGCCGGGAGCGCCGACATCGGCCCCGGTCATCGGCGTGCCGACGCCGTCGTCCACCGTGCTGACACCTCCGGCACCGGTGGTCCCGTCCGCTTCGTCGAGCGCCACCACGGACGGACCACGCATCCTCGACGCGGCGCCCACCGCGACGGCGGCCCGCCAGGGCACCGGCTCGGCGCTGCCGGCGCTGATCACCGTCGGGCTGCTGGCCCTGCTCGCCCTCGCCGGCGGTGTCGTCGGCTGGCGCCGCCGCCGCACCTGACCCGATGCGCCCCATCCGTGTCGGCCTACTCCACCGCCTCGCGGTAGCCCGGCTGCCGCGCTCCCTGCATCCGGTGGCCTGGTGGCTGTGGGCGCTTGCCCTGGCCACCGCCGCGAGCCGCACCAGCAACCCGCTGTTGCTGCTGCTCATCTTCGCGGTGCTCGGCCTCGTCGTCAGCGCCCGCCGCACGGACGCGCCCTGGGCGCGGGCGTTCCGCTACTACCTCTACCTCGCCCTGATCATCATCGCGATCCGGGTGGTGTTCCGGACGGTCTTCGCCTCCGGCATCACCCCCGACGACCACATCCTGTTCCAGCTACCGCACCTGCCCACCCCCGAGTGGTACGCCGGCATCCAAATCGGCGGTCCGGTGTCCCTGGAGGCGACCCTGTCCGCCGCCGTCGACGGGCTCCGGTTGGCCTGCCTGCTGTGCTGCATCGGTGCCGCCAACAGTCTCGCCAATCCCAAGCGTGCCCTGCGGGTCCTTCCCGGCGCGCTGTACGAGCTGGGTGTCGCCGTCACCGTCTCGCTGAGCGTCGCACCGCAACTCGTGGAGAGCGTCCAACGGGTGGCCCGTGCCCGCCGGCTGCGCGCCGGCCGGGCCAAGGGCCTCGGCGCCGCACGGGCCATCCTGATGCCGGTCCTGCACGACGCCCTGGACCGGTCGCTGCGCCTGGCCGCCGCCATGGACTCCCGCGGCTACGGCCGAGTTGGCACGGCTACGCCGGGCTCGCGGCGGCTCACCGGGGTCCTCATGCTCACCGGCATGGCCGGCCTGTGCGTCGGCGTCTACGGCCTGCTCGACCCGCGCGTGCCCCGCCCGGTCGGGCTCGGTGGCCTCGGCGGTGGTGTGCTGCTCTGTGTCGCCGGGATGGCGCTCGGAGGGCGTCGCGTCTCCCGCAGCCGGTACCGGCCCGACCCGTGGCAGTGGCCGGAGTGGACGGTCGCTGGCTGCGGCGTCGTCACTGCTGTCGTGCTCAGTGCCGGCACCGGCTACGACCCCGCCGCGGTCAACCCGAGCCTCTATCCGCTGCACTGGCCCAGCCTGCCCGCCCTACCGGCCGCCGCGATCCTCGTCGCCGCCCTCGCCGCGATCGCCGCACCGACACCCCCGCGCCCCCACCGCCCGGAGCCCGAACCTGTGCGACGCCGCGCCGCCGACACCGCAGGAGCACCGTCATGATCCGCTTCGAGCGCGTCAGCATCACCTACGACGGGGCGTCCCGCCCCACACTGCGCGACGTCGACCTCGACATCGACGAGGGGGAGCTGTGCCTGGTCGTCGGACACACCGGCGCGGGAAAGTCGACACTGCTCGGCGCGATCAACGGCCTCGTACCGCACTTCACCGGCGGCACCCTGCAGGGCAGCGTCCGCGTCGCCGGCCGGGACACCGCCCACCACCCACCCCGCGAGTTCGCCGACCTGGTCGGCGTGGTCGGGCAGGACCCGGTCGCCGGGTTCGTCACCGACACCGTCGAGGAGGAACTGGCGTACGGGATGGAGCAGCTCGCCCTCGACCCGGCGGTCATGCGGACCCGGGTGGAGGAGACCCTCGACCTGCTCGGCCTCGCCGACCTGCGACACCGAGGCCTGCACGAACTCTCCGGCGGCCAGCAGCAACGCGTCGCGATCGGCGCGGCGCTCACCGCCCACCCACGGGTCCTGATCCTCGACGAACCGACGTCCGCGCTCGACCCGACCGGCGCGGACGACGTCCTCGCCACCATCACCCGACTGGTCCACGACCTCGGCGTCACCGTCGTGCTGGCCGAGCACCGCCTGGAACGCGTCCTGCCGTACGCCGACCGGCTCATTCACGTCACCCGCGACGGCACCGTCCGCCACGGCGACCCGGCCATCCTCATCGCCGGCACCACCGTCGCGCCACCCGTGGTCGCACTCGGACGCCTGGCCGGCTGGTCACCGCTACCCCTGTCCGTGCGCGACGCCCGCCGGCACGCGGCCGCCCTACGCGACCGGTTACCCCCGACACCGCCGCGACCACACCGACACTCCCACGCCGACGCCCGCAACGCCCTGACCGCGGCCGGCGTGATCGTCCGCCACGGACCGGTCGTCGCCGTCCGCGGCGTCGACCTGACACTGGTCCGCGGTGAGATCACCGCGCTCATGGGCCGCAACGGATCCGGCAAGTCATCGCTGCTCTGGGCCCTGCAAGGCTCGGGCCGCCGAGATGGCGGCAGCATCGCCGTCCCTGATCCGTCACACGGCACCCTCGATCCGGGACAGGTCAGTGCCAGCCAAGCCCGCCGACTCGTCGGCCTCGTCCCTCAGACCGCCACCGACCTGCTCTACCTCGACACCGTCGACGCCGAACTCGACCAGGCCGACCGCGACGGCGCCGAACCGGGCACCGCCCGGCGTCTCCTCGACGCCATCGCCGCCGGCATCGACGGCGACAATCACCCCCGGGACCTGTCCGCCGGGCAGCAACTCGCCCTGGTCCTCGCCATCCAACTCGCCGTCACCCCCGGCGTGCTACTCCTCGACGAACCCACCCGTGGCCTGGACTACCAGGCGAAAGCTGCGCTGACCCGTACCCTCGACGACCTCGCCGCACAGGGCCGCGCCGTCGTCGTGGCCACCCACGACGTCGAGTTCGCCACCACCACCGCCGACCGGGTCGTGGTCATGGCCGACGGCGAGATCATCGCCGACGGCCCCGTCCCGACCGTGCTCACCGCGTCGCCCACGTTCGCCCCGCAGGTCGCGAAGATCCTCGCGCCGCTGCCCTACCTGACGGTCGGGCAGGTCGCCGCCGCCCTCGACGATCCGGCGGTGCCCGCATGACGACACCGAACGTCGCGGTCCGCGTGCCTCTGCGCGCCGTGCTCGCGATCACCATGGCGTCGTTCCTGGGCTTCGTCGCGTTCCTCTGGCCGTTCGTCGTCGCGCCGGGCACCTTCGGCTCCACCCAGACCCCACCGCTGATGTTCGGCGTGCTGCTGCTCCTCGTCCTCGCCGTCATCTTCGCCGAGATCGCCGACGGCAGGATCGACGCCAAGGCGCTCGCCATGCTGGGCGTGCTGTCCGCGATCAACGCGGCCCTGCGGCCACTCGGCGCCGGCACGGCGGGCATCGAGACGGTCTTCTTCATCCTCGTGCTCGCCGGCCGGGTCTTCGGGCCCGGCTTCGGCTTCGCGCTCGGCTGCACCTCGCTGTTCGCCTCCGCCCTGCTCACCGGGGGAGTGGGGCCGTGGATGCCGTACCAGATGTTCGGTTGTGCCTGGGTCGGCATGTTCGCCGGCCTGCTACCCCGGGTACGGGGACGGGCCGAGATCGTCCTGCTCGCCGCCTACGCCGCCGTCAGCGGATACTTCTTCGGCTTCATGCTCAACCTGTCCTTCTGGCCGTTCTCGCTCGACCCGACCAGCTCAATCGCCTACCAGCCCGGTCTGCCCATGCTGGAACAACTCCACCGGTACCTGACCTTCTTCAGCGTCACCTCGCTGGGCTGGGACACCGGACGGGCAGTCACCACGGCCGTCCTCGTCACCCTCGCCGGACCAGCCGTGCTGGGTGCGTTTCGCCGTGCAGCCCGCCGGGCGCACTTCCAAGCGGCCCCGAAGTTCACGAGCGCCGTCACTGACGTGGACGCCAACGCAACGACGAATCGACATGCGTAAGGCAGCCAATTTCGCCCTCCAGGGGACCAGTTGAGGCTTCGGGCACCGCTCGCAATCATGGTCGCCGTGTGCTGCCCAGTCGCTCTGTGTTTGTCGTTGCCTTCCGCTATGGTCACGCGCGTTCTGACGCACCTTTGGTGGTTTAGAAATGGGACATGTGTAGCACGCGGCTGCCCCTAGAGGGTCGTGGGAGCTAGCCGTTCGATTGGAACAATGAATCATCAGGTTTTCGAAATGTCGGCTAGTCGACCCTCGGTCGCTGCAGCACGCCTTTGGTCGGCGCTTCACGGTAGAGTGCGCAGCCACTCAGGGACGAGCGTTGACTTGGAGTAGCTGTGGCAAAACAGACTGTTAGCGAGGCTCGCCTGTTCGATGACAACCCCGCCGACGAAGATCTTCTCGGTTTTGATGCCATCGCCGACGTCGTCGCGCGCATTGTGGGCTCGGGAGGTCTAGACCCGGTCACTGTCGGAATTCACAGCGCCTGGGGTGGTGGTAAGTCGACAGCGCTTAACCTCATCGCGAAGGATCTTTCTGCGCTCGGGCACGTTCTCGTGGTTCGAATCGATCCATGGGAGTTCGAGAACGCCGAGGACATGCGTGGCACTCTGATCGCCCAGGTCCTCGACACGTTGCAGAGTCAGCTGCCAGTAGAAGAGACAGCCAAGTCAAAGATTGTCCTGGAGAAGCTGAACGAGCTACGCAAGCGGATCGCGTGGGGGCGCGTGGCAAAGGTTCTGATCACCAGCGCGGTCACCATGTCGCCCGGGATTACTGACCTCGTTGATGCCTTGACGCCGGAAGCGAGGACTGGCGAAGCCGATCAGGTCCAACAGGGCATGGCGGGATTCCGGGAGCAGTTCCAAGCCCTCATGGATTCGATGGATGGTCTGGCGAGGGTCGTCGTGCTAGTGGATGACCTGGACCGCTGCCTGCCGCCGACGATCATGGCGACGCTGGAGTCGATCAAGCTCTTCCTGTCAGTCAAGAAGATGGCGTTTGTGATCGCCGCAGACCAGAACTTGATCCGGGATGCGGTCGACGTCGAGCTGAGCGGAGCCGCTCGTGGGGGCTTCGCGAAGGTCTACACGGAGAAGATCGTGCAACTCCCGGTCACGCTGCCCATGCTGTCGATCGAGCAGGCTGAAGCCTATATCGCGTTGCTGCTGTGCAACTCGGGTTCCGCGACCGGCGGCCGGTACAAAGAGATCGTCGCCCTCTCCCGCAAGCGGCGGGTGGAGGGTAAGGCACCCTATGTACTTCCAGGCCAATCGGACAGCGAACCCACCGTGGCGACGCTGACGCTTGCAGCGAGCATCGCGCGTGGCCTTGCAGCGGACATATGGCGCAGTCCTCGATCGATCAAACGGTTCCTTAACGCGCTGGCGGTGCGTGAGCACTTGGCGTCCCTCGCCGGCGCGGAACTGCCACTTGAGCTGCTGACGAAGCTGTATTTGCTGGAGCTACGCCACGATGAAGCGTTTCAGGCGCTGGCGAAGCAGACAAAAAGCGAGCGGCAGGGGTTCATCGACGCATGGGAAGACTGGGCACAAAAGATTGATGGTGCTAAGGCCCCCGAAGGCGTCAAATCCGACACGAGAGAGTGGGCCGCTCATCCTCCGTCGCTGAAAGACGACGCCGACGCCATTGACCGCTATCTGAGCGTCGCAGCGACGCTGAAGAGCGACGTGCGCTTCGGCGGGGCGATCAGCGCTGAGCAGCTCGAACTGATTGAACTGCTCGCGCACCCCTCCGACGCAACCCGCAACGCTGCCGTTACGCAAGTGGTGGCACTACCCGACGACGATCAGGACATCGTGGTTCAAGGCCTTTGCGATCAACTTGCCCGCACCAACGAGCCGGAACCGCTCATCAAGGCCCTTCAGCAAATTTCCGATCAGGTACCGCGGTTGGTGGAGCCCGTGACCACCGCCCTAACCGCACCTGCTGTTCTCCATACGATGCAGGTGCACCACGTCGCGTACCTGGCTGGCCTTCCGGCTGTCATCCATGCCCTTGTCGGAATGACAGGCGGCGATGAAGATGTCGTGCGCGCCGCACTTGAAGCGTTGGAAGAAAACAGCTGACCATGGGCACGTCAGGCGCCTACGGCGGCAGCGGCTCCAACTCATGGGATGCGGTGCACGATTCCTACTCGGACATGTCCACACCATCGTCGCCACCGCCGACGTCACCACAGGTCGAAAAGTTCGTCAACTCGTTGCTCAAGGCTCTCGCTACCGGGTCGTCGCAGGGTTCGCCCGGTTCGGTTGGGTCCCTCTTACCGTCCCGGCCCAGTTCTACGGGATCTGGGTCGTCCAGCTCCAGCACCGGTGCTGGCGGCGGCGGTCGTAACCTCGGCAGGCAAGTCGGGCGCGGGGCCACGGCTATCGCCGGTGCGCAAGCCCTGCGGAGCGGTGATGCGGCGACACTTCGCGAAATCGGTCTTGATCTCAATCATCTACGCTCACTACAGGGCACCCGAGCACAGTGCGCCTACATCGCTGACACGATCCTGGGAGCCCCCAGCCATCCCGATGAAGTGGCGCTCAAGGCGGCCACCATACGGACGATGGCAGAGCTGATGAAGTCCAAGGAGGAGGTCGATCTCGATGGTCGAGTCGAGATGTTCATTGAGAATCTCGCCTACGAGCAGGTGCTGGTGGAGTTGACGTCGCAGCGGCGGGAGAACATCACCACGCCGCAACGAGCTCAGCAAATCGAAGAACGCGCCAAAAAATATTTGCATTCAGTCATATCCGCCCGCGGCATCGTGCCGAAGGCCAAGAGAACCGTCCAGAGCCTAGTCGACTTCGCCTCCGGGCTCGCCGCCAAGGCATTCCGGGTCTTGGGGATGAAGGGTGGCGCATGAGGACTATCGAGCTGATACCCGAGGGCACCAAGCCAAAGATCAATTCACCGACGGTAATTGAATGGCCGCACGTCGCTGGCACCAGTCCGACGATGGAGGCCGCCGTCGGGTGGGACTTGGCCGAACTCGGTGACACCGATGACGTTACCCGCGACCTGCTACGTGTCGTCACTGCGGCATACCTGGCAGACCGCACAACCCGCAGGTCGAACCTACTGCTACGTCGCGAACTCGCCATAGCGGTCCACGTCGAAGACCCGGACGCGTGGACGCAGCCAGCGCTGGACCTAGCGGTGGACCTACTCCACTGGCTTACCGGAGATACCTGGCACCTGCAGGTGTTGCCGGCTCAAGCACCCGCCCGTCGCCTGCCCCAGACACTCCCGCCTGCCGATATTGTCAACCTCCTGTCGGGCGGCCTGGACTCCCTTTGCGGTGCGCTGCTGCAAATCAGAGAGCCACAGACCGCGCTGTACCTCGGCCACCGCGACACCTCCAACGCCGTACGCCACGCCCAACACCGAGTTGAACAGGCACTGCACCAACGGCGTACCGGCACCGAATACCTGCGACTAGCGCTCCGGCCGACCACCGCCATCAAGGAACCCACACCTCGCACGCGCTCCCTACTCTTCATGGCACTGGGCGTCGCTGTCGCCACAGGCCGACATGCGCACCGCGTCGTCATGCCTGAAAACGGCTTTACCAGCATCAACCCCCCACTCGAACCATCGCGCGGGGGCCCGCTCACCACCCGCTCCACCCACCCGTGGACCTTCCATCAGCTCGGCAACCTGCTCACCGAACTGCGCCTCACCGACATCCAGGTGACAAATCCCTATGCGGACATAACCAAAGGGCAACTGGTCGCAACCGCGCTTCGTCCGCGCAACGACGAGGACGCCGCGCTCGCCGCTGCAACGCTGTCCTGTGCGAAGCCCAACGCCGGACGACTCAAAGGCGGAAACGCGAACCTCAACTGCGGCCTGTGCATCGCTTGCCTCGTGCGTCGTGCCGCATTCATCGGGGGCCGACGACGCGATCAGACGGTCTACCTTATGGACGTCCTACCGCCGACCTCGCGCACAAAGTTCATCCGCTACCGTCGTCACGACATCGCCGCGTGGCAGTACACAAGCGCAGCCGGCTTCGACGAATACCGCGTCCTCGCCTCCGGCATGTGGCCGCCAGGCACCAACTTCGACCTAGTCATGGACATCTGTAACCGTGGACTCAAGGAGCTTCGACGTGTCCCAAGCCCTCAACCCACCCCGGCTTGACTGTCACGCCCACATCGCTCCGGACGTCACTCACGCGCAGATCACAGCCCTCGGCGGCGCCTTCATCTTCGCCATGACCCGCAGCCCCGCCGAGGCCCGAGCCGCAGCCCGACGCGACGACGACACCATCATCTGGGGATACGGCGCCCACCCCGGCATCAAATCCTCCCTGCAAGCAATCACCGCTGAAGATATCCATGCCGCGACGGAACAACACGTACTCATCGGCGAGGTCGGACTGGACACGGCGACCGCCCTTGCGCCGCAACAGACGGCCCTCGCCAAGATCCTTGAGGGCTGCCACCAGCAGCCCGTGCTCATCTCGCTGCACAGCACTGGCCGGACCGCCGAGCTTGTCCTCGCCCTCGAACGACAGCCACATCCCGGCGCAATCCTTCACTGGTTCAACGGCACCGCCAATGAGATCAAACGAGCATCCGCGATTGGCTGCTACTTCTCCGTCAACGGCGCGATGACCGATGAACGCCTCAACCTCATACCGCCGGACCGAATCCTACCCGAAACAGACTTTCCAAGTAGCCGCAGATCCACCAAGGCGAAACTCCCAGGCGACACCGCATTCCTCGAATCGCGTCTCGCGGCACTACTTGGCACCTCTACGGCTGATATCAGTTCGCTTTGGTATCGGAACCTAGCCAAACTTGCACAACGGTCACGGACGCAGCAGCGTCTACCGCTCGCATTGCAGCAAACACTAGTAGCTACATCGTAAAGAACTGTTGCAAGAACCCTCGGTCGTCTGTTGTCGGCAACCCGCCTACATCTCTCGTGCTGGCCTGTCGAAGTCATCAGAAAGGCTGCGGGTGATTGAGCTAAACCTGCTGCTTGTACACTTACGCAAGGTTATTGCGGGCAGTCTTGAGCCAGCCCTGGCCGTACCCTAACCTATGAGCATGTGCACCCAATCTGGTGCACGTCTGCGACGAAGCGGTGTTCACGTCCCCCCTCGGACACCACTTCTCGTGGATATCCACGCGAGATCAACTTCCCTCGCGTGGGGACGCGAACCGGTACGTGGCATACGTGCATTTGAACGCCGGGAGTGGCCTCCCGCTGCGCTGACACCGCTGTGTCCGCTCTGGCGGGGGCCCAGGTGAGTTCAGGCCGCCCGCGTCCCCGCCAGCCCGACGAGCAGCTCGTCGAGGCCCTCGTGCCAACCCCGCTGCCCGTCGCGGTACCGGAGCCGGCACCGCTGCCGACATTGCCCACGCCCGCCGCCCCCAGTGGCGGTGGCCGCCTGCTGTTCGACGTGGCGCGCCCCGACGCCGCCGGCCGCGTCACCGCTCGTGCACTGCTGCGGGCGTTGGGCTGGACACCGGGCCTCACCCTGCACGTCGACGTCGTGACCGGCGCAATCCTGATCACCCCGGCCGCCGAAGGCGCGCACGAAGTGGGCGCCCGCGAGGAACTGCCCCTACCGGCCGCCGCCCGACACCTGTGCGGCATCGCTCCCGGCGAACCCGTGCTTCTGGCTGCCCTGCCCCGCCAGAACCGCATTGTCGCGCACCCCTCAAACACCATCGCGGCGGTCCTGGCCGACCTGCACGCCCGCATCCTCGGAGAGCCCTCATGACCACGGATCCCGATCGTGTCGCCACCGCCCGGGCGCTGCTGAAGCACCTGGACGTTACTGCCGCCGACCTCACCGACAGTAACCGGACCGTCGTGCCGACAGTCGCCGAGTACCTTCCTGCTGTTGTCGCGGCGGCGAGCCCGGCCACCCGACGCACCTACGGCAGCTCGTGGCGACGAATGGCCGCCGCCTACGGCGATCGGCGCATTGACGCAGTGCGGGCCAGCGACATCGAAGCCCTCATGCGACAGGCCGCCGCAGGCGCCCGCCCTCGCCGCAACTCGCGCCATGGTCGGCACGCCGGTGAGCATCTCATCGCCGCAGCCCGCGCCTTCTACAACCGCGCCATCGCCGACGGCTACCTGAGCATCATGGACAGCCCCGCCCACAAGGTCCGCAAACCTCGCCGGCTGCCCAACACTCGCCGTGCCCTCACCCCCGACGAACTGTCCGACATCAACGCCGCCGCCCGCACCGGCGGCCACGACATCGTGCTCGACGCCCTACTGCTGCGCCTGCACACCGAAACAGCCTGTCGACGCGGCGGCGCCCTCGCGCTGCGCCTGACCGACCTGGACACCGACCATGCGCTCATCCGGATGCGCGAGAAGGGCGGCACGCAACGTTGGCAGCCCATCACACCGATGCTCGCCGGCCGACTAAACGATCACGCCCGAGCCCGCGGCGCCGTCGCACCGACCGATGCGCTGCTGCGCTATCGCAACGGCCAACCCGCCACCTATCGGCGCTACGACCTGCTGTGGAGACGCATCGGCCGACAGCCACCGTGGGTCGCCGCCCAGGGAATCACCGCGCATTGGCTGCGCCACACCACCCTGACCTGGGTCGAACGCCACTTCGGCTACGGTGTGGCCCGCGCCTACGCCGGACATACCGACCGCCAGGGACCCGCCACCACCACCTACATCAAGGCTGACCTCCAAGCCGTCGCTACCGCCCTGGCAGCTCTTACCGGTCAGCCACACCCATTGGCCGTCGAACAGCGAGGGCGCCCACGGCCTTCGGTGCAGCCTGTCGAGCCGCCGATCCGGTAAACGTGATCAGGTCGAACGCCACCGATCCGCGTCACAAACGAGGCCGCTGAACTCGATGACCGGCGCGTCACGCCGGCCGGCTCGAACGACCGGTCGTGGTCGCCCCCGGACGGGGACAGCAGCACGTCGAGGTCGTGGCGTGCGGCCGCCTCGACGACGCTGGCGACGAAGCCCAACTGCATGTCGGTCAACCGCTGGCTGGCCGGGGGGATCACCAGCCCGAGGGTGCGGGTGCGTCCCTCCTTGAGCGCGCGGGCGCTGGCGTTCGGTCGGTAGTCCAGTTCGGCGATGACCGCCTGGATCCGCTGCCGGGTCCCCTCCGACACAGTCCGTTTCCCGCTCAGAACGTAGGAGACGGTGCTGCGGGACACCCCCGCCCAGCGGGCGATCTCCCCGATGTTCATGCCGCGCCCTCGAATCGATTCTTGCCCCGAAACGGGCACGCACCCTCTTCCCTGCCGAGCATATCCGTCCGGAAACCCAAGCCCCGAGTCAGCAAGTTCCCCGGCCAGCGGGGCGTCGACCGGGTCGGATGCGACGGCCCGCGCCCGGTAGCGCGACGAATGGACGGGCATTAATGTAAACAGGTATGACGTGTGACGTCGGTCTGGGTTGGTAGCGAGGCTCGAACCACCGCCGCCCACGGCACCAACCGTATCGAACTGGATCGGTTCGGCAGCACAGGCTCAACCCGCCACCACCACGCTCCACCACACCGCCGAGAGGATCCGATGAATGTGAAGAGACGACTGAGTCGTCTGCTCGCCGCGACGGGGACCATGCTGGTTCTCGCTGTCGGCGCCAGTATCTACGTGGTCTCGGACGCGCCGGGTGTCGCCCGTGCCGCCGGCACGGGACCGTGCGACATCTACGCCTCGGGGGGCACCCCGTGCGTGGCCGCGCACAGCACCACCCGCGCGCTGTACGGCGCGTACAACGGCCCGCTTTACCAGGTTCGCCGCTCGTCGGACAACACCACCCGCGACGTCGGCGTGCTGAGTGCGGGCGGCTACGCCGACGCCGCCACGCAGGACACGTTCTGCACCAACACCAACTGCGTCATCACGATCATCTACGACCAGACCGGCCGCAACAACCGCCTCACCCAGGCCATGGGTGGCGGCGTGCCGGGCCCCGGCCCTGGCGGGTCGGACAACCTTGCCGACGCGAAGGCGGCCCCGATCACGATCGGCGGCCAGAAGGCGTACGGCGTCTACATCGCTCCCGGCACCGGCTACCGCAACAACAACACAAACGGCATCGCGACCGGCGACCAGCCCGAAGGCATCTACGCCGTCCTCGACGGCACGCACTACAACAACGGGTGCTGCTTCGACTACGGCAACGCGCAGACGAACGCCATGGCCGACGACATCGGCATCATGGAGACCATCTACTTCGGCAACAACAAAGTGTGGGGCTACGGCGACGGCAACGGCCCCTGGATCATGATGGACATGGAATGGGGACTGTTCTCCGGGGTGAACGCGCGGTACAACCCCATGGCGCCCATCAGCCACCGCTTCGTGACGGCCATCGTCAAGGGTGAGCCGAACCACTGGGCGGTCCGCGGCGGCAACGCGCAGTCCGGCGGGCTGACGACCTACTTCGACGGGCGCCGCCCCAACGGCTACCACCCAATGAAGAAGGAAGGCGCCATCCTCCTCGGCATCGGCGGCGACAACAGCAACACCGCCCGCGGCACCTTCTACGAAGGCGTGATGACCTCCGGCTACCCGACCGCGGCGACCGAGGACGCGGTACAGGCGAACATCGCCGCTGCCGCGTACGCGCCGTCCGGTGGCGGTAACCCGACACAGGGCGTCCAACTCGTCGGCGGCCAATCCAACCGCTGCGTCGACGTGCCGAACGGCACCACCACCAACGGCACCCAGGTCCAACTCTGGGACTGCGTCGGCAACACCGCCCAACGCTGGACCCACACGGCCGGCAAGCAACTGCAGGTGTTGGGCAACAAGTGCCTCGACGCCAGCGGCCAGGGCACCACCAACGGCACCCAGGCCATCATCTGGGACTGCCACGGTGGCACCAACCAACAATGGAACATCAACTCCAACGGCACCATCACGGGCGTCCAGTCCGGGCTCTGCCTCGACGCCAGCGGCGCCGGGACCGCCAACGGCACCAAGCTCCTCCTCTGGGCCTGCAACGGGCAACAGAACCAGCGCTGGTCCACCCGCAGCTGATCCGTGCCACCACCCGATCGGCGGTGCCGCCTCCGCGAGTCTCGCGGAGGCGGCACCGCCCGTGGTGCGGCTCATGCGCGGCGAGTGGGGCGTCAGCACCTGCAGCGCCCAGCGCGAGAGACCCTCAAACGCGGGGGCAGGCCATCTTGGGACCATCACGATGCAGACGCGAAGGCCGCCGATGTCAACGCCCATGCTGAGCGGACATAGGACGACGCCGGCGGGATTACTCGGCCCACAGGGACTGCCGCCTTCCCACGAAGTGATCGCTGATGGCACGGGTCACCCAGGAAGGCGATGCCATGTCAGAGTCGAGGCCGAGTCGGTCGATGAGGGCGGTGAGTCGTTGCCCGAGTAGGTCCAGGTTGTTCAGCAGGCTTTCGCCGGCGGCCGCCAGGCGGGGCGCCCACACAGTGGTGTGTTGCTCCACCGCGGTCGCGGCGTCGAGTTCGGCGGTGAACGCCTCGGCGAGCGCCGCCGGCGTGGGCAGCTCCGCCAGGTCGGGAATCGTCTGAGTGAGCCGCGCATTACGGATCGGGTTGGTCGACCGGAGCAGGCGCACCAGCTCGACAGCATCGGCAGCAGTCAGGGGCGGCGTGTCAGGCGGGTCGGGGGCCGCGGCCGGTATCCAGTCGCACCGTCCTGCGTTGCCCTTGACCTGACGCGCAATCTGACCCAGCGACCCGCGATACAGCTCCATGCTGAACCAGGAGGCGACCGGCTCGTGCGCGATGAACTCGACCTCGCGGAGTTGGCGAATACGCTGGTTTAGGCCGGCGGACCGAGACCTCAGCTCATGCCGTTCGCCGCGAAGCACCTCCACCAGCTTGCACAACTCTTCTTTGTCCGTGCCCGCCGTCAGGTCCGACAGCGCGTCTAGACCCGAGCCGACCTCGATGGCGGCGTTCCTACCATCGGTCATCAACACGCACAGGTCACGCAACGACGCCGGTACCTTCGCGCGAAGCTCACGCAGCGCCTGATCCTTCTGGCTGGTGACGAGCACCCGCTGACCGCGAGCCAGCAGCGCCGACACCAGATTGGCGATCGTGTGCGTCTTGCCGGTCCCGGGAGGCCCCTGAACTACGACACCCGTTTCCGAGCGAAGCAGCTCGATGACGTGCATCTGCTCATCGTTGGTGGGCAGCGGAAACAGCGGGTCGCTGCCGAGGACGTCGCCGCTGGCAGCGCCCTGATGCTTGAGCCACTGCTTGCGATCCTCGGGCTCGGTGTCCACCACCAGTTGGGCAAGCGCGACGGGCACTTGCGTGTCAGGTTGGCGCACCGCCTGACCGATGTGCTGGTAGGTCTCGGTCAGCAGTACCCGACTGCGCCGACGTACCACCAGCGCCGGCGAGAGACTAACCGTCGGTGCGCTCGGCAGCTCGTCTTCCATCACGATCGGTGGGGCTTCGGTATGCACGTCGGTGTCGAGACATTCCTCCAGCAGCTCCACGATCGGGCGCAGCAGCTCCAGCCATGGCCGGTTGCCGTCGACGATCGCCTGACGGTGAGGTCTTCCACGCTCGCTGCGGAACAACTCCTGGTCGCCGAGAAGTTCCCGGTCCTCGGTCCGGCGGCTTCCAGTCCCCATCGACACCGATACCTCAGCCGTGGCTCGATCCAGCCGCGCCACGACACTTTCGGTCGCAAGGTGGCGACGGAAACGCGTGCCGTCCGGGGCCGTCCACCGGAGCAGGCCAATCCCGAGAATGAGCTCGTACTCGTCGTTTTGCTGCTCCAACAGCTTGGCAGCGCGCTCAAGTTGCTCGTATAGCCGCCGGACCGCGTGTACGCGCTGTGTCTCGTCGGACCAGGCCTGCCACTGTTCGGACCAGGCGTCGAAGGCACGCACAATCCGACCGGGCGGCCCTGCGCGACCGTCCTCGTCCTGAGGCGGGCCGCTCAACAGGCGCGGCGCGGGACCACCTGCTTTACGCAGGGACTTCATGTCAAGCCACTCGTGCAGCAACTCCGGTGGCGCCGGCTCCGCTGGCGCCCGGGCCGGGCGTAAACGAATGATCACATCGTCGGCGGGGCTGGCTACCCACTGGACACCCTGCGGCAGGGCATCGAGCCAGACAAGGAGATCTGGTAGGTCGAGATCCTCCAAGATGTCGCAAACCGGATCCCGTTCGACTGCGGCTGTCACATCCACGAGAAAATCAATCAGCTTCGTAGTCTTCTCGATCGCATCCTGACTGAGAGTCACGCTCGCATGCACCCTCTGTTAGTTGACAGCAACGTCATAGACTGCGCTGCTTGCAGCCAAGATCACAAGGGTGATGCCGTGCGCGCAGCATGAGTGAACGGTCCGAGCAGGGGCGCGGCCCAAAATCGGGCACCCGTCGCCACCTCACCTCTGCGGTGTTCGCGGCCGGCGCCGCGATAGTCTGCAACGGATGAAGCCGTCGGCTCGAAGGTGAGGCTTGCCCGATGGGTACCAGCTACGAACCGATGAGTCTGGCCAGGTTGGCCACCCATCTGGCATCCGCGGACACCGACCAGACTCGCTGGAAACTCGTATGGGAGTTTCTGGAGGAGTACCGCTGGGAACCCGCCGAAACCAGGGTCGACCTGTTACGAGATGAGCCCGGGCTAACCGGAGACCCACGGTGGGACGCGCTGCTTGCCGCGCTCGCGGAGCACCTGCTAGCTCAGGCAGATCTTGCCCCGCCCGCATGGGTCGACGCACGTGTTCTGCGCCGGGCATGGTTCCCGGCCGAACTGGCCATCCACCGGGCCGACGCCCTGGCATGGGCCCCGGCTGCATTCCGGAAGCACGGTGTGTACCTCTCCGTTCACGACCTGGCCGCGGCGTGAGCGGATCAGACGGCGTCCTCATGGGGCGCGCGGAACTTGAACGCGCTTTCGCTCACCTGGGCGACCGGCTTGTCCGGCGCGGAGTCGTCGCTGACATATTCATCGTGGGTGGTGCCGCGATGGCGCTCGCCTACGACGCGAAACGGGTTACCAGGGACGTCGACGCGATGTTCGTCCCGCACGGAGTCGTCCTCGATGAGGCGCGTGCAGTGGCCGACGAACTGGGCCTACCGCCGTGGTGGCTCAACGAGCAGGCCAGCGTGTATGTATCCGGCAAGGACGACCCTGGCAAGCGGCGAGTCTTCGACCATCCTGGCCTGCGCGTGATGGCCGCCTCTCCAGAGCACATCTTCGCGATGAAAGCGCTCGCGGCGCGAACCCGCGACGTGGACGACCTTCGCGCCCTGGCGGCGCTGGCCAAGGTAACGACGGTGGACGACGCTAAACGTCTGTGCAGCGACTTTTACCCCGACGAAGCGATCTCGCCACGAGCAATGGGAGTTATCCGCGAACTTTTCGGATGATTCGGATCCCCCATGCAGCGCGGCGGTCAATGTGATCACTTCCGATGGCTCAGGCCTCTAAGCAGGATCCTCAGGTGTCCGCCAAAAGCGCGTGAAACGTGACCGTAAAGCGTGGCGCTTGCTCAGAATCCTATCT
Organism: Micromonospora sp. NPDC049274; assembly: GCF_040678875.1. Taxonomy (NCBI): domain Bacteria; kingdom Bacillati; phylum Actinomycetota; class Actinomycetes; order Micromonosporales; family Micromonosporaceae; genus Micromonospora; species Micromonospora sp. NPDC049274. The sequence continues at coordinate 129,394 of NZ_JBFAQS010000012.1, forward strand.
GCGGTTGTTCGCCTCGGACATGGAACGGTTGGTGCCGTCGGGGGAGAGGTGCTTCGGGAATCTGCCGTTCCTGTTCAGCGTCAGGGACGTGCGACGGCAGGATGGACAGTTCTGACGGCTGCGTGGACGCCTGCACTGTCTTGGGATATCACGATCCGCAGTGTGACGAGTCGTTCCCGAGGCATTGCATTCCTTCTGGGCGCCGTAGCTGAACAAGCCGTACGTCTCTTCACCGTAATGCCTCGGCAAAGTCTTGATCTTCGTGAGCTTCAGACGCAGACAACAGACGTCACAGTGGGCCAAGGGTAGCGACCTCCCGTGGCGGACGCTCCCGGCACCGATCGGCGTCCAGAGGGGATTTGCCACTGCATTCGCTGTGACGCTTCAGGGCTGATGCGCGGGGGAGCCATGAGCGGATGCTGCCCGAGGCCCGATCGAGGTCCCCTCTACTCAGGGGCAACGTATGTTGAGTCATGCACGGAAAGTATCGATCAGAGTGCGCAGGGTCAAGTGGAGTGATGCTCTGCGTGAAGCAGGTGCGGGTGGCCTCGATGCCCGCCCTGGCCTGGTATGCCAGCCTGCTCGTCGGGGCTTATGACGTCGCCATGACTGTCTACCGCAGCTCCGACACCGCGGCGGTCGGGCGACTCATCCGGACCCAGACCCTCGCCGAGGCGGTGCGAGCGCAGATCCGCGCGTGCAGGAGCACCGCGTTGCATCGCGCTGATCGGCATTGGATGCTCTGGCGCTGCGCGCGGTTGTGGTGAAATTCGGAATTCGACGAGGGCGGTGAACCTCGTGCGCTCACTACCGAAGAACGCGAGCGGTACGGGTTGCCGTCAACGCCGACCGACTGAAACTCACCAGGACCCAAGCGGTGGGCTCCAGCTTGATGCCTGCACGGTCATTTCGGTCGGTCGATAACCGAGCCGGCTGGCTGGCAAGCTTGGACACTACGCGTCCCAGCTTTGATTCATGCTCACGCACGGTAATGAGCGCGCGAGGTCGAGTCAAAGCTGGCCGTGCCGTAATCTATAAGCATGTGCACCCGTAATGGAGCACAGATGATACGTGCAAGAGTTCGAGTCCCCCTCGGACACATCATCACCACATATTGATCATGATCCGCGCAGGTTGACCTGCGCGGATCTTTCTCAGCGCGGTCAGCAGACGGAGCTGGTCGGCAGCCGTGGTCGTGGTGATCCCCAGTGCGAGCTGGGCCGGGTCTCTCGCAGACCGAGCGCGCGGTTCGCGGAGGCGAGGCCGCGCGAGCCTCCGATCCGCTGCCACAGGGCCACCGCCGCATCGTTGTCACTGGACACGATCATGGCCTCGGCCAACCGTCGGGTGTCGGCGCGCAGGGCCCTGCCCGGCGGGTTCTGGCGCAGCAGAAGGGCCGCGAGGATGTTGACCTTGACGATGCTGGCGGTCTCGAACCGTTTGGCGCCGACGGTCACCGCAGCCGTTCCTTGTCGGTCCAGCGCCGCGACCGCCAGGTGGCCGTCGTACCGCTGCACGTAGGCCTTGATTCGCGTTCTCGCCTGGGCGATCCGGTCGATGGCCGGCGTGGTGGGGATCGGACCGGCAGGGAAAGGACCGTGCGCTGGGCGGGCTCCGTCACCGTCGCGAGCACCGAAGGCGGCCGTCGCGACACCGGCCAGAGACATGGTGACCGCGGAGACGACCCAGCGGCGCGGCAGCTGCCGACCCTTCCGTTCAGCCAAGGCGGGCCACCGCCCTCGCCGCGATCTCATCCACCACGGCCTGGCTGCCCGGATCGGGCAACCGGACCGTCGAGACCGTCTCGCCTCGTTGCAGCACCACGACGTACGTGACGGTGTTCGGGACGTCGGCGTGCGCGATGGGACCTCGGAGAGACCCTGACCTTCACTGCCAATTCAAGAAGGTCATATTTACGCGATCGATGCTGTCTACCGGTCGCCCCGGCCTGACTGCGCCAGGGTCCGCCGTTCGACGGGCCCTGGCGCACAACAGAGAAGGTCAGCGCAGGGTGTCGATGTCGATGACGAACCGGTAGCGCACGTCCGAGGCGAGGACCCGCTCGTACGCGTCGTTGACGGCCTCGGCGCCGATGACTTCGACCTCGGGAGCGATGCCGCGCTCGGCGCAGAAGTCCAGCATCTCCTGCGTCTCGGCGATGCTGCCGATGCTGGAGCCGGCGAACGAGCGTCGATTTCCGAACAACGCGAACACCGGCACCGGCAGCGGCTCCGGCGGGGCGCCCACGCTGACAAGCGTGCCGTCCAGACGCAGCAGACCGAGGTAGCTGGCCATGTCGATGGGTGCGCTGACCGTGTTGATGATCAGGTCGAAGCTGTTCTTGAGCGCCTCGAACGTCGCCGGGTCCTTGGTGGCGTAGTAGTGCTCGGCGCCGAAGCGCAGGCCGTCGTCCTTCTTGCCCAGCGTCTGCGACAGCACGGTCACCTCAGCGCCCATCGCCGCGGCGATCTTGACAGCCATGTGGCCCAGACCACCGAGGCCCACCACGGCGACCTTCTTGCCGGGGCCAGCGTTCCAGTGCGCCAACGGAGAATAGGTGGTGATGCCCGCGCACAGCATCGGTGCGGCCGCCTCGTACGGGATGCTTTCCGGCACCCGCAGCACGAAGTCCTCGTCCACGACGACGTGGGTCGAGTACCCGCCCTGGGTCACGGTGCCGTCCCGGTCGACGCCCGCGTACGTCTGGGTGTTGCCCTTGAGGCAGTACTGCTCGTTTCCGATGCGGCAGTTCTCGCACTCGCGACACGAGTTGACCATGCAGCCCACACCAGCGCGGTCGCCGACGGCGTGGCGGGTGACGTCGGCGCCGACCTCGGTGATTCGGCCGACGATTTCGTGGCCAACGGTGAGCGGGTATGGAACGCTGCCCCAGTCGCCGCGCACGGTGTGGATGTCGGAGTGGCAGATGCCGGCGTAGCGGATTTCGATGAGAACATCGCGCGGGCCCAGGTCCCGCCGCTCGATAGTGGTCCGCACGAGCGGTTCGGTGGCAGAAGGCGCGGCGATGGCGTTGACGGTGAAGATGATGTCCTCCGGTGACGTGATGCTGACCTACCTGCACCTCACCACAGGTGCGGCGGCGCTGCGAGTCTCTGCCAATGGGTGTACTGCCAGTACCCCTTACACAAGCGGGGGCGCTGCTCCAGCCGATCAGGCGGGCAAGGAAGAGTCCGGTACGGCCCTGGAGTTCAGGGCGCGCTGTGGTGCAGGACGCCGTTACCTGTTGTTGCGGCGCCCGCCGCCGCCGTCTTTTACGCGCGGGCCAGCACGAGCAGGCCGATCATCGAGAGCGCCGCGCCGGCGACCATGAGCAGTGCCATCGGCACAGCGGTGTGCTCGCCGCCGAGCCCGGCGATCGGGGCGATGATCCCGGCGGCGACCCACTGGACGAACCCGAGAATCGCCGAACCGGTCCCGGGATGCTCGGGCACCTCCGCAGAGGCGAGCGCGCCGCCGTTGGGGCCGATGAGGCCTTGGGCGCTCATCAGCACGAAGAAGCAGACCACCGCGAGCAGCATCGGTGTGCCGAGCCACAGCGCGCCGACGAGCATCACCACACCCGCGGCGAGGGCCGCGACCTGCCCGACGAGAATGACCTTGCGGGTGGCGACCCGCCCGGCCAGCCGTGCGGCGATCAGCGCCGCCACCGTCATGCCGCCGGCATTGACGGCGAAGTCGACCGAGTACGCGATGGGCGACATTCCATTCATCGATTGCAACACGAACGCGGAGGTGGCGACATACGCAAACAGCGCACCCATCGCTGAACCGCTGACCAGCAGGTACCCGACGTAACGGCGCTGAGCGAGGACCCGCCGCCCGGCAACGGCGAACGCCCGCAGGCCACCGCCGTGGCGGCGATCGAACGGCAGCGACTCCGGCACGGCGAGCAGCACCGCCAGCGTCATCACCACACCCAGGGCCGCGACGACCCAGAACGACACCCGCCAGTGCGACATCTGCAGGATGACCGCGCCCAGCAGCGGACCGGCGATCGGGGCGACGCCGCCGACACCGGCGATCACGTTCAGCAGGCGAACCAGCCGCGCGCCGGCCGCCAGGTCGACGATCACCGCCCGGCCGATCACCATCGCCCAGCCGCCACTGAAGCCCTGCACCAGCCGGGCGACCATCATCACGCCGATGGACGGGGCGAGAGCACAGACGACCGAGGCAACGCTCATCATCACGATCGCGGCGATCAACGGCCGGCGCCGGCCCAGCTGGTCGGAGACCGGCCCGCCGATCAACTGGCCCAACGCCATCCCGACGAAGAACGTGGTCAGGGTGAGCTGCACCTGCGTCGCGGACGCGGACAGGTCCCCGGCGACGCGGGGGAACGCTGGCACGTACATGTCGGTCGCCAGCGGGGCGATCGCGGTCAGGAGGATCACGGTCGCGACCAGGGCGGAGGTGATCCGAGCCTGGCGGCGTACCGGGTCGGGAACGACGCTGGCTTCGGTGGCGGACGTGAGCGGGGACATTTCGTCCATCCGGGTGGTTGATACCGCGGTCATGCATCAAGCAGATCTCGCAGGCCGCGCCCGAAAAAGGCCCTGACAATGGGTGTACCAGCAGTACATCGCACCTCCCCGCGGCCCGTCGTATCGTCGAAGTCGTGGACAACCGAGTCGAAGTACGCGAGTTCCTCACCACCCGCCGCGCCAAGATCACCCCGGAGCAGGCCGGGATCCCGACCGCGGGGCAGCGCCGGGTACCAGGGCTACGGCGCAGCGAAGTCGCCGCGCTGGCCGGGATGAGCGTCGAGTACTACGCCAAACTCGAACGCGGTCAGCTTGCCGGTGTCTCCGCCAGCGTGCTGGACGCGATCGCCCGTGCGTTGCGACTCGACGACGCCGAACGGACTCACCTGCTCCGCCTCGCACAGGAGGCGAACGGCAGCAACGCGTTGCTGCGGCCGAGCCGCCGACCGAAGCAGTGGACGGTCCGGCCCAGCCTGCAATGGTCGCTCGACGCCATCACCACTCCGGCGATTCTGGTCAACAACCGGCAGGATCTGCTCGCCGCCAACCACCTCGGCCGAGCCATGTACAGCGACGTCTGCACCGACCCGGCGAACGTGCCCAACTTCGGCCGGTTCACCTTCCTCGACAGCGCCGCCCGCCGCTTCTACCCCGACTGGAACCTTGCCGCCGACATGACCGTCGCGAACCTGCGCACCGCAGCCGGCAAGGACCCACACGACAAGGGCCTACACGACCTGGTCGGCGAGTTGTCCACCCGCAGCGACGACTTCCGCCGCCGCTGGGGCGCCCACAACGTGCGCACCCACGGCACCGGCACCAAGAAGTTCCACCACCACGTCGTCGGCGAGCTCACCCTGGCGTACGAGAGCATGGACCTGCGCGCCGAGCCGGACCTCACCCTGACCATCTACGCCGCCGAGCCGGCCTCACCGACCGCCCAGGCGCTGGCTCTTCTCGCCTCCTGGGCCGCCACCGCCGTCGACAGCGACGAGTCGGTGCATCCGCTGTAACGGCCATCACATCGCGGGTGACCTTCTGCGGGGCATGTAGGCCTCGAGGTCGACATCGTCTTCGGCTGTCGCGGTGACCCTGTAGCCGACGGGTTACCAGGCGCGGAGCGGCCATTGCTGGACGCGCTTGTGGTCACTTGCGGTGGCGCCGTGGTCCGGCATCGAAGCTGTCGTGCTGTGGACGCAACATGCCGGCCGACCACAGTCCCGAACGTCGGCCTGCAGCGGCGGCCGGGTCCGCCGCCGCTGCCAGGCGCAAGGGCGCATGCTGCCGTCAGGCCGCGCCGCGAAGAAGCCGCGAAGACGGACGGGCGATCAGTTCCAGGGGTCGGCGTTCGGATTCTCGCCGAGCAGCCGCGCACTCTCCAGGCACAGGTCTTCGCCGAACAGTTGGTTGCCGTGGGAGTCGGTGCCCCACGCGTCGTCGGCGCAGGCAGCGATGGCCCGCCATGTATAGCCTTCAGCCCGCCATTGCCTCACTTGGCGCGCGATGTCCGTGGTCAGGGTCAGCCCCCACGCCTCCAGCACGTGGCCAATCTACGCTGAGCGTCCCGACGTGGCCGCCGGTGCGTCCGGATCTGCCGCTGAACATGCGCGACCCCTGCCAGCTATAGATGGTCGCAGTATGGAGAGCAACGACGGCCGAGGGGAGTAGGGCTCTCTGCTCGGTGACCTCCTCGGCGTGCGCGAAGAGGTCACCACCACAGCTAGGCTTGCGTGAGCTTCAGAGTTGCGCTGAGCGTCATCGGGGGTGGGGCAATGGGTCGTGTCGCCCCTCGGACACGACCCATAGGCCCACGGTGCGCGCTGAGATCGGTTTCAGCGTGCACCGTTTGCGCTTACGGGTGGTACGTCAGCCGCAGACCGAGCTGACGACAGACCTCGGCTTTGTCCGTAGGGTCCGCATCGCGGAGCACGGTGACGATGTTCCCGAGGGTTTGGACCAGCGTGGTGATCTCTGCCTGGGTCATCTGGCGTGGTGCGGCGGAGGTCCCTCCGTGCAGCTCGCTCTCTGCTCGAATCCGTTCGGCTTGTGTCTGGTCCATCCATTTGCTGACGGTCGAGGGATCGGCTCCCGCGTCCAGAGCCGCCCGGTAGCGCTGAGGTTTCGCGTCGCACTCGGTGATGGTCGCGCGGGCGGCGGTAATGGCGGGGGATGGGTGGTCGCCAAGGTGGGCGTCTCCCATCGTGGTGACCGTGTTATCGATGTGGTCGGGGTCGAACGCGGTGGCGAGCCAGGTGTTGAGTGGGTCGGTGAGGGTTTCCTCGCGGAGGTAGACGTTGCGGGGATGGTCGAGGTCGTTGGCGAGGGCGTATTCCTGGGAGGAAGCGGCAGCGGTAGTAGGCGGCGCCGTGGTTGTACTGGCCCTGCATGCGCCGGTTGCAGGCGGCGCAGTAGATCAGGCCGCGGAAGACGTACGGGTTGCGGGCGCGGTGTTGTCTTTGCGGGATGTCCAGGCCCAACCGGTGTCGTGCGAGCAGTGTCTGCGCCTGTTCGAAGGTGGTCTCATCGATGATCGGTGGGTGGGTGATCCCTTTGGAGATGACCCACTTGTCCCGCGGGTTCCAGCGCATGACACCGGTGTGACCGAGCGCGACGTCGTCAACGTCGAGAAGGACCTCGTCGGGCGTTGTTTGTTCCGGGACTTGGCTGCCCACTTCGTTGCGTTCTTTGACGCGAAGTCGTCCAGGACCTGGCGGTCAGTCGCGGTCCAGGCGGGAAGCTGCGCTATCCGCTCTTCTGCCTGCTCGGCGCTGTGGCCGCTACCGATCAGCCATGGGCGGGCTGTCCGTTGTCCTGCCGGCGGCAGGACTGCCGTGCGTGCCTTGACAGGGAGGCGGAGCAGCAGGACAGTCGACATATTCATAGACGTCCAACTATCTACGGCGAGGTGTGCCATGCGGAAGTCGTTGACTGCTGTGGCCGCCATCGTTGTTGCCATGGTCGCGATGATGGCCGCGATCTCACACGCCAGTGCGGCGAACGCGGCGGCCGGGTGTCGGGTGAACTACGTCGTCACCAGCCAGTGGACCGGTGGCTTCCACGCCGACATCGTGGTCACCAACCTGGGTGACCTCGTCAACGGGTGGACGCTGCGGTTCGCGTTCCCTGCAGTCGACCAGCGGCTCACGCAAACCTGGAGCGCCACCTGGGCCCAGGCGGGCCAGCAGGTCAGCGCGACCAATCTGGGCTGGAACGCGACCCTGGGCACCAATGGCTCCGCGAACATCGGGTTCGTTGGCGCCTGGTCGGGCAGCAACCCCATACCGGCGTCGTTCACGCTCAACGGCGTCACGTGCATCGGCGGCGTCCTGCCCAGCGTGACGCCGACCCGGACGACCACACCGCCGGTCGCTGACTACCCGGCGATCGTCACCTGGCTCAGCCCGACCGCCGGCGCGGTGTACACCACGCCGGGAACCGTCCCGCTGGCGGCGACCGCGACCGTGGGAGGCGGACACAGCATCACCTCGGTGTCGTTCCGGGTGGACGGCGTCACGGCGGCCCAGGGGGTGAGGACGACCGGCGACCGGTACGAGGCGCTGTGGACACCACCGATCGGCGAGCCCGGCACCAGCACCACCTTCGTGCTGTCCGTCTCGGCCGGCACCGACCAGTCGCTGCCTGGCGCTGCGCCGCCGTTGCTGGTCACGGTGGTGACGCCGGCGTCCACCGGCACCAACCACCCGCCGGCGGTGGCGTTGAGCACCCCCGGCGGGCAGACCTACTTCCTCGAGCCGACGACCGTCACGCTGGTCGCCGACGTCGCCGACACCGACCCCGGGGACCTCGTCAGCCGGGTGGAGCTTTACCTCGGCGCAACCCGGCTGGCCGTGACGCCGACCAACAGCGGACAGCGCTACCAGTTCCAGACGGCCCTGTCGGCCGGCACGTCGTCCACCTTCACCGTGCGGGTCCACGATTCCCACGGCGGCGTCGGCATCTCGAACCCGCTGACCTTCACCATCCGTTAGCGCCTCGCGACGAATTCGTCCGCAGATGCTCGCCCGACCCCTTCGGCGTCAGTCCGGCCACCGCGCACATGCACGGCGCTGGCCGGATCCGACTGAAGCGCCTACGCCGCCAACCGCTGCCCCCGCCGAGCCACCCCAATGGTGCGACCGGGCGCCCCGCCCACGCAGCCGAAGAGACCACCCCGGTGGCCGTAGCGGATTGGCGGAAGGCACTCGCAACGTAGGTAGCAATCCGACGAGATATGGGCAGCGGCTACCGATGTCGTCGCGGGCGGTGGAGGCAAGGGTGGACGCATGGCCTTTTCGCCGTCGTTCGCCCTCACCCGGGCCGAGGACCAGCTCGTGTTGCAGGTGTCGGTCAGCAACCTGCAGCCGCAGCTGCGCCCCGGCGCACCTAACGGTTACGACCTCAAGCTGGTTGTCGGCGCTGCCCAGGGGCACCTGTGGGTGCAGTTCCCCCCGCAGCAACTCCTGGAGAACGCCGCCCGGGGCGCCAGCCCGCGACTGGTGCAGACCAAGCCCATCTTCACGCCACCCAGCGACGTGGTGCTCGTGGTGCGCCCGTCGGACGGCCCGATCGACCTGTCCGTCGCCGGCATCCTGGCCGCGATCTCCCGGCTGGAGATCGTCCCCGGTGAACAGGGCGGCGCGGTCGACCCGCTCGACGCCCGGCCACCCCGGCCGGCCACCTCGGCGTACCACCTGGTCGCGGCCGCGATGGCCGGGCAGGTCGGCCGGCCGACGGACCCGGCCGCGGCGGCGGACCGGCGCCAGGACCGCGCGGCCCGCCGGGCCGCCGTCAGCCCACCACGATCCGGCGGTACGTCCAGCGCCCGCGCCGCCGACGCCTCGTTGGTGGCTGTCCCGCCGCCGGGCTTTCCGCAGGCGTCGCAGTTCCGCCTGCCCTACCTGCTCAACCTCCAGTCGCCCGGTGGCCACGTCCGGCTGCGGCACGCCGCCGCGGCCCGGGTGAACGCCGGCCGCACCGCCCTGTGGAGCACCCGGCTGGAGGTCACCTCGGTGGACTTCTCGGCCAGCGCCGAAGTGCCGCTGGCCGCGCGTTTCACCCACACCCCGCAGAGCAGCGCGCCGCAGCCGGGGTGGGCCGACGACGTCAACGACGCGCGGCTCAAGAACACCCTCAGGGCCGACCTGGGCGTCGAGATCTCCGAACAGTCGCGCACCATCGCGCCGGCCACCGTGCAGCGGCTCGCGCTGAGCAGCCTCGGCGGCTGGCTGCGCGTGCGTGGTGACTGGCCCGACCCGCCGCCGGGCTCCACGCCCGAGCAGATCGCCGCCACTGTCGCGCAGTGGCGCCACGACACGTCGATGGGCCGCGACCAGGCCCAACGGATCGTCGTGGTGGGCCGGCTCTACCCGTTCGGCCACCGGGCGATCTTCACCGAGGAGACGGTTCGGCGCTTCGAGAGCGGCAGCACTCGGGTCGCCGCGCTGCGCACTGCGGCGACCATCCTGGTCACCGACCCGCAGATGCCGTTCGTGCCGCCCGCCACGGCGGTGGCCGACGTGGGTGGCGACGCCCATCGGCGCTGGCCGTTCACCCGCGTCGACGTCGTCACCACTGTGACCCCGCCGCTGGAAGCCGTCCAGCCGCCCGGTGGGATGACCGGCTCGCGGGTGCTGCGGTTGGACGCCGCCACACCGTTCGCCTATCAGCTGGTCGGCTACGACCACGAGGGCAGCCCGGTGCCCTTCGCGCTGCCGCTGCTCTTCGTGCCCGGCACCGCCTCCGATGCGCAGGCCCGGGCGTTGTGGAACACCCTCGGCGGCGGGGCGCAGGTGCCCGAGAACGTCTTCCGGACCATCCAGACCGGCGGACAGCCGATGGCCGTCGCCCCGATGCCGGAGCCCGCGTCGGCGGCGACCCGGTCGGCGACCGGGTCGGCGGCCGACCTGGAAGTGCCTACCCCGGAGCAGGCCACGACGGTGCTCACCCGCAAGGTCGACCTGGCGCTGGATGCCGCCACCGGGCTGCCGGTCGCCCAACAGATCGTCGGGCGCATCGCCGCGCTGGACCGCTACGCGCCGGGGGCGAAGGAGGCGGTGCTGCAGTACGCCGCGCCGTACACCCAGGCGCTCTTCGACGGGGCGAACGCCCAGGGGCAGGTCTTCCTGAAGCTGATCGGCGAATCGCCCGCGGTCGGCCTGGCGCAGGAGGCCACCGGTGGGCTGGCCGCCCTCACCCTGAGCACCTCGGCGATCTCCCGGCAGTTCGGGGCGCTGGCGGGCGCGGACCTGACCACCCTGGCAGCCGGGGCGATGGACCTGTCGTTCCTCAAGGACGCCGACAAGCTGCTGGGTCTGGCCAGGATCAAGGATCTGCTGCCCACCGACGAGGGCATCGTCCGGGAGCTGGGCAAGGCCTACAAGATGGTCAGCGACCTGGTCGACGGCGTCGCCTCGCAGGTGATGACCTGGGACACCAAGCTCTTCGGCGACAAGCCGCAGGCCCGCTTCCACCAGGGCTTCGTGGTGTTACGGCCGCTGCGGAAGAACCCCGGTGACGCCAACAAGGCCCTCCTGAGGATCACCCAGACCACCGAGGTGGACACCGCCCGGCTGGAGACCCGGTCCACAAGCGAGTGCCTGGTCGAGCAGGTGGAGTTGCAGATCCACTCCACCACGACGCCGGCCTTCGACACCGTGCCGCTGCTCAGCGTGCCGATCAGGAGTATCCGGTTCACCAGCAGGGACGCCGGCAAGCCCGACGTCGACATCAAGCTGGGCGCGCTGCGCTACGGCCAGGTGCTCGCCTTCATCGCCACCCTGGCCGAGGTGATCGACCAGGAGGGTTTCTCCGACCCGCCGGCGCTGACCGTGACCCCGACCGGGGTGCGGTCCGGCTTCAGCTTTCCGGTGCCGTCGCTGGCGATAGGCGTCTTCGCGCTGGAGAACATCGCCATCTCCGCCGGCGCCGAACTGAACTTCACCGGCGACCCGTACCCGCTCTCCTTCGATCTTGGCTTTTCCACCCCGGACAACCCGTTCCGGCTGACCATCGCCGCGCTCGGCGGGGGTGGGCACCTCGCCATCGGCGTGGCCACCACCGGCTTGATCAAGTTGGTCGGTGCCCTGGAGTTCGGCGCCTCGCTCTCGGTAGACCTGTTCGTGGCGCGCGGGTCGGTGGAGGCGATGGGCGGTGTGCTCTTCGACATCGACGCCAGTAAGGACATCGCCCGGATCGGCGGCTACTTCCGCATCCGCGGCGAGGTCGAGGTCCTGAGCATCATCAGCGTCTCGATCACCCTGACGCTCACCCTCGACTACGACCTCGACTCCAACGAGCTGTACGGCTACGCCGAGATCGCCGTGGAGATCAAGGTGCTGTTCTTCAGCGAATCGGTGGTGGTGCCGATGGAGCGCCGCTTCGCCGGCCCCAGCGCCGATCCGACCTTCGCCCAGCTGATGGCGCCGACCGGGCGGCCCGGGCCGCGCCCGTGGGACACCTACTGCGCCGCGTTCGCACAGGAGTAGACGATGACGTACAGCGTGCTCTGGACCGTTCTGCCGGCCGGCTTCGCCGACGGCAAGGCGCAGCTCAGCCTGGTCGCCGCCCCGCGCGGCCAGGGCATCACCACGATCGGCGGTACGCCGCTGGCGGACTGGCCGGCGGTGGTCAACGCCCTCGGGCCACTCTTCCTGGCCGACGCCGGTGGCGGTGAGCCGCAGCCACTGACCCGGCGCAGTGAGCCGGCGTCGTCGCCGCTGTGGACGGCGCTCTTCGGCCCGGCCACCAGGGTGCTCACCAAGGCTGGTGGGCGTCGTGCGTTGGGAGCCGCCCGACCGGGACCGGCCTTCGCGGCCACCGCGACGGCTCTGGAGCAGATGTACGCCAGCGTCAACGGCACCAGCGCCACCGAATCGCTGGGCGCCGACCACGTCGTCCGACGGGCGATCGCCGCACTGGCCACCGTGGACAGTGATCCCCGGGTGGCGCGGGCGATGGGCCGGGAGGCCGGCGCCGCCCTGCTCGCCCCGGCGGCGACGTCGAACGCGACGCTGGCCACCGCGGTTCGGCGGCTGCGCCAGGAGGGCCACGAGGACCTGGCGATGGCGCTGCCGATCGCCGCCTACGCCCGGTGGCTACGCCGCGCGGGCGGTCCCCGCCGGGCACCCGGGCCGGGCGGGCGGGCCGCCGGTGGGCCGCTGACCGGGGTCAACTCGGTCACCCAGGCGGACTTCCACCAGGTCTGCACCCTGCTGATGGCGCACCCCGCGCTCTCCGTACCGCTGGGTCTCCGCGTTGATCTCGAGATGGCGCCGTTCGACGGCGCGCGCACCGTCCGGGTGGTGGACGCGGCCGGCCAGCCGCTGAACGGCCCGGTGCCCCGCTCCCAGCCCTTCAGCGCGGTGGTCAGCGACCCGACCGCGCGACGGTTCACCATGGCCACCGAGCCGGACGCCCGCGCCGAGATCGTCGGCGGGGTGCTCAACCTGCGTAACCCGGCTGCCACCTACGTGCTGACAAGTGTGGACGTGGCCAGCCTGAGCGGTCAGCTGGCGGCGGCGTCGACCGCGTCGGCGCGTTCCGGTGAGCCGCTGCCGGCCCGACTGCCGGTGCGCCGCGACGTCGGTTTGACCCTCGGCCAGCAGGCCCGTGCCGAGGCGGTGGTCAGCCACGCCACCAGCCGCACCGACGCGATCGCCTCGGCCGGCGCGCAGGCCCCCGCCGTGCTGTTCGCCGACGACGTGACCACCGGCTACCGGGTGGACGTGGCCACCGACGGCGGGCCGTTCCGGTCGCTCATGCGCCGCCGGGTGCGCTACACGGTGGGTGCGGTGACCATCGACGCCGACGACGAGGGCCGCACCGAGGCGGTGGTCGCCGCACAGCAGGATGACGAGTTCGGCGTCGTCCGGCTCGTCGTCGGTGAGGAGATCGCCGGGTGGGACGGCTGGGGCCTGTCGGTCGGCAAGCCGGGCCCGAAGGTGGGCGGCGACGGCCGCGGCAGCCCGGAGGTGGAGGAGATCGACAGCGTCCTCGCGCCCGGCTATCCGCTGCGCGCGGACGTCACCACCGCGCCGGGCACGCTACCGCGGCTGCGCTACGGACGCGGTTACCAGCTCCGGGCCCGGGCGGTGGACATCGCCGGCACCGCGATCGACCCGGACGTCTGCGATCCCACCCAGGTGCTGCCCACGGTGCGCTACCTCCGCCACGAGGCGGCCGGCTCGCCCACCCTGGTGCCGACCAGGCGCTTCACCGAGGGCGAGTCGCTGCTCCGGCTCGTGGTGCGCAGCGACGGCGACGGCACCCTGCTGGGCACCTGCGAGCGGCACGTCGCCGCACCGGACGGCCCGCAGATGCTGGCCGAGCGGCACGCCATGTTCGACGCGGCCTTCGGACCACAGGCCACCCCGGAGGTCCGCGAGCGGATGTTCGCCGTCGCCCGTCGGGAGGAGGGCTCGTTCCTCGATCCGATGGTGCCCGGCCCGGGCGGCGCGATGGTGCCCCAACCGGGCCTCCAGGTGGTCACCAGCGACCCGACCAGGACGGTCAAGGGCACTCTGCCGGTGCCGCGCGGTCGGGCGCTGCCCAACGGCGCCTACGTGGTGATCGACGCTCCGGCCGCCCTGCTGCCCTACCTGCCGGACCCGGCCGTCGCGGGCGTGGCCATCGGAGGCGTGCCGGGTGCGTCGCCCGTGGTGACCACGGGGTACGGGGGCAGCTGGCCGGATCTGCCGCCGGCGAAGCTGGTGGTCCGTCCGGTGGGGGCCGGCTCCAGCCTGGTGCAGGTCTCGGTGAAGAAGTCCGGTGGCCGATCGGTGCTGATCGTCGAGGTTCCCCCCGGCGTGGAGCAGACCTTCGAGCTGTCCAGCACGCTCCACCCCGACCGCCTGGACCACCTCGCCGTCGGCGCCGCCGACCCGCAGGACGTCCTCGACGGTCAGGTGCTGGGCCTGTCCTCCCGGCAACCGGTCACCGTGGTGCACGCGGTGCAGAAACCGCTGGTGGCGCCGGCCCTGGTCGGGCCGCCCACGGTCACCGCGACCGGCCCGACCGGGCACGTCACCGTCACCGCGCAGGTGCAGGCGCACCGGCCGACCACCGGCCGGGTGCACCTGGCGGCGTCCTGGCTCGAGGCGGTGGACGCCGGCACCGGCAGCGTCGAGCCGCAGTCGCGCACCGCCACGCTCGCCCCCACCGACCTGGAACGCACCGGTGGACCGGCGACGCTGACCGCGTCGCAGTTCTTCGGCGACACCCGGCACCGGGCGGTCACCTACCGACCCGTCGGGTCCACCCGGTTCCGGGAGTACTTCCCTCCCGTGCCGGACGGTGATCAGAGTCAACTGCGCGAGGGCGCCCCGATGCTGGTGCACGTGCCGAACCGGGCCGTGCCGCCACCACCGGACGTGCACTCGGTGGTGCCGTCGTTCCGCATCACCAGGGGCACGGAGTTCGGCGAGTGGACCAGCACCCGGGAGACGATGGGTGTGCGGGTGTGGCTCAACCGCCGCTGGAACCGCACCGGCGAGGGCGAAATGCTCGGCGTGGTGCTCTTCGCCAACCCGGCCGACGGTGACGTCGAGGAGGGCCGGGCGCTGTCCGGCCTGGTCACGCGCTGGGGGAGCGACCCGATCGAGGAGATCGGCCTCGGCGACCAGCAGCACCTCGTCGCCGACGACTTCGACGCACCGGGTCAGGTCACGAGCACCGTCACGCTGCTGGACCCGGCCGCGGGCGCCCGGCAGGTCACCGTCATAGGGCACCCGGTGCACTTCGACGCCGAGCGGGACCTGTGGTTCGCCGACATCGACGTGGACGTCGATCTCGCGGTGTGGCCGTTCCTGCGGCTGGGACTGGTGCGCTTCCAGCCGCACTCACTGCCCGGCCGCGCGATTTCCCGGGTGGTCACCACCGACCTGGTCCAGCTGCCCCCGCACCGGCAGATCAGGGTGAAGAAGTTCGGGACCACCGGAGTACGGGTCAACGTCTTCGGCAAGCCCACCGCCGCGAGCGAGTTCACCATGCGGCACGAGCGCCGGATGCCGGACCCCTTCCTGGCCAGCTCCGACATCGGCTCCGATGTCGGCGTCCGGGCGCAGGAGGGCACCACCGGCACACCCGGTGACGGCTGGCGGGTCACCACCCTGCCCGCACCGGCCGGTGGCATCGCCGCGATGCGCCTGGAGTGGGTGGCCACCGAGGCGCCACCGGATCAGCTCATGCGCGAGTTGCGCGCCGGCCGGGTCGTGGTGCAGGAGCGCCAGCGCGGCTGGGCGGTCACCGGTCCGGGCGAAGCCCTGCGGACGGTCTACACCGAGGTCTTCGACCGCGCGGTGATCGATCCCAACCTGCCGGCCACCACCGCCGCGACCGAGGAGAGCTGAGCACAGTGGACGTCTTCGGACTGCACATCCGCGACGAGATCCGCATCGATCAGGCGTTCGTCGACGCTCTGCCGCCCTCGCCCGCCAGCGGTGGTCGAGCGCTGGTCTTCATCGGCCGCCGGGTGGTGCTGCTCGGCGCGGTGATCCGCGGCTTCCGCGACGTCTTCGTCGTCGGTGACGAGGTGGTCGGCGAAGGCCCGGCCGGTAAGCCCTCGCTGGCGATGGAGGTACCCGGCACCGCGGCGCAGGGCGAGGAGGGTCTCGCCGGCCGCCAGTTGGTGATCCATGCCCGCAGGCTGACGGGCGTCTCCGCCACCAGCACCGGGCAGCAGGGCGGCACGGGTGTGACAGGCGCGCCCGGCCCACCGGTAAACGACCCGGGCGTCTCGCGGACCACCGCGCTGCCGCTGCCGCCACCGCCCCCGCTGCCGACCAGCGGAAATCCCGGTCTGCGTGGTGGTCCGGGCGGCCCCGGCGGAGCCGGAGGCCCGGTGCACGTCTTCTTCGTCGAGGCCTCCGGCACCAACACCTTCACCGGAGTCGGCGGCCCCGGTGGTGCGGGCGGCGCGGGTGGACCGGGTGGGCCAGGTATTCCGAACGACCCGGAGAACCAGGGGCAACCGGGGCCGCTGGGGGAGCCGGGTGGCGGGGGCGCCACCCGCGCCGCCGAGGTGCTGGCCCGCACCCCCGCGCAGTACGACGAGAAGCTACGCCCGCTGCTCTCCGGCCGTGGTGGCGACCGCTGGGCCGAACAGCGCGGCAAACAGGCGTGGTACGAGTTCCGCTCCGGCAACCTGACCGAGGCCGAACGGGAGTACGCAGCCGCCGAGCACCTTCGCCCGGGCAGCATGGCACCACAGCTGCGTGCCCTCATGGCCGATCACCGCACCGAGATCGGCGTGGAGCGCGACCTGGAGCTGGACCTGGTGCCGGCGGTCGACTTCTACGCCGGGCAGTGGCGAGCGGCGGCGGACACCCTCCGGGCCGCGCTGTTCGCGCCCGGCGACGGCCCGCTGCTGCTCGCCGGCGACCAGCAACGGCTGCTGCGGGCCCGGGAGGCGATCCGCACCCAGTTGACCGCTCTGCTGGGCGACCAGGGGCCGTTGGAGGAGACCATCGGGGAGAGCGCCCGGCGCCGACGGGCAGCCGCCGAGCAGGCCCAGCAGGCCTGCGGGCAGCTGATCGGCCAGAGTGTGCTGCGCGTCCAGGAACGGCTCGGCGACCTGACCGCCGCCGAGGCGCTGATCTCGTACGGCTCCGGCGCTGTCTCCGGATCCGACCTGGCCACGACGATCGCCCAGGTGCTCGGCGCACCCGATCCCACCCAGCCGCAGGGCGCCGCGGGGCTGCTGTTGCCGGCGGACACCACCCTGCTTGTCGACGCCGCCACCGCGGCCGGCGGCCCCTACCTCGCCGCGCGGCCCCCCACCATCCAGCTGGCCGCTGGCGGTGTGGGCCTGGCCGCGCACGGTCAGTGGGCCCAGCTCGGCACCCCCGGCTCCGGGCGGGTCGTGAACCTGCGCCGGGTCGCCGCCGACCTGCGCGCCGCCCAGGGTGACGAACCCCTGCGGAACCTGCTGATCGAGATGACCGAGGCCTGCCACAGCTGGCGGCTGGCGACACTGCGGCTGCGGCAGATCGCCGGCACGACGGCTGCCGTCGCCGACCTCAAACGGCGCGCCCGCGAGGCGATCAGGGACCTGGACTCGGTGGACACCGACGACCGGCCGGCCAAGTCGCAGGTGTCCCGACTGCTGCGCGGCCTGGTCTGCCTCTTCGACGCACTGGACCACTGGAGCCAACGGGCCCAGCGGGCGTTGAAGCTCTACATCCTGGACCGCGGCAACCCCGGCAGCATCTCGGGACAGACCGCGGCGCTGGCCTACCCGGACCTGGATCTGGACCTGGACGAGAAGATCGCGCCCGACTTCCCCGTGGGCGCCTACGACCTGATGATGAACGCCATCTTCACCCGGGACCCGGTGGCCGAGCGCGACAGGCACCGGGCCAAGGGGCGGTCACTCGTGGTCCAGGACGGCACCCAGGTGATCCACAACGCGTTCTCCGTCAACACGCACACCGCGGCGATCAACCGGTTCGTCAACGCCAAGTCGCTGTGGTTCGACCTGCCGCTGGCCACGCTGCCGCCCGGGCTGGCCGAGTTGAAGGTGGTGGGGGTGACCGTCAACCTGCGGGGGATGGCCGGCAACGACAACAGCCTGCCGATGACGATCACGCACGCGGGCTTCTCCCAACAGCGCGACCTCGATCTCGGCGTACACGACCTGACCGGTACGCCGGCCACCCAGGAGCTGGTGCTGCGCTTCGAACCGGCCACCCAGGTGTGGACCGGCGACACCGCAGCCGTCGCCGGTCAGGAGCACCTGTTCAGTCTGTACGGGCGTGGCCTCACCGGCGGCTGGACGCTTGCCTACGACTCGGTGACCGTTCCGTTCACCGGTTTGCAGCAGGTCGACGTCAACATTCAGTACGAGGCGATGGAGACCTTCGACTCGGTGTCGCTCAAACGGGTGGAGCATGCCCGCACCGGGCTCTTCGTCGGCGCCCAGGCCACCGGCCGGGTGCTGCTCACCGGCCCGGCACCGGCCGGTGGCAAGCGGGTCACGCTGCACAGCAGCCGGCCCGATCTGATCAAGGTCCCCGGTGGAGTCGACGTCGTCGCGGGAGCTTCCACGGCTGAGTTCTCGATCGACGTGCTGGCGCCCACCGGTCCGCAGCCGATCGACATCTCGGCCAGCCTGGCCGGCGTCCGGCGGGAGGCGATCGTGCACGTACCGCCACCGGTGCCGGCAGTACCGCTGGTGACGACGGTGTCGCTGGGTGGTCCCGGCGCGGTCGCGGCGGTGGCGGTGTCCCGCGACGGCGCCGGCGGACGGGTCTTCGCCACCCACTCACCTTCCGACCAGCCGGACGAGGACGGCACCCTGAGCAGTTGGGACCTGGCCCTGACCCAGGCGCGGACGGCCACCGTGGGGCACGGGCCGCGCGCGCTCACCGTGCAGCCGCAGGGCAACCACGGATTCGTGGTCAACGGTGGCCACCACGACTTCTCCGTGCAGCGCTTCGAGGTGGCCGCAGGCCTGCCACAAGCGGGGATCAGCAGGACGATCGGGCTGGGCGTGGTCGACGTGGCGCTCGACGCGGCCGCCCAGCGGCTCTACGTGGTGCACCAGGGCGGCGCGCCGCCAGTGGGAGTCGACATGCACGTGCGGGTGCTCGCCCCGACCGACCTCAGCGACCTCGACGTGGTGGGGGACGAGGACGGCTTCGCCGGGATCATCGCCGCCGCGGTGGACAGCGCCGCGGCACGCGTCTACGTTGCCCGGACCTACCGCGCCGGCGTACCGCAGACGGCAGCCATCTCGGTGATCACCCGGCGCGCGGACGGCCGGCACGCGGTCACCGGCACGATCGACCTGGAGGATGTGCTGCTGCAACCGGTCGACGTGGCGGTCGACGTACCGGCCGGATTGATCTTCGTGTCCTGTCTCGGCGGCAACACCACCCACCCCTCGGTCGTGGTGCTCGACCAGGGCGATTTCCCCACCGACGGCGGGACCCGACCGGTGCCGGCCGGCGCGGTGCTGCCGGTGCCCGGCGGTGGGCGGGCGGTGGCCACCCGACCGGGGACCGGCATCGGCTACGTCGCGACCTCAGCCGGTCTGCTCATGGTGGACGGCCGCTCCCGGGCCCTGCGGGTGGCGGTCAAGCTGGGCACCGCGCCGTGCTCGGTGGCCGTCGACCCGGTCACCGGCGTGGCCTACGTCGGTGACTTCGTCGCCGGCACCCTGAGCCGGGTGCTCACGCCGGCCGATGTGGCGCCTCGGGCGTGGCGCTAGCCGGGCCGATGCCCCGAGCGCGGGCGGCCGCCGCGGCCTCCTGCCGGGTACGCACCCCCAGCTTGTCGAAGATCGCCGCGACGTGGTGGTCCACGGTACGCACCGACAGCACCAGGTCGGCGGCGATCTCCGCGTTGGTCCGGCCAGCGCTGAGCTGGCTGAGCACCAGCAGTTGCCGCTCGGTGAGGTGGGCCGGGTTGGCCCGGGTGCCGCGGCGCGCCCCACGCGGGACCCGGGCACCTCGATGACGCAGCCGGCCCCGGACCAGATCGGCCGCCGCCGCCGCGCCGAGCCCGTCGAGCGTCCGCAGAGCCCCGGCCACCGTGTCTGCGTCCGGGGATTCGGCCAGCTCCAGAGCCTGCTCGTACGGGTCGCCATGGCTCGACCACAATTCCGCCGCGGTGGCCCAGTCACCACGGACACCTGCCGCATAGGCCCGGGTCACCACCAGATCGGACGCCTGCACGCCCGCCGCATCGGTCACTGGGCTGCTGACCGGGTCGACGATGACGCTGAGGCGGGCCAGGTACCGCACCGCCTCGGCCCGGAACGGCGCGGCACCCGGGTGCGCGAGGCGGGGCAGCAGCTCGGCGGCGACCTCCTCCGCGCGCCGACTGTCGTTGGTGAGCCAGGCCCACTCCAGGTAGGCGAGGCCGGCGTACGCCGTGCCCAGCAACAGCCGGCCGCGACGAGCCCTATCCCACGCCTGCGCCAGCAGCGGCGCGGCGGCCGGGTCACCCCGACGGGCGCGTAGCCGGGCGTACCAGGGGACGCTGTAGACGTACAGCATGTCCGGATCGGTCTGGCGCTGCGCCAGCGCACGCAGCCCGGGCTCGGCGCGGTCCCAGCCGCCGCGACGCAGTTCGACCAGCAGCTGGTGCACCCGCAGGTTGTAGGCGTGCGACCAGAAGCCGTGCTCCTCGGCGAAGGCCAGCCCGGCGCGCACGCACCCGGCCGCCTCGACCAGGGCACCCATCCGGAAGAGCATCTCGCCGAGGTTGGTGTAGCCGCGCGCGACATACTCCAGCAGGCCGTCCTCGCGGGCCGTGTCCACGCTCTGGCGCAGCATGGCCAGCCCACCGGCGTCACCCACCTCGATCCGGGCGATGCCGAGATAGTTGAGGCACAGCGTGTCCAGGTCGGTGCGCCCGGCCCGACCGGCCCGCTTGCGCGCCGACTCCAGGGCGGTGACCGCCCGCGCGAAGTCGGCGGTCAACGCCAGGATCGCGCCCTGATAGAGGAGCGCGTGCGCCGCCGCCGCGTCGTCGGCCCCCCTGTCGAGGATCCGCACGGCCTCACCCGCGGTCCGCTCAGCGGCGTCGGTCTCGCCGGCCATGAACTGGTGCCGGGAGACGCGGATCAGGCAGCGCCCCCGGGCCGGCTCGTCGCCGAGCGCGGCGTACTCCCGGGCGGCCTGCTCGCCGGCCCGCACCGCCTCGTGGAACCGGTGCGCGTTGTAGAGCTCCCAGCCGTACTCGTCCAACAGTGCGGCGCTCTCCGCGCCACCCAGCCGGTCGCGGTAGGGCAGCACCGACTCGAGGAGCACCAGTGCTTCCCGGTGCGAGCCCGCCGCCGCCGCGGCTCGGGCCGCGCTCGGGCCGACCGCGACCACTGTCGCCGGATCGTCCCCGGCGACCGCGTGGTGCACCAGGCGCCCCCGGTCCGGCGACGACTCGGCCCGCAACGCCGCCAGCACCCGGCGGTGCAGCAGCCGTCGACGCAGCTCAGGCAGGTCGGCCTCGATCGCCCGTCGGGCCAACTCGTGTCGGAAGGCCAGACCGTCCGACCGTACCTCGATCACCCCGTTCTGCTCCGCCTCGGCCAGCGCGGCCAACGCCTGCGGCCCGAGCAGGACGGCGGCCAGGTCCACCCCGACCGCCCGCGGGACCACGCAGAGCTGCGCCAACGCCTCCTGACAGGCGGGTGCGAGGCGGCGGCACCGGGCGCGGACCGCGTCGCGCACCGCCCCCGAGGCGGCCGAGCCGTCGGACGCCAACGACTCACTGACGAAGAACGGGTTGCCGCCGGTCAGGGCGTGCAGCGCCGCGCCGTCGTGGCCGGTGCCGGCCGCCATTCGGGCCACCGCGGCCGCGGACAGCGGGGCCAGCGGGACTCGGACCACCGGCGCCGCGGTCAACGATCCCAGCAGGCGGTGCACGGGGTGCGCATCGTCCACGTCGTCCCGCATGGTCAACAGCAGGACGGCCGGCAGCGGCCCTATGCGCCGGGAGGTGTAGACCAACACGTCGATGGTCGCCTCATCCGCCCAGTGGATGTCCTCCACCACGAGGAGCGTCGCGGGGGCGCCGCGCAGCTCGGCCAGCATCGCGGGCAGCACAGCCACCAACGGGTACGCCCTGGCCACGGCGCTCGGCGCGGTCGGTGGGTGCGGCTCGGCCAGGGCGGCCGCCAGAGGGCCCCCGTGATTCGCCACCGCCTCGCGCAACGGCGCCAGAGGAGCAGGGGCGATCAGATCGTCGCAGCCGCCGGAGAGTGTCCGCACCGCCGGATCGACCTCGGCGAGCAGTTGACGCACCACGCTCGTCTTGCCGATCCCCGCCTCACCGGTGAGCAGCGCCACCGACCCGGCGCCGCCCAGCGCGGCGTCGACGGCGGCCCGCAGCGTGGTCAGCGCAGACCGGCGCTCGAGGAGCTGCGTAGGCATTCTTCGATGGTGCCACCCGCGTCGAGGGCGATTCTGGTTGAGACGGCTTGCTGACCAAGCTGCCCGAGGCCGGTGCCCTCATTGTCGGTCCTTCTGAAGCCGGGTGCCTGCCGTCGCATCGAGCAACGTCCGGAGCGGGCCCTTCAGGCTGGTGACCTCTTCGCCGCGACTGAAGAGATCACCAGCGCAGTTAGGCTTGCGCGAGCTTCAGAGTTGCGCTGAGCGTCAACGGCGGTGGGGCGATGGGTCGTTCGCCCCTCGGACACCGCTTCTCGTGGAGATCCACGATAGATCAACTCCTCTCGCGTGGGGACGCGAGTGGTGGGGCCCCTGTATGCGCAACAAGCTCAGGGAGCAGCTGCAACCTGCGCTGACGCCGTCGCCTTCGTGCTGGCGGGGGCGTAAGTGACCCCGGTAGAGACCTATTCGCCGGGGTCTTGGGACAAATTGCTGCGTCGCCTCGGCGAGATCGCGGACGCGGCATCCTTCTAGGCGCGTACGAGGGACGAGCAGGGACGCTTGAAACAACCGAGTTACCTCGTGAGTGCGGTCAGCGACGAGGGCCACATCGATCTCGTCAGCACCATCGACGACGCGGCGGCCAATGATCCCGGCGGCGCGCGAGCACTCCTCGCGACCGTCCGCGATGCGGCGGACCTGGCCGCCCCGGTGGCGGTCGCCGTCGCAGTACGAGGTTCGCTGACTGACACGCCGCTGGAGGCTGCGCTCAGCAGTTCCTCGGCGGACTACCGCAAGCGTCCAGGCGAGGTGCTGCGCAACTACGGTTGGCTGACCGTGCTCAGCGACGAGATGGCCGAGCGCGTCGGCGGTGCTGATCGCACCGGTTGAGTCCATACAGTCCGGTCCTAGTCGAGTAGGCGGGCCAGCTTGGTGCAGGGTTCGCGAAGGTGGGATCATCGCGGCCATGATCGAAGGAATTGAGTCCTCCGTCCCCCGGTGAGCGCGATGACCGAGCCTGGACTGCCCGGACCCCAGATCGCCCTGTTCGAGCACGCTCTGCGTCTCCATCAGCAACATCCTGACGGTGCTCTGCCTCGCGACGGTGAACCGTATCCCGACCATCACCGTCACCGCTCGCGGCCGTCATACCAGCGTGCGATGGATCGACGACTCTACGGGGCCGATGTCGCTGTCATCCTCGACAGGCACTTCAACGAGCCTGACGCGCAGGCGAGTGAACTTGTCGACGCCTTCCGCGATGTCTACGTCCCGATCCACCGCAACGACCACATCGTTGCCGCGGCGCTGCGCGCGGATCGGCAGCGCATGCGGCAGACCGGCCGGTGGTTGGTGCGGCACAGCAACGACCGCAATGCCGCCACAGTCGGGCTCGCGCTGCTGGCCGCCGATCGGGCCGAGGAGGACATCCCGCTTATCCAAACCATCGGTCTGCTGTCCGACCATTTCGGGCCGTTGGCCGCCGAGGCGTTGCAGCGCCGCCGTGGAGGTGCCGAAGCGCTGCAATGGCTCGCCGAGCGCATCGCGGGCTGGGGCCGGGTCTACGTCGTCGAGGCGCTATGCCGACAAGCCGCCTCCAACTCCCGGGCATGGTTACTGCGCCACGCCTGCGACGGCGACTACCTCAACGGCTACTTCGCCGGCAAGGTTGCCACCACAGCGCACCTGCACGAAGCGATCACCAGCACCGATGCCGACGAGGAGCTGATCGATCACACCGGCCGGCTCCTGAGGATCATGGCCGACTGCGATGGCATGGGCATGACTCTCGAGCACTACCCGCCGGCAGCTGCCGTGCTGGCCGCGCATGCTGCTCACCTCGCCCAGCAGCCGCCGACAGCGGACCGATACGTCGATGCCGCGATCATCGCCAACTATCTGACGGCCAAGCCTCCGAAGCGGTGCGGCTGCACTGCCGAGCAGCGGGACCGCATCGTGCAGCATTACCTCGCAGTACTCGACCAGCCGGATTGGCGCAACGCGGTCCGCGCACGCCCCGGCCCGACCAGCAACTTCTTCGCCTGGTTCGTCGACCATGTAGCAGCGCGGCTGCGTCTCGGCGCGCTTTCCGACGTGGCTGAAAGTGGCGAGCGATGAACCGCAGCGGCCGGATGGAAACCGCCGGTTTGCTGGTCAACGCCGGGGCAAGTGTCGAACCGGTCAGTCGTTTCAGCATGACGCCGCCCCGCGTCGTCATGCTCCTGCAAGGCTTGCCAGGCACGGTCACACTGCGGATATGCGGTCGCGACGGTGGGTACGCGTCGTGGCTCTGGCCGTCTGCGTCCTGTTCGCGGCGGCGGTCGGCGCGTGGCAGGGCTGGCGGAACGTGACGGTGGACCCGCCTGCGCCTCCGGCGGTCTGCCCGCTCGTCCGGACGGAGGTGTTCGACCGCCTCGTGCCCGCGCACGGTCCCCCACAGGTCGGAGAGCAGAACGCCCCCGGCATGCGCTCGAACTACTGTCTGGTCAAGAGCACGCACATCAGAGCCACCTACCTGTGGGTGTCACTCGGGCGTTTCGGGCGGCACGAGGGCCGCGGCCCTCGTTGCGTGGACCGGGACGGATTGCAGACGGTCGTCAACGGACGGAATCATCCTCTGGCGCTCGGGGACAGCGCCGTCTACTTCTTGGCGGGTGACCCCGCGACGGGACGGCGCATCAACTTCTCGACGTGTCTCGGCACCTACGGGGTGGTCGTCGCCTACGAGGCGTACGACACCGCCGACGCCGCAATGGTCGAGTCAGCCGCAGCCGTTGCGCAGGAGGTGCTGTCGTGGCTTTGAACGGGCCCCCGTTGTGGGCGTTGCGTCCGGACGACCTGCACCGCCCTGAGCGCTCGGGCCACCGGTTGTCACCGCGGCAGTGGCTGCTGGTCGCCGCAGCGGTGTCGCTCGTCATCGCTGTCGGCATCGCCGCCTGGAACGTCGGCCGGCTGGCGGCGCCGGCGCTCGTAGGGTGGCAGATCAGCCTGACTGACGAGTTCGCGGACGCCCCGCCGCTACCCGACCTGCCGGTGCCCGCGACGACGCGCTGACGTCTCCCGCCCAGCCCGTCGGCGCGGAGGACAGGGCAGTTCGCGACGACGTGGCGCAGGTCGAGGGATGGGTTGCCGAGGAACACGTCGTTCGGTTGCTTCGGCCGATCAGTGCCTAGGTCGGTTATGCGTACGACGACCTGGACGAGGCGGCACTGATCGGCGCACTCGATGGCACCAGCGACGATGCAGTCGAGGGCTGGTTCGAGTACCCGCTGGCAGGCACGCCCACGCGGGTAGTCCGGCTGGCGCAGTCGCCCGGTAGCAGTGGTCAGTGTCCGCGTCGAAGGCGCCATGGATTTGGTACTGGCTACACGGACGGAGACGGTGCTGGATCTGCTGTAGCGGCTCCCGGAAACAGCACCTTGTGGTGTCGGGATCTTCCGCACTCCGCGTGCTAGGCGGCGTTCCACCGAGCTGGCCCGGGTGCCGTACGGACGTTAGAGGGCGTGCTGGCCGTGAGCACGCGACCGCCCGGTGCGAGCCCGTTTAGAGGAGGCAGGTGGGACTCCGGGGATGGTGTGGTCCGCATGGTCGTCACGATGCGTCGAATGCCAGGGTGTGGTGGGAACGGATGACCTGCACGTCGGCGAGCAGACGAGAAGCCGCCATGCTGGAACGGCCGCCAGGGCTGGCCAGCATTGCCGCCAGGGCGGCGTCGTCGCGCCAGCGTGCGTGGTGGATGACATGTCGCCCGTCGTCGGATCGGCTCAGTGTCGAGCCGAGGAATCCGGGCGTGCGCTCCAGGACGTCGTGGCCGTTGGCGGTCAGCAGCGCGTACAGCTGGTCCTGGTGTTGTTCGGTCACGGTGAAGACGCTCGTCACGGTCAGCTCGCCGCTCGCGGCTGCCGGATTCTCTGGTCGACCGGCCGGGCGCTCGGTGGGGGCGGTCATCGCTGAGCCGCCATGGTCTTGCGGACGGCGACGATCGTGACCGCGACGAGGGTGGCGAAGACCGGTCCCGTGGCCGCGTGGGCGACGGCGAGCACGATGGTGTCGCCCCGGTCGTAGAAGATCACCTGCACGGTGGCGTTGATGACGTTGATACCGATCGCCGTACTGGTGGCGGTCAGGTGGACGCGGCGCAGCGCGGCGTTGCGGTACCAGTCGTGCGGGCCGCCGGTGACCCGGTTGAGCAGCAGTCCGGTCAACGGGCGGCGGGCGATGATGGTGGCCAGGCAGGCCATGATCACGGCGAACGGGATCAGAGTTGGGACTAGGAAGAAGCCCCGCGCTTCGCCGGTGACCGCGGCGACCACCGCACACACCGCCACCGCCAGGATGCCGATCAGTGCCGATCTCGGCGACTGTCGGCGCGCCAGCCGGTAGCCCAGGCCGGCGAGAGCGGTCACGGCAGCGGCGGTGATCGCCGGGTACAGGGAGGCCGCGAGGTTCACAGCCACGAACACCAGGCCCGGGGCCGCGGCCACGAGGATCCCGACCCAGCGCTCAGGGTCACTCCAGGTTTGCCTGATCGCCGCCCACCCCGACTCCGGTCCCTGGTGGCGGCCCTGCTGCGGGCCAGATCGGGGTCGTGGTTCGAGGTTGCGGCTGGTGTCGTGCTCGGGCATTCGATCGCCGATCGTGAGGGTGGCTCGTTGGTTGCTCATGGCCAAAATAGTTACACGTGAAACGGTTTCTTGCAAACCAGTGTCACGTGAGATAGTGTTCAGGTGTGCCTAATGAATCAGTTTTCGCCGACCAGTCAGCTACGTCCGGCACTCCGGAAAACCCGGAGGAGGGGTCGCCCTTTGCGATCGGGCTACTGCTGCGTCGAGCGCACGACCGCGTAGCGGCGGCGATGGACGCTGCTTTGGCGCCGTTCGGCATCGAGCGGCGCCACCTGATGGTGATGATGCGGCTGCACGCCTCGGGGCCGCTCAGCCAACGTGACCTCGTCGCGCACACAAACCACGACAAAGCCTCGATCGTCCGGATCGTCGACGACCTCGAACGACTCGATCTCGCGTCACGCCAGCTGGTACCCGGCGATCGGCGGCTGCGGGCCGTCACCCTGACCGAGCACGGCCGTGAGGTCTTCGCCCAAGCGCACCAGGCTGCCGAACCCGCAGCCTCGGCCGCAACGGCACCCCTCACTGCCGCACAGGCCCAGCAACTCCAGCGGCTCCTGCGCGCGATGGTCGCCCCCGTGAACCCACCGGCCTGATACTCCGGCAGCTCACCGACCGTCTCGGGGCGCCCGGTGTCGGCCGGCGGGACCTACCGCCAGCTCGCTGGCACGAAAGGCAGCACCTCATGCGCGTTCTCATCATCGGCGCGGGCCTCGGCGGCCTGACTCTCCTGCACGGACTACGAAGCGCGGGAATCGACGCCCGAGTTTTCGAACGGTCGGCGCACCGTGCACAGCAACCGGCCAGCTACGGGATCCACCTCAACGCCGACGGCCTGCGCGCTCTGCACGCCTGCCTCCCCGCTGAGAACTGGAAGATGGTCGACGCGGCCGGGACTCCCGTACCGCTGATCGTCCGATTCCACGACCCCCGCAGCGGCGTCCTGGCCAGCATCGACAAGAGGTTCCCCGAAGACACCACCGACCCGATCACCAAACGCCGCGCGATCAGCCGCGGCAAGCTCCACGAAGCCCTCCTGCACAACACCCGCACCGACGACGCGGAACCTCTCGTGCACTGGGGCAAGAAGTTCACCCACTACGAACTGCGCAGCGACGGCGTCCGGGCGTTCTTCGCCGACGGCTCCCACGCCGACGGCGACATCCTGGTCGGCGCCGACGGCAGCAACTCCCGGGTACGCCACCAGCGTCTTCCTGGCCTGCAACGTCAGGAACTCGGCATCATCAACATCGCCGGTCGCGTCCCCCTGGCAGGCACCGTCGCCGCCGCCCTGCCGGCTGACCTCACCGATGGCGGCATCAACAACGTCGTCCCCGCCCGCAACGGGTGGATGTTCCTCTCCACCTGGCCCACTGGCGATCCCGACAACACCGACGTCAGCAACGGCGCCGCCGAGTACGTCGTCTGGGCCTGGGCCGGATCGGAGAACTCGTACCCGCAGGGAATGAAGGACCTCGACGGAATCCAGCTCAAGCGACTCGTCGCCGAGCGCGTCCACGACTGGGCAGCACCGCTACGGACCCTGGTCGACGCCACGGACGCCGCGACCATCACCACAGTGCCGCTACGGACCATGCCCCAGCTCCCCGCGTGGGCACCCTCGCGAGTCACACTCCTCGGCGACGCCATTCACAACATGACACCCATGGCAGGCATCGGCGCCAACACCGCCCTGCGCGATGCCGACCACCTCCGCCGAACCCTCAACGCCGGCATCGACCCGGTAAGCGGCATCGGTGTCTACGAAACCGCGATGCGGCACTACGCCAACCAGGCCCTGGCCCTCTCCACCCGAAACGCCACCAACGCCGCTCTCGCCACGCCAGCGAACCGGACCGCGTTCCGTGTGCTTCTCCGTGCTAGCGCGCTGATCCCCGCCCTACGGCGCAAGATCTTCGGGCCGTCGATCTAATCGACCAGAACATCTGTGAGGGCCATCCTGGCTTCGCGACAGCCGGAGCGGCGACCGAACCGGCGTCGGCCTCATGGCGCGACCCGTGCCACCCTCATCGTGGCGAGTGGGCTCTGGCCGCCGCCGACGGGCACTGTCCGAGGTGGCAGGCAGCCAACGAACCAGTGCTCCCACTCGCCTGAGGCGAGGGGTGGGCCGCCCAGCTCCGGGCCCGACGAGCGGCGGTCCTGGATACGACGGAAACTCGCCTGCTGGCTGGACCGGATCTCGACCCCGAACAATATCCGCCCCTCGACCCGCGTGAACCGGTGCCCGACGGCGCGGGCCTCCTTCTGCCGGGCCCGGCGGACGAACTGCCCGAACCTCCGGCCGAATCGATGCCGGACGATGGTGCAACGCTGACGGCGTGCACGGGCCGGCATAGATCAGTCCGCGAACGGGGGCGACACCAGCCCGACCGCCGATGCCGCCGCCGACGGCGCCCGACGCGTCGGGCGCCGCCCACCGGATCCAAACCCGTTCCGGCTGTCGACAGGGCTAATGTGAGGAGGGTGAGCGGACGGGGCGGGTCAGCGAAGGCCGCCGTTCTGGACGGGGCCGCAGCGTCGGCACCGCACCGATGGCCCCATCAGCAGGCGCGAATCGCCCCCGAAGCCCTGATTGTGCCGAATCTAGCGTTATTGATGTTCGTCGAAGGCGCGGTAGCCCGGTCGCAAAGCATCGCCGCTGCACCTCGCCGGAGTTCCATCGGGTCCGTGGCTTGAATGGCGGGCCGGGAGCGGTTGTCGCCGCTGCTGCAGGCCGTCGTCGGCATCGGCAGCGATCTCGATCTGCGGAGCACCCTGTCGCGGATCGTCGTGGCGGCCTGTCAGGTGGCGGGCGCCCGTTACGGTGCCCTGGGCGTCATCGGACCTGACCGCAGTCTCGTCGAGTTCATCACCGACGGAATGACCGTCACCGAGCGAGACCATATCGGTGACCTTCCCACCGGCCGTGGCGTACTGGGTCTGCTCATCGACGAGCCCATGCCGATCCGGTTGCAGGACATCAGCCGCCATCCCCGTTCGCTGGGCTTCCCGCCCGGCCATCCGGTGATGCGCTCCTTTCTCGGGGTTCCGGTGCGCATCCGCGACCAGCTGTACGGCAACCTCTACCTGACCGAGAAACGCGGTGCCGCCGAGTTCAGCGACGCCGACGAGGAGATTGTCATCGCCCTCGCCGCAGCCGCCGGGATCGCTCTCGACAACGCCCGGCTCTACGCGGCGGCGGGCCGGCGCCAGCGCTGGCTCCAGGCGACCGCGGAGATCACCGACACCCTCGTCGGCCAGGTCGATCGCAGCGATGTGCTGCGGCTGGTGGTGGACCACGCCCGCGAGGTCGCCGATGCCGCGCTCGTCGCGATCCTGCTGCACAACGAGACGACCGGTGAGCTGCGTGTCGAGGTCACCGCGCCGCCGAACGCGGCGCTGGACCGGGCGTCGATCCCGCTCGACGGTACGCCGTTCGAGCAGATCATTGCCGCTGGCGGCCATGTCCTGATCGACAATCTGGACGTCGCTGCGGTCTGGCCCGCCTCGTTGCCGACAGGACCGGCGCTGCTGGCGCCGTTGGCGATGACCGGAGCTGTGCAGGGGGTGCTCGTGGTGATCCTGCCGACGAGCAGCGTGGGCTTCGACAGTGATTCGGACATCAACATGATCACCACGTTCGCCTCCCAGGCTGCCCTCGCCGTCGAGCGGGCACGGGCGCAGGAGGAACGCGAGATGATGGTGGTGCTGGCCGATCGGGAGCGCATCGCACGGGACCTGCACGACGTGGTGATCCAGCGGTTGTTCGCCACCGGTCTCGGCCTGCAGGGGCTGACGCGCCGAGCCGAACCCACAGACGTCCGGGAGCGCGTGGACCAGTCCATCGACGAACTCGACGCGACCATCCGCGACATTCGCAACGCCATCTTCGGCCTGCACAAGCCGGCCCTCGGATCGGTGCGCGCCGCGCTGACAGCGGCCGCCGACGAGGCGACGAAGAGCTTGGGTTTCCGACCGCACCTGACCATCACCGGGGCTGTTGACCTCGCGGTCCCAGATACGCTGCGCGCCGACCTGATCGCGGTCCTGGGGGAAGCGCTGTCGAACATCGTCCAACACGCGCGCGCGACAACTGTCACGATCGCTGTCGCGGTTGACGCAGGTCGACTCATCTTGCGGGTGGCCGATGACGGCGTCGGCATCGGCGCAGCGGCGGGCGGCAATGGGCTCGGCAATCTCCGCAGCCGCGCGGAGGAGCGCGGCGGCACCTTCGTCGTCACCGACGTTCACCCCCATGGCGCCATGCTGGTGTGGGACGTGCCCCTCAAGAGCTGACCGCTCCGCCAGTTCCTCCAGCTCCTCCCGGAGTCCCGGTCCTACCAGGTCTTTCGGCACTTCGGGCACCTGCTGCCCTCCGCGATCCTGGAGACACGGCCACTCACGCCCGGTCGAGGCCGGCAATGCCGGCCGCGAGAGGAACTGCCATGACTAGCGCCACCGTATCGAAATGGCTACCGGCCGGCCTGGCACCGCTGGAGATATCGCTGCTGTCGCTGCTGTCGCATCTGCCGAGCACAGCGCGGATCGAAGAGCAGGTCGACGACGAGAGGTACACGCTGCGGGGCCTGCCACGTGTCGTCCGATCAGCGGGAGCTGCCCCGCATCAGGTTGGTGGCGAGGACTGCCGCCTGGGTGCGCCGCTCGAGGCCGAGTTTCGTCAGGACGCTCGAGACATAATTCTTCACCGTCTTGTCGGCCAGGAACATCTCCTGCGCGATCTCCTTGTTCGTCATGCCCTGCGCGATGTGCCGAAGGATCTTCAGCTCCTGGTCGGTCAGCGACTTGAGCTCATCGGGCGCCTCCACACCATCGCGGATGCGCGACAGCACTCTGGCGGTGACGGCCGGATCGAGCAGCGACTGCCCGGCGGCGACCCGGCGCACCGCGTCGAGCAGATCGATACCACGAATCTGTTTCAACACGTATCCGGCGGCCCCGGCCATGATGGCCGCGAAGAGCGCCTCGTCATCGTCGTACGACGTCAGGATCAGCCCGTGAATGGTGGGGTCGATCGCGCGCACGTCCCGGCAGACGTCGATCCCGTTGCCGTCAGGCAGGCGGGCGTCGAGGATCGCCACGTCCGGCCGCAGCGCCGGTATGCGATGCGCAGCCTCGACCGCCGATCCGGATTCCCCGACGACCTCGATGTCACCGTCTTGAGTCAGCAGCTCGCAGATGCCGCGACGGACAACCTCATGGTCATCGAGCAGAAAGACACGGATCATCTTCCCGTTGTACTCCTCTGCGGCCTGATTGAGCAGGGCCCAACGGCCCTTCCTGGTAGTTCCGCACCGAGACACACGAAGGTTCAGGCCTTATGGCCCTGCCTGTCCGCTCCTTTCCGGTGCACGCTGCCATCCACGGCGTAGGCCGCCGGCGACAACGGTGTCGTCCACACCTCCTCGACGCCCACCCTGGGGATCCAGCGTGCCAACGCGGGTACAACGGCCCCCACCGACAGGGCCCACCGCCTCTGCCCCGCGCAGCAGTGCAAGCGCAGGCTAGCCATATGCAGACCGACAGCGACACGGCGATCACGGCAGCCACCCGCGAGTGGGTGTTTCGCACCACTGGCGCCGCGCCGTCGATCGTCGACACGCAGCGGTGGCGCGGGGACGTCGACGCGTCAGGTCTGCACCTGTACGCCGACCGCGAGGCGTTCCGGGTCGGGTACGCGCCCGCCGGGCAGCCGGCAATCGCACCCTGACGCACCGGCAACACCTTCCCGCTGCGCCCGTGAACGTCGACCAGACAGGAACCCTCATGTCCCAGATTCCGCTCATCGTGGCAGGGCTGGACGGCTCGCCGTCCAGCATGGCGGCCGCCGAGTACGCCGCCACCCTCGCGCTCCGGCGGGGAGCCGAGCTGCGGCTGGTGTCGGGTTACCTCACCCCGTTCTACGGTTTCGGACCGACCATGATGTCCGACCCCTACCTGGGAAGCGTGGATCAGGGCGAGGAGGAGGCCGGCAACGCGCTGCTGCACGACACCTCCGAGCGGCTGCACAAGCAGCACCCGGAGTTGGGCGAGGTGCAGTGCCAGCGGATCGCCGGCGGCGCCGCGTCGGTGCTCGTCGAGCAGTCGCGCACCGCCGCGGTGACAGTGGTGGGCGCCCGCGGCGTCGGCGGCTTCGCCGAACTGCTGCTCGGCTCCGTCTCCGCGCAGCTTGCCGCGCACGCCCACGGCCCGGTCATCGTGGTCCGGCCCCCGGTTGCCGACACGGTCGTCGAGCGTGGCCCCGAGCAGCCGGACCTGCCGGTGCCTGCCCTCGGGCC
Organism: Micromonospora sp. NPDC049274; assembly: GCF_040678875.1. NCBI lineage: Bacteria > Bacillati > Actinomycetota > Actinomycetes > Micromonosporales > Micromonosporaceae > Micromonospora > Micromonospora sp. NPDC049274. The sequence goes on from NZ_JBFAQS010000012.1 coordinate 162,648, forward strand.
GGTGCTGGTCGGCATCGACGGTTCACCGGCCGCGGACGCGGCCCGGGACTTCGCGGCCACCGAAGCCGACCAGCGGCAGGTGCCGCTGATCCTCACGCATGTCTACTGCCCCGGCCCGTGGGAACGCTTCGCCGGCAACGATGTCGATGCGCAGGCCGCCGCGGAGCGCGCCGCCGAACAGGAAGCTCAGCAGATCCTCGCCGACGCCGCCGCGATCGTGCAGGCCGGCCACCCGCACGTGGACGTGCGATCCCGGCCGATCCGCAGCCTCAACCCCGAGCACAGCATGATCGACGCGTCCCGTGACATGGCGTTGACCGTCGTCGGCTGCCGTGGCCGCGGTGGCTTCGCCGGGATGCTGCTCGGCTCGGTCAGCGGCGCGCTCGTCCACCATGCCCACGGACCGGTGGCCGTCATCCACGCCGGCACGCACTGATCACCAGCTCGTCCCTGCACGCAGACAGCTCCGGGTTTCCGGTGCCAGCAAGGGGAAACGCATCATGACCACCACCATCTGGATCGTCGTCGCGACGCTGGCAGTGCTGCTGCTGGGGCTGTCCCTCAAGGTCGTCAAGCAGTACGAGCAGGGAGTGTTGTTCCGGCTCGGCCGGGTCATCGGCGTCAAGAAGGCCGGGCTGACCGCGATCATCCCGTTCGTCGACGTGCTGCACCGGGTCAGCCTGCGCATCATCACGATGCCGATCCAGTCGCAGGGCATCATCACCCGCGACAACGTCAGCGTCGACGTCTCCGCCGTCGCGTACTACCGCGTCACCGACGCGGTCAAGTCGGTGGTGGCAATCGAGAACGTCGAAGCCGCCATCAACCAGATCGCCCAAACGACCCTGCGCAAGGTCGTCGGCCAGCACACCCTCGATGAGACGCTGTCCGAGACTGACCGCATCAACCTCAACATCCGCGAGATCCTCGACGTCGCCACCGAAGAATGGGGCGTCGCGGTCACCCTGGTCGAACTCAAGGACATCCAACTGCCCGAGAGCATGAAACGGGCGATGGCCCGCCAGGCCGAAGCCGAGCGGGAGAAGCGCGCGAAGATCATCGCTGCGGAGGGTGAGGCGCTTGCCGCCGACGCACTCGGCACCGCCGCGGACATCATGATGGCCCACCCGCTCGCCCTGCAGCTCCGCAACCTGCAGAGCCTCGTCGAGCTCGGCGTCGACAAGAACTCCACAGTCGTCTTCCCCGCCCCGCTGATGTCCACCATCGGCGAGCTGGGCTCGTTCCTGGCCCGGGAGAACGCGGCCGCCGCCGCAACCCCGCCGAACATGACAGCCACGCCACCTCCTGACCAGCCGTTGCCTGCTCAGCCCGCCCCCAACGGCAAGGCCCCGCTCGCCGGCGCCACCCCCTAGAGACCGATTGTCTGGTCGCCGTCTGTCGTAGGGGACGGACGGCGGCCGGGCTCAAACAGCCGAACCACCAGGCGTACGCCCGGTGGACACCGCACCATCAGCCCAAGAAGGATCGTGAGTGCGATGGTCGACATCGCCCGGAACCACAACGCCGCAACCCCCACCGCGGCCGGCCCCACGATGCCACCGACGGCGCCCCTGGCCGTCGCCGTACCTGACGCGGTCCGCCGGGCCGCCGACGGACGGCACGCCGTAGACGTCGACGCCCGGTCCACCGGTCGTGACTCGTCAGCGGTACTTCCCGGCACCGAGAGCCGCTCCGCCGTCGCGGCCCGTTACCTGCTGGCGGGCATCCGGATCGCGTTGGGCTGGGTCTTCCTCTGGGCCTTCCTGGACAAGCTGTTCGGGTGGGGATTCGCCACCCCGTCGGCGCGGTCCTGGCTCAACGGCGGCAGCCCCACCGCGGGCTTCCTCGGCGGCTCCGAGGGCCCGTTCAGTGGCTTCTTCACCGCCATCGCCGGCAACGCCGTCACCAACGTGCTGTTCATGGGTGCGCTGCTGGCCATCGGCACGGCGCTGATTCTCGGCATCGGGATGCGGCTCGCCGCTGTCGGCGGGGCGATCCTGGTCGTCATGATGTGGGCAGCGGTGCTGCCGCCGTCGAGCAACCCGTTCATGGACGACCACCTCATCTACGCGGCCGTCCTGATCGTCCTGGCCCTGCTCGGCGCCGGGAACACCCTGGGCTTCGGCAAGGCGTGGTCGTCCACCCCGCTGGTCCGTAACGCCACCTGGCTCAAGTAGCCAGACCTGCTGTGGGTCACCCGATGTCGCGGTGGCCCGCAGCGCCCGGCCTCCGGCGCCCGGCGGCAGCGCTTCGGGCGGAGGCGCACAGTGTTGCGCCGGCACGGGTGACTGGTCAGGCCCCGTCGCCGACGTTATCGCTGAACGAGGTCCCATCGTGAGCGACCAATTCCAGCATGAGCCGTCTGTCGTCGTGCCCGGCTGGTGGGGCCGGCGCCGCCGCGGCATTCGCCGCCGCCGGTCTGTACGGCCTGATAGCCGCTTGGGCGACCCCACGGGGACGGTCACCGCGCGTGCGGTTACGTAGGCGCGATCTCGCAACTGGGTACGGCAGCCGCCGGCCTACCGGTTCAAGGGAAGGGTTGTCAGCCATGAGGGTTCTCGTCGCTGCCGCAAGCAAGCATGGATCCACTGCGGAGATCGCGGCTCACATCGCGACCGCCCTACGGGGCGGATTGCCGTCCGGTTCCGTCGTCGATGTCGCCGCTGCGGCAGAGGTCACGGACGTGACTTCCTACGATGCACTGGTGCTGGGAAGCGCGGTCTATATGGGACGTTGGTTGGAAGAGGCCCGCAGCGCGGCAGAGCGGATCACGTCGAACCCACCGCGATCGGTGTGGCTGTTCTCCAGCGGCCCGATCGGTGATCCGCCCAAGCCCGCTGGGGCGCCGGCGGAGGTCAGTGGCATCGTCGCGTCCGTGCAGGCACGCGATCATCGCGTCTTCGCCGGTCGCCTCGACCGCCACCGCCTCGGCCTAGCGGAGAAGGCCATGGTCATGGCCTTGCATGTCGCGGTGGGCGACTTCCGGGACTGGTCGGAGATCGACACCTGGGCTGGCCAGATCGCCGCTGAACTGCGACAGCCCGTCGCCGGGTAAGCCCTCCGACGCCGGGGCATTCCTGCCGCAAAATCACCCGTTCATCGCACGCGCCTGGTCAACGGCGCGTGTTGCGGATTTCGCCCTGGACCCCGCTGGCGCTCCGCGCACCACCGTCGATACGGGCTGTCAGGCGCGCAAGCAAGTCCATCAGCGGGACGGACGGCAGCGTTCAGCGCCACCGTCGGTGCGCGAGCAGCAGACGTCATGGCCAACAGCCCTGGAGGGCCGGGGGACCGGTCGGACGTTCGGGTCTTGTGGCCCTGTCCGACACACCGCCTCCCGGGGCACGGTTGAGTCGCGCACGACGGTCGAGCCGAGCTTGAGACGTTCCGGCACCGAGGTGAGACAGGAGGCGGCGACGTGGAGACAGGCGCAGAGCGGATGACCGTCGTGGGGATCTCTCCCGGCGCGATCGCGGGGGACAGGGCCCGGACAGTCCGGAGCTCGCTGCGATGACTGCGGTTGCCGAGGCCGTGGCCGATGATGCGGGCGACCTGACCGGACCAGAGTCCCGCTTCCGCACCCGGTTGTACGAGAACAGCGTCTGCGTCGCGCGGGACTTTCCGGTCGCTGAGATCTCCGCGCATCTCACCGACCCGACGTCCGTGGTGTGGCTCGATCTGTGTCGGCCCACCGCTGGTGACTTCGAGATGGTGGACACCCAGTTCGGGTTGCACGAGCTCGCCATCGAGGACGCCCTCCAAGAGTCGCAGCGCCCGAAGCTCGACCGGTACGCCACGCACCTGTTCATCAGTGCCTACGCGGTCAAGATCGAGTCTGCGGGCATCCGGTTGCGTACCAGTGAGATAGCCGTGTTCCTGACCGACCAGGCGTTGATCACCGTACGCAAGGACGAGGGCTTCGACATGGCGCCGGTCCTTGCCCGCTGGGACTCCTCGGCCGATCTCGCGAGTCACGGCGTCGCGTTCCTGCTCCACGGCCTGCTCGACCATATCGTCGACGGGCATTTCCGTGCGGTCGAGCAACTCGACGAGGGCATCGAGAGGCTGGAGGAGCTGTTGTTCGGCGAGCGCCGGGCGCAGATCCAGGCCGTGCAGCGGCGCTCCTTCGAGCTGCGTCGCGACCTCGTCGTGCTGCGTCGGGTGGTGCTGCCGATGCGGGAGGTCCTCAACAGCCTGCTGCGTCGGGACCTGCATGTCGTCGACGAGGTGATGACGCCGTACTACCAGGACGTCTACGACCACGTCCTGCGGGTGACCGAGTGGACCGAGTCTCTGCGCGACCTCGTCGCGACGACAGTCGAAACGAACCTGACGATCCAGGCCAACCAGATGAATCTGATCATGAAGAAGGTGACCAGCTGGGCCGCGATCATCGCCGTCCCCACTGCCGTCACCGGCTTCTACGGCCAGAACCTGCCCTACCCCGGATTCGGCTCCCAATGGGGAGTGCTGGCTTCCACAGCCCTGATCGCCGCGCTCTCCGCCGGCCTTTACGGGGTCTTCAAACGCAAGGACTGGCTGTAGTAGCCGGAGGAGAACGGCCCGGCATAAGGGGTCTTCTGGCCCTGACGATCTGGCGGTGGCGAGCACATGCTGAGCAGCATCGGCGAGCTCGGCTCTCTCCTCCGGGAGCAGCGCGGCGCTCCCGTCCCCGCTGCACCGATCAGTCGTGGCAGCGCGCCAATGGTCAATGGCAAAGCGTTGGCCGGGACCTGCCCTGACGGTGGTCCGCATGACCGCCTCGCGCCTTCGGTAGACCGTCGTCACGTACGGCGTACCGCAATGTTTCGCTATCGACAGGAAAGGCGGCGGTCCTGATGACCGCGACCCGCACCGCACCTCTGGACAGCGCATCCATGCTCCATGTGGCGGCGGGGGAGCCTTTGGGTTCCGACGAGCTGGAGCGCCTCGACGCGTACTGGCGGGCGGCGAACTACCTGTCGGTCGGGCAGATCTACCTGATGGGCGACCCGCTGCTGCGCGAGCCGCTGCAACCGGCCCAGGTCAAGCCGCGGCTGCTCGGGCACTGGGGCACCACACCCGGCCTGAACCTGCTCTACGCCCACCTGTCACGGATCATCGCGGCCCGCGGCCGGGAGGTCATTTACGTGACCGGCCCGGGTCACGGTGGCCCCGGGCTGGTGGCGAACACCTGGTTGGAGGGCACCTACTCGGAGATCTACCCGCGGATATCGCAGGACGCGGTCGGTATGCAGCGGTTGTTCACCCAGTTCTCCTTCCCCGGCGGCGTGCCGTCACATGTCGCGCCGGAGACGCCCGGGTCGATTCACGAGGGCGGTGAGTTGGGCTACTCGCTGTCGCACGCGTACGGCGCGGCACTGGACAACCCCGACCTGGTCGTGGCGTGTGTCATCGGCGACGGTGAGGCCGAGACCGGGCCGCTGGCCGCGTCGTGGCACTCGAACAAGTTCCTCGACCCGGTCGGTGACGGTGCGGTGCTGCCGATCCTGCACCTCAACGGCTACAAGATCGCCAATCCGACCGTCCTGGCCCGCATCAGCGACGACGAACTTCGCAAGCTTCTCGAGGGATACGGACACAAGCCCTACCTCGTCGCCGGCGACGATCCCACCACCGTCCACCAGCTCCTCGCCGCCACCCTCGACGTCGTCTTCGACGAGATCACCGAGATTCAGCGGGCCGCCCGCGAGAACGGGGTCACCGAGCGGCCGCGCTGGCCGATGATCGTGCTGCGTACCCCCAAGGGGTGGACCGGTCCGCGGGTCGTCGACGGGCTGCAGGTGGAGGGGACGTGGCGCGCCCACCAGGTCCCGCTGACGGCGGCCCGCGACGACGCCGCCCACCTCGACGCCCTCACCACATGGATGCGCTCCTACCGGCCCGAGGAGCTGTTCGACGCCGACGGCGCACCGCAGTCCTGGGTGGTCGACTGGCTGCCCCGAGGCGAGTTGCGCATGTCGGCGAACCCGCACACCAACGGTGGTCGATTCCCCCGCGACCTGGAGTTACCCGAATTTCGTGACTATGCGGTCAAGGCCGGTGAGATCGCCGAGGCGACGCGGGTGCTGGGCGGTTGGTTGCGCGACGTCATGGCGGCGAACGTCGAGTACCGCAACTTCCGCCTCGTCGGCCCGGACGAGACCGAATCGAACCGGCTCGGTGCCGTCCTCGACACCACCGGCAAGGCGTGGCAGGCCCGAGTCGACGCGGTGGACCAGCACCTGGACCGGCACGGCCGGGTCATGGAGATCCTCTCCGAGACGACCTGTCAGGGCTGGCTGGAGGGATACCTGCTGACCGGCCGGCACGGGTTGTTCTCCTGCTACGAGGCCTTCATCCACATCGTCGACTCGATGTTCAACCAGCACGCGAAATGGCTGAAGACCACGAGGCACCTCGGCTGGCGCAAGCCCGTGCCGTCGCTGAACTACCTGCTCACCTCGCACGTCTGGCGCCAGGACCACAACGGCACCTCCCACCAGGACCCCGGCTTCATCGACCACGTCGTCAACAAGAAGGCCGAAGTCGTCCGGGTCTATCTGCCACCGGACGCCAACACCCTGCTCTCGGTGGCCGATCACTGCCTGCGCAGCCGTGACTATGTCAACGTCATCGTCGCCGGGAAGCAACCCGCCCCCACCTGGCTCGACATGGACGACGCCGCTCTGCACTGCGCCCGCGGACTCGGTATCTGGGACTGGGCGAGTAACGACGACGGCGACCCCGACGTGGTTCTCGCCGCCGCCGGAGACGTACCGACCTACGAGATCCTCGCCGCGACGGACCTGCTCCGCCACCACCTGCCCGACCTCAGGGTGCGGGTGGTCAATGTCGTCGACCTGATGCGCCTACAGCCCGACTCGGAGCACCCACACGGTTTGCCGGATCCGGAGTTCGACGCCATCTTCACCACCGACCGGCCAGTCATCCTGGCCTACCACGGCTACCCGTGGCTGATCCACCGGCTGACCTATCGGCGCACCAATCACCACAACCTGCACGTCCGCGGCTACAAGGAGGAGGGCACCACGACGACACCGTTCGACATGCTCGTCGTCAACGACATGGATCGTTTCCACCTCGTCATGGACGTCATCGACCGGGTTCCCGGCCTCGGTCGCAAGGCAGCCGTCCTGCGCCAACAGATGGTCGACAAGCGCGCCGAGCACCGCGCCTACGTGCGGCGTACCGGCGAGGACCTGCCCGAGATCCGCGACTGGGTGTGGCCGTGCACCCCCTGACCGGCCGGACGTCCCATCACACAGAAGGAGATCCGGCCATGAGCACTGAGGCATCCATCCGGGCCGCCGACACCCGCGCCGAGGCCCGGGCGCTGTCCGCCGCCGCCGCAACGGCGGGACACGCCCCGTCGATCCACAACACACAACCCTGGCGCTGGCGTGTGACAGGCAACGAGCTGGACCTCTATCTCGATCACAGCCGGGGCCTGGAGATTACCGACCCCGACTCCCGCCTCGGAGTCCTGAGCTGCGGGGCGGCGCTGCACCATGCTCTGGTCAGCCTCGCCGCAGCCGGCTGGCACACGCTCGTCACCCGCATGCCGAACCCCGCCCACCCCGACCACCTCGCGCAGGTACGCATCGACCACCGAATCCCGGTCACCCCGGCCGCGGTACGCCACCTGCAAACCATCGCGCTACGGCACACCGACCGCAGACCCGTCGTGAGTGACCCGGTCGCTGCCGACAAGCTGCACGCCATCGTCACGGCCGTCGAATCCGCCGGCGCTCACCTACACCTGCTCCAACCAGACCAGGTGTACGACCTGGCCACCGCCGTCGATCACGCTCAACGCACCGAATCCGACGAGGTCGCCTGGCGTGCGGAGCTCGCCTACTGGACCGGCGGCACCCGGCCGCTGGGCACCGGCATTCCAGACTCCGCCATCGGTGATCGCGCTCCGCAGACGACCGTGCCCGGTCGCGACTTCGGCCACTACGGCGACCTGCCCATCTCCGAGGCGCACGAGAACGCCGCCACCTTCGCGATTCTCTACGGGTCTGAGGACGGCCGGCTCGACTGGCTTCGCGCCGGCGAGACGCTCTCCGCCTCCTGGCTCACCGCCACCGAACTCGGAGTATCCGTCCTGCCGTTGAGCGCCACGATCGAAGTGGCCGTCACCCGTGAGCACCTGCGGCGCCTGCTGGCTGACCTCGGCCACCCGCAGCTCGTGCTGCGCCTCACTACCGCGGACCCGGCCGGTACCGCCGCTGCGCACACTCCGCGAATCCCTGCCGAACAGGTCATCCAGCGGGCCTGACCGGCCGTCGCGCACCACCGGCCCCGCGAGGCTGTCACACCCCGATCGAAGAAGGCGGCGAATCACAATGACGACGGTAGCCAAGACGCTGGGCGTACCCGATGTGGGGTTGGAGCCCGGGTCGGACGGCGATCTGTGCCCCGCCTCGGCCGACGCCGGTGGCCTGTCGTCGCGCGATGCCGCGGCGCGGCTGGCGCGTGACGGCGGCAACGTGCTGCCGACGCCGCAACCCACACCGCTGTGGCGAAGGATCGTCACGCAGCTGCGCGACCCGCTTGTGCTGGTCCTGCTCGCCGCGGCAGGGTTCACCCTGGCGACTGCCGACTTCACCGACGCGGCCGTCATCCTGCTGGTCATCGCCGTCAACACCACCGTCGGCGTGCTTCAGGAGATCAAGGCGGAGCGGGCCATCACCGCCCTGTCCGCCCTGACCGCCCCGGCCGCCCGGGTGGTCCGCGACGGCCGGCAACGCGAAGTCCCCGCTGCCGACCTCGTCACGGACGACCTGCTGATCCTGGCCGAAGGTGACGTCGTACCCGCGGACGCCCGCCTCGTGGAGTCGGTCGCGCTGCTCGTCGACGAAGCAGCGCTGACCGGAGAATCCGCGCCCGTCGACAAGTTCTCCGCCGCCACCGGCACGGACTCGGCTTCTTCAGCGGTCGTGTCGGCGGGCACGGTCGTCGTCCGGGGCCGCGGGCGTGCCGTCATCACCGCGACCGGCGCGGCCAGCGCGATGGGCCGCATCGCCGCCATCTTGGTGACCAGCCCCGGCCTGACGCCCCTGCAGCGTCGCCTGGCCGGCGTGGGCCGTCAGCTCGCTGTCGGCGCGCTGTTGCTCTGCGGGCTTGTCCTGGCCCTCGGCCTGGTGCGCGGACAACCGTTGCAGCTGATGATCGTCACGGCGATCAGCCTGGTGGTGGCCGCGGTACCGGAGTCACTGCCGGCCGTGGTGACCCTCAGCCTGGCCCTGGGCGCACGCCGGATGACCGCCCGCCACGCCGTGATCCGCAGGCTGCCGGCAGTGGAGACTCTCGGATCGGTGACGATCCTGGCCACCGACAAGACCGGCACCCTCACCGAGGGCACCATGGTCGTTCGGCAGCTGTGGACCCCACGCGGGGATGCCTCGGTCAGCGGGTTCGGCTTCGCCCCGGACGGGCGGGTCCACCGAGACGGCGAGAACGTCGTCGCCGGCCAGGCCGGCGACCAGGCTCCCGACCTCGTGGAGCTGATGCGGGCAGCCGTGCTCTGCAGCGATGCGTCGCTGCGAGCGCCCAGCCCGGACAGCGACGACTGGCTGGCCGTCGGTGATCCCACCGAGGCGGCGCTCCTGACCGCCGGCGGTAAGCTCGGCATCGACGTCGACGCGCTGCACCAGGAGTGGCCCCGACACGGTGAGGCACCCTTCGACAGTGACCGCAAACGGATGAGCACCGCACACCAGTTGGCCGACGGCCGCATACAGGTCATCTGTAAGGGGGCCCCGGAGGCGCTTCTGCAGCCGGCGATCATCACCGACCACCCCGACGTGCTGCGGCGGGCCACCGACCGGGCCGACACCTTCGCCCGCCAGGGATACCGGGTCCTCGCGGTGGCCCAGGCCGAACGCGACACCGTGCCCGGCGGCGCCGCGGGCTACGAGCACGGCCTGCGGCTACTGGGCCTCGTGGCGATCCTGGACCCGCCGCGCGCATCCGCCGCAGCCACCATCGCCGCGTGCCGCGGCGCTGGCATCACCCCGGTCCTGATCACCGGCGACCACCCCGCCACCGCCACCGCGATCGCCACCGAGCTGCACATCATCGACGTCGGTCAGACGGCGGTCGACTGTCGTGTCACCGATCCCGGCCCGGCGGCCACCCAGGGCGTGCGGGTCTTCGCCCGCGCCACCCCGCAGCAGAAGGTTGCCATCATCGACGCCCTGCGTGCCGCCGGGCACGTCGTCGCGATGACCGGCGACGGCGTCAACGACGGCCCCGCACTGCACCGCGCCGACATCGGCGTGGCCATGGGCAAGCGCGGCACCGAAGTCGCCCGCCAGGCCGCCGACCTGGTCCTCGCCGACGACGAGCTCGCCACCGTCGTCGCCGCCGCGCAGGAGGGCCGCCGCGTCTATGCCAACATCCGCCGGTTCCTGCTCTACGCCCTGTCCGGCGGCGCCGCCGAGATCGCCGTGATGCTGGTCGGGCCGTTCGTCGGCCTGCCCCTGCCGCTGCTCCCGGCCCAGATCCTCTGGATCAACCTGCTCACCCACGGCCTGCCCGGCCTGGCAATGGGCAGCGAACCCGCCGACCCCGACGGGATGCGCAAGCCCCCACGCCCGCCGGCGGAAACCGTCCTCGGGGCCGGACTGTGGCAACGCGTCCTGCGCGTCGCGGCGGTCATCGCCGCCGTCACGGTCGGCGTCGGCGTGTGGGCGCACACCACCGACCGGCCATGGCAGACTCTGACGTTCCTCGCTCTGGGCCTCACCCAACTCGCCGTGGCCCTGGGATCACGTGCCCGCCCCGGCACCGCGGCCAACCCCATGCTGTTCGCCGCCGTCGGCGGCGCCCTGTTGCTGCAACTCGCCGCCATCTACGCCCCACCGCTGCGCGAGCTGCTCGGCACCGAACCGGTCACCGCCACCGACCTGCTGATCGTGACGGCTCTTTCCGCCCTGGGCTACGCGGCCATCCGCCTTGACCGCCGCATCCACTCGACCCCGTGACCACCCACGATGGTGGGTAGGCCCAGTCCGGAATCCTCGGAGTCGACCTGAGCTGGGCCTACTGCTTCGCCGCCCATGCCGCCGCCCGGTGGAGCGCCTACCGACCATCATCAGCGTCCAGCGGAGGTAAACCATGACCGGCCCACCCATCCTTGTCGGAGTCGACGGGTCTGACTGCAGCCTCGTCGCGGTCGACCTCGCAGTCCGTGCGGCCGCGTTACGCGGATGTCCGGTAGGCATCGTCTACTGCGACCCATGGGCCGACCACCCCGCCTGGGCGCACAACGACCCGGCCGGGGAACTGACCGGCGGCCTCCTGTCCGACCCTCAGCAGGCCATCCGGGCCGCCATCGACCGAGCAGACACCAACGAGGTGCCGGTGACCGGCGAGGTGCTGGCCGGGAACCCGACCACCGTCCTGGTCCGCGAATCAGCCGACGCGGATCTCCTCGTTCTCGGACACCGAGGCCGGGGCGGCTTTCCCGAGCTGCTGCTCGGTTCGGTCGCGGTGACGGTGGCCGCGCACGCCGCCTGCCCTGTCCTGATCACACGCGGGAGTCCGCAGACCGGAGGTGAGGTCCTGATTGGTGTGGACGGCTCGCCGGGTAACCACGCGGCCATCGGTTTCGCATTCCACGAGGCCGCCCTTCGCAAGGCTGACCTGCGGGCTCTGCACACTCGGCAAGAATCGAATAGCACCGACCACGCTTCGACGATCGAGAACGACCCCGGGTCCGACTTCGTCGAACAGGACCAGGTCCTGACCGAAGCATTGTCGAGCTGGTCGCAGAAGTATCGGCAGGTGGTCGTACACCGGCAACTGGCGACCGGCCGAGCGGCACACGCGATCGTCACCGCCAGCAATCGCGCCCAACTCGTCGTACTCGGGGCCCGTGGGCGCGGCGGGCTTCATGGCCGGCGCCTCGGCTCGGTCAGCCACGCCGTCCTGCACCACGCGGCCTGCCCGGTCACCATCGTGCACGACGCATCGAAACAACAAGGGGCCGCAACCCGCCATCGCCGAAACCGCCACGATGCACCTCAATCGCTATGACGGGGACGTCGACGCCGGTGTGTGGCATCTGGACGAGGTTCTGCTCGGCAAGCTGCGTGCCGCCGACCAACTGGACATGTCTCGGGCGGTGATTGACGGCTCCACATCCGTGCTCTCAAGCGCGGCCCAAAACCGGTCCGAGCCCGGTTGACCGACGCAAGCCAGGCTCGAAAATCCACGTCATCACCAATGCCAGCGGCATCCCTCTCGCCGCGAGGCATCCGCGGCCGGCCGCGGCAACAACCGCAGCGGATCTACGCCGACCGAGGCTACGACTTCGACGGTAAATCTAGCCCGCACTGAGGTCCCTTCGTCGATAGATGACCGTGGAACTGACCGCGAGAGCGACGGCGAGCACCGTCATCAGGGCTGCGGCCGGACGGTCCCAGGCCTCGGCGGGCACCGACCCCATCCAGTCCAGCGGGGACAAGTGCCGTGCCCAACCGGGAATGCGCAGGAGGTCGGCGCGCAGACAGACGATGACTCCCCACGCGATGGCCAGCCAGGCGAGGGTGACCAGCCGCGGGCTCAATGCCGACAGAGCCGCGGCGATGCCGGCGAACAAAACAACTGCGGGGCTGTACGCCAGGGTCGCGATGAGTCCCTGGCCGAAGTAGCTCCAGTCGTTGAACCCCGCGGCGAGCCCGAGCCCGGTGAACAGCCCGGCGCAGCTCAGCAGCAGCAGTGACCAGCCGGTGACCAGCAAGGTCGCTGAGGTCCACCACCGTGTTCTGCTGACTGGCGCGGCGAGGCTGTGACCGATCCGCCCGGAGGTCTCCTCCCGGGCCAGCCACCGGCTGATCTGCAGCCCTGCGGCAGCCGCGATCAGCGCGTTCATTTGCACGAAGACGGTCAGGGTGGCATCGACGTTCGAGACCTGGCCGCCCGCGGCTGACGTCAGGTCGCTCATCTGCTGGGTCAGGTATCCGAACGCGAACGCGAACAGTCCCGCTGCGACGATCCAGCCGGCACCGACGCCGCGCGTCAGGCGTACCAGCAGGGTGAGCGGCGAGCGGATCCACGGTGCCGCCGAGGCCGGGCCCGGACGGGGAGCGATGATACCGGCGCCCTGGTCGCGTCTGGTGGCGACGAGCGCGGCAATGCCGAAGAGGAGAGCGGTGAAGGCCAGGAACGCGAGCCACGGCCACCACGGCGGTGCAGCCGAGAAGGGTCGGATCTCCGCCGGCCAGGACCCGGGGTTGGCCCAGGTCGCGTTCCAGCCGCGCACATCAACGACAGCCCGGGTCAGGTAGCTCACCAGCCAGAATCCGACGGCGAGCACGTACGCGGTGCGAGCGTCCCGGCAGCACTGCGCGGCCACGGTGCCGACCGCTGTGAAAGCCAGCATGAAGATCGCCAGTCCGCTGGCGTACAGCAGCGAGCCTCGAACCGGGCAATCCATCAGCAACAGACTGAACGTGCTGAACGCAAGGGTGAGGGCGGCGGTAACAGCCGCAGCGGTGACACCGGCGGCGGAGGGCGCGAGCCGATGGACGGCACCGGCCGTGAGGATGTCCAGGCGTCCGCTGTCCTCCACACCGCGGGTGAAGGCAATGGCCAGGTGCAGACCAATGAGGGGAATCAGGATCAGGGTGAGGTATCCCATCTCGTTGGCGACCATGCCGCCCAACGTGCTCAGGTCCTGTCCACGTCCCTGAAGGGCTGCGCTGGCCCGCATGGCTTCGGAGGCAGCCGCGTAGGCGTTGCGGTCGGCCTGTTGCGGATACGTGTCGGCGAGCGTGGAGGCGGTGCTGGCCACCAGCCCGGCCACCAGCAGCGGCCACCCGATCACCTGCAGCTTTGCCGTGCGGAGACTCAGGGCAAGGCAGCTCCAGTACCCGGTCATCACCGTGCGCCGACCGGCGTCGGCGCGCCAGCCTCGGTGTGAAAGTTGGTGCGGAACAGTTCGTCCAGGCTGGGCGGCTCGACAGTCAGCGTCGCCGGGTCGCTTGCTACGACGTAATTGACAGCTCTGCCGAGGGCGTCGCGTCCGGCGCGGAAGCTGATATGGACGCCGTCCGGGCGTACATCGCTGTGCAGATCTACGACGCCGTCGAGCTCGCGCAGCCCGTGCACCGGCTTCGCGGTCACAGCGGAGACGCTGGTGAGCGTGTGGCTCCGCAGCTCGGCGAGGGTGCCGTGGCGCACCACCACACCGCGGCGCACGATGCTGACCCGGTCGCACAGGGCCTCGGCCTCGGAGAGGATGTGACTGCTCAGCAGGACGGTGTGCCCGTTGCGCTTGAGGTCGTGGACGCACTGTTGGAACACGTCTTCCATCAGTGGGTCCAGGCCCGAGGTCGGCTCGTCGAGGAGGAACAGGTCGGCGTTGGTGCTCAGCGCGGCGACGAGAGCGACCTTCTGCCGGTTGCCCTTGGAGTAGGTGCGGGTTCGTTTGGTCGGGTCCAGGTCGAAGCGCTCGATGAGCTCACGTCGCCGGCGCGGATGGGCGCCACCCTGCAGCCTGCCCAGGATGTCGATGCATGCTCCACCGGTGAGGCCCGGCCACAGGGACACGTCGCCGGGCACGTAGGCGAGCCGCCGGTGGGCCTGCACTGACTGTTCCCAGCAGTCCATTCCGAAGATCTTGGCGTTACCGGCATTGATCCTCAGCTGGCCGAGCAAGGCTCGGATCGTGGTGCTCTTACCCGCTCCGTTCGGCCCGAGGAAGCCGTGCACTTCTCCTTGGTCAACCACAAGGTCGAGGCCGTCCAGCGCTTGGGTGTGCCCGAAATTTTTGCGCAGACCCATTGCCCTGATCGCATCCATGTCTCCACAGTGGCACATCTCGAAAAGCATCGGGGTGAATAGGCAGATTAATCTGGTGTGAGGGCCTCCGGCGGCCTGTAGGTGCGGACTTTGTCGTCATCTAGCAGCATTTCAGCAGCACGGAGGCGGTGCTCCTTCGGCTTTCGCTGAGACTGCAGCAACCGCGTCGGGGGTATAGGGTCGTGATGTCACTCGAGACCCTGTTGACTGTTGGGGTCCGACACCCCGGACAACTCTCTGAGCTCGCAAGGTCTACTTGGGGTGCTGATCTCCATCGAGACCCTTCTTGAAGGATCCTTCTTAATCGGCGCGTGAAGATTTGGCGTGCCCGTCATCGCGGTCTGACCTGGTTGCGTCGATTCATCGGCAGAACATTCGGCAGCGCGCGTGCGTGCTGTTAGCCATCCATGCGGCAATTCGCCCGCTGGCGCAGGTCTCGGGGGCACAATTAATGTTCTGGTCGTCACTGAGACGTGTTTCGGCAATACCGCACGGGTGGCCGAAGCCGTCGTCGTCGGCCTGCGTTCCCGGGGGTACGTGGTCACCGTCGCCGATGCCGCCTTCGCGCCGGTCGCTGACGACGTCGACCTCCTGGTCGTCGGTGCGCCCACCCGCATCATGGGGCTGCCCGACCCGGGAAGCCGTCGGCAAGTCGAAGCCAGAGGCGGCAGCGCGCCGGCCACCGGCGTCGCGGAGTGGCTTGACGTCCTCCCCGCCGAGCAGGACTACCGCGCGGCCGCGTTCGACACGATAACCGGCATGGCGTTCGTCTCCGGCCTCGCGGCAAAGGGTATCGAGAAGCGGCTGCGCCGCCACGCGATCGACGTGGTCGCCCGGGAGAGCCTTCTTGTCGGGCCGGTGCAAGGGCCGCCGGCAGATGGCGAACTGGCCCGTGCCGAGAGGCGAGGCGCTGTACTCGGGTAAGACGCGGCGCCGGCGTCCAGGTTCAACCCGGAAGAAGTGGAGATTCGAGCAGTGGCGGTAGTCCGTATGAGTGAGACGCTCGTTGATCGCTTCCGGGGCGTCCTGGAACGGCGTGCCGACGCTCCGTTCTACCGGTTTCTCGGCAAGGGGGAGGACCAGCCGCAGGCTCTCACCGGCGCGGCCCTCGACCGGCGGGCCCGTGCCATCGCGGTCGCGCTGGGCGAGCGCGCAGCCGTGGGCGACCGGGCGCTGATCCTCTGCCCACCCGGCCTGGACTACGTCGCCGAGTTATTCGGCTGCCTCTATGCCGGGGTGTGGCATTGCCGGCCTATCCGCCGGATCCGAGCCTGCTCGCCCGGATGATGCCCCGTCTGCTCGGCGTGATCGAAGACTGGACCCCCTCGGTGGTCTTGGTGCCCGCATAGGCCCTGTAGACGGTCGGGTCGAAAAACGACTCGCCGTCGGATCGTTCGTGCAGGCTGATGCTGCCGTAGCCGTCGGTGACACCGAGGCGGTCGATCTCGGTGGCCACGTTGTAGAACGACTCGGCCCGTAGGAGGAAGCCGGGCGCGGCTTCCTGGCACCGCGTACCAGTCGATGGCGTTCGTGTAGTCCCGCTGCGCCGGATCAGGAGAGTTGGTCCCGTCAGATGAGACACCGATTCCACCCACCGCGGCTAGGATTGCGCGAGCTTCAGAGTGGCGCTGAGCGTCATCGGTGGTGGGGCAATGGGTCGTGTCGCCCCTCGGGCACATCATTACTACATATCGATCATGATCGGCGCAGGTTGACCTGCGCGGATTCTTTCATGGTTGGTGTGCAGTGC
Source organism: Micromonospora sp. NPDC049274 (assembly GCF_040678875.1). NCBI lineage: Bacteria > Bacillati > Actinomycetota > Actinomycetes > Micromonosporales > Micromonosporaceae > Micromonospora > Micromonospora sp. NPDC049274. The sequence continues at coordinate 179,215 of NZ_JBFAQS010000012.1, forward strand.
TCCTGGTCGCAGACGATGGTGATCTTCGTTCTGTGCAGGAGCGTGACCAGGTCGTGTGGAGTCTGGATGCCGCCGGGGAAGCGGGGATGGTCAGCGAGTCGCACGATGATGGGATCTTCCCTGAGGTGAAGGATCTTGCGTCTGCGGGGGGTGGGCTGTTGAGCGCTGGTGTGGCCGCGCGCGATGCTGGCGAGGCTCTGGCCGTCCAGGCGTTGGGCGAACATCCACCGCACGTGTCCCGCCGTGGCCGGATCCGGTTCGAGGCGTTGAAGCCGGCGACCCCTGCCGCTTGGGCGGCGCTCGGATGGGGGCCGGCGTCCGCGAGTCGGTAGCCGTAGGGCGGCCGGCCTGCGAGATACCGTCCCTGCTCTCGCGCTTGCACCCCGCACCGCCGTGACGACCCGGAACCGGGCGCGCTGCACCTCACAGAAGGTCGCAGTAGAGGTCGCCGACCGGGGGCCGCAGCGCGCCGGGGCCCCCGGTATCGTCAGCCGGGCTGACGGTCACCGCGCAGGCGGTGGGGTGAGGGTCGAGGTCGACTACTCGGGATTCGCGTCGGCGTACAGCGCGGACCGGGCTTCCCGCCTGCGCGTACGTCTCTTCGGCGCAGAGCTACGTCAACCAGACCAGCTACACCAACCTCGGCGAACGGTTGCAGACGACCCTGGGCGCGACCGGAAAACGCACCTGGATCACCAACGCCAACGATCCCAACACCGCCGCGCCGTCCACATTGGCCGACGCCGCTTGCGACATCGCCGACCTCCACAACATCATTCTCGCCGGCCGACCACCGGCCCCGCTCCAGGCAACACCTTCACCCAGTTGAGATCACTCTTGCGATACGCCTCGCCATGCGCCTAGGTTTGCATCAATGAGGTCACGCCAAGGTCCGGCTGCACATTGACTCACGTCATGCGGACGCTGTGCTGCTTCCAACGGGGGAAATATCTCAGCGCCCGGGTGGTCAGGCGCGTTCATACAGGCCGGCCGCGGTTGACAGCGGCTGCTGTGGTTTGTTAGGTCACAGACGCGGGATCACTGGTGTTCATCGCCGAACATTCGTCGTCACCCGTCGTGACCACTGGTACCCACGGGGGAAAAATTGTTGTCGAAACAAATAGCGGAGCTCGAGGATCTTGACTCCGCACTTGCCGCGTGCGCCCGAGGTAATGGGCAAGTCGTCCTGGTCGAAGGGCCGATTGGTTGCGGAAAGAGTGAGCTGCTTGCCACCTTCGCCGAGCGGGCGTCGTCGAGCGGAGCCGTAGTGGTCAGCACGGCGGGTGAGGAGTACGACCGTGACAATCCTTTTAACACCTTGCGACGGTTGTCGAGCGCGGCGGTCCCGATCGAGGTGCCGGCCATCGACGAGGGCGGTGCGAGGGCCGAGCTGATCCGCCGGATCTGTAAGGACCTGCTCGATGGCCGCGGCGACGCGCCGCTGGTGTGCCTCGTGGACGACCTGCATTACGTCGATGCCGCGTCGCTCGAGGGCCTGCTGTACCTGATCCGGCTCACCCGGACGGCGCCCGTCCTGGTCGTGCTCAGCCAGACGGCCCACTTCGCACTGCTGGACTCCGGGTTCAGCACCGAGCTCCTGCGGATGCGGAACGTCCGGCCCATCGTGTTGTCGCGGCTCGGCCACCGGGAGGTGGCCGAGATCGTCAGCGGTTATCCCGAGCTCGCCGCGCGGGCGGCCGACCACGCGACCGAGTTCGGCCGGGTCAGCGGCGGCAATCCGCTGCTGCTGCGGGCGCTGATCGCAGAGCGCCGCAACTCGGTCGGCGAGGTTCCCGCCGCCGGTGGCCCGTTCGCCCAGGCCGTCGTCACCTGCGCCCGCCGGAGCAACTGGGACGGCCTGCGCCTGGCCGCCGCCGTGGCGGTCCTCGGCGAACGCGCCTGCCCGGAACGGCTGGCCGAGCTGATCGGCAGCACCCGGTCCGCGGTCGCGCAGGCACTCGCGGCCCTGAACGCGTCCGGCATCCTCGACGGCACCGGTTTCCGGCACCCGGTCGGCCGGACCGCCGTCGTCGACAACTTGCCCCGATCCGAGCTGAGCGCGCTGCACCGCCGGGCCGCCGGCCTGCTCCACCAGACCGGGGCGTTGCCGCAGCTGGTTGCCCAGCACCTGGTCGCGTCCGTCGCCAACGAGGCCGAGCCCTCGTGGGTGGTGGACGTCCTACGCTCCGGCGCCGAGCAGGCGCTGGCCGACGACAACCCGAGGTACGCCGCCCGCCTGCTCGAGCGCGCGCACGCGGCCAGTCCCGACCTGCTACTTCGCGGCCAGATCAAGACGAGGCTGGCCGCGATCACTTGGCGCCTCGACCCGGCCCTTTCCGAACGACACATCAACGACGCGTTCGACACGCTCAAGGCCGCAGACGCCACCGAGCAAAGCGTGTGGCCACTTGCCCAGCTGCTCGTCGCCCATGGCCGAATCGCCAACGCCATCGAGATCCGCAACCGGGCGCTCAGCGCCACCGAGGGCGCCTCGCCGGCCGACGACATCGTCGGGTCGTTCGCCGGCGCCGACGTCCCGCACCTGGCGACGATCGCCGAGCCGCACCAGTTCGCCCTGCTGGACGCGAACGTCGCCGACGTCGAGCGGTTCCTGGAGTCGACCTCGCTGGCCGGTCCGACGCTGCCGGGAATCGTCCAGGCGGTCGCGGCTCTCGCCCGCTCGCACGACCCGCAGCGGGCGGTTCGCTGGAGCCACACCTTGCTCGAGGAGTCGGCACTGCGCAACGCCCGGGGCTGGCGGTTCGTGTTCACCTCGATGCTCGCCTTCGCGCTGCTGCGACTGGGCGACCTGCGGGGGGCCGAGCATTACTCCCTGCAGGCGCTCGACCTGGTGCCGGGCGGGCGCAACTGCGTCTTCACCTACAGCGCGGTCGCCACCCTGATCCGCGCCCGTACCGAGATGCGAGACTTCGCCGCGGCGGCGGTCGAGGTCTACCAGCCGATGCCGGCCCAGCTGTTCCGTAGTATCCACGGGCTGAACTACCTGCGGGCTCGGGGCCGCTACCTCGCGGCCACCAACCAGCTGCACGCCGCGCTGGGCGACTTCCTGCAGGCCGGCAGCATGATGAAGCAGTGGAATCTGGACCGGCCGGTCATCTGCCCGTGGCGCACCGAGGCCGCCGAGGTCCTGTCGCGGATGGGCGAGACAGAGGCGGTCGAGCAGCTGGTGCTGCAACAGTTGTCCACCCCGGACGCCCGGCACCCGTGGATCCGCGGCATCTCGCTGCGGATGCGCGCGGCGATCAGCCATCCACGTAAGCGCGCGCTGCTGCTCCAGCAGGCGGTCAGCGAGCTGCGCAGGTCCGGCGACCGGGTCGAGCTCGCCCGCACGCTGGCCGACCTCGGCGTGGCGCTGCAGGAAGTTGAGGACCCGGTGGCGGTGGTGATGAGCCAGCAGGCGGTCGGCATCGCCACCGAGTGCGGCGCGAACTCCCTGCTGGAGGACATCCGGCACCGATCGCCGGCACTGCGCCGCGTCGAGCCGAACCTGGCGCCGTCGCTCGGCGTGGTGGACGCCGCCAACGCCCGGTTGAGCGAGTCCGAACGGCGGGTCGCCGCCCTGGCGGCGCTGAAGTACACCAACCGGGAGATCTCCCGGCTCCTGCACGTCACGGTCAGCACCGTCGAGCAGCACCTGACCAACGTGTACCGGAAGCTGCACATCGAGGGCCGGCGGAGCCTCCCGGCGAACCTCGAGCTCTACACGGTGGACTTCGCCTGATCGCGTGGCGTCCGGGGGGATTCCGCCTCCCGGACGCCACGATCAGGAGTAGTGGCCGCGGTCAGGAGTAGTCGAAGAAGCCGCGGCCGCTCTTGCGACCCAGCATTCCGCCGTCGATCATCCGGGAGAGCAATGGCGGCGGAGCGTAGAGCGGCTGCTTGAACTCGTCGAACAGAGCATCGGCCACCGCACCCACGGTGTCCAGGCCGATCATGTCGACCAGCGCAAGCGGTCCCATCGGATGCCCGCAGCCCCGCAGCATGCCGTGGTCGATGTCCTCGGCGGTGGCGAAACCAGACTCCAGCATCCGGACGGCGCTCAGCAGGTAGGGGATGAGCAGCGCGTTGACCACGAACCCGGCCCGGTCTCCGCTGACGATCGCCTCCTTGCCGAGGACTGTGGTGGCGAACTCCTGCGCACGGTCCCGGATCCGGTTCTCGGTCAGCAGCGAGGCGACGATCTCCACCAGCGGCATGACGGACACCGGGTTGAAGAAGTGCATGCCCACGACGTGGCTGCCGCGCGCGGTGGCCCGCGCGAGCCGGATGATCGGGATCGACGAGGTGTTGCTGGCCAGGATTGCGTCCGGATCCTGGACGACCTTGTCGAGCTGGGAAAAGGTCTCGATCTTGAGATCCAGGTCCTCCGGCACCGCCTCGAGCACGAGCTGGCAGCCGGCGAGGTCGGCGAGGTCGGCCGTGACCGACAGTCGGTCGAGCACCGCGTCGAGGTCGCCGGCCGGAAGTTTCCCCTTGGCCGCGGCCCGTTCGAGGGACTCGCGCAGACGCTGCCGGCCCCGCGGGACGGTCGCCGGGGACGAGGACACGACCGTTACGGTAAGGCCGTTGCGCGCGCAGAGGACGGCGAAACCCGTGCCCATTGCTCCGCAGCCGACCACACCCACCCGTTCGACCGGCGCGCTCATCGGCTTGCCTCAAGCACCGGAGCGGACCAGCGCAGCAGTCCCGCGCCCATCGACATTCCGCCGCCGAAGCCGGCCAGCAGCACCAGATCGCCGTCGTTAAGCGTGCCGGACCGGGCGGCGGCGTCGAGAGCGACAGGCACCGACGCGCCGCCGATGTTGCCGTACTCCGCCAGCGTCCGATGGGTGCGAGCCCCGTCCAGCCCGCACCGGCTCACCAGTTCGGTGAGCAGCACGCCGTTGGCCTGGTGGGGCACGAAGTGGCGGATGTCGGCGAGCGTGGCGCCGTTGCGCTCCAGCAGCGCGGCGATCATCGGCGGCACGTTGGCCATCACGAACTCGCTCACCCCGCGACCCTGCATCCGGAAGTAGTGGCCGCCGCTCTCGACGCTCTCCACGGAAGGCGGGATGCGGCTGCCGCCCGCCTCGACTCGGATCAGGTCCATCGCCTCGCCGCGGGACGCGAGACCGATGTCGATGATGCCCCGCCCCGCCGGCACCGCGCCCAGCACCACCGCGCCGGCGCCGTCGCCGAACAGGATCGCGGTGCTGCGGTCGCGGTAGTCGAGGATGCGGGAGTAGATGTCCGCGCCGACCACCAGCGCGGTGCTTCCCGGTTGTAGAGCCAACAGTGCCCGGGCCATGCCCAGCGCGTACACGAAACCGGCGCACACCGCGTTGACGTCCACGCACGCGGCCCGGCGGGCGCCGACCAGGCTCTGCAGCCGGCAGGAGGTCGGTGGCTGCGGGGAGTCGCCGGTCGACGTGGCGAGCAGGATGTAGTCGACGTCCTCGGCGGCCAGGCCGGCGTCGGCCAGGGCCAGTCTCGCCGCGGCGGCCGCCAGATCGGAGGTCGCCTCGTCCGGAGCGGCGTAGCGGCGGCTGCGGATCTGGGTCTTGTGCTCGATCCGTTCCGCCGTCACGTCCGGCACCATCGCGGCGACCTCGTCGTTGTCGACCTCCTGCTTCGGCAGGTAGGCGCCGGTGCCGAGAATGCCAATCGCGGCGGTCATCGCGACGCGCCTACAGCCTGATCGAGCTCGGCCCGCCGGACCGGGTCGGTGATGCCGAGGCCCGCCCGGGGAGCGAGGCACAGCACGCCGACCTTGCCGATGTGCTGGTTGGTCTGCACCTGGCGGACCGCCTCGGCGACATCGGTGAGCGGGCTGACGGTGGTCAGCATCGGCTTGATCCGGCCAGTCTCGAACAGCCGGGCGCACTCCCACTGCTCCTGCAGGTTGGCCGAGTGGCTGCCGACGATGCGCTTCAATTTCATCCAGAGGTAGCGGTTGTCGTACTGGTGCTCGTAGCCGGTGCTCGAACCGCAGGTCACCACCGTGCCGCCGCGCCGGGCCACGAACACCGAGATGCCGAACGTGGACTGGCCGACGTGCTCGAAGACGATGTCCGGGTCGCGCCCGACGCCGGCCCGGATCAGCGAGCCGAGCCGCCTGCCGGCGGCGACCGACTCGGCGGTGTCCCGCGGCGGCCGGTCGAGGCCCAGCTCGGCCCGGTCGATCACAAGGTCGCAGCCCAGCGTTCGCAGCAGCTCGGCCTTCTCCGGCGAGCTGACGACGCCGATGGCGATGCCGCCGCCGTTCTTCACGAACTGCACGGCGTATCCGCCCAGGCCGCCGGTCGCACCCCAGATCAGGACGACGTCGCCCTGCTTCATCCGGGCGCCGCGGTCGCTGACCAGCATCCGGTACGCCGTGCCCGCGCAGAGCGGGATCGACGCCGCTTCTTCCCAGCTCAGGTGCCCGGGCTTCGGGATCAGCTGACTGGCCCGGCACACCGTGTACTCGGCGAGTCCGCCGAAGTTGGTCTCGAACCCCCAAATGCGCTGCTCGTCGCCGAGCATGCCGTCGCCGTGGGTCGCCGCCTCCTGATCGTCGATGTAGGAGGGACTGATCATGACGTGGTCCCCGGCCGTCCAGCGGCGCACGCCGCTGCCGACGCGGACCACCACGCCAGCGGCGTCCGATCCGAGAACGTGATAGGGCAGGTCGTGCCGGGCCGCCCAGCCGCCCTGCTTGGCGAACTGCCGCAGAAACCGGAAGGTCGGGATCGGCTCGAACGTGGCCGACCACACCGTGTTGTAGTTGACCGCGCCCGCCATCACAGCGACCAGGACCTCATCGGGGGCGAGCTCGGGCATCGGCACCCGGCCGAGGCGCAGCGACTTGCGTACGTCCTTGTCGCTCACGCCGGTGAACATGCCGGTGTCCTCGGCTCGCAGATGGGCGGCGAGGTAGCTCTCCGGCACGGGCGCCGACATGAGCTCCTCGGGCGTGGCGTCGCCGATGACTGCCTCGGACAGAGATCGCATCGTGAACCGTCTCTCTTCGAACCTAGCCGACGCGCCGACGCTATAGCCGATCAATCCTCACCGAATACCCCTGGATTCCCCCTACTTCCGTCCCCCGGCCGGCCGCGGCCATTGCGACCCGGCGAGCGCGCTCACGACGTCTGGGGTCGGTCTGGGGTTGTTCGTCCGAGGCCACCCCTAAACGATTGGCCGGGGAAAAAGCGCTCACGAAATACGAGGCCACAACGATGAGCAGCAAGACTTGGTGGGACCCGATCGGCGGCTACGCGGCGGACATCCTATCGGCTCTCGCCGAGGATCCGGAACGGGTCGTCCTGTACTGGCGCGATCAGGAGGTGAGCGGGGCCCGCTTCATCGGGGTTGTCGCCGCCGCGTACCGGGCCATGGGGGAGCTCGACGCGGGGCCGGGCAGCGTGGTCGGCATCCTGGTCGAGCCGAACAGCCCCGACATGCTCGCCACGCGGTACGCGGCGCATCTGCGCGGCGCGGCTGTCTGCTACCTGCGGACCTCCAACCCCGGGTCGAACGCGGCGATCCTCTCCGCCGACGACCAGTTGCGGGTGTTGCGCGAGACCGGCGCCGCGGTCGTCTACACCGACAAGGAAAACCTCGGTCTCGCGAGCGGGCTGGCGAAGGAGGCCGGCATCGCCGTGCTCGGACCGATCACCGGGAGGGACGATCTCGTCGTCCCGGTTGGCGCCGAACCGTGGGATCCGCGGCGTCTCGCGGTGATCGGCTACACCAGCGGGAGCACCGGGCGCCCCAAGGGCATCCGGCTGTCCGGGCGGGCGTGGGAGAGCACCGTGCGAACCGCTCAGCCGCCGGGCCAGGGCCGCACCGTGATGCTGGTCAACACGCCGCTGAGCCACACGGTCGGGCCGATGGTGGACGGCCTGCTCCTCACGGGCGCGACCGTCGTGCTGCGGGAGGAGTTCCAGGCCGGCCAGTTCCTGCGGGACGTGGCGGAGCGGCAGGTCACTCGCTCGTTCATCGCGACCGCTCACCTCTACCAACTGATCGACCACCTCGAGGAGCTCGGCAATCCGGACTTCATGGCCGCGCAGCTCTCCTCGCTGCGCCTGCTGATCTACAGCGGCACCGCCGCCGCGCCGAGCCGGGTAGCCCGGGCGGCGCGCCTGATCGGGCCGCGGCTCGCGCAGGTGTACGGCACGTCGGAGGGCGGCCGGGTCACGTTTCTGGACCCCGGCGGGCACTTCGACCCGTGGCTGTCCACGACGGTCGGGCGGCCGTTCCCCGGGGTGGAGATCTCGGTGCGCGACGCCGAGTCCGCGGCCGAGGTCCCCGACGGCGACACCGGCCAGGTGTGGATGTGTTCGCCGGCCATGATGGACGGCTACTGGAACGACCCGGAGTTGTCCGCGCGGGTCCTGCGGGACGGCTGGTACGCGACCGGCGACACCGGCTACCGCGACGAGAAGGGCTACCTGCACCTGCTGGGCCGGCTCGCCGACGTGGTGAAGGTCGACGCCGTCAAGGTCCACCCGGCGGTGGTCGAGGCCGAGATCCTCACCCTCGACGGGATCCGTCAGGCGGCGGTGTTCGGCCGGCGTGACGAGGACAGCGTCGAATCCCTGCAGTGCGCGATCGCCTTCCAGCCCGGTGCCACCCTGACCGTCGACGACGTCCGGGCGCACCTGCGCGAGGCGCTGTCGCCCGCCCACGTTCCCCAGGTCGTCGATGTCCTCGACGAACTGCCGCTGACCAACGCCGGCAAGCCCGACAAGGTGCTGCTGCGCAGCCGCGCCGGCACCCGGACCTGACCCGGAAACGACAACCAAGAATGGGGGCTTGCGTTGGACTTCGCACTCTCACCCGAGCAGCGGGCGCTGCGCCGCTCGATCATCAACTTCGCGCGGGCGGAACTCGGCGACGGCGCCGACGACGACCGTGAGATGCGGTTCTCTCTGGACGGATGGGAGCGGTGCGCGCGGTTCGGCGTTCTCGGCTGGCCGATCCCGCAGGAGTTCGGCGGGGTCGGGCTCGACCCGCTGTCCACGGTGATCGCGATGGAGGCGCTCGGTTACGCCTGCCGCGACAACGGCCTGGTCTTCGTGATCAACAACCACCTGTGGGCGTGCGCGGTGTACCTGCAGCAGCACGGCAACGACGAGCAGCGCAAGCGGTTCCTGCCCAAGATGTGCGCGGGCGAGCTGATCGGGGCGCATGCCCTGACCGAGGAGCACGCCGGGTCGGACATCCTGTCGATGCGTACCACCGTGGTGCGTGACGGCGACGAGTACGTGCTGACCGGCACCAAGACCTTCATCAGCAATGCCGGCATCGCGGACGTCTTCGTGCTGCTGGCGCGGACCGGTGAACCGGGCCGGCGGCAGGACGCGCTCTCCGCGTTCGTGGTGCCGGCCGACAGCCCCGGCCTCGAGGTCACCCGGCAGTGGACGAAGTCCGGGCTGCGCTCGACCCCGATGGGCGAGGTCACCCTGACCGGCTGCCGGGTGCCCGTGGACAACCTGCTGGGACGCGAGGGCGACGGCTATTCGATCTTCACGTCGACGATCGAGTGGGAACGCTGCTTCATGTTCGCCAACCAGGTTGGCGTCATGGAACGCATTCTGGAGGACTGCGTCCGGCACGCCCGCGGGCGCGAGCAGTTCGGCCGGCCGGTCGGCGCCAACCAGGCGGTGTCGCACCGGATCGCGGACATGAAGGTTCGGCTGGAACTGGCGAAACTCATGATCTACAAGGTCGGCTGGCTCAAGCAGCAGGGCAAGATCGCCCTCGCCGAGGCCGCGATCGCGAAGCTGTTCATCAGCGAGAGCCACGTGCAGGCCGCGCTGGACGCGATGCAGATCCACGGTGCCCGCGGCTACCTCGCCGAGTTCGGCGTCGAACGCGAGCTGCGTGACGCGCTCGGCGGAACCATCTACGGCGGCACCTCGGAGATCCAGCGCGAAGTCATCGCTTCCCTGGCCGGGATGCCCGGAAGCGGGAGGGTCTGACCCATGCCGCAGTACCGGATCACTCTGGCGGACCCGGTTCCGCATATCCACGAGTCCGAACTGAGGTCGCGCGTCTTCTTCGTCTCCGAGCTCATCGAAGAGTTCACGCTGCTGGGCGACGGCAACGTGGTGGACGGCATCGACGTCCGGACCCGCGAGCCCGCCGATCCGGCGGAGCTCGAGCGCAAGCTGCACCAGATGATCAAGAACGACGTGCTCGCGCTCTATCCGAACCCGGCCCGCGTGACCTGGCGGTCGCCCAGCGAGCGCACGGTGCTGACCGGTGTCTACGAGCACATGGTCGAGCGCGGCATCGCCTACGAGCTGGGCGAGGGCCAGATCGCGGTGGGCGAGGAGTTCTGCCAGGTCATGGGCTTCTTCGACAGGTCCGTGCGGGCCATGGTCGCGGAGGAGTTCGGCGCGCGGGAGTACCGCTATCCCACGCTGATCCCGCTGGACACGCTGCGGCGCTGCGGCTACCTCGCGTCGTTCCCGCAGCACCTGATGTTCGTCACCCGGCTGCACAGCGACATGGACACCTACCAGGAGTTCCTCGAGGACGTGTCGGCCGGCCGGCTGGACCGCCGTGCGCTGTACGAGCGGTGCGGCAACCTCGACTACGCACTGCCGCCCACCATGTGCTACCACACGTTTAGCCAGTTCGCCGAGAAGCCGACGGCGAACCGGGTGATCACCTCGCGGGGCAAGTCTTTCCGTTTCGAGTCGCGCTACCGGCAGTCCCTGGAACGCCTGTGGGACTTCACCATCCGCGAGACCGTCTTCCTGGGCACCCAGGACTACGTGGTGGACGCGAGATCACGGTTCATCGGTCGGATCTTCGAGCTGCTGGAGGGCCTCGACCTGGCCGGGCACTGCGAGGTCGCCAACGACCCGTTCTTCGGCCGGCAGGACACCGGCGCCCGGATCACCTCCCAGCGCATGCTCGAGCTGAAGTACGAGCTGCGCCTGCCCGTCGCTGCGGACCGGACCATCGCGGTCGGCTCGTTCAACCTGCACGGTCAGATCTTCAGCAAGGCCTTCGGCATCTCCCACGCCGACGGGGCCCAGGCGTACACCGGTTGCACCGGGATCGGCCTGGAGCGCCTGACCTACGCGTTCCTGTGCCAGTACGGCCTGGATTCCGCTCAGTGGCCCGACGCCGTACGTCGGGCCGAACCGATTTCTGCGGTCGGCATCGGTTAAGCCGGCTGTCGGGGAAGGAAAAGCATGGAGACCAAGCAGGTCAAGCAGGTCGGCGTGGTCGGCGCCGGCACGATGGGCATCGGCGTCTCGCACGCGTTCGCCGAGCGTGGCATCCCGGTGCTGCTGATGGACATCTCCGAGGAGATCCTCGACCGGGCCCAGCGGGAGATCAAGCGGAACCACTTCACCTACCGGATGTTCGGCCAGGCGAAGGGTCAGCCGCAGGCCGATCCGGACGAGCTGATGTCGCGCATCGATCTCACCGTGGACCTCGAGCGATTCGCCAACGTCGACTACGTCGTCGAGAACGCGACCGAGGACTGGGCGGTCAAGGAGCCGATCTACCGGCAGCTCGACCGGATCTGCCCACCGCACACCGTGTTCGGCGTCAACACCTCGGCGATCTCAGTGACCCGGCTCGGAGGCGTCACCTCGCGCCCCGCGCAGGTCATCGGGACGCACTTCATGAACCCGGTTCCGCTCAAGCCGGTGGTCGAGGTCATCCGCGGCTACCACACGTCGGCCGAGACGATCGAGCGGACCCGCGAGCTGTTCACCGCGATCGGTAAGGACAGCATCGTGGTCGAGGATTCCCCGGGCTTCGTGACCAACCGGGTGATGATGCTGACCGTCAACGAGGCCGCCTTCCTGCTGTACGAGAACGTGGCGCCGGCCAAGGACATCGACCGGCTCTTCGTCGACTGCTTCGGGCACAAGATGGGGCCGTTGGAGACGTGCGACCTCATCGGACTGGACACCGTCCTGCTGTCGCTCGAGGTGCTCTACGACAGCTTCAACGACCCGAAGTACCGCCCGTGCCCGCTGCTCAAGAAGTTGGTGCACGCCGGCCGGCTCGGCCGGAAGTCCGGTCAGGGATTCCACAGCTACGTGTGAGGGGAACCAATGAGCGACATCGATTTGATCGAGGAATTTATCTATTCGCATCTCAATGGCCTGAAGGTCGGCCATGACGAGGACATCTTCGAATCGGGATATGTGAGCTCTCTGTTCGCGGTGCAGGTCCTGACATGGGTGGAGAAGACCTTCGACCTCGATATCGTCAGCGAGGACCTGCGCCTGGAGAACTTCCGGTCGATCTCCGCGATCGCCGCCTTCGTGGAGAGCAAGCGCTCGGTCACCGTGGATGCCGGCGCATGACGAAGATCTTCCTGTTCCCGGGGCACGGCTCGCACCGCGTGGGGATGGGCGGGGACCTGTTCGCCCGCCACCCCGACCTGGTCCGCCAAGCCGACGAGGTGCTGGGCTACTCGATCGAGCAGCTGTGCCTCGAAGGCCCCAGCGAACGCCTGAGCGACAACCGGTTCACCCAGCCGGCGATGTACGTGGTCGACGCGCTCACCCACCTCGAGGAGGTCGACCGGCAGGGTGGCCCGGACGTCGTCGCCGGCCACAGCCTGGGGGAGTGCGTCGCGCTGTTCGCGGCGGGAGTGTTCGACTTCCGTACCGGCCTTCAGATCGTCAAGGAGCGCGCGCGGCTGATGGCCGACAGCAACTCGGGGGCCCTGATCACCGTGGCTGGTCTGCCGGTGCAGCGGATCGCCGAGCTGCTGCGCCGCAGCGGGCACGACGGCGTCGAGTTCTCCGCGTTCAACTCGCCCGAGCAGGTCGGACTGGCCGGACCGAAGGAGGAGCTGCGGGCGGTCGCCCGGCTGCTCGGCGAGGAGGCGCCCGCCGTCTTCTGGGTGTCGCTCACCACCGCGCCGCACTCGACGCACATGGCAGCCGCCGCAGCCGAGTTCGCCGAGCTCCTCTCCGGCTACGAGTTCGCCGAGCCGGTCATCCCGGTGCTGTCGAACGTGACAGCGGCACCGCACCGGCCCGGCGAGATCCCCGCCATGCTGGCCCGGCAGCTGGCCTCGCCGGTGCGCTGGACCGACACCGTGCGCTACCTGCGCAGCCTGCCGGCGCCGGAGTTCCACGAGGTCGGGCCGGGTGGCGTGCTCACCGGGCTGCTCAAGGCCAACCCCGCAGCCGCACCGGCGCCGGGTCCGGCAACGGTGGCGGACCGGTCGGACGAGCCGATCGCGATCGTCGGTGTCTCGGGCCGGTTCGGCGGCGCACCCACGCTGGACGACCTGTGGGACCTGCTGGTGCAGGGTCGCAGCGCGATCCGGGAGATTCCGCCGGACCGGTGGGACCACGAGCCCCTGTATCACGCGGGCGACTTCGAGCCCGGCAAGACCCACTCACGGTGGGCCGGCCTGATGGACGGGGTCGATCGCTTCGACGCGCTGTTCTTCGGCATCGCGCCACGCGAGGCGGAGACGATGGACCCGCAGCAGCGGCACTTCCTCGAGGTGACGTACGAGGCGCTGCAGGACGCCGGGCACACCCGGGAGTCGCTGGGCCACAACGTCGGCGTCTACGTCGCCGCGACCGCCTGCGACTACGCCGTGCTGAGCGCGCAGGCCTCGATGGCCGGCGTGGACGCGTACGCGAACAACAACATCTCCCAGCTCGCGCTGCGGGTCTCGCACTTCTTCGACCTGCACGGGCCGAACATGACGGTAGACGCGGCCTGCGCGGGCTCACTCGTCGCCCTGCACCTGGCCTGCGAGGCGCTGCGGCACGGCACGGTCGACGCGGCCATCGCGGGCGCGGCCAACCTCATCCTGCACCCGTGGCGTCTGGTGCAGTACACCAGCATGGGAACGCTGTCCGCGACCGGCGCGTGCCGCCCGTTCGGCGACGGGGCGGACGGTATCGCGCTCGGTGAGGGCGTGGCTGCCGTCGTCCTCAAGCGACTCAGTCAGGCCAGGGCCGACGGCGATCACGTGCACGCGGTGATCCGGGGTAGCTGGACCAACTCGGACGGCCGCAGTGTCGGGTTCGCGGTGCCGGAGTCGGACCGCCACTCCGAGCTGTTCCTGCGGACCCTCGACATCGCCGGGGTCTCCGCGCGGAGCATCGGTTACGTCGAGGCGCACGGGGCGGGCACGCCGGTCGGCGACCCGGTCGAGATCCGGGGTCTCACCAAGGCCTACGGCGCGCACGGCGTCGAACCCGGCTCGGTGATGGTCGGCAGCGTCAAGAGCAACCTCGGTCACCTGGAGCCGGCGGCCGGCATGGCCGGGCTCATCAAGGTGCTGCTGCAGCTGCGGCACCGCACCATCGTCCCGTCGTTGCACGCCGATCGGGCAAACCCCAAGATCGATTTCGACAGTACGCCGTTCCGGGTGCCCACCTCGCCGACACCGTGGCTGCCCAAGACCGACGAGGACGGTCGCGAACTGCCCCGGCGGGCGGGCGTCAACGCGTTCGGCGCCGGCGGAGTGAACGCCCACGTCGTGCTGGAGGAGTATCCGGCCGAGACGCCCCGGGACGAGCCGGTCGACGATCCGGAGCTGATCATCCTGTCCGCCCGCAGCCGCCAGGCCCTGGCGAACAGCGCCTCTCGCCTGCGCGCCGCGCTGGCCGGGGGCGGTCTCCGGCTTCGCGACGTGGCACACACCCTGCGCGCCGGCCGCGAGGCGTTCGGAGTGCGGGCCGCGGTCGCCGTCCAGACCATCGAGGAACTCGACGAGGTGCTGGCCGAGCTGGCCTCGCCCCGCGCCGAGCCCCGGCCCGAGCTGGTGGTCGGCAACGCTCGCAACGGCGCCGCCGGTGGGGTCGGGGGCGTGCCCGGGCAGCGGCCGACGAACGTGGCCGGCCTGCTCGAGCTCGGCCGCAAATGGTGCCGAGGCGCCGACGTGCCGTGGGAGAAGCTGTTCGCCGACGCCCCCGGCCGGCGGATCCCGCTGCCGTCCTACCCGTTCGAGTCGGAGCGGTACTGGCTGCCCCAGCCGACCGTCGCGGCGTTCGTGCCGTCCGCCACGACGGAGGCGCCGGATGAGTCGAAATGGCTGCGCGACCGGTTGCGGGCAATCATCGCGGAGATGCTGAAGGCCCGGCCCGACCAGGTGATTGACGACGTCCCGTTCAGCGAGCACGGATTCGACTCGGTGTGGCTGGCCCGCCTGGTGACCCGGCTCAACCGGGAGTTCGACCTGACGCTCGCGGTCACCGCAGTTCTGGAGTACCCGACCGTCGAAACCCTGGCCCAGCATCTCCTGGACTCCCACGCGGAGATTCTCTTCCAGGCGGCGCCGAAGTGACGAGGAAAGCAGGAACACTGTCATGACAGTGGAGAACATGGAGCAGCTGCCCAAGCTTCCGACCGAGCGGCCGGCCGGCTGCCCCTTCGACCCGCCGTCCGAGCTGCGTGAGGCGCCGCTGCGCCGCATGGTCTACCCCGACGGCCATGTCGGCTGGCTGGCCAGTGGTCACTCGGCGGCTCGCGCGGTGCTGTCCGACCCCCGGTTCAGCTCCAAGCACGAGCTGGTGCGCGACCCCGTCCCCGGCAGCGAGGGCCACCACGGCAAACCGGCACCGGTCGGCGACATGACCGGGATCGACCCGCCCGAGCACACCCGGTTCCGGCGGCTGCTGGTCGGCAAGTTCACCGCGCGGCGGATGCAGAAGCTGAGCGACCGGGTCGAGGAGATCACCAAGGACCAGCTCGAGGTGCTGGCCGGGCACGGCGCCGGCGCCGACCTCTGGCCGCTGTTCGCGCAGCCGGTCCCGGCGCTCGTGCTGTGCGAGCTGCTCGGCGTGCCGATCGCCGACTACGACCTCTTCCAGCGCTACACCGAGGTGCTGCTCACCCAGGACGGCCGGCCGGAGGAGGTGGGCCAGGCGTTCATGGCCCTGCACCGGTACATGCGCGAGCTTGTGCTGGCCAAGCGGGCGAACCCGACCGACGACGTGCTGTCCGACCTGACCGAGTCGGACCTCACCGACACCGAGCTCGCCGGCATCAGCGTGCTGCTGCTGGTCGCCGGGCTCGACACCACCGCGAGCATGCTGGCACTCGGCACGTTCGCCCTGCTGAGCAACCCCGACCAGCTGGCTGCGGTGCGTGCCGACCCGGACCGGATGGACGACGCGGTGGAGGAGCTGCTGCGCTACCTGACGGTCGCGCCGCGGGCGGTCCGCGCGGCACTGGAGGACATCGAGCTGGAAGGCCAGCTGATCAGGACCGGCGAGTCGGTCACGGTGTCCCTGGAAGCCGCCAACCGCGACCCCGAGCGTTTCGCCAACCCGGACACGCTCAACGTGCTCCGGCAGGCGGGCGGTCACGTCGCCTTCGGCCACGGCATCCACCAGTGCCTCGGCCAGCAACTCGCCCGGGTCGAGCTGCGGGTCGCGCTCACCGCGCTGCTCGAGCGATTCCCGAAGCTCCGGCTCGCCGTTCCGGCGGACGAGGTGCCCCTGCGGGCCAACATGAGCGTCTTCGGCGTACGGGCGCTGCCGGTCGCCTGGGACTGACATCGGTCGTCGCGCGGCGGTCAGGAAACCCTTCCTGACCGCCGCTTTCGCATGTCCGGAAAGGACCGCTTCCAGGGGTGGTAGGGGGTGTGCCCGCCCGTAGTTAGGGGCGGTTCCCCCGTGGTCACGCACCGCGATCTGACCTTAACTGGTGGGGCGTGTTCGGGCCTCATTCGCTGATGCCACGCCGATCCGAGAAGGACCTGGGAACCGAATCATGGCACTCACCAAATCTCACACCGGCCTTTGGCTGCGGGGTTTTCATCCGGCCCCGCAGGCGCCGGCCCGCCTGGTCTGCTTTCCGCACGCGGGCGGTTCCGCATCCTTCTTCTTCCCGGTCTCCAAGACGCTGTCGCCGGAGCTGGAGGTGCTCGCCGTGCAGTACCCGGGCCGCCAGGACCGGCGGCACGAGCCCGCCGCCGAGAACATCGGCGAGCTCGCCGATCGGATCACCGAGCAGCTGCGCCCGCTCCCGGACAAGCCGGTGGCGTTCTTCGGCCACAGCATGGGCGCGGTGGTCGCCTTCGAGGTCGCGCGGCGACTGGAGGGCGGCGGTGTGAGCCCCCTGGTGCTGTTCGCGTCCGGCCGGCGTGCGCCGTCCGCGGTTCGCGAGGAGTCGATGCACACGGCCGGCGACGCCGACTTCGTCGCCGAGATCAAGCGGCTCAGCGGCACCGACACCCGGATGCTCGGCGACGACGAGGTGCTGCGGATGATCCTGCCATCGCTGCGCAGCGACTACCGGGCCATCGAGACCTACCGCTGCGCCCCCGGGGCGAGCGTGCGCTGCCCGATCGACGTGCTCATCGGGAATGCCGACCCGCACGTGACCCAGACCGAGGCGGCGTCCTGGCGCGAGCACACAACCGGTCGCTGCGACATCAGGGTCTACGCGGGCGGCCACTTCTACCTGAACGACCACGCGGTGGCCGTGACGGACCGGATCGCCCGGCGCATCTCCGCGCTGCGCGCGGCCGTCTGACCCAGCGCCGATCAACCCCGAGATCGCGAGGAGCGAGACGGACATGGCAGCGAGCGATCCGAAACTGGTCGAGGCCCTCCGGGCCGCGCTGAAGGAGGCCGAGCGCCTCCGGAACCAGAACCGGCTGCTTACCAGCGCGGCCCGGGAACCGATCGCGATCGTGGGGATGGCCTGCCGATACCCCGGCGGGGTCGAGTCGCCCGAGGACCTGTGGCGACTGGTCGCGGACGAGGTCGACGCGATCACCGGGTTCCCGGCGGATCGCGGGTGGGACCTGGAGCGGCTGTACGACCCGGACCCCGCCACCCGCGGCACCTCGTACGCCCGGGAGGGTGGGTTCCTGCACGACGCCGGCGAGTTCGACCCCGGCTTCTTCGGGATCTCCCCGCGCGAGGCGCTCGCGATCGACCCACAGCAGCGGTTGCTGCTGGAGACGTCCTGGCAGGCCATGGAGCGGGCCGGCATCGACCCGGCGGGCCTGCGGGGCAGCCGCACCGCGGTGTTCGCCGGGGTGATGTACCACGACTACGGGTCGCGCGGCCGGGTGCCCGGCGACCTGGAGGGCATGGTCGGCACCGGCAGCTCGGGCAGCATCGCCTCGGGCCGGGTGTCCTACTCGTTCGGCTTCGAGGGTCCCGCCGTCACGGTTGACACCGCGTGCTCGTCGTCGCTGGTCGCCCTGCACATGGCGGTGCAGGCGCTGCGGACCGGCGAGTGCGATTTGGCACTTGCCGGCGGTGCCACGGTGATGGCCACGCCGAACACCTTCGTCGAGTTCTCCCGCCAACGCGGCCTCTCGCCGGACGGGCGCTGCAAGTCGTTCGCGGCCGCCGCCGACGGGACCGGCTGGGGCGAGGGCGCCGGCGTGCTTCTCGTCGAACGGCTGTCGGACGCCCGCCGCAACGGACATCCCGTCCTCGCCGTGGTCCGGGGCAGCGCGATCAACCAGGACGGCGCGTCCAACGGGCTGACCGCCCCGAACGGCCCGTCCCAGCAGCGCGTGATCCGCCAGGCGCTGGCCAACGCGGGCCTGTCGGCCCCGGACGTGGACGTCGTCGAGGCGCACGGCACCGGCACCACCCTGGGTGACCCGATCGAGGCGCAGGCGTTGATCGCCACGTACGGCGCGGACCGTGCCGGCGGCGAGCCGTTGTGGCTCGGCTCGGTGAAGTCCAACATCGGGCACACCCAGGCCGCGGCGGGCGTGGCCGGCGTGATCAAGATGGTCATGGCTATGCGGCACGGCGTTCTGCCGAAGACGCTGCACGTCGACGAGCCGTCGCCGCACGTGGACTGGTCGGCGGGCACGATGGCACTGCTGACCGAGGCGCGCGACTGGGCCGGGGGCGACCACCCCCGCCGGGCCGCGGTGTCGTCGTTCGGCATCTCCGGCACCAACGCCCACGTCATCGTCGAGCAGGTCACCCCGGAGCCGACCGAAGCCGAGCCCGTCGGCGTCCCGGTGGTGCCGTGGCTGGTGTCCGCCCGTACCCCCGCCGCCCTGCGGGACCAGGCGGCGAGGCTGGCCGCGCACCTCGCGTCCGCGGAGGCCGACCCGGTCGCGGTGGCGGCCGCCCTGCACGGTTCGCGGGCGCTGCTGGACCACCGCGCCGTGGTCGTTGGAACACGGCGGGAGGAGTTGCTGGCCGGGCTGGAGGCCGTGGCGGCGGGGGAGCAGAGGACCGGCGTCGTCACCGGTGCCGGTGAAGGCGGCCGGCTGGGCTTCCTGTTCTCTGGTCAGGGTAGTCAGCGGCTCGGTATGGGCCGTGAGTTGGCTGCCGAGTTCCCGGTGTTCTCCGATGCTCTCGACGAGGTGTTGCAGCGTCTCGATGTGCGGGAGGTGATGTGGGGCTCGTCCGAGGAGGCACTGCGCGAGACCGGTAACGCGCAGCCCGCGTTGTTCGCCTTCGAGGTCGCCCTCTATCGGCTGCTCACCTCGCTCGGCGTCGAGCCGGACGTCCTGGTGGGTCATTCGATCGGGGAGATCGCCGCTGCCCATGTGGCGGGTGTCTTCTCGCTGGACGACGCGTGCACGCTCATCGCCGCCCGGGCCGGGTTGATGCAGGCGTTGCCGGCGGGTGGGGCAATGCTCGCGGTCGCCGCGGCGGAGGCCGATGTGTTGCCGCTGCTCGACGAGCGGGTGGGTATCGCGGCGGTGAACGGCCCGTCGGCGGTCGTGGTCTCCGGCGCTGAGGACAGTGTGGCCCGGGTCGAGGCGGCGTTGGTCGGGGTACGGAAGCGCCGGTTGCGGGTCAGTCACGCGTTCCACTCCCCGTTGATGGAGCCGATGCTGGAGGACTTCCGGCAGGTCGCCGAACGCTTGACCTACCGGCAGCCGAGCATCGCGCTGGCCATCAGCGGTGACCCGACCGACCCCGGTTACTGGGTCGAGCACGTCCGGCAGGCCGTTCGCTTCGCCGACAACGTCGCCGCCGCCGGTGCGGACATCGCGGTGGAGATCGGCCCCGACGGGGTCCTCAGCGGCCTGACCGATGCGATCCCCACCGCCCGCAAGGACCGCGACGAGGCGCAGGCGTTCGTCGAGGCGCTCGCCCGCCTGCACGTCGCGGGCGTCGCCGTGGACTGGACCTCCTATCTCGGCGCCCCGGCCGGGTCGATCGAGCTGCCCACCTATGCGTTCCAGCGCGAGCGCTACTGGCTGGAGGCCGGCCCGGCCGGCGGTGACCTGTCGACGTTCGGTCTCGGCGCGATCGAGCATCCGCTGCTCTCGGCGGTGGTGGCCGGTCCCGAGGACGGTGGCGTGGTGTGCACGGCGCGACTGTCGCGGGCCACGCACGCGTGGCTCGGCGATCACCGGGTCGGCGGGGTCGTGGTGCTGCCCGGCGCGGCCCAAGTGGAGATGGCGCTGCGCGCGGGCGAGACGGCCGGCTGCCCGGAACTGGCCGAGCTGACTCTGCGGACGCCCCTGGTGATCCCCGAGACCGGGGGTGTGCGGGTTCAGGTCCGGGTCGCAGCTCCAGACGCCGACGGACGGTGCGGCGTGGGAATCTACTCCCGCCCCGACTCCGGCCCGGAAACGGCCTGGGTCCAGCACTCGGAGGGCGTGCTCGCCGCCGGGGCCGGCCCGGTGCCGGCACCGGAACTGGTGGAGTGGCCGCCGGCGGGCGCCGTCGCGGTCGAGGCCGCCGAGCTCGCGGCCGAGACGGACGGTACGGGCGTCGACTACGGACCGATCTTCCATGGCCTGACCGCGGCCTGGCGGTGCGGCGACGACGTGTACGCCGACGTCGTGCTGCCCGAGCCGGCCCACGACGACGCCCAGCGGTTCGGGCTCCACCCTGCCCTCCTGGACGCCGCACTGCAGGCGATCGCGTTCGGCGACCACCTCGACGACGCCGGCCCGGGGCGGGTGAACCTGCCGTTCGCGTGGACCCGCGTGGCGCTGCACGCCGTCGGGGCCACCCGCCTGCGGGTGCGGATCGCCCCGGGCGGCGCACGCGGCACCGTGCGGCTCACCGCGGCGGACCGGACCGGCGCGCCCGTGCTCGACATCGACAGCCTCGTGCTGCGTCCGGTCCAGGTCGACGAGATCGGCACGAGCAGTCCCGGCGACCTCTTCCGTCTGGACTGGACGACCGTTACCGGCGGCGCCGTCGAGACCGGCCTGACCGTCCTGGGCGACGGTCTTCCGCAGCTGACCGGCCACCGCTGTGCCGAGTTTTCCGAGGCCGGCCCGGGGTGGATCGTCGCACCGGTCGGCGCGCATGACGACGTGCACGAAACCACTAGGGAAGTCCTCGAACTGCTCCAGCGGTGGCTGGCCGCCGACCGGACTGAACCGGCGAAACTGGTGGTGGTGACCCGCAACGCGGTCGCCGTCACCCCGGCCGAGGACGTGACACCCGCGCAGGCCGCCGTGTGGGGTCTCGTGCGGGTCGCGCAGACCGAGAACCCCGGCCAGCTGGTGCTGCTCGACACCGACGACACCGCCTCCGCGGCCGGGATCGCAGCGGCGCTCGGCGCCGGCGAAGCGCAGATCGCCGTACGCGGTGACGGCACGCTCGTCCCGCGACTGGCACGACTGACCGGCCCGGCCGAGACCGCACCCCCGGCGATCGACCCGCACGGCACCGTGCTCGTCACCGGCGGCACCGGCGGCCTCGGGGCGCTGGTTGCCCGCCACCTGGTGACCGGGCACGGCGTCCGACACCTCCTGCTGGTGAGCCGGCGTGGCGGCCACAGTCTGGGGGCCGGCGAGCTCCGCGACGAGCTGGCCGCCCTGGGCGCCGACGTGACGTTCGCCGAGTGTGACGTGGCCGTCCGCTCCGAGGTCGCGGCGCTGATCGACGCGGTGCCGGCCGAGCATCCGCTGACCGCCGTGGTGCACGCGGCGGGTGTGCTCGACGACTCCACGATCGGCGGGCTCACGCCGCAGCGGCTGACGGCCGTCCTGCGGCCCAAGGCCGACGCCGCCTGGCATCTGCACGAGCTGACCCGGGACCGGCAACTGTCGGCGTTCGTGCTGTTCTCCTCGGCCGCCGGCGTGCTCGGCGGCGCGGGCCAGGGCAACTACGCGGCCGGCAACGCGTTCCTGGATGCGGTGGCGCAGCACCGTCGCGCCCTCGGCCTGCCTGGCACGTCGCTGGCCTGGGGACCGTGGACGGGCACCGGCGGCATGGCCGAACGGCTGGCCGAAGCCCACGTCGACCGGATGTGGCGCACCGGCGTCGTCCCGCTGACGGTGGACGCGGGACTGGCCCTGTTCGACGCGGCTCTGGCCCGGAACCACGCCCTTCTCGTCCCGATGCGGCTCGACCCGCGCCCGCCGGCTGCGGCCGGTGACGCCCTGCCCGCCGTCCTCCGCGGCTTGGTCCGCGCCCTGTCCCGCCGGGCCGCGACCCCGCACACCGTCCAACTCGCCGGGAGCACCCCCGACGAGACCCGCGCCCTGCTCACCGATCTGGTGCGGGAGCAGGTCGCCGCGACCCTCGGTTTCACCGGTGGGGAAGCCATCGCGGTGGAGCAGCCGTTCCAGGACCTCGGGCTGGACTCGCTCACCGCCATCGAACTGCGTAACCGGCTCGCCACCGCCACCGGCCTGCGGTTGCCGGCCACCCTGACGTTCGACCATCCGAGCGTACGGGCCGTTGCCGGCTACCTGGCGGCCGAGTTGTCCGGCACCGCGATCGTGCCGGCCACGGTCGCTCCAGCCACCGTGGGCAGTGGCGAGCCGATCGCGATCGTGGGCATGGCGTGCCGTTACCCGGGTGGCGTGGAGTCCCCGGAGGATTTGTGGCGGCTGGTGTTCGACGGGGTCGACGCGGTGTCGGAGTTTCCGGGTGACCGGGGCTGGGACCTGGACGGGTTGTACGACCCGGATCCGGACAACCGTGGTACCTCGTACACCAGGCATGGTGGTTTTCTGCGGGATGCGGCGTCGTTCGATGCCGGGTTCTTCGGGATCAGCCCGCGGGAAGCGCTGGCGATGGATCCGCAGCAGCGGCTTCTGCTGGAGACCTCGTGGGAAGCCGCCGAACAGGCCGGGCTCGACCCGACCTCGCTGCGCGGATCACGCACGGGTGTCTTCGCCGGCCTGATGTACCACGACTACGGGTCGCTGCACGCGAGCGGCGAGCTCGAGGGGCTCGTCGGCACGGGCAACTCCGGCAGCGTGGTTTCCGGTCGGGTGGCGTACTCGTTCGGGTTCGAGGGTCCGGCTGTCACGGTCGACACCGCCTGCTCGTCGTCGCTGGTCGCGCTGCACCTGGCGGTGCAGTCGTTGCGCTCGGGTGAGTGTGACCTGGCGTTGGCCGGCGGTGTGACGGTCATGGCGACGCCGGGGACGTTCGTGGAGTTCTCGCGGCAGCGTGGTCTCTCGCCGGACGGGCGGTGCAAGGCGTTCGCGGATTCGGCCGACGGTACCGGCTGGGCCGAGGGTGTTGGGGTGCTGCTGGTGGAGCGGCTCTCCGACGCGCGGCGCAACAACCACCAGATCCTTGCGGTGGTACGGGGTTCCGCGGTCAACCAGGACGGCGCGTCCAACGGGTTGACCGCCCCGAACGGGCCGTCGCAGCAGCGGGTGATCCGCCAGGCGCTGGCCAACGCTGGTCTGTCCACGTCAGACGTCGATGTCGTCGAGGCGCACGGTACCGGTACGACGTTGGGTGATCCGATCGAGGCGCAGGCGTTGATCGCGGCCTACGGCCAGGACCGGGAACGGCCCCTGTTGTTGGGCTCGGTCAAGTCGAACCTCGGGCACACGCAGGCCGCGGCGGGTGTCGCCGGTGTGATCAAGATGGTCATGGCGATGCGGCACGGGGTCGTCCCGAAGACGCTGCACGTCGATGAGCCGTCGCGGCACGTGGACTGGTCGGCCGGTGCGGTCGAGTTGTTGGTCGAGCCGCGGGAGTGGACCGGCGACGGTCGGCCGCGACGGGCGGGGATCTCCTCGTTCGGTATCTCCGGCACCAACGCGCACGTGATCATCGAGCAGGGGGAGCCGGAGCCGGGCGAGGCCGGGCGTCGCTCGCTGCCGGTGGTGCCGTGGCTGATCTCCGCGCGTTCCGTGGAAGGCTTGCGGGCCCAGGCGGCGAAGCTTCTGTCGTCGGTGGACGGTGACGTCGACGTCGCCGCGGTCGGGGCCGCGTTGCACGGTCGTCGTGCCGCGCTGGAGCATCGTGCCGTCGTCGTCGGTTCGGTGCGGGATGAGCTGGTGGCAGGGCTTCGCGCCGTCGCCGCGGGCGAGCAGGCCGTTGGTGTGGTGGTCGGCCGGTCCGGGGACGGTGGCCGGCTGGGGTTCCTGTTCTCGGGTCAGGGTAGTCAGCGGCTCGGTATGGGCCGTGAGTTGGCTGCCGAGTTCCCGGTGTTCGCCGACGCCCTGGACGAGGTGCTGGAACGTCTTGATGTGCGGGAGGTGATGTGGGGTTCGTCGGAGGAGGAGCTGCGCGAGACCGGTAACGCGCAGCCGGCGTTGTTCGCGTTCGAGGTCGCGTTGTTCCGGTTGCTGACGTCGTTTGGTGTCGAGCCGGATGTGTTGGTGGGTCATTCGATCGGGGAGATCGCGGCCGCCCATGTGGCGGGTGTGTTGTCTCTGGATGACGCGTGCGCGTTGGTCGACGCTCGGGCGCGGTTGATGCAGGCGTTGCCGGCGGGTGGGGCGATGCTCGCGGTCGCCGCGGCGGAGGCCGATGTGGTGCCGCTGCTGGACGAGTTCTGCGGGATCGCCGCCGTCAACGGCCCGTCTGCGGTGGTGGTCTCCGGGGCTGAGGAGAGTGTGGCCCGGGTCGAGGCGGCGTTGGTCGGGGTGCGGATGCGCCGGTTGCGGGTCAGTCATGCGTTCCATTCGCCGTTGATGGAGCCGATGCTGGAGGACTTCCGGCAGGTGGCTGAGGGCCTGACCTATCGGCAGCCGAGCATCGCGCTGGCTATCAGCGGTGACCCGACCGACCCCGGTTACTGGGTCGAGCACGTCCGGCAGGCTGTTCGGTTTGCCGACAACGTCGCCGCCGCCGGTGCGGACATCCTGGTGGAGATCGGCCCCGACGGGGTCCTCAGCGGCCTGACCGATGCGATCCCCACCGCCCGCAAGGACCGCGACGAGGCGCAGGCGTTCGTCGAGGCGCTCGCCCGCCTGCACGTCGCGGGCAGCCCCGTCGACTGGCGGGAACTGCTCGGATCCGCGCCGCATGTCGCGCTGCCGACCTACGCGTTCCAGCGCGACCGCTACTGGCCCGCGGCCGAGCTGGCTGCCGGTGACGTCGCGGCCGCCGGTCTCACCACGATCCACCACCCGCTGCTCAGCGCGCTCGTCTCGACTCCCGACGCGGCGGGGGTGACGATCACCGGCCGCCTGTCGGTGGCCACCCAACCGTGGCTCGCCGATCACGACGTGCTCGGCACAGTGCTGATGCCCGGCAGCGGCCTGCTCGAACTGGCCCTGCAGGCGGGGCACGAGATCGACTGCCCCGCCGTCCGGGAACTGACGCTGGGCGCCCCCCTCGTGCTACCCGACCGCGGCGCCCTGCACCTGCGGGTGACCGTCGGCGGGCCGGACGAACTGGGCGTCCGGGACATCCGCATCCACACCCGCGGCGCGGACGACGTGGGCGGCACCTGGACGGCGCATGCCACGGGAAAGCTCGGGCCCGCGGCGGAACCCCCGGCGACCGCACCGGCGGAATGGCCGCCGCCGGGCGCCACCGCCGTCGGCATCGAGGACGCCTACCAGTTCCTGCTCGACCGCGGCTACGCCTACGGACCCGCCTTCCGCGGCCTGCGCGCGGTGTGGCGGCGCGGCACCGACGTCTACGCCGAGGTCGAGCTGCCGGAGACGGTGCCCGCCAGCGCGGCGCGGTTCGGGCTGCACCCCGCCCTGCTGGACGCCGCCATGCACGCGCCGCTGCTGGACGACCGCGACCGGGGCACCGCCGACCAGACCGTCCTGCCGTTCACCTGGACCGGCGTCACCCTGCACTCGGCAGGCGCGGCGTCGCTGCGGGTCCACTTCACCCGGCCCGGCGACCGCGAGGTCTCGGTGTTCGCCACCGACGTCACCGGCGCGCCGGTGCTGAGCGTGGAGTCCCTGGTGTCCCGGCCCGCTTCCGCCGATCAGCTCCGGGTCGGAAACGACGCGTTGTTCCGCACGGAGTGGTCGCCGTCGTCGGCCGTCGGTGGTGGCGTTGAGTCGTCGGAGTGGGTCGTGTTGCGGGTTCCTGCTTCGGGTGCGGATGTGCCGGCGGCGATTCGGGCGTCGGCGGCGTCGGTGTTGCGGCGGCTACGTGAGTTTTTGGCCGAGGAGCAGGGTTCTCGGTTGGTGGTGGTGACGCGGGGTGCGGTGGCGGTGGGCCCTGATGAGCGGGTTGATCTTGGTGTGGCGCCGGTGTGGGGGTTGGTGCGTGCGGCGCAGGCGGAGAACCCGGGCCGGATCGTGTTGGTTGATGGTGATGGTTCGGGTGAGTCGGTGTTGTCGGTGGTGGTGGCCTCGGGTGAGCCGGAGGTAGCGGTTCGGTCGGGTGTGGTGTTGGTGCCGCGGTTGGTGCGGGTCTCGGCGGAGTCCGGGTCGGTGCCGGTGGGGCTGGATCCGGAGGGCACGGTTCTGGTCACTGGTGGTACGGGTGGTTTGGGTGCTCTGGTTGCTCGTCATTTGGTTGAGCGTGGTGTGCGGCAT